>NZ_JATAAF010000018.1 GCF_030341905.1 Porticoccus sp. W117 | reverse complement strand
AAGAGATTTACAGGCGCCGGCAGGAGACAGTTGAACGCAGCTTCGCTGATGCTAAACAACTACACGGTTATCGATATGCTCGCTACACCAGGCTTAATAGAGTGGCTGGTCAGTGTCTGATGGCTGCAACTGCCCAAAACATCAAGAAAATTGCTCAGATGGCGGCCTGAGCCTCTATTGAGCCCTCTCTACACTCCAAACCCCTTGCTTAGCCTCTGTAAATGCCCCAGTACGGTGTTTGCGAGGCTCAACCTAGATTCGAGAAACTCTCCGGCTTTTGGGTTAGCAATGCCCAGAAACAACAAACCCCAGCAAAAATGCCAGGGTTTGTCAGCGATCTGAGCCCACCTTGTGGTGGGCTTTAAGAAGTTATGGCGAACTCAAACTCAGTGGGTGGTTTCGCCAGCGCCTTCTTGCTGTTGCTCAGCTTGTGCTTTGGCCTGTGCCAATGCTTGCACAAACAGGGCGTCAAAGTTGATGGGCGGCAACATCAGCGCTGGGAAGGAGCCTTTGGTCACTACGTTGTCGATCACTTCGCGAGCGTAAGGGAACAGCATATTGGGGCAGGCGGTATTCAGCACTTGCGCCAGCTGTTGGCCTTCCAGACCAGTAACAGTGAACAGGCCTGCCTGCTGAACTTCTACCAGATAGAGAGCTTCTTCTTCGCTCTTTACGGTGATGGTGAGTTGCAGGGTGACTTCATAAAGACCGTCTTCGATCTTTTTGGTTTTGGTGGTCATTTCCTGATTGACGTTGGGCTTCCACTGTTTGCGGAATGCCTCGACACCCTGAGGCGTTTCGAAGGACAGATCCTTCAGGTACATGCGCTGCATAGCGAACTGAACCTGGGGTTGTTCACCTTGAGCTGCAGCCTGCTCGCCTTCAGCACCACCATCGGTTTCGGTCGGTTGCTCAGTTTCGGTGGTTTCTTCGATGTTTTCGTTGGTGGTTTCGTCAGTCATGGAACTCGCCTTATCTGTTCTACTTTAGTCATTCTTGCCAGCAAGCCGCAGGGCTTACTGCCTCCTGTGCCAGTTATATGGCACCATTTTTGGCCATTTCAAGCGCTGGCCAGTAATTTGTCTAATTTGCCGTTGTGGTCCATATGTTGAAGGTCATCAAAGCCGCCTACATGGGTTTTACCTACCCAGATTTGCGGCACTGTGCGCTGGCCACTGCGCTGCATCACTTCCGCCCGCAGTTTGGGATTGCCATCGACGCCGATGTCCTTGAAGTCGACGCTCTTGCGCTTCAGCAAGCGTCGAGCAGCGATACAGTAGGGGCAGAAACGGGTGCCATAAAGTACTACATCAGGCATTAGCTTTGGCCTTCTTTTTACCTTTGGATTTACTCTTTTCCTTGTCTTTGCTCTTGTCCTTGATCTTCTCCTTGCCTTTCACCAACGGCAGGTTCTGATTCTGCCACTCAGCAACGCCACCGCGAATACGGCGCACATCAAAGCCCTGCTTGCGCAACACCTTGCCAGCGGCACCTGCATGCTGCCCCAGCTTGTCGGCCACCACCAGGGTTTTACCCTTGTATTTGTCCAACTCTGACAGCCGCGCCGCCAGCTTGTCGTGGGGGATATTCACCGCGTCGGTGATGTGGCCTGCATCAAATTCCTTGTGAGGGCGCACGTCCAGCAACACACCGTCGCCACTGTTTAGCAGCACTACCACTTCACCGGTAGACAACAACTTGCCCCCTTTGTTGCCCTCGGTAATGGCCAGCAGGTAGATCAACACCAGTCCAATGCTCACCAGCAGCCACTGCTCACTGATAAAAACGAAAAATTCCACAGAACGATTTCCTGTTACTCAACACAAGGGGCGGGAGTATACAAGACGTGAAACGTGAGACAAATCGGCAGGATAGCCTATTTGGGCACCGAGCGAAGCGCTGGTGGGCGCAGCCCGAGCCACATGGATGTGGCGAGTCATTTAAGACGTGAGACGAACCCCGCCGCCTACGTCTCACATCTCTCGTCTAACGTCTTACGTTAAAGCCTTTAAACCGTTAATATCAGCGCTGCTTTTCACTCACCTGTACAGCCACCATGACAAAGAAACCCCTGGTACTTTTAATTCTCGACGGTTGGGGCCACAGCGACTCTACCGAACACAACGCCATCCACAGTGCCAACACCCCGGTGTGGGACAAACTGTGGGCGCAGGCACCTCGCACTCTGATCCAAACATCGGGGATGGCGGTAGGTCTGCCCGAGGGCCAGATGGGCAACAGCGAAGTGGGCCATATGACCCTGGGTGCTGGCCGAGTGGTGTACCAGAACTTCACCCGTATCAATAAAGCCATTGAAGATGGTGATTTTTTTAACAACACCACTTACGTAGCCGCCATCGACAAGGCCGTTAAGGCGGACAAGGCCGTACACATTCTTGGTTTGCTGTCACCGGGGGGTGTACACAGCCATGAAGATCATATGCTCGCCGCTTGTGAGCTGGCTGCCCAGCGAGGCGCCAGCAAAGTGTATGTACACGCCTTTCTGGATGGCCGCGACTGCCCACCACGCAGCGCCTTGCCATCCCTGGAAAAGGCCGACGCCAAACTGGCAGAGCTGGGGGTTGGCCAGATCGCCAGTCTGTGCGGCCGCTACTATGCCATGGACCGGGACTCTCGCTGGGATCGGGTGCAAAGCGCCTACGACCTGTTGACCCAATGCAAAGCAGACTTCTGTGCCGACAGTGCCGTTACTGGCCTGCAGGCGGCCTATGAGCGCGAAGAAAACGACGAGTTTGTGCAAGCCACCGCCATTGCCGGTGGCGCCGCTATCGAAGATGGCGATGCGGTACTGTTTATGAACTTCCGTCCGGACCGCGCCCGCCAGATTACGCGCGCCTTTGTGGAACCAGGCTTTGACAGTTTTGAGCGCAACGCCACCCCGGCGCTGGCGGATTTTGTGATGACCACCGAGTACGCCGCCGATATCAATACACCCTGCGCCTTCCCGCCACAACCACTGGCGAATTCCATGGGTGAGTATCTGGCCGGGCTGGGCAAAACCCAGCTGCGTATTGCGGAAACGGAAAAATACGCACACGTTACCTTTTTCTACTCCGGCGGCCGGGAAGAACTGTACGAAGGCGAAGACCGCATTCTGGTACCCAGCCCCCAGGTGGCCACTTACGACCTGCAGCCGGAAATGAGTGCTGAAGAAGTCACCGACAAACTGGTGGCGGCGATAGAGTCCGGCAAATACGACGCGGTGATCTGCAACTACGCCAACGGCGACATGGTAGGCCATACGGGTGTCTTCGACGCTGCCGTCAAAGCTGCTGAATTTGTCGACCAGTGCGTAGGGCGCATCACCGACGCGGTTAACGCTGCGGGTGGCGACTGCCTGATCACCGCCGACCACGGCAACCTGGAAGAGATGTTCGACGCCGAATCCGGTCAGATCAGCACCCAGCACAGCACCTTGCCGGTGCCTTTCGTGTATGTGGGCGGGCGTGACCTGACCCTGGTGGATGGCGGCTCCCTGGCAGATGTGGCGCCCACCATGTTGGCGCTGATGGATTTGCAGCAGCCCGCCGAAATGGGTGGTCGCTCACTGGCTATTTTGCAGGGCTAACTGCTTGTGAAAGCAGGCAACAGCACAGTTCGCGCCCTTTGCCTGCTGGCGGGCCTACTGCTGTGCGGGCCGTTGCAGGCAGACAAGGCCAGCGAACAGAAAAAGCTCGACGCCCTCAAAGGCCGTATCGCGGAACTGCAAAAAAACCTGCGAGCCAGCTCCCAGGATCACAATCAACAAAGCAAAGCATTGCGCGAATCCGAAGTAGCGGCAGGCAAACTGCGCCAGCAAATTTCCGCCAGCCAACACGCCCTCTCACAACTGAAAGCGGAACTGAAGCAGCTGGACAAGGAACGCCAGCAACTGCAACGCGCCCGTCAGCAGCAGCAGGAATTCATTGGCCAACACATCAACGCCGCCTACCGCATGGGCCGCGAAGAACAGATCAAGCTGTTGCTCAATGAACAGGATCCGGCGCGCTTCAATCGCCTGCTCAAATACCACGACTATTTTCTGCAGGCGCGCAATGACAAAATCCAGGGTTATCTGGATACCATCACCAAGCTCGAACACGTACAGGCCGACATCACCAAAAAACAACAGCAACAGTTGGCTCAGCAGCAACAATTGAAACAACAACAGGCAGGGCTGAAAGAACGCATCGCAGATCGCAAAGTGGCGCTGGCGGCACTGTCGAAAACCATCAACAGCGACAAAAAGCAGCTGAGCAAACTGCAACGTGAGCGCGCCGCCCTGGAGCAGGTGATCGCCGAACTGGAACGGGCCATTGCCGAACTGGACTTGCCAGGCAACAGCGAGCCTTTTGCAAAGCGCCAAGGCAAGTTGCAGTGGCCGGTGAAAGGCCAGTTGCGCAAACGTTTTGGCAACCGCCGCCAGGCAGACATTCGCTGGAATGGCTGGCTGTTGGGCGCCAGAGCAGGAACACCGGTGAATGCTATTCATCACGGCCGGGTGGTATTTTCTGACTACCTCAGGGGCCATGGCCTGCTGATTATTCTCGACCACGGCGACGGCTACATGAGCCTCTACGCCCACAACCAGGTGTTGTTGAAAGAAACCGGCGAGTGGGTACAAAGTGGCGAGCCCATTTCTCGGGTAGGCAGTTCAGGCGGCCTGGACAACAGCGCCCTGTATTTTGAGATCCGCAAGAACAGTCAACCGCGCAATCCGGCAAAGTGGCTGAAAAGAAGCTAAAAAGCGCCCTTCGGCAAGAAACTCTTTTCCTTTTCCGCCCTCCAAACCTACACTGTTTGATTCATAACCCAATTAAGGCAACACCATGCATTGCAACCGCCGCTTGCGCCAACTTGCCATCGCCCTGCCCCTGACGCTTTTGTTGGGTAGCCCATTGAACGCTGCCGAAAGCGAGCAGGAATCTGCCCCCAAAGCACAGCTTCCCCTTGAGGAGTTGCGCGCTTTTACCCAGATTTTCGACCACATTCGCAAATCTTACGTGGAAGAAGTGGACGACCGCACCCTGCTGCAAAATGCCATTAATGGTTTGTTGGGTAACCTCGACCCCCACTCCACCTACTTAAATGAAGAAGCCTTTGCCCAGCTGCAAAAAAGCAGCAATGGCGAGGAGTTCAGCGGCATCGGCATTGAAGTGGATATGGAAGACAACGCGGTTCTGGTGGTGGCCCCTATCGACGATTCGCCGGCCACCAAAGCGGGCATCCGCGCCGGCGACCGCATCATCAAGATCGGCGACAAGCTGGTTAAAGGGCTTAACCAGGACGAAGCCATCGCGTTGATGCGCGGCCCCCGTGGCACCCAGATTATGCTGACCATTGTGCGCAAGGGCAGCGCCCGGCCACTGACTCTGGAACTGACCCGCGACACCATCAAATCCCTCAGTGTTCGCAGCCGCATTCTGGAGCCGGGCTACGGCTACATTCGCATCGCCCAGTTCCAGGTGGAAACCGGCGAACAGTTCCGCAACAGCCTGTTGAAGTTGATGGGTTCAGAAACCCCGTTTAAAGGCTTGATTCTCGACCTGCGCAACAACCCCGGCGGCGTACTGCCCGCAGCAGTGGAAGTGGCCGACACTTTATTGGACGGCGGTATGGTCACCTATACCAAAGGCCGCCTGCCCAGCTCCAACACCGAATACGAAGCCAGTTCCGATGACATTACCGGCAATATTCCCGTGGTAGTGCTGATTGATGGCGGTTCCGCATCCGCCTCTGAAATTGTCGCTGGCGCCTTGCAGGATCACCGCCGCGCCATCGTGGTGGGTACTCGCAGCTTTGGCAAAGGCTCGGTACAAAGTGTGGTGCAGATTTCTGAAACTGAAGGAGTCAAACTCACTACCGCACGCTACTTCACCCCCAGCGGCCGCTCCATTCAGGCCACCGGCATACAACCAGATATTGTCATCAAACGGGCCGATATTGTGCCCGTTGAAGGGTCGGATTATGTGGTCAGCGAATCGAGCCTGCGAGGCCACCTGTCGAATCCGGGTAAAGATTCCGCACAAAGTGACGACAAAGATTCAGCGGAAGACATTATGGACAACCAATTGGTGGAAGGTCTGAACGTTTTAAAAGGCGTTTATATCCTCAGCCGCAAGGATTAATACCACTAAACCGAGTATTTGACCGCCTGTAACAATTAAGTCACAATTCATCTGGATTCCGATGCAGAAAAAGATCAAATTAGTGGTCGGAATTCTATATTAGGAAGGACTTCTAGTATTTGCGCAAAACGTTTGTCACAATTTTTTGTCACAACGTTGGCTGAAAACAAAGCAGTATTCACAAGCATAAACCCGTGGGAGGGTATAGAAGTGGTACCAGAGTATAGAGAAGGCGACGCTGCCCAACCGGTTCCGGTACGCAGTGAACGTTTTTTTAATTTGCACAATTTCTGGTTTTTTGCCACCAGAGAAGGTGCTGCAGTGGGCCCGTATGACTCCAAACCTCAAGCTCAGGCCGGGGTAAGTGATTACATCGAGTTTGTAACCCGCGCCGACCCGTCATCACTGCAGTTCTTTACCACAGGCACCAAGTTCGGCACCTGAGGCAAATCATCAGCAAAATCGAAAAGCCCGGCTTCGAGCCGGGCTTTTGCGTTCTGAAGAACGTTCACTCAGTCAACTTTCTAATCAAACAGGTGCCCCAGCTTACCCGCCTTGGTAGCCAGATATTTGGCATTGTGGGGGTTGCAGCCAGACTGCAGCGGCACTCGCTCTACAACTTCCACGCCATGATCTGAAATGGCCTTCACTTTGCGGGGGTTATTGGTCATCAGCTTTACCTTGCTGATCTGCAAGTGCTCCAGCATCGGCTGGCAAATGCTGTAGTCGCGCATATCCGCGCCGAAGCCCAGTTTCTCATTGGCTTCCACGGTATCGTGACCGGCGTCCTGAAGGTTGTAGGCCTTAATCTTGTTAAGCAGGCCAATGCCACGCCCCTCCTGACGCAGGTACAGGATCACACCACGACCCTCGGCAGCAATTCTTTCCATGGCGGTTTGCAGTTGCGAGCCACAATCACAGCGCTGGGAAAACAGTGCATCGCCGGTCAGGCATTCGGAATGCACTCGCATCAGAACCGGCTCATCGCCGGACAGATCTCCCATAGAAAGTGCAATATGCTCTTTGTTGTTGGCGCGGTCGTCAAAGCCATGAATGGCAAATACGCCAAATTGTGTGGGAAGTTGTGAGGATTCCACAAATTGCAGGGTCACAAAACGCTCCGAAACATCATTGGGGCGGCTATTGTAGGGTCTGTTGGCGCTTCATATCCACCTCTGCTGAGAGCAATTTTTGCGCTCAACAAGGCGTAAAGAGTGCCGTGTAGTCACTCTACATAAGCGATTTACAACGCAGTGGAGCGCAAAAATAGCCTCAGCCCCCGGGGTTGGGGCTGAAAAGGCGCCCCTCGTTGTTGCTCGTCGCTACTCCCCATCATGGAGAGGGGAATGACCAAATCACATTCCTCGCGCCTAGATGGGCGCCTTTTCAACCGCCAACAGTGGCGGAGATGAAGCGCCAACAGACCCTACCGCTTGCTCAAAAAAATTGATAGGCCGCAAACAGAATTATCCAGCTGTAAATACCCGCCAGCAGGTCGTCCAGCATAATGCCCGTGCCACCATGGACGCGCTTGTCACACCAGCCAATGGGCCAAGGTTTGGCGATATCGAATATCCGAAACAGCACAAAACCCGCAGCTATCCAGCACCAGGTAGCTGGCAGTGCAGCCATGGCCAACCAGAAGCCAACAAACTCATCCCAGACAATACCAGGGTGGTCGTGCACCCCCAGATCGCGAGCGGTTTTGCCGCACAGGTAAATGCCCAGCAAAGCCGTTAGTGCCACTACCAGCAGATACCAGGGCAGCGCCAGTTGCGACAGAGGCAGGTAGAACAACACCGCCAGCACCGTACCTGCTGTACCGGGCGCCTTGGGAGAGAGGCCGGAACCGAAACCGAAGGCCAGCAGGTGGACTGGATTCTTCAGTAATTGTGGGAAGGTGGGGCTCTTTATCACTTCGCTCATTTATTAATCCTTGTCATCCTGAGGGAGCGAAGCGACCGTGAGGATCTCGCAATCACCAAGTACGGGGATCCTCACAGCCGCTACGCGGCCTCAGGATGACAATAGTCAAAAATGTTGATAACCGCTGGCGCTAAGTTCTGTACGCTGACCATTGCCATCGATAGTCCACAACCCTTCACCTTCCATGACTTCACCAATAGCGGTAATAGCAAGTTCAGATTGTAGCGCGGATAGTGCATCGAGGTTTTTCTCGGGCACCGCAAAGCAGAGTTCGTAGTCATCGCCCCCTGCCAGCGTCCATCGCAACAAACGTTTTTCCGTGTTCAGTGTTTCAGGCCATGGCAACGCTTCTAATGCCTTAATGTCCAACTGAGCTCCAACACCACTGCGCTGGCAAATATGGCCGAGATCCGCCAGCAGGCCGTCGGAGATATCGATAGCGGCACTGGCAATACCCCGCAGTTTCAGGCCCAGTTGTAGACGTGGTTCAGGTTTGAGAAAACGATTCAGTAGCTGTTGGCGGGCACCGCTGTCTGCCACATCCCAATCACCTTGCAGGCAGGCCAACCCGGCCGCCCCCATACCGGGCACACCGCTGACAAACAGGCGATCGCCAGGGCACGCACCGCATCGTGTGAGGGCTTTGTTGCGAGGCACGGTGCCATGCACCGTGATCGTCACTGACAATGGGCCACGCGTGGTATCGCCACCCACCAGAGCACAGCGATGAGTGCGGGACAGCTGCGCCAACCCCTGGCTAAAACCAGCCAGCCAATCGGCATCCACTTGGGGTAGAGTCAGTGCCAGGGAGAACCAGCGCGGCTCCGCTCCCATGGCTGCCAGATCGCTGAGGTTGCTGCCCAGTGCGCGGCTGGCCACATGCTCTGCGGCAATATCTGCGGGAAAATGAACCCCTTCCACCAGAGTATCGGTGGTCACAACCAGTTGTTCATGAGGGGGGATTTCAAGTACAGCGGCGTCATCGCCAATACCCAACACCACCCCATCGGCGAGCTGCTGCAGGCCGGAGAAGTAACGCTGGATCAGCCCGAATTCATCCATCTGGCGGCAGTCAGCCCCGCGCGGCTTGTACTTCGGCGGCACGCTTGTCCGCCGCCACTTTGTCCATCACGCCGTTGATGTATTTGTAGGAGTCGGTGGCGCCAAATTTTTTCGCCAGAGAGACTGCTTCATTGATCACTACTTTGTAGGGCACATCAATGCGGTAGAGCATTTCGTAGCAGCTCAGTTGCAATACCGCCCGTGCGACAGGGTCAAGCTCGTTTTCTGCGCGATCCAGATGGGGTTTGTAGGTGGCCTCAATGGTATCCGCCTGTTTGGCAACGCCGTGGAGAATCTCCCGGAAGTAATCGCCGTCCAGTTTTTTCATATCGTGGTCGGTGTGAAATTCCGCTTCGATGTCCACCAGGGAGCTGCCGCTCATATGCCACTGGTAAAGCGCCTGCACCAACAAGTGGCGGGCTTTTTTGCGCTGTGATGGTGTGCTCACGTTTTTCTCTCTTCAGTTTGTCATCCTGAGGAGCGAAGCGACGTGAGGATCTCGGCGTTTGAGAGTTGTGAGATCCTCACGCGGCTGCGCCGCTCAGGATGACGGTAATTACTTAAAGGTTGCGGAACTATAGATTTCTAAACTATAAATTCCGAAACAAGGTCAGCATTTCCAACGCCGTCAGCGCCGCTTCTTCACCCTTATTTTCTTCGTTGTCCGCAGAGCGCAGCTGCGCCTGTTCCAGTGTGTCGGTGGTCAGCAGGCCGAAGGCCACCACTTTGCCCTCTTTCAGGGATACTTCGCCAAGACCGCGAGTGGTTTCCGCACACACGTAGTCGAAGTGGGGGGTATCGCCGCGAATCACGCAGCCCAGTGCCAGCACCGCATCAAAGCGACTGGTATCGAGTACCTTTTGCGTTGCCAGTGGCAGCTCAAAAGCACCGGGTACACGGAATACTTCCAGGTTGTGCTCGTCAAAACCGTGGCGCGCCAGAGCGCGGCGTGCACCAGTCAACAAGCCTTCGGTAATTTCACCGTTCCAGCGCGCTACAACAATGGCAATGCGCGCTTCGCCAATATCAAAACTGCCTTCGTCCGGGCGGTATTCACTCATAACTGTTTACTCTGTATCGATCATTTCCACCACTTCCAGGTCGAAACCGGAAAGCGCGGGGAATTTAAACGGGGCACTCAGCAAGCGCATTTTGGTAACGCCCAGCTCCCGCAGTATTTGCGAGCCGGTGCCTACCTGCTGGTATACCATGGGCGCCTTGCTGTTGCTGACCGGCGCTTCATCAAACAGGTGTTGCAGCTGCTGCTCCACATCGTCGGCGCTCTCTTCATGACATAACAGCACCACCACACCGCGCCCTTCACTGGCGACTGTTTGCATGGCCTTGGGGAAAGTCCAGCTGGCGTGAGTGCTATTGGGCTTGTGCAGTGTAAACACGTCTTTAAGTGTATTCCCCACATGCACCCTTACCAACGGTGGCTCTCCATCCAGATCGCCTTTTACAAAGGCGAAGTGTTTTTCGCCTCGCGCCACATCCAGGTAGGTGTGCAGCTGAAAATCACCATAACCGGTGTTGATTTCGCGGCTGGCGATGCATTCCACGGTTTTTTCGGTGGCGATGCGATAGTGAATAAGATCGGCGATGGTGCCAATTTTCAGGTTGTGCTTTTTGGCAAATTTTTCCAGATCCGGGCGGCGCGCCATGGTGCCGTCCTCGTTCATGATCTCCACGATCACTGCCGCGGATTCATAACCGGCAAGGCGGGATAAGTCGCAGCTGGCTTCGGTATGTCCGGCACGACTCAGCACGCCACCGGGCTGCGCCATAATCGGAAAGATATGGCCCGGCTGAACGATATCAATCGGCGTAGCATTGGGTGCCACCGCCGCCTGGATGGTGCGAGCGCGATCCGCTGCGGAAATACCTGTTGTCACGCCTTCTGCCGCTTCAATAGACAGGGTGAAATTGGTACCAAAACGACCACCGGCGGTGCCCACCATCAATGGCAGGTTGAGCTGCTCGCATCGCTCCCGGCTCATGGGCATGCACACCAAACCGCGGCCCTCGGTGGCCATAAAGTTGATGTCTTCCGGGCGCACCTGGGATGCGGCCATCACCAGGTCGCCTTCGTTTTCGCGATCCTCATCGTCCATCAGGATCACCATGCGCCCCTGGCGGATTTCGTCGATCAGTTCTTCCGTGGTATTTAAACTTAAACAAGAGTTGTTCAGTGTCATGGGGTTGTGCCTTTTAAGCGTTTCTCTCTGCGGCTTGGTCACCGAGCAGTAAACGTTCCAGATAGCGGGCAATCAAGTCCACTTCCAGATTGATTTTTGTGCCTGGCTGGTAAGCGCCCATCACGGTTTTTCCCAGCGTATGGGGCACAATGTTTAAATCAAAATCACAGCCGTTCACCGCATTTACTGTCAGGCTGGTGCCATCCACGGTAATGGAGCCTTTGTGGGCGATGTACTTGGCCAGCTCTGCGGGTGCGCGCAATACAAAGCGTTCAGAGCGGGCATCCGGGTGACGGCTCACCACTTCGCCCACTGCATCCACATGGCCGCTGACCATATGACCGCCAAGGCGAGTCTGGGGGGTCAGCGCCTTTTCCAGGTTGACCGGTGTACCTACCGCCCAGTTGCCCACAGTGGTCAAGTTCAGGGTTTCCACCGACACATCCGCCACATAGCCATCACCGGGCAATTCGATTACGGTCAGGCAGACGCCGTTGGTGGCAATGCTGTCGCCAAGGTCAACGTCGCCGAGGCCCAGGTCATTGGTTTTTACCCGCAGGCGCACGTCGCCGCCGCGCTGTTCCAGCTCGGCAATTTCACCTACGGCTTCGATAATTCCGGTAAACATAGTAATCCTTGAGTCGGATGTCTGACGTCAGAAGTCGCACGCTAAACCGCCTTACATTTTTGGAACCGCAGTAATACGAATATCGTCGCCTACGGTTCGAGTATCGGTAATGGTTAACTGCAATTGCTCGGCCATTTTTTCAAATGGCAGGTTTAACAATGGCAGGGCGCTGCTGCCCAGCAATGTCGGGGCTTGATAGATCACAAGCTGATCCACCAGCCCTGCCTCTACAAAAGCCCCAGCCAATTCCGCGCCCGCTTCCACCAGCACTTCATTACACTGGCGCCTTGCCAATTCCTGCAACAGTGCCAGCAAGTCTACCTGACCGCTGTCTGCGGGAAGTGCGATGCTCTCAGCATCACTTACGCTCGCTCCCGCAGTGACAACCAGCAGCTCTCCAGGCTGATTGCGGATAGTGGCATCCACAGGTAGTTTGCCCGCGCTGTCCACCACCACTTTCAGGGGTTGGCGAATGTGCTGCTGGCCAGCCCGTAAAGCGCCAAGGTCATTATCGCGCACGGTCATGGCCGGGTCGTCCTGCAATACCGTGCCAATGCCGGTGACAATGGCGCAGCTGCTCGCGCGCAGTTTTTGCACATCGGCGCGCGCCGCCGGGCCGGTGATCCACTGGCTTTCGCCACTGGCCATGGCAGTGCGGCCATCGATGCTCATGGCCAGCTTTACCGCTACTCGCGGCAAATCAGACGTCATGCGCTTACAGAAGCCGGGGTTGAGCTGCTGGCACTGCGCTTCCAACAGTGGGCCTTCAACGGCAATACCCGCATCCCGCAAGAACTGCAGCCCGCGACCTGCCACCTTGGGGTTAGGGTCTTCCATACCGTAAATAACTTTCGCCACATTGGCGTTAACCAGCGCTTCGGCACAAGGGCCTGTCAGGCCCTGATGGCTGCAAGGTTCCAATGTGACATATACCGTGGCACCAGAGGCATCGCCCGCTGCAGCCAGAGCGTTGACCTCCGCATGGCCCTCGCCAGCCCACTGGTGCCAACCTTCACCAATCACCACACCATCACGCTCAATCACACAACCTACCCGCGGGTTTGGGGAAGTGGTGTAACGCCCGCAGCGCGCCAATTGAACGGCGCGGGCCATGTGAATTTGGTCAGTGGTGTTCATAGAAATAGGGCTTGTTCACGCTTCATATCCACCACTGCTGAGAGCGATTTTTGCGCTCAACAAGGCGGAAAAAGTGACGTGTAGTCACTCTACACCAGCTTTTTCCAACGCAGTGGAGCGCAAAAATAGCCTCAGCCCCATACGTTTTAATAAAAGGGGTTGGGGCTGAAAAGGCGCCCCTCGTTGTTGCTCGTCGCTCATTTGAAATGACCAAACCACTCTCCTCGCGCCTAGATGGACGCCTTTTCAACCTCCAACAGTGGCGGATATGAAGCGTCAACAAGCCCTACTTGGCAGCGCGGCCGTTGCTTTCCAGTTTATCCAGCTCGGCGCGAAATTCATTGAGATCCTGAAAACTGCGATACACAGAGGCAAAGCGCACATAGGCCACTTCGTCCAACTGGCGCAGCTGTTCCATCACCTGCTCGCCTACCACCCGGCTGGGTACCTCGCGCTCCCCTGCAGCCTGCAGTGCGTGTTTGATATGGGAAAGCGCTGCCTCAATCTGCTCGGTGCTTACCGGGCGCTTTTCCAACGCCCGCAGCAAGCCGGCGCGGAGCTTGTCTTCATTAAAAGGCTCGCGGTTGTTGTCGCTTTTGATCACCCGCGGCATCAACAACTCTGCCATCTCGTAGGTGGTAAAGCGCTCCTTGCAGGAAAGGCACTCGCGACGACGGCGCACCTGGCCGCCTTCGGCAACCAGGCGCGAGTCGATAACTTTGGTGTCGTCTGCGCTGCAGAATGGGCAGTGCATAGGTGCTCCTTTCAGTCGCGAGAGATGGGAGGCGAAAGACGAGAGACTCGTCTTTCATCTCACATCTCTCGTCCCACGTTACTTCCCGTAAACAGGGAAAGCAGCACAAAGCGCCAACACCTGCTCTTTCACCTGTGGAACTACCTGTTCGGAAGTGCCGTTTTCCAGGGATTCGAGAATGTCGCAAATCCAGCCGGTCATTTTCTCGGTTTCCGCTTCGCCAAAACCGCGGGTGGTAATAGCTGGCGTACCAACACGCAGGCCGCTGGTAATAAACGGCGAACGCGGATCGTTAGGTACGGCGTTTTTGTTGACGGTGATAAAGGCGGCGCCCAAGGCTTCCTCAGCATCTTTACCGGTGTACTCTTTGCCAATCAGACTCACCAGCAGCAGGTGGTTGTCAGTGCCGCCGGAAACAATGTCGATGCCTCGCTCCAGGAATACTTTGGCCATGGTGCGGGCATTGGCGACCACTTGCTCTTGATAGCCTTTGAAGTCATCGGAGAGCGCTTCCTTGAATGCCACTGCCTTGGCAGCGATCACATGACACAAGGGACCGCCCTGGCCGCCGGGGAACACCGCGGAGTTAATTTTCTTGGCCACGTCTTCGCTGTTGGTAAGAATGATGCCACCGCGGGGGCCGCGCAGGGTTTTGTGGGTGGTGGAAGTCACCACATCCGCATAGGGCATGGGGTTGGGGTAGACACCAGCGGCGATCAGTCCAGCCACGTGGGCCATATCCACCATCAACCAGGCACCCACTTTGTCGGCAACGGCGCGGAAGCGCGCCCAATCCACGACCCGTGAGTAGGCGGAGAAACCGGCAACAATCATCTTCGGCTTGTGTTCCAGTGCCAGCGCTTCCATTTGCTCATAATCCAGCTCGCCGGTTTCGGCGTTCAGGCCATACTGCACCGCGTTGTACATTTTGCCGGAGAAGTTGGGCTTGGCACCGTGGGTGAGGTGGCCGCCTTCCGCCAGGCTCATGCCCAGCACGGTATCGCCGGGCACACACAAAGCCTGGTAAACCGCGGAATTAGCTTGGGAGCCGGAGTGGGGCTGCACGTTGGCGTATTCAGCACCGTAGAGTTCCTTAACGCGCTGAATAGCGAGGTCTTCGGTGATGTCCACGTACTCACAGCCACCGTAGTAGCGCTTGTGGGGGTAACCCTCTGCGTATTTGTTGGTCAGTTTGGAGCCCTGAGCCTCCATCACTGCGGGGCTGGTGTAGTTCTCGGAGGCAATCAGCTCTATGTGTTCTTCCTGGCGAGCATCTTCTTTCTGGATCGCAGCGAACACTTCCGGGTCGTATTGGGCAATGGTCAAATCTTTGTCGAACATCTCAGCTCCACGGGGTACAAATGGACAGAAAAAATGAGCGCCGATTGTACACGAGACAACCAGCCGCCGCTATCGGCCAGGCGCCGTGCAAAAACCTGTAAACAACGCCGCCTGCGCCGCCATTTGTGGCACCATAGCGAGCAATCGCAATTGGAGACTGACCATGAAATTGGCCACCCTATTTGGCGCCGCATTACTGGCCACAATCAGCTGGGCCCAGAGCGCTGGCCACGCCACCCCATCTGCCAGCCTGCCGACCATTCTCACCGATACCTTTAACTACAATCTAAACACACCCAGCATTATCGATATTAATGAGTTAGTGGCTGGCTGCCCCAAGCGTGACTGCATTCCCTCCATCGACAACCCCAAATTCGACAGCATTCTCAACACCGATTACCTGCAAGAGGATGATCTGTTGCTGGTGGTTGAGCACGACGGTCAAACCAAGGCCTACCCCCACCGCATTCTCAACCGTCGGGAGGTGGTCAACGACCGCTTCGGCGACACCCCCATTGTGGTGACGTACTGCCCACTGTGTGCTTCCGGCGTGGCTTTTGTGGCACAGGTCGACGGGCTGGTCACAGAGTTTGGCGTTTCTGGTCTGCTGCACAACAGCGATCTGGTGCTTTACGATCGCCGCACCAATCATCTGTGGGGACAAATAACCGGGGAAGCCATTATCGGCCCGCGCTCCGGGGAAAAGCTGCAACGGGTCACCACCCGCACCCTGCCCTGGAACAAGCTCAAGGCCAGCCTGCCGCGCACGCAAATCTTGCAGCCGGACAGCCGTGACAAGGCAGCTCTGAATAACCCATCTCAATACGACAACTACGCCAAAAACGAGCGGTTGTACTTCCCGGTGAGCCTCAAGGACGCCCGCCGTAAACCCAAACAGCTGGTGTACGGCATTGACGTGGATGGTCGCGCATTGGCGGTAACCGAAAATTACCTGCAACGGAACAAAGCTTTCAACCAAACCGTGGGCAATTACACTGTGCGCCTTTTGCGCCGCCAGGACGGCTCCGTAGTGGCCTACAACATGGACACCCGGCAAACCATTCCGGTCACCCGGCTCTACTGGTTTGCCTGGTATGCTTTTCATCCGCGTACTGAACTGTTGGAGTAAGGGTTCCACCGATATAATTGCGCCTTCTACCACCGCGAGTTACCCCACTGCCATGCCCATCAGCCACGTTATTGCCCACCGCCTGCAACGTATTCCCGGCGGCGACACACAGTTCCAGTCGCGGGAAGATGAATTGCCCCTGGACGGAAAGGTGGAAGAATTGCTGCGAGAGTTAAAACGCACTTTCTGCAATCGGGCGGGCAAAAACTGGGGATTGTTCAGCAATGACAGTGGCAGCTTTCCGCTCCCTGGCTTGCTAAAAAGCTACTGTGAAGACAAGTTGGGTTTTGCCAGCTTCTCCCGCAAAGCCGCCGAACTGTTGGCCGAACAACTGGGCAAGTGCGATGCTGCCGTGGAGGCACACTTGCTTGTGTGCAGGGAAAACCTGGCCGACGCCGACTATCTCTACCTGTTTATGGTGGATCACGACGAAGCCCTGTATATCGACAACAAGCTCTCTATTCAAAGCACATCGAACATCGGCAGCTTGATGTTGGGAGCGCGGGTTAATCTGGGGGAGTGGCAAGGGGGCGGTAGCAATTATTTATCCCTTTTGCGCCTGCGCGGCGACAAACCACTCACCGACGCCTTTTTCAACACCCTGGGCTTTGACGACCCACAGATTGATCTTTACGCCGACACCAGCCAATTCCTGGAAGCGGTAGACAGTTACAGCAAAACCCTGCCGGAAGAACAGGCTCAGGAAACCCGCCACAAAGTGGTCGATTACTGCATTGAGCAAGATCGCAACGCCGAGCCGGTGGTGTTTGAAAAACTGTCGCGGGAACTCAACGAAGACAAACCCCAGGAATTCGCTCAGTACATCGAACAGAGTTACGAAGAACAAAAAGGCTTTGCAGAGCGAGCCGAAAAGCTGCCACCCAAAAAAGAACTGATCCCCCACCGGGGGCGCCTGAAACAGTACATTCGCCTCAGCGGCCGCGACCCAGAAATGAGCATCAGTTTCAACGCCGATTGCATCGGTAACAGCGTGGAATACGACCACGAAAACGATGTGCTGACATTAAAGAAGTTGCCTAAGGCGTTGCGGTCAAAGTTGTTGGAGCATCTACGCAATGAGAGCAGCCCATTGCAGTCATAACTGGAGAGCACCATGACCCACAGCAGCGAACTCACCGTGGCACTGGGGCAAATTTCCCCTGTATGGCTCGACCGCGAAAAAACCGTTGAAAAGATTCTCGCCGCCATCAGTGAGGCCGCCGATAAGGGCGCTCAACTGATTGCCTTTGGCGAGGCACTGCTTCCCGGCTACCCTTTCTGGTTGGAACGCACAGGAGGCGCCGTATTTAACTCCTCGATGCAAAAGCAGATTCACGCGCACTATCTGCAACAGGCCGTGGATATCGAAGCGGGTCATCTGGAACCGGTTTGCCAGTTAGCCCGGCAACAACAGATCTCTGTGATCCTTGGCATCGCTGAACGCCCCGCCGATCGTGGCAGCCACAGCCTGTATTGCTCACTGGTGTATATAGACACCAACGGCGTCATTCAAAACGTCCACCGCAAATTGATGCCTACTTATGAAGAACGCCTGACCTGGTCACCCGGTGATGGCCACGGCCTGCGCACGCATCCTTTGGGGCCGTTTACTTTGGGCGCATTGAACTGCTGGGAGAACTGGATGCCTTTACCGCGGGCCGCGCTGTATGCCCAGGGAGAAAACCTCCACGTCGCCATCTGGCCCGGCGGAGATCACAACACAGAAAACATTACCCGGTTTATCGCCCAGGAAGGGCGCTCCTACGTGCTCTCTGCATCCAGTTTGATGAAAGTCGAGGACTTCCCCATAGATACACCTTACCTGGAAGAGATTACCAGCGGAGGCGGCCCTCTACTGGCCAATGGCGGCTCCTGCATCGCAGCGCCAGACGGCAGCTGGGTGATCGAACCCCAGGTGGGCACCGAGGGCGTGTACGTAGCCACTATTGATCACAACAGAGTGCTGGAAGAACGGCAAAATTTTGATCCGGCAGGCCACTACTCGCGGCCGGATGTCACGCAACTGAGCGTCAATCGCCAACGGCAGTGCACGGTTTTATTTAAAGATTCAGAAGGTAACGATTAAACGGAAACGGCTGCACAATCAGGCAGCCTGACTCATAGCTCGCTCTTCAGTTCTGCCGTCAACCGTATCAAGTCCGCGGGAATATCAAATCTAGGCTAATTATCAACACTCAACAATATTCACCGGCACTTCAATCACATTTACTGCCAATCCGCCGCGGGCGGTCTCTTTATATTTATCCTGCATATCACGGCCGGTGTCGCGCATGGTTTTGATCACTTTATCCAGGGACACAAAATGTTTGCCGTCGCCGCGCAGGGCCATGCGCGAGGCGCTGATGGCTTTGATGGCGGCCATGGCGTTTCGCTCAATACAGGGCACTTGCACCAGGCCACCAATGGGATCGCAGGTGAGGCCAAGGTTGTGCTCCATGGCAATTTCGGCGGCGTTTTCCACTTGTTCCGGGGTGCCACCCAACACTTCGGTGAGTGCACCGGCAGCCATCGAGCAGGCAGAACCCACTTCGCCCTGGCAGCCCACTTCGGCACCACTGATGGAGGCGTTTTCTTTGTACAAGATTCCGATGGCCGCGGCGGTGAGCAGGAATTTCACAATCAGATCGTCACTTTTGCTGCTATCGCAAAAGTGGTGGAAGTAACGCAGTACGGCGGGAATGATGCCGGCAGCACCGTTGGTGGGGGCGGTCACTACCCGGCCACCGCCGGCGTTTTCTTCATTGACCGCCAAGGCGTAAACGCTGACCCAATCCATACTGACCATAGCGTCATTATTCAGATCGTTGCTACTGCTGGAGAGCTGGCGATACAGCTGGGGGGCCCGGCGCTTTACTTTCAAACCTCCGGGCAGCATACCTTCGGTTTGAAAGCCGCGATCAATACAGCTGTCCATCACCCGCCAGATGTTGAGCAGCTCGGTTCGTATCTGTTGTTCGCTGCGCCAGACTTTTTCGTTTTCCAGCATCAGTTTGCTGATCGAAAAGCCACTGTCCGCAGACATTTGCAAAAGCTGCTCACCGGTTTTAAAGGGGTGAGGTTGTACTGTGCTGTCCTCAATAATGCGCCCTTCTTCTGAGGCAGCATTTTCATCCACCACAAAACCGCCGCCCACCGAGTAGTAAACACGGGCATCCAGTACCTGTTGGTCGCTGCCGTAGGCGGTAAACTTCATACCATTGGCGTGATACGGCAGTGATTCGCGGCGATGAAGCAACAAATCAGTTTCGTCGTTAAAGGTCACGGCCTGTTTGTCCAACAGTTTCATACTCTGTTGTTCGCGAATGTTTGCTACCCGCTCGGCAATGCTGTCCACATCCACAGTTTCCGGGTCTTCCCCTTCCAGCCCCAACAGCACCGCTTTGTGGGAACCGTGGCCTTTGCCGGTTGCCCCAAGCGAGCCGTAGAGTTCGGATTTGACACGGGCCACCTGGCTCAGCAAGCCGCTTTCTTCGAGACAAGCAGCAAAAGTTGCGGCGGCACGCATAGGGCCGACAGTATGCGAACTGGACGGGCCAATGCCGATTTTAAAAATATCAAATACGCTGGTGGCCATAGTTTATTGATCCTGAAATAACGGCAAAGAAAAAGGGCTATCAACCGATAGCCCCAGTATGTCGCCGACAGTAGGTTTTTGTCTACAACTGCTGCAAGCGCTGCTCAATCTCTGCCAGATCCGGCATGATTACCGCCTGGTCGTCCAAAGTAGCGTACATCAGTACGCCGTTTTCATCCGGCTCATTACCCTGAGCGCGAAAATCGCTGGTGGGTGTTACCCGGGCACTGCGCGGGTAACCCTGGGTGACAATACCGTAGTATTCAAACTCGCTGTTTTCGTCTGCGGCCTTAAGCACTGCCAGGCGACTTTGCTCCGTAATAGCGGGTTTCTCCGCCCCTACCAATGCTTCATAGCAAATCACTTGCAGTTGATGCTCCCGCCAGGCCCCGGTGCCATACAACCAGGCTGGCAGGTCATCCGCGGTTTGCAGCTGGATGTCATCCATCACTTCCGACACAGCGGATACCGGCAACAGCAACGTGGTACCGGTAATGGGAATCAGCAGGCTATCCACAAAGGACGCCAGTTGCTGGGGGGTATGGACTAGTTGATTCATGCTCATTTCTCGTTACCGGTTCTACTCGACCTCTGCGGTCAGCAATTCGTCGATGGCATCGCGCAGGTCTTCTTCCCGATAGGGTTTACCCAGATAGTGATTAACGCCCAGGGACAGTGCCCGCTCGCGGTGTTTGTCACCGGTACGCGACGTAATCATGATGATGGGCAGGTTTTTAAAGCGGCCCATGGAGCGCACCCGGCTCGCCACTTCAAAGCCATCCATACGGGGCATTTCGATATCCAGCAACATCACATCCGGGTCGTGCTCACGCAGCAACAGCATGGCGTCGGCACCATCTTTGGCGGTGAGCACCTGGAAGCCTTCCCGCTCCAGGAAACGGCTGGTGACCTTGCGCACGGTCACCGAGTCATCCACCACCATCACCATGGGTACGCTGGATCGGGCGGCGGCCGCCTCGGCGTCTTCCACCCACTGTACTTTCGCCAGGGCAGAGGACTTCTGAGTGCGCAGCAGCGCCAGCAGGTCGAGAATCACCACTACCCGGCCATCACCCAGCACCGTGGCACCGGACAGCCCCGGCACCGTACTGAACTGGGCGCCCAGGGTTTTCACCACAATTTCGCTACTGCCCACCAGACGATCCACCTGCACGGCGTAGCACTGTTGTTCAGAGCGCACCAACACCAGCGGTATGGCCTGTTCTTCGGCGCTGATGCGCGGTGCGGCACCCTCTTGCAGCAGTGAGCCCAGGTGGCGCACGCTGTATTCCGAGCCACCGTATTCGTAGCGCAGTTGCGGGTTGCTGTAGAAGTTTTCCAGTTGTTGCGGCGACAACCGCACCACGCCGTCGATGGAGGTCAGCGGCAGCGCGTAGCTGTCGTCGCCAATCTCGATCATCAGGGCGCGGTTGATGGAAACTGTAAACGGCAAGCGCACCTGGAATTCAGTACCCTGCCCCTGTTGGGAACGAATGGCGATGGCACCACCCAATTGGCGCACTTCGGCGTTGACCACATCCAGGCCAACACCGCGGCCGGAAATGTGGGAAACCGTTTCCGACGTGGAGAAACCGGGCTCGAGAATAAACTGCACCACCTCATGATCGCTGAGGTTGGATTCGTGAGCCATCAAACCCTGCTTGATGGCCTGCTTGCGAATAGCATCGATATTCAGGCCGCGACCATCGTCCGCCAGCTTGATAATAATATCGCCGCCCTCGCGGGCCAGATCGATGCTGATGGTACCGCGCTCCGACTTACCCACGCCGCTGCGGTCTTCACCGCTTTCTATGCCGTGGTCAATGGCGTTGCGCAGCATATGGTCGAGAGCCGGCAGCATTTTTTCCAGCACCGAGCGATCCATCTCCCCTTCCACATTGAGCAGCTGCAGTTCCACCTGCTTGTCCAGCTCGGCACTCACCTGGCGCACAATACGGCGCAGGCGCGGCACCAGACGACTGAAAGGCACCATCCGCGAGCGCATCAACCCTTCTTGCAAATCCGTGTTAATGCGGCCCTGTTGCACCAACAGGTTTTCAGTTTCCTTGGCATTCTGACCCAAGGTGGTTTTCAAGTCCTGCAGGTCAGAAGCGGACTCCATCAGCGAGCGTGACAGCTGCTGCAACTTGGAGTAACGGTCCATTTCCAGGGGGTCAAATTCTTCGTCGCTGCCGGCGGATTCAATCTGCTCGCGGCGGAAAATAATCTGCGCCTCAGTTTCGATACCCAAGCGGCGCACCTGATCCTGGAGGCGGCGAATAGTGGTATTCATTTCCTCCAGAGCGAAACCAAAGGAGCTGATCTGCTGCTCTACCCGACCGCGGGAGATACTGGTTTCCCCCGCCATATTCACCAGGTTATCCAGCAGGGTGGCGCTCACCTTGACCATTTCTTCCGGCGCCTTGATGTCACTGTCTGCCAACAGTTGCGGTAGTGGCACCTTGCCCAGATCCGCAGCCACCGGCGCGGCGTTTTCCGCGGTATCGCTTTGCGCCACCTGACTGCCGGAAACCGACACAGCCAACTGGCGCACACCGGCATGCAGTTGGTCCAGGCGTTGCTGCAATTCGTCAAAGAAGCCGTCGTCACCGCCAGCGCGATGCTCCGACTCGATCAGCCAGCTCTCGAAGTTGTGGCTCAGGTCGCCCAGCTCATCCTGGGCAGCCATGCGGGCGCCACCTTTGAAGGTGTGCAGGGCACGCTTGATTTCATCCGGCCAGGTGCTGATATGTGGTTCTTCACGCCAGCTGTACACGGAGTTATCAATGGTCTCCAACAGCTCGCCCGTCTCCTCCATAAAGATGGCCAGCACTTCCAGGTCAAACTGGTCTTCATCGCTGCTATCCGTTACGGCAACCGGGGGAATAAAGGCCAGTGGCGCTTCCGCTACCAGCTCGCTGTGTGCAGGCTCTGGCTCTTGACCGGTTGCCTCATCGGCTTGGGTTGTTTCACTGTCAGACTGCTCAGCGGATTCCAACTCATCTGTCTGCTCGTCTTCCAGAACCTCTGTTGGTTCTGCATCCTCGACGTCTTCAAGCTGATCGTGTGGCTCCTCCTGCTGATCCATGAGTTCAGCAACGTCTTCTGCAACCGCCTCGATGGGCAGTTCAGTGTCGTCGTCCTGTTCGACACTTTCCTGTGAAGCGTCTTCCTGAGCAGTTTCCTCATGAACAGTTTCTTCCTGAACCACTTCTTCCTTAACAGTATCGTCAGCCGCGTCTACTTCGGATTGCGCTGCCTGGTGGTGCAGGTCGCTGGCCAACAATTCCAGACTGGTGACTTCTTCGTCCGCTTCCGGCATCTGTTGGCCAGCGGCGAGGGCATCAATCATTACCAGCAACTTGTCGTGGGCACCAGCCAGGGTAGTCACCACCGCCTGGGGATCAGCAACCGCTGACATATCCACCACCTGTAAGGTGTCCGCCACTTTCGCAGCCAATTGCGCCAGTGCTGGCTCCTCGGCCTTGGCCGCGGCATGACCGAGCTGGTCGTATTCTTCCACCAAAGTGTCCAGAGAAGGCTGCTCGCCGCTGTCGCGCCAGTTGGCAAACAGGGTTTCGGCATCCATCAACTGGTCCAGGCCATCGGTCATCAGCGCGATCAATGGGCGCAGATGCTCAGCAAATTCCTGCTGCGCCTGTTCGCTGATGGACGGCTCTTCTGTCTCGTCAACCAGGCTTTCTACAGACTCATGTTCAGCCAGTGCATCGGCAAAGCTGTCGTCGTCAACATCGTCTTCCGGCTGCTCGCTGGCAACCATCGGCAGCAGGCGTTGGCGGGATTCATCAATACGTACCAGCAGTTCGTCACTGCCTTCGATGGCACTGTGCTGGTCGCCGGATTCCAGCACTGGCAACGCATTTTGCAGCACCGTAACGCTATCCGTAAGCAGCTGCACCAGAGGCCAATCCACCGCTTGCTGGAAGTTGTAGAGGTCTTTGACTAAGCCTTCCAAGGGCTCCATCAATTGCGACACCGGCGCCACTTCCGCCATCAGGGCGCTGCCCTTGAGAGTGTGCAAGGCCCGCAACAAACCAGGGGTGGGCAACCCGTAATGGGGCGCCAATTGCTGGATTTCGGTGAGGAACAGGGAAACATCTTCCAGGTGGCGACGGGTTTCGTTGACAAAAATCGACAGCAGCTCACCGCTTTCATCTTCGGCCGGGCTGTTGTCAACCAAGTCCAGTTCTTCTGTTTCGCTATCGTCCGTTGTCGCCGCATCCACCTCAGTTGCGTCAGTTGCAGCCAGCACTTCCACTTCATCGTCAATGGGCAGGGCGTCTTCGTTATCGGCGCTGTCGATGCTGGACAAATCCACCGCCTGACAATGAGCCACCGCATTGGCGTTGGCAATCAGCTGATCGATTTCCGCGCTGTTGTCTTCTTCCTGACGCTGTTCGAAGTTGCTCACCATGGTGGGTAGCAGTTTTACCGCCTGCCCCACCAGCACCGGGATGTCGGAGCTCAGCGGAATCAGGTTATCGATCACCCGGTTGAGCATGTATTCAACGGACCAGGCCAGCTCGCCGACACGCATGGCCTCTACCATGCGACCACTGCCCTTGAGAGTGTGGAAACCACGGCGAATATCGCCGAGTTCGTCGCCAGTGGTGGGATTGGCCTGCCAGTTCGGCAGCTGCTCGCGCAGCATATCCAGTACTTCGCCCGCCTCTTCCACAAAAATTTCGATAATTTCTTCGTCGATATCGCTGTCAGTTTCCTGTGCCGCTTGCTCCGCGGCCTGAGCAACCAATACTTCATTTACGTCGCCCGCTGCGGACTCCGGCTCCTCGCCAAGCAGCTGACTGCTATCGTCTAACAACGTCAGCTCTTCGGTGGCCTCAGCCACTGGCTCTTCGCCGTGCAACAGGGCCGCGCTGTTTTCTGCCATGGTCAGTATGGAAATGGCGTCGGGAGTTTCCTCTCCGGACACACCGACACAGCCATCCAGGTAATACTCAATACTGGTAATGGCATCCGCCAGGCTATCGAGGGTTCTCCAGTCGGGAATGGAGGCGTCGGACAACAGCTTTTCCTGAATGTAGCGGCAGGATTTATCCAGCACTTTTGCCGGGCGTTCCAGAGACATCATCTCCAGTGCGCCACGCACTTCGGTGAGCAGTTGCGGAGCGTGCTCCAGGAAGTGTTTGTCCCACTGTGAGGAGATGTACTCGACAATACTGTCTTTGACTTTTTCCAGACCGTTGCGGGTTTCCCGCAGCAGGGCTTCGCGAGCCCGGTGCAATTCCATATTGGCCTGGTTTTCCGCCGATTCTATCTGGCCACCAGAACTGCCCCATGCCACCAGAGCGGATTCGATATCCACCAGATGGTTGGCGATATCACCCAGCAGTACCACATTCATGGTGTCGGAGCGATCGCTCACTTCCTGCATGCGCTGCTGCAATTCGTCCAAGGGCTCCGAGAGGCGGGTTTGACCAACAAACGCCAGGGAGTCAGACATACGTGTAAAGATTTCACACAGCTGGCCAATCATGCTGCCATCCAGGCCGCCTTCCAGCTGATAGCGGGTCACCATTTCCTTGGCGTTATTCACTTCTTCCAGCAATGCGGTGGCGATGGCGCGTACCGCATCGGCATCGAACGACGGCGTCAATGAGCCTTCGCCGCCAAAAGAACCCGCAGGCAAGGCCTCCCGCAGGCGGAATGCCTCGGTCACTTCAAGAATGCGGTCAGTGCTGGCGTTGCTGAACGCCACGTAGTAGAGCAGGTTTTTCAGCAAACCCTGGGGCACTTCCCGCTCCAGGGAGGAAACTCCGTGCTGCTGCAACTGGCGAATTTCCCGATCCAGACCACGCAGCAGCGAAGTCACCGCTGACGAAGTGGGAATACTGTGGTGGCTGATGCCTTCCTGTACCGCAAGAGCGACCCGCCACAACTGGTATTGGGCGGTGCCTTTGCTGAGCTCACTGAGGCGGCTGAACACCCGGTTGATGTAACCCAGGTTCTTGTCCCGGTCGGCACCGCGAATCAACCCCAACAACGCCACCTGGTACATCTGGCGTAGCTTTTTGACCAGCTCTACAAATGCGTCGTTGTTTGGCAGGGTACTGCTGTTTCCTCCGGTGCCGATATCACTGATATCCATATGGGGTGAAAACAACGAACCCTCAGATAACAGCGGCTTGCCACGCACTGCGCGCAGGTCGTTGATCAGGGAAATCAGGGTGGCGGGCTGGTCACTGCCACTGCTGCTCACCTGGCGGATGTACTGAGGCAGTTTCAGGGAAGCCTGCACCAACACTTCGCTGGCTTCCGTTACGTTGCTGATGCGGTTTTCCAGCAAGCCACTGACCAGTTCTTCCATTTCTTCTGCCAACAGAATCGCACCGTGGCATTCGGTGATTTTCAGGGTGCCATGCACCTGGTGGATACTGCTCTGGCAAAAGCGGATCTGCGGCTCATCGCTGGGGTCTTTGAGGTAAGCATCCAGGGACTCGTAGGCCTGTTTTAACGATGCTTCAATTTCGTCAACCAACCAATCCAGGCTGTGCAGACTGCCGTTTTCTCTGTTCACTTACGAATCCTCATTGGCGCCGGGTGTGAAACCCCTGCGCTTGCGCTGATACATGTGTTGCGCCGATACATTTGTACTGCCGGTTCCGCCACGCGTTCTGTATGCGGCGGTTGCCAGTTAGCCAATTCTCCGGGGCCAACAATCAGGTGGCCACCGGGCTTCAGATTGGCAGCCAGACCGGCCACCAGTTGCTGGCGTTGCCAGCGGCGAAAATAGGGCAGCAGGTTTTGGCAGTAAATCAAATCCGCACCTTGCATTTGCGGGATATGCTGCGAACTGTCTGCCGCCACCTGTAGTACATTGCCGCGAATAAAACAGGTGCGGCGACGCAACTGCTCGCCTACCTGGTAGTCACCGTTCTTACGGCACTGAAAATAGTGGTCTCTCTGACGCTGGCTCAGGGCCGCCAACTGCGCTGAGGAGTAGATACCATTGCGAGCAGTAGCGATGGCCTGAGCGCTGATATCCATACCGATCACACCGTAGCTTACCTGGTGATCGAGGCAGTTGTCGGCAAGAACCAACGCCAGGGAGTAGGTTTCTTCACCGCTGGAGCAACCCACGCTCCAGGCGGTAAAGCTGCTGCCGGAATTATTCTTCTGGTGGTTTTGTTGGCGCTCATTTTGATAGTCCTGCCAAATCCGGCCCACCGCATTCATGGATTCGCGGTGGCGCAGAAAGCGGGTATCACGCACCAGAATTCGATCCAGCAGTCGTGTCCATTGCGGGTGGTTGTCCCCGCCACAGGCCAGTTGCCGGTAGTAATCCATGGTGTCAGTAAAACCCAGCTCATCGGCCAATTCACCGATGCCCGCTGCCAGCCAATCGAGGTTCAGGCTGGCCGCACGTACGCCGGTGCGGCGCTCCAGCAGTTGCTGCCACAGCTGCGCCTGGCGGTGGTCAAAACCGCTGCGAGTGCTCTGCACACTGCTGGTCGACATCATTGAGTTCACCGCCATGGAAGTGGCCAGTACCAATAATAAAAGTTAGTAACGACGCTCTTTGTCGTCTTCCAGATCGCCATCCAGTTCGACGATAAAGTCCTGGTCGTCTACCGGTTGCTCTCCATCCAGGTCTGCGTCCAGATCAAGGTCGCTGTCGCCATTGGCCAGATAATCCGTATCGGCGGCAATATCAAGGCCATCAAGATCACTGCCTTCTGTAGCTTCTGCTTCAACTGGCTCACTGGCATCGTCTTCCGCCAGGGTGTCGGCAATGTCTTCTGCCATGGCAACCAGCTCGTCAGTGGGCTGTGACTCATCATTTTGAGGCTGTTCAGAGTCCTCCGCAAAACGCGGCTTAAAGCCGGCGAATTCTTCCGGGTGGCGGTCAAAGTCCTCATTGCCCAGCAGTGCATCGTCTTCAGCAAGTTCTTCGTGCTCGGCCTGTTGCACGTCGCCAAAGTCATTGGCTGCAGCCACTGACGCAGAGGAAAGCTGCCCTGGCAGTTTGAAACCACTCACTGACTCACGCATGTCTACCGCCATCTCCGCCAGTTCACCAACCGAGGATGCGGTGGTGGTGGTACCGGACAGGGTTTGCGAGGAAATTTCCTGAATCACGTTCATAGTGCCGGACACATGGCTGGCGGTTTTCGCCTGCTGGCGCGCCGCCGAGGAGATGTCCTGAATCAATTCCGCCAGGTCGGCAGATACGTTTTCAATTTCTTCCAGTGCCACACCGGCGTTGTGAGCCAGATCAGCACCCTTCACCACTTCGGTAGTGGTGGATTCCATGGAGCTCACCGCTTCGTTGGTGTCGGTCTGAATGGTTTTTACCAGCGAGGCGATCTGTTTGGTGGCCGCTGCGGAGCGTTCCGCCAGGCCCTGTACCTCGTCCGCAACCACCGCAAAACCGCGACCAGCTTCACCGGCCATGGACGCCTGAATGGCGGCGTTCAAGGCGAGGATGTTGGTCTGGTCGGCAATTTCGTTAATCAGGCTAACAATATCGCCAATTTCCTGTGACGACTCACCCAGGCGCTTGATTCGTTTGGAGGTGTCCTGAATCTGCTCGCGAATGGTGTCCATGCCATCGATGGTATCCCGTACCACCTCACCGCCTTTCTTGGCGATGGATACCGAGCGCTCTGCCACCACAGCGGATTCGGAAGCGTTGGTGGATACCTGATCAATGGTGACCGCCATTTCGTTAATGGCCGCAGAGGCGCCAATAATTTCCTGCGCCTGATGTTCGGAGGCTTCCGATAACTGGAGTGCCGTGGCACGGGTTTCACTGGCGGAGGCATTTACGTTTTCCGCGGAATCCTGAATGCGCGCCACCAGGGTGCGCAGCTGGTCAATAGCGTAGTTAATGGAGTCGGCAATGGCGCCGGTAAAGTCTTCCGTTACTGTGGCCTCCGCCGTCAGATCACCTTCACCCAAGTCACCGATTTCATCCAGCAGGCGAATCAGAGCATTCTGGTTGCGGTCGTTTTCTTCTGCAGTTTCCAGCGAGCGACGGCGGGTAGCCACCAGAGACTGAACAATCATCAAGATCACCAGGACAATCGCCAAGCCACCGCCTAACAACGCGGTTTGCTGGTTGAGTTGGCGTTCGCCCTGCAGGCCGTTAATAGTGTCGCCCAATATGTTGATTTCATTAACCAGGTTGCCGGACTCATTGAGTACCGCTTCACTGGCTTTACGGGCAGCAAACAGCACCGGTGTGGCATTGTAGATTTCTTCCACCTGGCCGCTGACAAATTCAAACTGCTTGTTCACTTCATCCAGGCTGGCGCGGGCATTGCGGTTGGCCACACGGCTGATGGCCATGGCGGTGTCGCCTTTTAACAGACCATTAAGCACCACACCAAACTTGCGGGCGTCCTGGTTAAATTGGTCGGCAGCGGCTTCTGACGCAGCACCGCCGGCGAGCATCTTGTCGACATTTCGGCCGATACGCTCCGCCAGCCAAGCCTGCTCCTGGGCGTTGGCAATCTGGTCGCGGGGAGAGCCACCGCTGATCAGCAGGTCCACCACTTCCACGTGCTTTTCCTGCAGCGCTGGCAGGGTGTCATTGAGGTTGGCGGCCACTTCATTGAGCAGCAAAATAGTGTCTTTGTCGTTGAGGATCACTTCGGTATTGCTTTTTACCGCACCCCAGCTGCGCTCCATATTGGCAAGGGCAGTGCCCGCCATTTGCGCCTCGGCAGACAATTCCGCTTTCAGCTGTGACCAGGTACTGTCGATGCTGGCCACCTGGCCCGACAAGGTATCGAACGCTTCCCGGTTACCACTGGTGGCTTCCCGCAATGGCCCTGCCAATGCTGAAGATAACGAGCGCAGCTCGCCCACTTTCTCACGGTTATCACTGTCCCGCGCGGAGTCCTGAATTACTATCCACACGTTGTAGGCGACGAATCCCAGCACCGCCACCAGCAAGATCGCCAGTAACAGTTGCAGGCCGCTGAATTTTGCCTTTTTGGCACCGCTAATCATGGTATTTCTCCGTGAAATAAATCTGATGTTCTGTTTATTATTGTGTCGTTGCTTTGTTTCAGTGTTTGTTTAGATATTTTGTCAGGCGGTAACGCTTAGAAAGCGTACATCGCTCACCAGCCGCAGGGGCCGAAATACGCCCCACACTTTGTCGCCATCCCGGTAACCGCCTTCCAGATAGGGGGAAATGGCACCGCAGTCGTCCACCTCTTCCACAAAGGTATCCACCGGGAAGTGGCGCATACCCAGCACTTCATCCACCTGTAAACCGGCAAATACCCCGTGCATATCCATCACCAGCACCCGCTGCTGTTTGGGGGCGGTGGTTAACCGGGAACCGGCAAATTCCGCCAGGTCGATAATTGGCAACAGGCGACCACGGACATTGGCCACCCCGCGCACCCAGCTCTGTACCCGCGGCAGGCGAGTGCAGGCTGGTACTTCAAGTAATTCGACAATGTCGCTGAAAGGCACCGCAAATTGTTGCCCTTGCAGGGCGAAGCACACCACCGACACGGTGGGTACTACCTGGTCTTCGCTGGGCAGGCGGCGGTCGCTCTGGCGGCAGTAGGTATCCAGTGCCACCAGGGTTTGAAATGCGGAGGAGGCGCGCAATCCCACGGTCAGGCCACCACGTCGTTAATGGCCTGAATCAGGCTCTTTTCATTGACGGGTTTGGCCAGGTAGGCGCTGGCGCCCTGGCGCGCGCCCCACACCCGATCGGTCTGCTGGTCTTTGGTAGTGACAATAATCACCGGAATATGACTGGTTTCCTCACCGCGTGTAAGTTGCCGGGTGGCCTGAAAGCCGTTGAGCCCTGGCATCACAATATCCATCAGCACCACATCTGGCTGCTCCTGACGGGCCATTTCAATCCCCAGTTCGCCAGACTCTGCGGACAACACGCTGTGACCACCTTTGGACAACATGGTGGTGAGCTTGTGAGTCTCGGTGGGAGAGTCGTCTACGATTAACACTTTTGCCATAACGGAAATAACCCCTTAGTTATTATGTTTTGAGGGTCGGGTAGCGGGTGCGCGATCACGCAGTTTGCGGTTGCGCGTAGCGATCCAACGCCTCAAATAATTCGTTCTTGCTGAATGGCTTGGTGAGGTAATCGTCGGCACCGACGATACGCCCCTTGGCCTTGTCAAACAGCCCGTCCTTGCTCGACAGCATAATCACTGGCGTGTGGCGGAACTGACTGTTGTTTTTGATGAGCGCGCAGGTCTGGTAACCGTCCAGTCTGGGCATCATGATATCCACGAAAATAACATCGGGCTGACAGTCGGCAATTTTTGACAGGGAGTCAAAACCGTCTACTGCGGTAATCACATCACAACCGGTTTTGGACAGCAGCGTCTCCGCTGTACGGCGGATGGTGTTACTGTCGTCAATCACCATCACCTTGAGGTCTTTGCGACTCTCTTCCATAACTACAACACCATTGATTGGATTATTTATTTTTTTGCCGCTGGCGGCGGGTTCCAGCCCCTTTGCCAACGCGGCTTTTGTAACACACTTTATCGGCACATACTATCGCGGACTTGATCGAAAGTACGCCGTTGAAAAACCATTTTTACACCCGTTGATGACTCCTTTCAGCTCAGGGTCACAAAAACATCAATTTCAGTTGCCAGACAACCGCCAACCACTTACCTTTATCGCCATGTTTCTGGCCTTGGCGGCACCTTGTCACAACATGAATGACCGTCAAACACCGTTATCATACGAACTTCCTACTGCCAAAACGTGATACAGGTATCAGTATGACTATACAGCTCGGCGTGATCATGGATCCGATCCACACCATCAACTACCGCAAAGACACTACTCTGGCCATGATGCTGGCCGCCAGTCGCAAGGGCTGGGATCTCTGGTACATGGAACAGGGAGATCTCGCTCTGGACAACAGCGTTGCCACGGCTCGTATGCGCCCGCTTCAGGTATTTGCCGACCCGGACAATTTCTACCAGTTGGGGGAGCCGCAAATTCGCCCGTTGAATACCCTTAATACGGTGCTGATGCGCAAAGACCCGCCCTTTAACAGCGAGTACATTTATTCCAGCTACATTCTGGAAGCCGCCGAGCGCGACGGCGTGCTAGTCGTTAACAAACCCCAGAGCCTGCGGGACTGCAACGAGAAGGTGTTCGCCACTCTGTTTCCCGAATGCACCCCGCCGCTGCTGGTGAGTAGTGACGAGCAACAGCTGAAGGCCTTTCACCGGGAGCACGGTGACACCATTTACAAGCCTCTGGATGGCATGGGTGGCTCGGCCATTTTTCGCGTCAAGGGCGACGACTCCAACCTCAGCGTGATTATCGAAACCCTCACCAACTACGGCCAGCAAACCATCATGGCGCAGCGCTATATCTCGGAAATCAAAGCCGGTGACAAACGCATCCTGATGGTGGATGGTGAACCCATGCCCCACTGCCTGGCGCGCATTCCCAGCCAGGGGGAACTGCGCGGCAACCTGGCAGCCGGTGGCAGCGGAGTCGTGCAACCTTTGAGTGACCGGGACCGCTGGATTGCCGAACAGGTAGGGCCAGAGCTGAAAAAGCGCGGCCTACTGTTTGTGGGCCTGGATGTGATCGGCGACTATCTCACCGAAATCAACGTCACCAGCCCCACCTGCATTCAGGAAATTGATCGCGACAGCGGTTCTGATATTGCCGGCCAATTAATGGATGTCATTGAGAAAAAGCTTTGAGCAATCCAGCCGCGGAAAAAAACAGCTTTCACAATGTGGAGCAGGCGCAGATACCCGTCGACAGCGGCGGCGACCAGCTGGGCTTCGCCCTGTTTCTGGCCATTGCGGTACACGCGCTGATTATCTTTGGCATCGGCTTCACCATTGCCCTGTCGAGCCCACCGGCGCCCACACTGGAAGTGACGCTGGCGCAACACAACACGGAACAGCAGCCCGAAGAGGCGGACTACCTGGCCCAGCACAACCAACAGGGCAGTGGTGACCAGTCTGACAAAGCCCAGATCACCACTGACCGGCAATCGCCTCTGCCAGCACCGGCAGTGCAGGAAACCGAACCTGTCGCCGCCACCCCGCAACAGCGTCGCCACGCCGAAGCCACGGCACTACTGACCACCACCGCTGCCAGTGACCGCAGCACCCCCAGCGCCGAACGAGCAGAGCAGGACACTGGCGAACAAGCCGAAAACTTCGACCAGGCAACCCGTCAGGAGCTGGCCAGCCTGCAGGCGCGCCTCGATCAGCAGCGCCAGGAATACAGCCGTATGCCGCGCATCAACCGGCTCACTGCCGCCAGCACTCGCTCTGCCAACGAAGCCGCATATATGCATTACTGGGTGCAACGCATCGAACAAACCGGCAACCGCTTCTACCCGGAAGAAGCCCGCCGCCGGGGTATCTTTGGCAACCTGCGTCTGGCAGTTACCCTGTTGCCAGACGGCGACGTGGAAAGTATTGAAATACTGCAGAGTTCCGGCCAGGCAATTCTCGACCAGGCCGCCATCCGCATCGTGCGCCAGGCTGGCCCTTTTGACCCATTCCCCAGCGAGCTGAAAGAGTGGGACAAGTTCGAAATCATTCGCACTTGGCAGTTTATTGCGGGCAATCAGCTAAAAACTGACAGTTAGACGTTCACTTCGAACCCACTTCGTCGAACATCCAACGTCAAACGTCTAACCACGGACTATTGAAATCCCACCACCGGGGCCCAATACTTACCACCATGAAGCCCAAACGCACATCCAGCCTGATCCCTCCCAGCGAAGAAGTTCGCAGCGGCAGCCTGCGCGACCACTTTCTGATCGCCATGCCCGCCATGGCGGACGGCAATTTTTCCGAAGCATTGGTGTACATTTGCGACCACAGCAAAGAGGGCGCCATGGGCCTGGTGATCAACCGCCCCATGGACGTTCCACTCAGCACAGTGTTCGAGCAGATGCAACTGGACAGCAGCAGCCCCCTGGACAGCCAACCACTGCTTTCCGGCGGCCCAGTAAGTGTTGAGCGCGGTTTTGTACTGCACACCGGTGACGATCAAAGCTGGGAATCCACCATGAAAGTTTCCCCGCAAGTGAGCCTGACCGCCTCCCGCGACATCATCGCCGATATGGCGGCGGGCAATGGCCCCAGCGACGCGCTGGTGGTACTGGGCTACGCGGGTTGGGGCGCCGGCCAACTGGAGCAGGAAATCGCCGACAACGCCTGGCTTACAGTACCTGCCGACTCCGAAATCATCTTTCGCACTCCGTTTGCCGAGCGCAATAGGGCCGCAGCGGCTTCTATTGGTGTGAACCTTCAACACCTCAGCCACAGCTTTGGCCGCGCTTAAAAAATGTTAGCTGCCGTTAAAACCCTGCTCGCCTTCGACTACGGCACCCGCTCCATCGGCGTCGCCGTGGGCCAAACCATCACTTGCAGCGCCCGCCCGCTCACCGAGCTACGCGCCAAAGACGGCACCCCCAACTGGGACGACTTGAAAAAGCTGTTGGATGAATGGCAGCCGGAATTGGTATTGGTGGGGTTGCCACTGAACATGGACGGCAGCGAAAGTGAATTTGCCGTTCGCGCCAGAAAATTTGCCCGCCGCCTGCACGGCCGCTTTGGCACGCGAGTATTGATGGTGGATGAAAGACTGACCACCCAAGAAGCCAAATCCATGGCAGGGCACAGAGCAAGCTACCGGGATGAACCCGTGGATGCAATTGCAGCACAGTTGATTATGGAGAGTTGGCTAGGGGAGCCAGACTGCGGTAAGGAGCCTTAAAAAAACCGTTTCGGGTTTCGGGTTACGCGAAACACGCAACCCGTAACTCGCAACCGAATCTAAAAATTCCGAAACGGATCCATTTCCTGCTCTTCCTCCACCTGCAAATCATCGGCAGCATTGGACAGGTAGTTGGCATCGGTTTCTGACTGCAGTTTGATCATCAGGCGCAGGTCGTTCTTCGAGTCCGCGTGGCTGAGGGCATCTTCGTAGGAGATAATACCCTGGTCATACAGGCGGTAAAGGGCCTGGTCGAAGGTCTGCATGCCCTGCTCCGTAGAGTTGGTCATCACTTCCTTGATTTTGTGTACGTCACCCTTGCGAATCAGGTCACTCACCAGCGGGGTGTTGATCAATATCTCAATGGCGGCACGGCGACCACTACCGTCGGCAGTAGGAATCAGCTGCTGGGCCACCATGGCTTTCATGTTCAGGGACAGATCCATCCACAATTGCGAATGACGATCTTCCGGGAAGAAGTGAAGAATGCGATCCAGCGCCTGGTTGGCATTATTGGCGTGCAGGGTGGCCATTACCAGGTGGCCGGTTTCGGCGAATGTCACCGCGTGCTCCATGGTTTCCCGAGAGCGAATCTCACCAATCAAAATCACATCTGGCGCCTGTCGCAGGGTATTCTTCAAGGCCACTTCAAAAGACTCGGTGTCCACCCCCACTTCCCGCTGGGTAACAATGCAACCGCGATGCTGGTGGACAAATTCGATGGGGTCTTCGATGGTGATGATATGACCTTTGCTGTTGTTGTTGCGGTAGCCAATCATCGACGCCAGCGAGGTGGATTTACCCGTACCGGTGGCGCCCACAAAAATAATGATGCCGCGTTTGGTACCAGCCAGATCCGCCAGAATCGGTGGTAGATGTAAATCTTCAAAGGATGGAATTTTGGTTTCGATGCGACGCAGCACCATGCCCACGTGGTTGCGCTGGTAAAAAGCACTGACGCGGAAGCGTCCGAGACCGGTAGAACTGATGGCAAAGTTGAGCTCCTTGGTGCGCATAAACTCCTTGCGCTGGTCATTGTCCATCACCGACAGCACCGCCTCACGGGCTTTCTCCGGGCTCATGGGACCAGAATTTACCGGCATTAACTGACCGTTCACTTTCACACAGGGGGGCACACCGGCGGTTATAAACAGGTCCGATGCCTTTTTTTCCACCATCAGTTTTAGCAGTTTGTCGAAGTCCATGGTTCCACCCTGTAATCCAGTTTGTTGTTATTTTGGTTTACATCTGTCATCGCAAGCGTATTGCGACGATCTTTAGAAATCATCCGGTATCTTGGCTTTCTCCCGCGCCTGTTCTTTGGTAATCACTTTCTGTGCAATCAGTTTGTGCAGACACTGATCCATGGTCTGCATACCCAAGGCGCCGCCGGTCTGGATGGCGGAGTACATCTGCGCCACTTTGTCCTCGCGAATCAGGTTACGAATAGCGGGGGTACCCACCATGATTTCGTGAGCCGCCACCCGGCCGCCACCAATTTTCTTCATCAGCGTCTGGGCGATTACCGCCTGCAGGGATTCCGACAACATGGCGCGCACCATGGATTTTTCCGCCGCTGGGAATACGTCGATAATCCGGTCGATGGTCTTGGCCGCGGAGTTGGTGTGCAGGGTGCCAAATACCAGGTGGCCGGTTTCCGCTGCGGTCAGCGCCAGGCGAATGGTTTCCAGGTCACGAAGCTCACCCACCAGAATCACATCCGGGTCTTCCCGCAGGGCAGAACGCAACGCCTCGTTAAAACCGTGGGTGTCTTTGTGCACCTCGCGCTGGTTCACCAGGCACTTTTTACTCTCGTGCACAAATTCGATGGGGTCTTCCACCGTGAGGATATGCTGATAGCGATTCTCGTTAACGTAATCCACCATCGCCGCCAGAGTGGTACTTTTACCGGAACCGGTGGGGCCGGTCACCAGCACCAGGCCGCGGGGCAGCATGGATAGATCCCGAAATATCTGCCCAAAGCCCAAGTCTTCCATCGTCAGAACCCGGGAGGGAATGGTACGGAACACTGCACCGGCACCGCGGTTCTGGTTAAAGGCGTTCACCCGGAAGCGCGCCACACCGGGGACTTCAAAGGAGAAGTCGGTTTCCAGAAACTCTTCGAAATCCCGCCGTTGTTTGTCGTTCATGATCTCATACACCAGGGCATGTACCTGGCGGTGATCCATGGGGGGCAGGTTGATGCGGCGAATGTCGCCGTCAATGCGAATCATCGGCGGCAACCCGGCTGAAATGTGCAGGTCGGAGGCACCCTGTTTAACACTGAATGCCAGCAGCTCGGTAATATCCATCCATACGTCCTGTTTGTTGCTAATTATTATTACTGTGGGGCTTTGTGAGCGATTGCATTAGAATGCATAACGTCGCTCTAGTATATGCCCCATGCCACCATGAATGTAACCTCAATCAGCGCCAATCTGAACGCTGTGCAGCAACGTATTGCCGACTCATCGGCGGCTGCCGGTCGCGCTCCTCAGGAGATCACCCTGGTGGCCGTCAGCAAGACCAAACCGGTGAGCGCCATTGAAGCCGCCTGGCAGGCAGGCCAACGCCACTTTGGCGAAAATTACCTGCAGGAAGCACTGGAAAAGGTTCAACAGCTGCACGGCAAAGGCATTCACTGGCATTTTATCGGCCCGCTGCAGAGCAATAAAACCCGTCTGGCGGCAGAAAACTTTGACTGGGTTCACACAATCGAGCGAATCAAGGTGGCGCGCCGCCTCAACGACCAGCGGCCCTCGGCGCTGTCGCCGCTGAATATCTGCCTGCAGGTAAATATTGACGGCGAAGCCAGCAAATCCGGCATATCTCCGCAGCAACTGCCCGAGCTGGCCGCCGCTGTCGCACCATTGGGCAACCTGCGATTGCGTGGCCTGATGGCGATTCCCGCCCCCGACAACGACCCTCAGCAACAACGCCAAACCTTTGCCAGGCTGGCACAACTGCTGGATAATCTGCGCCGCCAACTGCCCGATCAACATCATCTGGACACCCTTTCCATGGGCATGTCCGGGGATATGGACGCCGCCATTGCCGCCGGCTCAACCATGGTGCGCATTGGTACGGACGTGTTTGGAAAAAGAGAGCCCGGAAAACAACACCACAATGACTGACACCAACTCACGTATCGCCTTTATTGGCGCCGGCAATATGGCAGGCAGCCTGATTGGCGGGCTATTGGCACACGGCCACCCAGCAAACAACGTGCGCGCCAGCACCCGCAGCCAGGCCAGTGCAGCACAGGTACAGGACACCTTTGGTATCGACTGCACCACCGACAACCGCGACCTGACTGCATGGGCCGACGTACTGGTGCTGGCCGTCAAGCCGCAAATGATGCGTGACACCTGTGAGTTATTGGCGGATGCCCTGGATCACCAGCCATTGATCATTTCTGTGGCAGCAGGCATCACCACACAACTGATGGACAAATGGCTTGGTGGAAACCGCGCCATCGTGCGCTGTATGCCCAACACCCCATCGGCGCTGCACACCGGAGCCACCGGGCTTTATGCCAACACCAAAGTCAGCGCTGAGCAACGCCAGCAAGCGCAACAGCTGTTGCAGGCGGTGGGCATTGCCGAATGGGTGGCAGACGAACAGCTGATGGACGCCGTTACCGCCGTTTCCGGCAGCGGCCCCGCTTATTACTTCCTGTTGATGGAACTGATGGAGAAGGCCGCCACCGAGCTGGGACTGGACGCAGGCACCGCCCGCCGCCTCACCATCCAGACCGCTCTGGGTGCGGCTCGCATGGCGGCGCAAGGAGAACACGATCCCGCGGAATTGCGCCGCCGGGTCACCTCCAAAAACGGCACCACCGACCGCGCCATTACCACCTTCCTTCAAGAGGGGCTTGCAGATACCATTCGCAAAGGCATGACCGGCGCCCGTGACCGGGGCCGTGAAATGGCGGCAGAAAATAAAGAGAACCCAACGGATATCAACTAATGGCTTTTGTAACTGACATAATCAGTTTTATTGGCGGCTTTTACTGCTACCTGCTAGGCGCTCGGCTGCTGTTGCAGTTGGCCCAGGCTGATTTTTACAACCCCATTTCGCAAATGATTGCCCGTTTTACCGCGCCGCTGGTGCACCCGTTGCAGAAGGTGCTGCCTCCCATTGGCCGCTTTAATACCGCCACCTTTGTGATACTGCTGGCTATCCAAACCCTGATCGCCGGCCTCCAATACGGGGGCGGTAGCATCCTCGGGCTGTTCGTGATCGGCACTTACTACAGCGTAGAAACCGCACTGAATATCTACCTGTTCAGCTTCTTTGTTATCTTTATCGCCAGTTGGGTAGCTCCCGGCTCGTCTCATCCGGGTCTGCAGCTGGTGCACCAGATTGCCGAGCCGGTGATCAAACCCATACGCAACCTGATCCCCCCCATGGGCGGCCTGGATTTTAGTTTGATGATCACCATGTTTGCCCTGTGGATGCTGGACAAACACCTGATTACCCCTCTGTTTTCCGCCCTGCTCAGCAGCGTTCAATAACCGTAGCCAAGGATCATGACAGATAGCAGCCAACCCGACTGGCCCGACCAATCCGTCGGTATTGTTGAACCCCAGCGCTTTCACTTTGACGAACCTCTGGAGCTGGCCTGTGGCCGTACCCTGACAGAGTACGAGCTGGTAGTGGAAACCTACGGCGAACTCAACAGCGAGTGCAGCAACGGCGTGTTGATTTGCCACGCCCTGTCCGGCCACCACCACGCCGCCGGCACCCACCACAAGGGCGATAAGCCCGGCTGGTGGGACAACTACATCGGCCCCGGCAAGCCCATCGACACCGACAAGTTCTTTGTGGTGTCGCTCAACAATATTGGCGGCTGCCACGGCAGCACCGGGCCCAGCTCCACCAACCCGGCCACCGACAAACCCTGGGGGCCAAGTTTCCCGCCGCTGCGGGTACGGGACTGGGTACACAGCCAGGCGCGCCTGGCTGATCGTCTGGGCATCCAACAGTGGGCCGCCGTCGTTGGCGGCAGCCTTGGCGGTATGCAGGCCATGCGTTGGGCACTGCTGTACCCGGAACGCCTGCGCCACTGTGTGGTGATCGCTTCCTCCATGAAGCTGAGCGCCCAGAACATCGCCTTCAACGAAACCGCACGCCGCGCTATCACCTCCGACCGGGATTATCACGACGGCGACTATCTGGGCCACCAGACTGCCCCCAAGCGCGGCCTGGCACTGGCGCGCATGATTGGCCATATCACCTACCTGTCGGACGAGTTGATGGGCAATCGCTTTGGCCGCGAGCTGCGCAGCGGTGACCTGCTGGGGCAAAACAATGCCCCCATCGAGTTCCAGGTGGAAAGTTACCTGCGCCATCAGGGGGACAAGTTTTCCGGTCTGTTCGACGCCAACACCTACCTGCTGATGACCAAGGCGCTGGATTACTTTGACCTTGCCAGAGAGTACGACAACGACCCGGTGGCAGCACTCAGCCAGGCCCAGTGTGACTTCCTGATCCTGTCGTTCAGCAGCGACTGGCGCTTCTCTCCGGAGCGCTCCAAAGAATTGGTTGACGCACTGGTGGCCGCTGGCCGCAACGTCAGCTACGTAAACATTGAGTCCGCTCACGGTCACGACGCCTTTTTGCTTCAAGATCAGCGCTACCGCACGGTGTTTGGCAATTACATGAACAACATCGCCGAGCAATTGGCTGCCACAGGTGAGGGCCTATAAGGTGCGCGTAGATTTCGATATTTTGCAGCACTGGGTCAGCCCCCGCAGCCGGGTTTTGGATTTGGGCTGCGGCGATGGCAGCCTGTTGAAAGCCCTCAAAGAAAACCAGCAGGTGGAAGGCTACGGTCTGGAGATCGACCCAAATCAGATCAGCGCCTGTGTCGGCAACGGCGTCAACGTGATTGAGAAAAACCTCGACAATGGCTTGGCGAACTTTGCCGACAAGAGTTTTGATACGGTAATCATGACCCAGGCGCTGCAGGTCATGCGCGAGCCGCACAAGGTGCTGGAGGAAATGTTGCGGGTGGGCAAAACCTGCATCGTCACCTTCCCCAACTTTGGCAATTGGCGCGCCCGCTGCCACCTGATGTTCCGTGGCGGCATGCCGGTCACCAAACAGTTGAGTTACCAGTGGTACGACACCCCCAACATCCACTTTTGCACGGTCAGTGATTTTGAATCGCTGTGCGATCAGATGGGCATCCACATTCTCGATCGCCAGATGGCTGCCGGGCACAGCCCCGACCAGCAACTGAAAGGAATATGGCCTAACCTGTTTGCAGAGACTGCCATTTACCACCTGAGCCGTTAGGAGGCCCCCATGAAAACTCTCGGCCTGTTTATTGCCACCGCGCTGCTGGCTATCGGAGCCCACGCCGGTGGCGATACCTATAAAGTGCACGACGGCAATAAAATTTTCTACAGCACCTTTAACAGCAGCTTTATTCCGGCAGAAGTGGCTGCCGCACACGACATTGTGCGCAGCAAAAAACGCGGCCTGGTAAACATTGCCGTGGTGCCTGCCGATCAGGTAGTCGGTGGTGTGCAAGCACTGGTGAAAGGCACCGTATCCAACCTGTTGCAGCAATCCCAACAACTCGATTTTTTCGAAGTGCGCGAAGGCGATGTGGTTTACTATCTGGCGTCGTTCAAGTTTGATAACAAGGATTCCCTGACCTTCAAAATTGACGTTAAGGCAGACCCCAACAAACCCAGCTATCGACTGAAATTTCAGCAAACCTTTTACAGGGATTGAGGCATGAGCGACAGAGTCGTACTAGCCAGCGGCAACGCCGGAAAACTCAACGAATTTCAGCAACTGCTGGCGGACTGTGACATCGACGTTGCACCACAATCGGAATTTTCCGTACCGGAAGTGGCAGAGACCGGCCGCACCTTTGTGGAGAACGCCATTCTCAAAGCCCGCTGCGCCTCCCACTACGCCGGGCTGCCTGCCATTGCCGACGACTCCGGCCTGGAAGTAGATTACCTGAAAGGGGCGCCGGGCATTTATTCCGCGCGTTTTTCTGGCCATGGAGAGTCTGGAGAAGACGCCAGCGACGCCCGCAACAACCAGAAGTTGCTGGAACTGATGCAGGACGTGCCGGAAGAACAGCGCACCGCTCGCTTCCAATGCCTGCTGGTGTATCTTCGCCACCCGGACGACCCCACGCCGCTGATCTGCCAAGGCACTTGGGAAGGTCGCATTCTGTTTGAACCCAAAGGTGACAACGGCTTTGGCTACGACCCACTGTTCTTGGTGCCGGAGCATAACTGCGCCAGCGCGGAATTGCCGAAGGTCGTAAAGAACCAGATCAGTCATCGGGGCAAGGCGATGGCCAATTTACTGCAAAAACTAAAAATCTGATAGCTCCTAGTGCATACAAACAACAGCCCACACCTACTCTTTAACCAATCTACTATGGTTAAATAATCGTCATCTCTTCCCAAGGATGCATTCAATGCAAAAAAACGATGAAGAGCGGTTAGATATTTTAGAAACTCGCCTTATAGAACAAGATCACAGGTTACTCCATGTATTAAATAACTTTTTTATTCAAAGACGAGATTGGCCAAAAGGTGACCCAAGGCGCACAGCTGCTTTCAAAGCCCTTTTGCATCGACTGTTTTTTTCACCGTCAACTGTAGCAACAGCTGGAAGTTTGATTGCAGTCGCCTCTCTCATAGTTTTATTTCAGCAAAATGCAATACTCTTCGATCAGAACCAGTTAATCAGTGATCAAAACCATTTCTTCCAAGAACAAATTTCTAAACAAAGCGCACAACTAGAAATTCAAAAGCAGCAAATAGAGGATCAAAACGAGCAGTGGATTAGTCAACGTCGTTCTCAACTATTAGACATACTCTATGAAGACGGACCAGATGGAAATCTGGCAAAAAATATCAGGGCCAAAAGCGAAGCCGTTAACGCGTTTATTAAGTTAGAACGCAGGAACGACCCAGATACAAAAGTCGACTTAAGCCAAATCAACTTAATTGGGGCAAACCTAACTAACATGGATTTAAGTAATGTGGACTTATCTCATGCAAAGATACAAAACGCCAATTTAAGAGGCACAAACTTTGCCCACTCAACCCTTGAAAAGGCATCTCTTGAAGGAAGCAACCTATGGTCGAGTAATTTCAACGATGCATCTCTTCGAGGTGCAGACTTGTCAAATACTAAGCATATAGGACTAACAAACCGTTGGAAAAACACCAATATTTACGGCGTTATTGGCCTTACGAAACAAAATTTGGTGTGGGTTAAAAGGCGTGGTGCCGTAGAAATTGGCTATAGGCCAATGCCACCCAGCATGTTTGAGATTCGCTAGGCACGCAATGTTACTGCTTCCTCCATTATCACTTTACATCCATATCCCCTGGTGTGTACGCAAATGCCCCTACTGCGACTTTAATTCTCACGCTGCTGGGGGGGATATCCCTGAAAAACAGTATGTGGCAGCACTACTGCACGATCTGAAAAACGATCTGCCCTATGTGCAAGGGCGCCGAATTCATTCGATCTTTTTTGGTGGTGGTACGCCGAGTTTGTTTTCCGCCTCCGCTATCGAGATGATTCTGCAAGGCGTGGAACAGGAGATTGGTTTTGACGGCGATATAGAAATCACCCTGGAAGCCAACCCCGGCACCTTTGAACAGGAAAAGTTTGCCGGTTTTCGCGCTGCTGGCATTAACCGCCTATCCATCGGCATCCAGAGCTTTGACGACTTGCACTTGCAACAGCTAGGCCGTATTCACAGCGCCCGCGAAGCGCATACCGTCGCCAGCATGGCCCGCGCAGCCGGGTTTGATAATTTCAATCTCGATTTAATGCATGGCTTGCCGGGGCAAACGGAGGAAGATGCTCTCAATGATCTGCGCCAGGCCATCGCCATCGAGCCCAACCACCTGTCCTGGTACCAGCTCACTATCGAACCCAACACCGCGTTTTACCGCCAGCCACCACAACTGCCAAAAGACTCGGTACTGGAAGCTATTTCTGACAGAGGCCAACAGCTGTTGGCGGAGAGCGGATTTCAACAATACGAAGTGTCCGCCTATTGCAGAAATAAGCAAGCATCGCAACACAACCTCAACTACTGGCAGTTTGGTGACTACCTCGGCATCGGCGCCGGCGCCCACGGTAAAATCACTCTGCTAAATGAACAGAAAATAGTTCGCACACGCAAAACCCGCACCCCCAAAGACTATTTTTGCAAAGAAAAAAATTTCTGTGCAGCAGCTGATTCAGTTCTCAACGAACAATTGCCGGTGGAATTTTTAATGAATGCACTGCGCCTGAATCGCGGTGTCGACGCGGCATTTTTTGAAAATTACACCGGCCTGTCGCTGGACAGTATCAAGCCCGCCTGGCAACAGCTGCAGCGACGAAAACTGATGGTGGACGATTCACAACGCCTGCAGCCCACCGCAACCGGGCACCGTTTTCTGAACAGCTTATTGGAAGCTTTTTTGTGAAACGGCACTTGCTGATATCTTGCGGTTGGCTGGCGTTGTTCTTGGGTGCCATTGGCATTGTTCTGCCACTGCTGCCTACAACCCCCTTTGTGCTGCTGGCCGCCGCCTGCTTTGCCCGCTCTTCACCACGCTTTCACCGCTGGCTGCTGTCCCATAAAACCATGGGGCCGATCATCGCCCGTTACCAGCGAGGCGATGGCATCTCCAAAACCGTACGCAATAGGGCGGTACTGGTTCTGTGGTTAGGCATGGGGATTTCCATGTGGATTATTGGCCAGTGGTGGAGTTTTGTACTGCTGGGAGGTATTGGATTGTGTACCAGTATCTATTTATGGCGACTAGCCAAAGACCAATGTGCTGTTAATGGTCTACGCTTTAAACAACCGTCAGATAAACCACAAGAATAATCAACCATGGACATGAAAATGGGATTTTCTCAGATTCACAGCAAACCGTCGTTTCGTGTTTACACAGCATCACTCTTGTTTGCCGCCCTTTTATCCGGATGTAACGAGTCAGCAAATCAAGCCCAGGACGACCCAATTGCTCCGCCAGAAACAAACGACGTTGGCGCCCAGGATACAGACTTCAACAGCTCAACTTTCAACAACCACGACATTAGCCGCACTCAGTACCAAGTCGATCCCGGCTTTATCAGCGAGGGCAAATTAAATATTGGTGATGGGGTGGATATGTCAGATCCCGGTGCACCACTGCGCCGGGTGGGGCAGCAGCCGTTGAAATTGGCTACCCAACTAAAATCGGTGCCCACTGAAGATTACACCCTGACTGAAAACTTTCGCCTGCAAGAAACCAGCTCCGTTCGCGACGAAGCCAATATCCTCTCTGCGTATTTTCAGGGCTCATACAACTTTGCCTCCGCAGATGTTGCTTACGAACAGGCTCGCCAGGAACGCCAATCTTCCCACTCCATCTATGCAGTGATCGACGCCAAAGGCATTGTCCACGACATTGTGGAATCCGCCCCCAACGGCGAGGTTAAGTGGAATACAAATGTTGTGCCCCGCTTTGAAAACGGTGGCGCAGATAATGCTGAATTCCGCCAACAGTTTCTGGCGGACTACGGTTCCCACTATATTTCCGCCATCACCTATGGCTACCGGATTGCTGTGCGCGGCAAAATTACCGAAACCGACAGCAGTAAATCCAGCAGAATCAAAGCGGCGTTTAAAGCTGCATTTGTCTCCGGTAGTGCGGAAGGCGGCATTTCCAATGACAATCGGCAAATACTTACCAACAGCAACGTTGAGCTGATGTTCGCCGCTCGGTCAGGGGGTTTGTACGTGGATGGGGAACGCCGCCCAGGCGTGCTCACTAACTTGGACGATATTCTCACCATGCTCAAGGATATGCGTGAGGGCAAAATAAAAATTCATAGCGCACCTATCGCGGCCACCGCACGCAGCTACTGGAGCCACTTGCCATTGGAATACAAACGCTCGCGGGCACTGTTGAGAGATTATGGCACGCCACCACTGCCGGAGAGCGTGTACGGCGTACCCAGAGGCACCGTGATTGCCTGGCAACCCAGAGAAACCTACTTAAAAGAAGATAACGACGGAAATACCTATTTACAACCGCCTCTGGGATGGGCAATTTGCAACGGTGAAGACGGCACCCCCGACTTGCGAAACCGATTTATTCGCGGCACCAACCTATTCGATAGTGTTGGCAAAAGCGGCGGCCAAAGCAGCCATACACACACCGCAAACAGTGCTAAAACAAGCTCAACAGTCGATATTAAAAGTGGTGCGTTTGGAGCAAAAAACGCAGCAACTGGCAGCCATAAACACGATATTACGGTTGAGAACAGCACCAATCTGCCGCCGTTTTTGAGTTTGGTTTATATCGTTAAGTTGTAGTGAAAAAGGTTAATAACCAGCAATCAAAATATTAGCCAAGAAAAGTATCACTGCTGCGATTGCACACCATAGAGCTATAGACGACCTACGTATAATAGATATGTACTTTGCACTCCCCCTTTCATAGTCAAACAAAACCCAAGGGGTAAAGAACATTGATAAGGGAACCAAAGTGAAAAGAACTCTTTTCTTTTTCGGTAAGTTTTTTTCTACCGATAAGAATTCCAAAAGAATACTCATCGATGAAATGGTAGCAATAGCTATGCTTACTACCCCTACCATTTCAAGAAATCCCTCAACATCCATCCTTATTCGTCCAAAAGCAAGTTTATTCCAAGTAACGCTTTTTTAAGGTTTCAAAAACCGCCCTCATTCCAAACGCCTCACCCCCCACCGGACGACCTGACTGTTTGCGATTATTCCAGGCCATAATATCGAAGTGCACCCAAGGGATATCCTTGCCCACAAATTCCTGCAGGTATAACGCCGCAGTAATCGCACCACCAAAAGGGCCGTTGGCGCAGTTAGACAAATCGGCGATCTCGCTTTTCAACATTTGCTTGTAGGGTTTGTGTAAGGGTAATTGCCACACCGGGTCGTCAACGGATTCACCACTGTCGGCCAGGTCTTCAGCCAACTGCTTATCGTCGGTAAAGAAACCCGGCAGTTCGGTACCCAGCGCTACTCGGCAAGCGCCGGTTAGAGTCGCAAAGTCGACAATCAATTCTGGATTTTCGGTGCAGACCTCGGTCAGCGCATCACACAACACCAGGCGACCTTCCGCATCAGTATTGTCGATTTCCACAGTTAACCCCTGGCGGGTAGTAATCACATCGCCGGGGCGGAAGGCGTTGCCCGCTACCGCATTTTCTACAGCGGGAATCAGCATTCGCAAACGTACCGGCAAATTGTGAGACATTATCAGCCGTGCCAAGCCCGCCACATGGGCGGCACCACCCATGTCTTTTTTCATAAAGCGCATTCCAGCAGCGGGTTTTAAATCCAGACCGCCGCTATCAAAACATACGCCTTTACCCACTAGTGTTATCTTGGGGTGACTTTCATCTCCCCAGCGCAGGTCGAGCAACCGCGGCGCATGCACACTGGCGCGGCCAACAGCGTGGATGGTTGGGTAGTTTTCTGCCAGCAAATCATCGCCAACAATCTGGCTGAATTCAGCGCCAAATTCGTTAGCCAGGCTTTCCACCACCTCCGCCATATGCTGGGGCATCATGTCACCAGCAGGCGTATTCACCATATCCCGTACCAGTGCCACTGCTTGCACTAATTTGTCCGCCTCATCCACTAATTCCTGAGCTGGCAAAACCAGTTGCGGGCGTTCTTTTTCTTCCCTTTTTTTGTAGCGATCGAAATTGTAAGCACCCAAACCCCAGCTAAACGCTGCCAGCTTTTGCTGCGCTTCATCCGCTTCCAGACGATAGTCACCAACCGGCAAACTGGTGGGTAAATCACCACACATAAAATGATTACTAGCATCACCCACACCGAGAATCACCTGATTCAACACACCATCCTCACCGGGCACCAAACTAATTCCCTTACCCTTGAACTCGGTACTGGCCAGCCAGTTTTGCAGGGGCTCCGATTGTTGCTCTAACCACGAATCGTAGTTAGCGGTTTCTACCAAGGTGATTGGGGTGCCGTGGTCGCCTGTAGTAAGTAGCGTGTTCATATAAATTTCCAAAATCGTAAATTATAGGGTGGGTGAAGCTTTGCCGTGCTTCATTCACAAGTTGAAAACTGTCATCGCGAGCGCAGCGCGGCGATCCAGAGGCTTTGCTTTTTTAGACGCTAGATTGCCGCGTCGCTACGCGACTCGCAATGACAAATCAGGGCTTTTGGCAACTTTCCAGATATTCTGAAAGTCGCTTTTTAAGCGCAGAGATCGCATCGGGAGCATTTATAAACTCTTCCACAGACATCAGTCGCCAAAACTGCCCCTCTTCACCAAAACAAATTTTATCCGCGTCTGCTTTATCGCTTCTGGCAACAAAGAAAAACGAAAAGCCTGTATTGGTATAATTTGCAACACGCACTTTGTAAATCAGCTTTGATTCAGGAAGCACCAATGAGAATTCTTCTGCAAGTTCTCGCAATACACACTGTTCTGGCGTTTCGTTTCCCTCGCGACCACCACCGGGAAAATCCCACTGGCCTGGAAAAGGTATATCCGAGAAATCATCACGCTTGTAGACCAGCAGCTGATCGCCAATAAAGTAAGCAAGTTTACATCCAGTAAACGATTCCATCGCCACCCTCTAGCCCGCAGCCATCAACTGCTCAATTTCTTCCGGCGCTTTGGGCACCCCCACCGTCAAGTTTTCATACCCATCCGCGGTAACCGCCAAATTATCTTCAATACGAATACCAATACCGCGCCATTTTTCTTCCACATTCAGGTTGTCCGGGGCGATGTAGATGCCCGGCTCCACGGTCAGCACCATACCCGGTTCCAGTACACGAGAGTGGTCGTCTACTCGATAGTCGCCCACGTCGTGTACATCCAGACCGATCCAATGCCCGGTTTTGTGCATATAGAATTCCCGGTGGGCGCCACTTTCTATCAGTTCTGCACGCTCGCCACGCAGCAGTCCCAATTCCAACAAACCATCGACAATTACTTTGACTGCGGCATCGTGACCAGCACTCCAGGGGTTGCCAGGTTTGACTTGTTCAAAGGCCGCCTGCTGAGCGGCCAATACAATTTCGTAAAGCGCGCGCTGCTGTTTACTAAAGCTGCCATTCACTGGGAAGGTGCGGGTAATATCCGCTGCATAACCGTGCAGTTCACAACCGGCATCGATCAATACTAAGTCACCGTCTTTGAGGCGGTCGCGATTTTCAATGTAGTGCAGAATACAACCGTTGGCACCGCCGCCAACAATAGAGCTGTAGGCCGGTGAGCGAGCGCCCGCCATGGCAAACTGGTGGTGCAACTCCGCCTCCAATTGATATTCGTACAGGCCGGGTTTGCACACTTCCATGGCGCGGCAGTGGGCGGCGGCGCTGATTTCTCCGGCGCGGCGCATCACTTTGAGTTCAGCGCTGCTTTTGTAGAGCCGCAGGTCGTGAAGAAAATGATCCAGGTCGCTGAATTCATTGGGGGGCACGGCACCGGTTTTCACTTGGCTACGGATGTGGTTGATCCAGCCCATCAACTGGTTGTCGAATTCCGGATGGCGACCCATGGAGTAATACACCCGGTCGCGCCCTTCCAGCAACCCCGGCAGGATGTCATCGATATCGCCAATGGGAAAAGCATCATCGGCCCCATAGTGCTCACAGGCACCTTCCGGCCCTTGGCGGTAACCATCCCAGATTTCCCGTTCACGGTTGCGCTCGCGACAAAATAATACGAACTCGCCTTGCTCACGGCCGGGCAATAACACCAGTACGGCCTCCGGCTCAGGGAAGCCGCACAGGTAATGGAAATCGCTGTCCTGGCGGTACAGATATTCGGTATCGCGGCTGCGCACCCGTACTGGTGCAGCGGGCAGCACAGCAATGCTGTTGTCGCCCATCAAATTCATCAGGGTACGGCGGCGGCGAGCAAACTCGGCGGCGGGAATAGCCATTGGGTTTCCGTTAATGAATCGTTGGCTGCTGGGCACTGCTGACGGTATTCACTTCCGAGTGCACCATTAGCGCTGCCATGCGCACATATTCGGTCACCTCAAAGAAGTTGGTTTCACTTTCTTCGCTCTCCAGCTCGGCGGGGTCGATCTGGGCAATCTGTGCCAAATCCTTAAGCGCGTCTGCAGCATCAGGGGAAAACTGTGTATCGCTGGAGAGGCCAGAAAGCCCCAACCCCACCAAAAAACCCTGGCACCACTGGCCAAGGCAGTCGAGCCGTTGGGCCAGCTCGTAATCATCATCCGGCAGCAGCAGCTCAAAGCCAAAGCCGGTATCGCGCAATTTGTCGCCGGCCAATTTGCCGAGAGCGAGTAGTTGCTCGGATATAGAAGAAAATTTGTCGGAATCTTCCGGGTAATGTTCGGCTATTGCCGCCAGGCAGGCGTCGTCTGTGAGTTTTTGCCCACCGGCGATGCGGCCACACAACATGCCGTGCAGTTCGGAGGGGCTTTCGTTTATTGCGGCCTTGAAAAAGGCATCGGCAACGCTTTCAAAATCGACTTTCATGGTATTTAGGAGCGTTCTCAAGCAAATTAAGTGCAAATGCTAACACACAACCCGGAGCCGGGTTTCGCCTTAAAGAACATCACAGAAAGTGTCGATAATCACAGAAGCTAGCGCCGTATTCTAGAAATCACTTTAAATCGTTGACCCTTGCTATGGGTCACAATATAGTTAGCGGTCAATACGTAGCCACTCGGCTCTTTGAGGTAATCGCAAGCTCATGCAGCAGGATCAGCTCCAACACATTGAACAAAAGGTCGATCGCCTGATTGCCCTGTGCACCCGACTGCATCAGGAAAACAAAACCCTGCGGGAGCGGGAAGCCAGTCTGTTGCGGGAGCGCAGCAAACTGATTGAGAAAAATGAGCAAGCCCGCAACCGGGTTGAGGGCATGATCACTCGTCTGAAAAGCCTCAACAGCGAAGCCTGACCGCGAAGGAATCCACAGTGAGCAACACCACCAATATCAAAATTCTCGACAAAGAGTATCAGGTCAGCTGCCCGCCGGACGAGCGCATTGCCCTGCTGGACTCAGCCCGCGTACTGGATCAACGTATGCGCAATATCAAAAACAGCGGCAGCGTGCTGGGTTTGGAACGCATTGCCGTAATGGCCGGGCTCAACCTCACCTACGACTTGATGAAAGTGCAGCAGGATGGCGCTATGGGCGATGAGGCCAAACAGCGCCTGCAGGATTTAAACAACACCCTGGATGATGCCCTGCAGCAATTTGAGAACGCCGAACTGTTTTAAGCCGCCCCTCACGCGCTATAATCCCCTCAACCCTGGGGTGTTCGCCAGTCAACGAATGTCCTGAGCCGATAGCGTTACCCCCGGAAGCTCTTTGTCGGCACTGTTGTGCAAGTCCGTGCGGCGGAAAGCCTGATGTGCCTCTGGAGCCTCCACCTTGAATCGTACGGTTCAAGGCTAACGTTGGCAGCGGCATCTTGGGGCCCCTTTGGACGTTGATGGAACATGTAGGTCGGGCTTTAGCCCGACTCTAAAACACCCAGAACGTCGGCCCTCTTCATAAAAGAGAGTGCCGACCTACAAGGTAATAAGCCCTCTCGTCAAACGTCGAACCTCAAACGTCCAACATCCGCCTCCAATGGATAAGAAAAAGATACGCGCCGAAATTCGCCACCGCCGCCGCACCCTGTCGCCACAACAACAGCGCCAGGCCGCTGAGGGCTTGTCGAGGCAAGTTTCCAACCTCGCCGCTTTTCGCCACGCCCGGCGCATCGCTCTGTATTTGGGGAATGATGGGGAGATAGACCCCCTGCCCACGCTGTTGCTGGCGGAGGCCGCGGGTAAGCGCTGCTACTTGCCGGTGTTGCACCCACTGAAACACAATCGCATTCACTTTGTGCCCTACCGCAGCGGCGATCGGCTGACTGTCAGCCATTTTGGCTACCCGGAACCCACCCTTGCCGGCAGCCGCATCACACCCGCCTGGGCAATGGACTTGATCCTGATGCCGTTAGTAGCTTTTGACGCCAGTGGCAACCGCATCGGCATGGGGGGTGGCTTTTACGACCGCACCCTGGCATTCACCAAAGTCAGCCCGCGACGGCCCACGTTAATTGGCTTGGCTCACAGCTGCCAACAGCTGGATGAAATCGCTGCCAACCCCTGGGATATCCCCCTGGATGCTATTGCTACAGAATCCAGAGTGATTTCCTGTCGATAGCCCGAAGCGGTATCGATATAATGCCGCCCACTCCCCTGAATCGAGCCTCCGATGACTCAAGATGAACTCAAGCAGGCGGTCGCCCAAGCCGCTGTCGACTACACCCTGACACGCATAGACGACAACAGCATTATTGGCATCGGTACCGGCTCTACCGCCAACTGTTTTATCGACGCACTGGCGGAACACAAAGCCAAATTCTGCGCTGCAGTAGCCAGCTCTGAAGCCTCAGCGGAACGCCTGCGCAGACACGGCATTGACGTGGTAGACCTCAACAGCGCCGGCACTCTGGACATTTACATTGATGGCGCCGACGAAACCAACCCCGATCTGGAACTGATCAAAGGCGGTGGCGCTGCACTGACACGGGAAAAAATTGTCGCCGCTGCATCCAAAGAATTTGTCTGCATTGCCGATGGCAGCAAATGGGTTGATACCCTGGGTGAGTTCCCGCTGCCGGTGGAAGTCATCCCCATGGCCCGCAGCTACGTAGCGCGGGAGCTAACCAAACTGGATTGCGACCCGGTGTACAGGGAGGGCGTTGTCACCGACAATGGGAATGTCATACTCGACCTGTACAACTTCTCCATCCCCAACCCCAGGGAAACCGAAGCCCAGATCAATAGCATTGTAGGCGTAGTCACCAACGGTCTGTTTGCCCAACGGCCAGCGGATGTGCTGCTGTTGGGCACCGAAGAAGGCGTACAAAAAATTGAAGGCAATTCCAACAAATAAACTCCAGCGAATATCCACAGTTTTAATATAACGCTTATTGCACAATAAGGATTTATAAAAACACGCAAGGACACAGCAATGAGTACGCCGAAAACCAACCACTTTCTTACCGCCCTGCTGATCGCCGCGGGGCTTGCCACCGCTGGCTACTTTATTGGCCAAACCATGTACAACGCCAAGGTGGCGCTCAACACCGCCGAGGCCAAAGGACTCGCCGAGCGCCGGGTGCGGGCCGACCAAGCGAACTGGCAAATTCTGTTTACTGTTGACGGCAAATCCAGAGAGCAAATCCCTACCCTTTACCAGCAGGCCGAAAAGCACCAGCAGACCATTATTGCCCTGCTGCAGGAAAACGGTTTTGCCGAAGACGAGCTGGATATTGGCGTGGTGGATTACCGTTATCAGGAATACCGCGATGAAGACCAAAATCTGGTGGACCAATCTCACCAGCTGATTGGTTCCATCAGCGTGGAAACCGACAAAGTGGATCTGGTGGCGCAGGTGCGCACCAAAGTAAACAAACTCATTGCCACTGGCATGAACATCAGCAACCGGGCTCCCACCTACCGCTTTACCCGGCTCAATGACATCAAACCGGAGATGTTGCGGGAAGCCACCAAAAATGCCCGTATCGCCGCCAATGAATTTGCCGAAAATGCCGGTGTCAAAGTGGGCGGTATTCGCGATGCCCGCCAAGGCAGCTTTTACGTACGTGACGCCGGTGAAAACTACGGCGACACTGAGAAAATCGACAAAGATGTGCGAGTGGTGACAACCATCACTTTTTACCTGACGGATTAACGCTATACCTGAAATCTGATATTTACGGACGATAGTGACGGGATTATGAAAAACCAGACAACCTTGGCACTCGCAGCCCTGCTTGCCACCAGCTTGACGTTGCCAACCATTGCCACTGCGCAGATTTATAAATACAAAGATAAAAACGGCCGCTGGGTCTACACCGATAAAAAGCCCAGCGAAGACAAAAACGCCGACACCATTGGTGAAGAAAAAACATCTGGCGGCAATACCGATAACGGCCCCAAGGTCGATCTTAAACAGCAACTGGAATCCAAATATCCCGCCAGTTCCGCGGAATTAAAAGCCTCGCTGGCGGTAGTGACAGTGCGCACCAAATCCGGCTTCGGTTCCGGCTTTTTTGTTACCGATAATGGTTACTTGATTACCAATAAGCACGTTGTGCGCCCTAATAAATTTGGCCAGTTGCAGCAGCAGGATAAACAACTTGAAAACGAGGCGCAGAACCTTCGGCGGAGAAAATCCTGGCTAAAGGAAGAAAAATCCCGCATCGCCAGTAACGAAGGTCGTTTGAGGGAAATGAAAAAGTCCGTTGAATCCCCTGGACTATATCGCAACCCAGTTACTCGCGAGGAGTACGAGGCTCACAAAGCCAATCACGAACAGCGCAAGAAAGACTACAAACAGCAGTTGCGCGAAACCCAACAACAGGAACGGGATTTCAAAAAACGGCAGCGGAGTTTTGCGCTAACCAGTAGCGCTACTGCCATCGCCAAACGCTTTACGTTAATCCTCAAAGACGGCCAAGAGATTAATGCCAGCCTAGTAAAAATATCCAAAGAACACGACTTGGCGTTACTAAAAGTCAGTGGCTATCACACTCCTTTTCTGACACCGGCCAATTATCCATTGCCGAGCCAGTCACAACCCGTGTTCGCTATTGGCAGCCCCAAAGGTGTAACTGACTCCATTACCGCCGGAAAAGTAATGTCCATAAGAAAAAACCGCATTATGGTGGATGCCAAAATTCTGTCCGGTAACAGCGGCGGCCCTCTGATTGATGACAACGGCTATTTACTGGGGGTAAACACCTGGCGCATTAATGATAGTCGCTTTAGTGGCGATAACGGATTTGGAGTGGCGATCCCAATCAAAGTGATTATGCAGGAATTTGGGCAGTTAATTAATGGCAGTTAATTAGGGATTTTTGTAAAAGCTATTCTACAAATTATTATGGAAATCACTTTTTTACAGGTATATAGACCGGCAGGTAGGCCAGACCTTTTTGTATAGTTTTGATATTTACTGGACTACTTTTTTCTATTTGATCTACTCATAGGTAAAACCACCGCACATAAAAAAACCGGCGCCAAATGAGACTGTGTAAAAACCAGTTTTCGAACGGCCGACTTCAAAGCCTTCACTTTTTGAGTGGAGGCTTTGTCGTTTAAAGGCAGTTGTTTCTCACTTCAACTCCCGGAGTAGTGCATTAACCCCATACC
>NZ_JATAAF010000017.1 GCF_030341905.1 Porticoccus sp. W117 | reverse complement strand
ACGCTCTTTGCGAGTTTTCTTGCGGTGTTTTTCAAAACCATCGGTCAGGGATTGTTGGCGCATTCGTATCTCGGGGTTGTGGATATGCTGCTATTATCGCTCAATCGATGAATTAATCAGAGTTGCCTTAAGCAATACAAAGAAGGAAGCTGATGAGTTAGTGCGCCAAAGGAGTAACAATCTTAATTGGTATGATGAATTCTATGCTAAGAAAGCATTTATGCCTTCCGAACAATTTTTCAAAAATGAAGTTCCAATAATATTCACGAATGACTTAATTGACCGGCTAAAATCCAGAAAAACTCAATTTTTAGAAAGAAATGACATTGAATATGGCTATATTGAAATTCTTGTTAATACCGTAGAATCAGATGAAATTGAAGCAGAACATGAAGGCATTCAACATGTTTTTGGGTTTAAATCAACAGACAATGGCTACAAATTTTGCGAAATCAGTACTGTTCCGTAAACAGCCAACAAGAGCATGTCGGCAACCCCACGAGACTGATATGACCTTTACGGCGCGCAACCTTCTCCATAACAGTTACCGATAGCTATTCTCAAGCAAACCCTGAGTCAAAACGACAGTGCGCAATCGCCTTACGGCGGCAAAGGTTTTCTTCCGTCGTCCGCACATACGTGGAGTCATAATAAAAGTACCTCATGGATAAAAAACTAGAGCGGTCAAACGCAGATAAAGTGTTAAGAAGGTTTGCGAAGCATATTCAGGCATTTGGATTCGTTAGAACCAAGCCTGCTTACTTTGTACGAGAAGCTGGGCCAGTTATTGAATTCATTCATATCCACAAATACTCGTTTGGTCCTTGTTTTCGCATGCACTTATGCATTCGTGTTCTAAACGAGCCGATGGATTTCATAGCTTTGGCGGGCCCTACTGAGCGAGAACTACTAGAAGATGTTCGGTTTGAATTTGGTGCGGATATAGCGGCTGTAGAATCCTGTGCGAATGTAATGGGCGATTTCGTATTCAACTATGCTGAACCATGGTTTCAAAAATGGACTGATAGAGAAGCACTATTAGAGGAGGATTCACCCCTCTACGATGATCAAAAAATGGCTTTGCAATTAGCATTGGCGGGCGAGTCAAATTGTATGAATGTGGAGCTATCAAAATTATTGCTAAAAATAGCGTAACAAATAAAGGTAGTGTCGCTGCTTTTTTTGGCGTCATGCATAAATGAGATACCCCTATGGATAGACTAACTATTAAAGAAGCAAACCGGGCGCTAGAGAGCGTAAAAGAGCCCTTTGTGAAGCTGTTCAGCAACGGCTCAATGAGCGTTGAATTTTACAAACCTGATCGAGTTGACTTACAGAAACCACACACCAGGGATGAAATTTATGTCGTTGCATCTGGCAGTGGCTGGTTTGTAAATGGTCAGTCCAGAAAGCAATTTGAAGTAGGCGAAGTATTATTTGTTCCAGCTGGCATAGAACATCGATTCGAAGACTTCACCGAGGATTTTGCAACCTGAGTGTTCTTCTATGGGCCGGAAGGTGGAGAATGCGGCGATTAGCACAATAAAGAAATTGAAAAAGGTTTATAACAAAGCAAACCAGCAAGGACTCTTTGGGCTAGGACTCACTTGCGCGAGCCTATTTTTGACGGGTCATGTGTAAAAATTATGGCTGAATGGAAGAGAGGATTAATATCAGTTTTATTCTTCTTTGTCGGTCTAGTTGGTGTCCACCTTCTTGCCGATTCTCACGCAAAGAATATGATGGAGGTACTAATAGCACATCCATCACCAGACCTATATGCCAATAATTACGGCTTTCAATATATGGCTTATTGGTATATGCACGGCTCAATGTGGCTATTCATACTCTTAGTGCTATCTTTTTTAACTTACACCCTATCAGGAAAAGCTGGCAAAAAAGACGTCACCAGGCGCAGCACAACACGACTGCGCCGCTCGGACGCCGCAAGTGGCGTTTGCACAGCATTAGAGAGCAAAATGAAACTACTCCCAAGATTGTTCAAAGATAGCTCTGAAATACCAGAATCAGATTTTATTGTGCATGATGATGGAATCCGAATCTCAGTGATTTATCCAGACGGGAACAGGCAGTCGATTTCATGGAATGAGCTGTCTGTTATTGAAGTACAAACTTACGAATCTTGGGGTATGGATGTATGGTTTATCTTAAAATCAAATTCCCATGAAATCTCTTTTCCTCTGGGGTCTAACGGTGATAAAGCAGTTATAGAAAATTTGAAAAAACTTCCGGGATTTGTAATTAAGGGGATGAATAGCATCGAAAAACAGACGTTTACATGCTGGAAGCATACAAGCTCTCTCTAACAAACTGGCTACGCAGGACAACCAAGCCTTTGGTTTGCCCATCCCTTACCAAAGCACCACGTAAACACTTTACTGCCCATTCCTATTCTCCCGGAAGACTACTATCAATCAGAGCGTTCAACTCATCGTGGTCACGGGTTTTGCTGACCAGCCGCCCGGTTTTCGCATCAACTAAAAATGTCGCTGGCACTCCTGACACACCAAAACTGGTAGCGATGGGGCTGGCATGCCCTTTTAAGTCGCCAAGGTTATACCAGGGCAAGTCTTCTTCCTCGGAAGCGATCTGCCATTCTTCTTTGTCAGCGTCGATAGTGAAGGAGACGATTTCAAAACCACGGTTGTGGAAACGCTGGTAGGTGTCTTTCAAGTGAGGGATAAAACTGCGGCAGGGCGCGCACCAGGACGCCCAAAACTCTACCAGAACCAGGTTATTGCCTTTCATGGCGGTGGACAGTTTCACTGTTTTCCCAGCAAGGTTTTGTGCCTCAAAATCACTAATAACCACCCCTTTTTGCATGGCAGCCCTGGCTCGCGCTCTTGCCAGGCGTCCCTCAGCCCCTTTCAGACGCACTAGGGCCGCGCGTTGCTCGCCCAACAGGGCATACAAGCCCCTGGCAACATCCACATTGGTCTGGGCGTCCACCTCAAGTTGATAGCCCAGCGAGTAAGCCATTACCCGAGCCAGAGGGTCTTCACTGGTTTGGGCGATTTTTTTAAGCACTTCCATTTTCAATACATCATTTTTTTGCTCACACCAGGGAGCTATCAACAGTTGGTTGTAGGTTCCTCCATCCACTTTGTAGGTCCAGTTTCTGTTTAGCTGAATCGCAATTTTTCCCGCTTCCAGAATAAAGTCCGCTTTTGCAAACTTGGACTTTCCATCCGACGAACGTACAAATACCGACACATTACGAATATCTCCCAGATTGCCACTGTGCTTAAAAAAACCTTTGCCAAAAGAACCTGAAGCAAGAATTTCCATACCCTGCGGGGTTCGCTCAAGTGGGATTTCGTACAATTCAATAACGGCATCTGAAGCAAAACCATCCCCGGTTATCGTCAATTGAAAATGTGCTGCCTGAGACAGCACCGATACGAACAGAAGCAAACAGGCAAATGTGGCTTTGGGTGTATTCATAGGTGTTCCTGACAAGACTCTCGCTTAGCAAGCGAGAAAAACTGTTGAAAAAATCGCTGAAAGACTACTAAGAGGAAAGTCCCCAACCCGGGAGGCTTAGAGGGCATTCCCTGCCCCTGCAGCTGTTCGACCTTAAAAATTGAACTCTTTTACCAGGTCGAGATAGAAAACCCTGCCACGGGTGCTCACGCGATTGGCCAGATAGCCGATGCTGTTATCCACAAAGGGAAATTCAGCATCCAACAGATTCTGTGCGCCAACGCTGACTTTTACGCCGCCAAGCCAGCTGTCGTCTTGCGGGTAGTGATAACCCAGCTGCAAATCAACGGTTTTGTAAGCACTACTGAAGCGGGTAGGCGTTGGGTTGGGATTAAAGAAATCCGTTTCCGACAGAGGGTTCAGCACTCTGTGGCTGGAGCTGTAGTTAAGAGTAACGGCTGCGTGGTAATTGGCGTAATCCCAACTTACAAACAAGTTGCCCGCCCAATCACTGGGGCCGTACTCGGAATCGTGAAATTCCTGCACTGGCGATACTGAAGCACCTTGGTGGCTGAGCTCCAGAGTCCGTACTGCATTGAGCGAGAACAACCAGTTTCCCAAATCAGTGTCTACGGAATAGTTGGCGAGAATATCCACGGTTCTGGACGTTCTTCCCGCCAAATTGGTCAAGCGTGAGTCGTAAACCAGCACATTATTGTCTGCAGGAATAAAAATCCCCGGAAACAAGTCCTGATTAGCGATTAACTCCTCCACACCAATACCAAATGTCGGCGCGCCGATGTAATTTTGAAAATCGGTTTTGCTGTACGTTGCCGAAATATTCAGATCAGGAATCGAGGTTGGCGCAAAATCAAACCCGACGGTAAAGGTATCCGCGGTTTGCGGTTGCAGGTTGGGGTTCGGGCCAAGTATTTCATAGACAAAGTCTTTACCTGGGGGCAAGTCAGATGGGTCGAACGAAAAGCCGCCATCAAAGGTATTGATAAAACCAAATTGCTGGCTGGCACGGGGAGCAAGAAATGACTCTCCCCAGGTAGAACGAAGGCTCAAGCCATCCGCCGGCACCCAACGCAGGGTCACCTGGGGCGTGGTTTTGCTGTAGGAGCGCTCTACTTCGGTGGCAGGCCCGCTGACAAAAGTTTCCGGTGGCAACATCAGGCCAATCAATTCCTCAATATCCACCCCTGGAGTGGCTATGGGCGTTTCGCCGGGGAAAGCCGACTGATCCATCGCCGAGCTGATACCACGTTGATCGGTTTTCTCATGGCGTAGAGCGACTGTCATGGTTAGTTCATGCATTAACGGCAAGTCAGCCAATAGCGGCAGGCCAAGTTCCATGTAATAAGCGCTTACCTCACTCTCGGAGCTAAACGGTATGGAGTTCGGCCGGTCGAGCTGCACACTTTCCAGGGAAGAATCCCGATACTGAAAGCCCATTACCAGTTGAGCATCACCCCCCGACAGTGCAAACAGATTGCCGTTGATCGATCCTTCCAAAATACGGGAGTCGGACTCGAAATTGCTGCGAAAACGATTCACCAGGGTGCGTAACAATTCTACGTTACTGGCAACAATGTCCGGGTCAGAGCCGTCGGTAAATACATTCAAGCCACTGTAAAGCGCTGCCGGATTTACCGAACCATCGTCAATCAACTGGGCAGCCTGCCCCTCTTCCTTGCTGAAACCAATATCCAGCTGATATTCCCAGCCTTCCCACAGTGGCAGGTCACCATTCAAGCCAAAACCCAGCTGGTAGTTTTCTTGCTCACGCTCCTCGCTAAAACCCAGCTGGGCAAATTCGTTGGTATAACTGTAACCCACCGCGACATTCCGACCGGGAAACGGGTTATTGGGGTTATCCGCCGTGATAAAGGTTAACCCCGCATCCGTATCGTTAAAACCCAAAAAGCGCCAGTCGTTTGGGGAAAGAGTCGGTTCCCAGAAACGGGCATCTTCTTGCTTGGTATGGGTCAATTCGAAGGTTAACTGATGGCTTCCCAACAGATCCTGAACGCCATTAAAGCGCAGCGCTTCAGACTCGGTCTTCGGTCCTAAACTGAACAGGTTGAGAATGGAGACATCGTCCGGGTCAGGCCCGCCAATCTGGCCCGTTGTAAAAACATAAGAACCAAATTTGCCAAACGCCGAATAAGTCGTGCCTGGTTCGGCGATACCCCGCCAGCGGGTGTTGGCACCATTAAGGTCGGTAAAATCGCCGGGGCCAGCAGGGCCGGAGTGAACAAACTGGTTAATGTCGGCGGATTTATTTCTGGATATATCCGCACTGGCAGTCAGATAGCCGCTGTCCCAGTTAAAGGTGTAGGCAATATTTGCCCGGCTGACATTGGCACCGGAAGCAGATTCCTCGTTGCGCACATTCAACACCAACCCTTCGTAGTCTTTGCGCAAAATAATATTGACCACGCCAGAAACGGCATCTGACCCGTAAATTGCTGACGCGCCATCCGTCAATACTTCAATACGTTCTACCTGAGAAAGCGGGATGGAGGAAACATCGAAAAAGGCGCCTCGACTGTTGGCGGAAGTTGCCTTTCTGCGGCCATTGACCAACACCAGTGTGGAAGCACTCCCCAAACCGCGCAGGTTAATGGCGGTGGCACCAAGGGACGAGTTGGGTTTTGAGGTGGGGTCGTCGGCAAACTCCCCTTGCAAGGCCTCTACGGATACCGAGTTCGTACTGTTCAGGCTTTGAGGCAAAGTGCGAAATACGTCTTCGAGGGAAGTAAAACCATGGCGGTTGAGTTTTTCACGGTCAAAAACAATCACCGGTGCCGCCGGGTTTAACCCTTTTAAACGGGTTCCTGTGGTGACAACTTCTTCGTCTACCTCTATGGTGTTTTTCTCGTTAGTTTCAACTTCTTGTTCCGCAGCGTCGCTCTCTTCATTTTCCAACGCTTTCAGAATAACCATTCTGTCGCTGACAAATTCAAAACCAAGGCCGGTGCCTTGCAAAATATTTTCCAGAGCAGTAGCCGCATTGTTGGCGCTGGATACACCATTGGTGTAAACGCCCTCAGCAATGTCTCCGCTGTAACCAACTTGCAAACCGGATTGTTCAGAAAAATCTTTGAGCGCCGCCATTAACGGCTGAGCGGAAATATCGAATACGACAGACTTATCTTCGCCCATAACAGCTTGCGAAGATAAAATGGATGCTGCGGCAATCGCCAGCGATGTCTTCTTGAATAAACTCACTTACCCACCTCTCTCTTGTTTATGTTTTTAGAATGTGATTTCACATAACAAGAGTGATGTTCGATAATTTTTGCCACCCTGTTTCTTAAAAAAGAGTTTAAAAAATTAACATTTCGTTAAAAAACAGTTCGGTTTATTTTATTTCCGCTAAAACAATTCCTCTTTCACTGCGATTAACTTTTGATATTCCCGCAGCTTCCAGAAATAGTCCGAATGAATCAATATCCGTTGAGTTAAAAACCCCACTCACTGGTGTGAGCTCCAGTTCGCTATCCAATATAACGATTTTTTTGCGGTTATAGCGATTGAATTCAGCAACGGCGTCTTTCAATAAATGACCATCAAAAATCAGCTTTCTCTGCCGCCACGCCATAATCGAATCCATATCTACAGACGCAACTGTCATCTCGCGACTGGAGCGGTTGATCACGGCCTGGTCGGACACCCGGAGTCGAACTGCTTTCTCATTGGAACCGGAATCAACTTCCACTACACCTTCCAACAGGGTGGTTTCAACAGTGCCCGCAAGCTGGCGAATGTTGAACTGGGTTCCAATGGCCGTGACGACCACACCGTCTACGTGCACCCGAAATGGGCGCGACGGTTTTTTGGCAACGTCGAACAGGGCTTCACCGTTTTGCAGATACAAATCCCGGTAAGTGCCACTGTAATCCACCTTCACTTGTGTCAGCGTGTTCATGGTAATGGTAGAGCCGTCTTCCAGAACCAGAGACGATTGCTCGCCAATAGCTGTCTGATACATGGTTGGCGAAGAAGACAGCGTTGGCCAAAGCAGAGTGAGGCACACTGCCACAATCATCACCGCTGCAGCCGCCATAACAGGCCATCTGAAAAGCGCTTTGTGAGTGCTGCCAGCAGATGTTTGATGGCGAACGTTATTAATAGTGGCGGTATCGCTATCGAATAGCTCAACAACTTCCGCACTGGAGTCATCGGCTCGCAAAACCGCTTTCAGCTGCTCCGCACCCGGAAAGTCCGCCTCTTTCAGGCTGGCAATATCGTCACCCAGCATGGCAATTTTCATGTAGCTCATCACATGATTTCTGGAGCTGAGCAACCACTCGGCAAAGGCCTCTCTTTCGTGCTGAGAGTGATCATCAGCCTGCATAACCACAAACCACTGAGCGGCTTCATCAATGGAACGGTCATACTTTCCTTGCTGTTTTTCGCGTTTATTCATCATGTTTTCCATCCAGTTTTTTCTGGCAATATGCCAGTCCTTGCGCCATATACTTCTGTGCCATTGAGCGAGACAGCCCCAGCTCGTTAGCAATTTCTTGTTGGGTCAGACCATCGCGCCAATACAAGATCAGCACCGCCCTGCACTTCGGAGACAGTTCACCGAGCAGGCTTTCTATACGCGCCAGGCGCCTGGTTTTATCCGCCTCATCCTCCAGCGGAGTACCTTGTAACGACGGGCTTTCGGCCTCGACCAACTCATCAATGGAGTGAGACTCTTTTTGAGGGCGCCCACTGTAGAGTTCATGCACCAGATTGCGGGCAATGCGGTACAAATAAGCCTCTGGGTGGCGAATCAAGTCTATTTTCTTGACCCGAAGCAAGCGCAAATAAGCCTCTTGGGAAAGCTCCTGGGCATCGGCATCACTGGCCAGCCGTTTGCGCAAATAATGCTGCAAACGACCACTGTGCTCGGCAAAAAGCCGCGCCATCAGTGATTTTGGGCGAGTTTCAGTGGCCAAAACGGCTGCCTGTTTCTATTGGTGTCAGAAGTATAGAGTGGATTTGACAGAATTTTGCCACCTGCCGAAGGCAAAAAAATTTAGCGGGGTATATAGATCTGACTTTAGTCCGACAACACTTTCTTATTTACACCAAGATGTCGGGCTGAAGCCCGACCTACAGAATAGAAAAAGCCCGGCATCTCTGCCGGGCTTTTCGATTATTAACTTGAGGAATTAACCTTCAAAATTACTCTTCAAACAGGCTCAAATCCCTAACCGCACCACGATCCGCACTGGTGGCGTGCATGGCATAGCTGCGCAGCGCTACCGACACTTCCCGTTGGCGATCCACCGGCTTCCAGGCTTTTTTACCGTTGGCGTTCATGGCTTCTCGGCGTTGGGCCAGTTCGGCGTCGGAGACCATCAGCTCAATACGGCGGGCGGGAATATCGATTTCGATGCTGTCGCCCTCTTCCACCAGGCCAATGGTGCCGCCGGAAGCCGCTTCCGGGGAAATATGACCAATGGACAAGCCAGAGGTGCCACCGGAGAAGCGGCCATCGGTAATCAGGGCGCATTTGGTGCCCAGGCCTTTGGATTTCAGGTAGGTAGTGGGGTACAGCATTTCCTGCATACCGGGGCCACCTTTCGGGCCTTCGTAGCGAATAACCACTATGTCACCCGCTATCACCTGGTCGCCCAGAATGGCTTCTACTGCCGCATCCTGGCTTTCAAAAATGCGGGCGCGGCCGGTGAATTGGTAGCACTCTTTTTCCACACCAGCGGTTTTTACGATGCAGCCGTCTTTGGCGATGTTACCGAACAGTACCGCCAAGCCACCTTCCGGGCTGTAGGCGTTGTCGATGGAGCGAATACAGCCGTTTTCCCGGTCGTCGTCCAGGGTTTCCCAGCGCGTGTTTTGGCTAAACGCCTGGGTGGTGCGAATACCGGCGGGGCCGGCGCGGAAGAATTCTTTGGTTTCTTCCGGGCAGTTGGGGCTTTTGATGTCCCAGCGATTGATCACGTCAGCCAGATTTTCACCGGATACGTGACCGACGCTGGTGTCGATCAAACCGGCGCGGTCCAGCTCGCCCATCAGCGCCATAATGCCACCGGCCCGGTGCACGTCTTCCATATGGTAGAGCGGCGTGGCCGGGGATACTTTGCTGAGGTGCGGCACTTTGCGGGACAGGGCGTCGATATCCGCCATGGTGAAATCCACTTCCGCTTCCTGAGCAGCCGCCAGCAAGTGCAATACGGTGTTGGAGGAACCGCCCATGGCGATATCCAGCACCATGGCGTTGTTGAACGCGGTTTTGGTGGCGATGTTGCGAGGCAGTACGGAATCGTCGTCGTCGCGATAATACTGTTTGCACAGGTCAACAATACGTCGGCCGGCGCTGCGGAATAACTTTTCACGATCGGCGTGAGTGGCCAACATAGAGCCATTACCTGGCTGGGACAGCCCCAGCGCTTCGGTCAAACAGTTCATGGAGTTGGCGGTAAACATGCCGGAGCAGGAGCCACAGGTTGGGCAGGCGCTGCGCTCGATGGCCTCGCTTTCTTCGTCGCTTACATCATCCTGCGCGCCCGCCACCATGGCGTCCACCAGGTCGATTTTTTGCGGCGCCAGTTTGGTTTTGCCCGCTTCCATAGGTCCGCCGGAGACAAAAATCGCCGGAATATTCAGGCGCATAGCGGCCATCAGCATTCCCGGGGTGATCTTGTCGCAGTTGGATATACACACAATGGCGTCGGCGCAGTGAGCGTTAACCATGTATTCGGCGGAATCCGCAATCAGGTCACGGGACGGCAGGCTGTAGAGCATGCCACCGTGGCCCATGGCGATACCGTCGTCCACGGCGATGGTGTTGAATTCTTTGGCAACGCCACCGGCGGCGCGAATTTCCTCGGCCACCAGCTGGCCCAAATCCTTGAGGTGCACGTGGCCCGGCACAAACTGGGTGAATGAGTTACAGACCGCGATAATGGGTTTGCCAAAATCTTCTTCGCCCATGCCAGTGGCGCGCCACAGGGCACGGGCACCGGCCATATTGCGGCCTTCGGTGGTGGTGGCAGATCGTAATTTGGGCATTGTTTGTACTCCGGTTTTGGCTTGGTGCTATTCGGGGATATCGAGCTTCGATTATACGTTGTTTGGTCGCACGTCTGACGTCGCACGTCGCACGCTAAAACCCCTGTAGGTCGGGCTTTAGCCCGACACTCTATGTCGGCCTGAAGGCCGACCTACAAAAACAGGCCTGGTACTCACGCACCAAGCCTGTCTCGAACACTATCTTGAGATCAGAACTCAGTTCTTCTCTTTATCGACGATCTTGTTCTCAGTAATCCAGGGCATCATGGCACGCAACTGAGCACCCACTTGCTCGATGGGGTGCGCGGCGTTATTGCGGCGCCAGGCAGTCATCTCTGGGTAGTTGGTCTGGCCTTCCAGAATAAACTTCTTGGCGTACTCGCCGTTCTGGATGTTTTTCAACGCTTCGCGCATGGCCCAGCGGGATTCTTCGTTAATCACCTGCGGACCGGTCACGTACTCACCGTACTCGGCGTTGTTGGAGATGGAGTAGTTCATGTCGGCGATACCGCCTTCGAACATCAGATCAACGATTAGCTTGAGCTCGTGCAGACACTCGAAGTATGCCATTTCCGGGGAGTAGCCTGCTTCGGTCAGAGTTTCGAAGCCCATTTTTACCAGCTCAACACAGCCGCCGCACAGTACCGCCTGCTCGCCGAACAAGTCAGTTTCGGTTTCGTCTTTAAAGGTGGTTTCGATAATACCGGTACGACCGCCGCCCACGCCCATGGCGTAAGACAAAGCAACATTTTTAGCGTTGCCGGAAGCATCCTGATAAATGGCAATCAGGTCGGGGATACCACCGCCGCGAACAAATTCAGAGCGTACAGTGTGGCCCGGCGCCTTAGGGGCAACCATGATCACGTCCAGGTCTTTGCGAGGCTCAACCTGGTTGTAGTGAATGGCGAATCCGTGAGCGAACGCCAGAGTGGCGCCCTGCTTCAGGTTGGGCTCAATTTCGTTTTTGTACAGCTGGCCCTGGAACTCATCGGGAGTCAGGATCATAACCAGGTCGGCAGAAGCGACCGCATCAGCCACGTCAGCAACCTGCAGGCCATGAGCTTCGGCTTTAGCGCGAGAAGAAGAGCCCGCACGCAGACCAACGGTAACGTCAACGCCGGAGTCTTTCAGGTTACAAGCGTGTGCGTGGCCCTGGGAACCGTAACCGATAATGGATACTTTTTTGCCCTGGATAATGGAGAGGTCACAATCTTTGTCGTAATAGAGTTGCATAGAGTTCACCGTGCTCTGGTTAAATGATGTGTTTGAACGAGTGGCGCACACCTTAGGGCAATAACAGCATTGCGTAAAACGATATATACGCAATACAATAAACCATTTTCTGCAACAAAGAGTTGCAATAACGCCTGAAATACAAGCCACAACACCGCGCAAGGGTACGACACCATGGCTCTAACACCTTCCAATATGCTGCCTCTGGGCACATCGGCACCGGACTTTACACTGCCCGCACCAAAAACTGGCGAGCAATACAGTTTGCAGCAGTTGGCGGGCGATAAAGGTACGCTGGTGATGTTTATCTGCAACCACTGCCCCTTTGTTATCCATGTTGAAAATCAGCTGAAACAACTGGGGATGGATTATCAGAACAGTGGCATTGGCATAGTGGCCATCAGCAGCAACGATGCCGATACTTACCCGCAAGATGGCCCACAAAAGATAGCTCAAAAAAACACCCCTTTCCCCTATTTGTATGACCAGAGTCAACAAGTAGCCCGCGCCTACGACGCCACCTGCACACCGGATTTCTTTTTGTTCGACGCCAACCTGAAGTTGGCTTACCGGGGACAATTGGACGATTCACGGCCTGGGAATAACATACCTGTAACTGGTTCCGATTTGCGCGCCGCAATGGATGCCCTGCTGGCTGGAGAAGCAATTAACCCCCAGCAACACCCCAGCATCGGTTGCAATATCAAATGGCGGCAGCAGGATTAAGCATTGGACACGCGCACCCTGAAACACTTTCTGGCCCTGGCTGACTGCCTGCATTTTGGCCGCGCCAGCGAGGGTTGCCACATCAGCCCATCAGCGCTGTCGCGCAGTATCAAACAGCTGGAAGAAGCCCTGGGCGTCACTCTGTTTACCCGCGACAACAGAACCGTTGAATTAACGGTAGAAGGAGAAAAATTTTTAAACTACGCCCGGGAAACCGTGTCCCAGTGGGAACTGATTCGCAACGACTTATTGGAAGCTAGCGACACCCTCAGCGGTGAACTGAGCATGTATTGCTCCGTCACAGCCAGCTACAGCGTACTCTACGATTTGCTCGCCAACTTTCGCCAGCGCTACCCGTTGGTGGATTTTAAATTGCACACCGGCGACCCGGACAAAGCCATCAAACGCATTGTCGCCGGCGACGAAGACATCACCATCGCCGCCCGCCCGGATCGGCTGCAGAGAGGGCTGGCCTTTAAAACCGTCACTACCACCCCATTGCGCTTTATCGCCCCGGCCACCAGCGGCTTCGACCTCACCGCATTGGCGGGCAAAACCAAAACGGAAAACTGGCAAAACCTGCCGGTAATTCTGGCGGAAAGCGGCGTGGCGCGAAAACGCATCGATCACTGGTTTCACGAGCTGGGGGTAAAACCGAAAATTTACGCCCAGGTCACCGGTAACGAAGCCATAGTCAGCATGGTAGGTCTGGGCTTGGGCATTGGCATCGTGCCGCAGATCGTCCTCGACCACAGTCCCATCGCCGGGCGTGTGCAGGTGCTGGATATCAAGCCTGAATTGGAACCCTACGATGTAGGGCTTTGCGTGTTGGAGAAGAAGTTAAAAAACCCGCTGGTGGCGGCGTTTTGGGAATGTATTGAATAACAACGGCAGTCACAGCGTGCAATTCAATTCTTATTACCCCCCTGAGTTGAATCTTCTTTTAATAAGCCGTTGAACATATTCGTTTGGCGCACATTTCAGCGCGAGATCCGCAAAACGCTTATATTCATCGCGATGATCACAGCGCCTATGGATATCTGCAGCCACCACATACCAAAGATACGACCGAGTCATCCAGGTAGGAGGCGAATTTTCCAACAACAGCTTTAAACCCGCGTCAGCCCCTTGCCACTCGGCCAATGCCACCACGCGATTGAGGCGATAAAGATAAGAGGGTTGTATCACTTCTAACTGTTGATAGCTGCGGCAAATGGATGCCCAGTCTGTTTGTGCGAAACTGGCTGCACGGCAGTGTTCAGCAGCAATAGCTGCTTCAAGATGATAACGGCTTATCCGCTCCCCTTGCGCTGACAGCTTTAAGTAATGAAAACCTTGTGCAATTCTGTGCGCATCCCATTGGCTGCGGTCTTGCTCTTCAAGCAATAACAATTCGCCACTTTCACTCTGGCGAGAGGCAAGGCGCGCCAGGTTAAACGACATCAGTGCGAGCAAGGCCATAATTACCGGCTTTTGGCAAAAATCTTTGCTTGCCAATAATCCCGCTAAGCGAATTGCTTCTTCACAGAGCTCACGCCGGATAGCTCCATCTTTTGAATATGAAAGATAGCCTTCGGTAAACAGCAGGTACAACACACACAATACCGAATCCAGGCGTTCAGACGATTCCGCAAGAGTCAGAATGTTAAAATACCCCGAGCGTTTTTTTAGAACATCACAGGCCCGTCGGTACCGTTTGTAAACATTGGTTTCAGAGATAAACAAACGAGCGGCTATCTCCTTCACACTGAACCCGCACAATACCTTTAAAACAAGTGTCAGGCTGAATGGCTGCGGTACAGCCTTGTCACAACAAACAAAGATAAGGTGTAAAAAGTCATCGAGGTCACCCGCAAGGTTTGCCGACTCTTCATGCGTTTGTAACGGCAAATTTGCGTGATCTTCAGGCGTCAGCAGGCGTTGTTTTCGAAGGGTATCTATCAGTGCATTGTGGGCAACGCGGTGAAGCCAGGCTTCCGGGTTGGCAGGCACACTCACCTTCCATAATTCCCAGGCCTTCAGCAGGCTTGTCTGCGCGGCATCTTCAATAAGAGCTATGTGTTGTACGCCAACCTTGCGGGTGAGTGTGGCTACAAGGCTAGCGTATTGATGTCTGAAAAAATGCTCGTCGTGCTGTTCAAGCATTACATTTTGCAAAGTTCACGAATTTCAACGCTGGTTGATGATTTCAGCGATGCAGCAACAGGCGGGCACTCTCTCACTACCTGTACAGCTTCGTCCAGGCTCTCTGCGCGCACAACCATATAACCGCCAACAATCTCCTTAATCTCCATAAATGGGCCGTCGACAACACCTTTTTCGGTGAGTATTTTGCCATCCCCCAATTTACCGCCCATGTCTTCGATGTTATCCGCAAACTTCTCTTGCCACTGTTGGAACTTAGCGAACGCCTCGTCCATTTCTGAGGGAGTGGGTTCTTTACAGCCGCCTTCGGAATTGCGCAATACGCACATATACAGGTTTGACATTGTCGTTCTCCTTGCGAGTTACCATGAGTGTGAATCAATGTGTAGCACGTATACAACGTCTGAGAACTGTGTTTTTGGACACACGCGGTAGCTTTAGCGGCGGCGTGTTTTTGGGGAGTGCCGAGTAATTACCGGCAACTACCGATTGACCATGCCTATAAACCTCCATTAAAATTGTACGGAATTACCGTACATAAATGCGTATACAACAGGCACAACATGGAAACCATCAGCGTAAACAAGTTTAGAGACAACTTGAAAAGTTTTGTAGAACAAGCCGTTAGCAGCCACGAGCCCATTAAGGTGACGCGCCGTGCCGGTGAGGATTTTGTCGTGATAAGCGCCGAAGACTGGGAACGCGAGCAGGAAAGCCTGTACATTTTGCAAAACAGCGATTTAATGCAGCAGATCGCGGATTCTGCCAAAACACACTCTCAGGGCAAAGGATACAAACCAACGGATGGTGAGCTGAATGAAATCACTGGTGTTTGAAGGCAATACCTGGGAAAAGTACGAAAAACTTCGTGAGCAAGATAAGCGGCTGCACAAAGCCCTGTGCAAATTGCTGAAAGAAATGCTCCGCTCCGACGATCTAACCGCCGGGCTCGGCAAACCAGAGCCGCTTAAACACAAATTGTCCGGGCTGTGGTCCCGGCGTATTTCACAGAGAGACCGGCTGATTTATCGCTACGACGATACCAGTATTTATATTTTTGCGATTGGTGGTCATTACGATCAGCATTAGCTGCCTCAATGCTGCCCTTTATTTTCGCGACAACTTTTTGATTTCGGCAACCGCAAAATTTAGGCGCAAGCTCGACGATTTATTCTGAAGAAACCAACCACTCAGTAAACCTGCCATCAAGAAAGTTCTCCACTTCGTTAAGAAGTCGAACATTTTTCCCATACAATCGAAACGAATAACGATCTTTCGATTTTGTATATCGAAAAAAGTGACAGGAATGGTAACGGCCCTCTTCTGGCCGAATAAAGCCATTAACAATAGTACAATTGCCTTTGATATATTCTTGGTTTTTTGGCCTTGGCTTATTCAATTCAGGGATTCGATCAATTAAGAAAAAGTTGGAGTTAGGGTGAGGATCCGGATGGCAAGACATGTAGTACCTGTAATAGCCAGTCAAATTATCCTTTTTTCTTCCAATACATGCATCTTTATAATTCCCTTCCATTTTCCACATATCATCCCAATTTTTTACGATATGCTCCGGTGGCTCCCAGCCATCATGTATTGTGGGGTCATAAACGTTGACGATCACCATAGTATCGTGTGATCGTCCATTTAACGTTGGATCAAAACCTTGAATATTTTTTGCCAATATCTCCCCTGTCAGCATCAGGGAAAACTCACCAGAATCAACGATTGTGAATTTGGCGTTAGAGCCCCAGGAAGACGGCTCAGGGTCATAGCCATTTGGAATTTTATATTTGCTCCCACCATCACCCGAAGAGCCTTCAGGCATACACCCATGAATAAGTGGAACAAGCAGAAGTACACAAATTACTTTACTAGCCTTCAGCACAGATTGGACACCAGATAAATTTGGAGGTAAGTGTAAGCTGCCTCATTCGTTAGCGTTAAAAATAAGGCGACAGAAAACTACTATTTCCATCGCCCTCGCAACTCATTCAGGAGATTGCCACGCCGCTACGCGGCTCGCAATGACATCTGTATTTAACTAATCCCTCTGCATCCCCACCACACCAGAGCGAGTGACTTCGACAATACCAATATCCTTCATAGCCGCAATAAAGGCTTCAATTTTGCTGGTATCGCCTGCCACCTGCACGGTGTAGGTATTGGCGGTGACGCTGACGATCAGGCCGCGGAATATATCCACGCAGCGTTTTACTTCTTCCCGCTTGCTGCCGGTGGCGTTTACCCGAATCAGCATCAGTTCACGTTCAATGTGTTCGCGCTCGGTGAGGTCAACTACCTTGAACACATCCACCAGCTTATTGAGCTGCTTGGTGATTTGCTCAATGACTTTTTCATCGCCGTTAGTAGTGATGGTAATTTTTGACAGGGCCGGGTCGTCGGTAGCGGCTACGGTCATACTGTCAATGTTGTACCAGCGCTGGGAAAACAACCCCACAATACGGGACAGGGCGCCGGGCTCGTTTTCCATGGTCAGTGAAAGAATACGGCGCATCAGATGGTCTCCGTTTTGCTGATTAACATATCGCACATGGCCTGCCCCTGAATCTGCATGGGGTACACGTGTTCGCTCTGGTCCACCTGCACGTCAACAAACACCGTGCGGTCTTTCATGGCGAACGCCTGCTCCAGGGCCGGTTGCAAATCTTCCAGGCGAGTTACTTTAATGCCCACATGACCGTAAGCCTCTGCCAGTTTGCAGAAGTCCGGCAGCGACTCACCGTAGGTGCTGGAGGAGTGACGACCGGCGTATTGCATGTCTTGCCACTGGCGTACCATGCCCAGCGCCTGGTTGTTGAGATTGATGATTTTCACCGGCAAGTTGTAATGGGTGCAGGTAGCCAGTTCCTGGATGCACATCTGGATACTGCCCTCCCCGGTTACCACCGCCACATCTGCATCCGGGGCAGCCATTTTCACCCCCATAGCCGAAGGCAGGCCAAAGCCCATGGTGCCGAGGCCACCGGAGTTGATCCAGCGGCGCGGATGGTTGAACTGGTAATACTGGGCGGCAAACATCTGGTGCTGGCCCACATCGGAGCATACGTAGGCATCGCCGTTGGTGACGGTACACAGGGTTTTGACCACATCCTGAGGCTTGATCACTTCACTGGTGCTGGGCGCGTAACGCTGTTGGCGGTAGATCCCGTACTGCTCGCGCCACTGCTCAATCTGCGCCCACCAGGCGGCGATGGCATCGCTATCCAGCGTGCGTTTGCGCTCATCGGTGTTGTTTTCATCCAGGTCGATTTTCACCCGGCGCACAATCTCCGTCAGCACCAGTTTGCAGTCGCCCACAATCGGTACGTCCGCGTTGATGGTTTTGGAAATAGACGTTGGGTCCACATCGATGTGGATAATGCGCGCGTTGGGGCAGAACTTGTCGCAAGCGTTGGTTACCCGGTCATCGAAACGGGCACCCACCGCCAGAATCAGGTCGGCCTCGTGCATGGCCAGGTTGGCCTCCACGGTACCGTGCATGCCCAACATACCGAGGAATTGCGGGTCGTTGCCGGGAAAGGCGCCCAGCCCCATCAGGGTCAGAGTTACCGGGCACTGCACCAGATGGGCCAGCTCGGTCAGCTCTTTGTGAGCCTCACCGAGAATAACGCCGCCACCGGCGTAAATGATGGGCTTTTTGGCGGAGGCAATCAGCGCCATGGCCTTTTGAATCTGGCGTGGGTGGCCCTTGCTGCGAGGCTGATAGGAACGAATATCCACCTGCTCCGGGTAGCTGTAGGAAATCTTGTAACCGGGGTAGGTAACGTCTTTGGGGATATCCACTACCACCGGGCCGGGGCGACCGGTTTTGGCAATGTGGTAGGCCTTGGCGATGGTAGCGGCCAGGTCTTCCGGCTTTTTCACCAGAAAGCTGTGCTTCACCACTGGGCGGGAAACGCCAATCATATCGGTTTCCTGGAAGGCGTCTTCACCGATTTTTTCCTGTACCACCTGGGCAGAAATAATCACCAGGGGGATGGAGTCCATATAAGCGGTGGCAATACCGGTAATGGTGTTGGTGGCGCCGGGGCCGGAAGTCACCAGTACCGTGCCCACCTCACCGGTGGCGCGGGCGTAACCGTCAGCAGCGTGTACTGCGGCCTGCTCGTGGCGCACGAGAATGTGTTCAATCTGCTCCTGCTGGAACATGGCGTCGTAAATGTGCAAAGCAGCACCACCGGGGTAGCCCCACACCTGCTTGACGCCACTGTCGCGCAGCGCCCTGATTACTATTTCACCGCCAGATAATAAATCCACCGTTTCACCCTCGGTTAATGTGCTTTAAACACTGTCTAAAACTGCCAAAAAAAAGCCCCGCATGGTGTTTGCGGGGCTTTGGTATCTGTTTATCTTGTTGCTGCTGTCAGATAAACGAACGTCCCCGCAGTTGCTTTAGAAGCACCACGCTGAGAAGAACGACCAGCAAACGAACAGGTTTTACAACCAACATTGATTTCAACCTTTGGCCACCGACTGTGAGGTGGCAATTCAACAAGAGCCGACAATGTACGTACATCCATAACGCGCTGTCAACTGTGGCGCCGATAAAAGCAGGTTGAAATCTGTGTCCAAACCCCCGATGTGTACAGAGTCGCCTCTCCATCAATGGCATGGAATGATAAGTACATTGGCAACAAAAGTAACGTAATTTCTGGACAAATTTCAGGCCATATTGGCCAAACGATAACTAGGCTATTTCACCAGTGTCGCGCTAACAGAATCAGGTAGAATAACCGCTTTTGTCCACAATCAGGATTGCAGTACATGAGCCACCACCCCAAGTGCGACCCCGCTTTTGAATTCCTGCGCAGCGAAGCCGTTGAATCCCTCAACCTCACCATCGAGGAGTATCGCCACACAGTCACCGGCGCCCAACACATTCACCTGGCCAGCGACAATACAGAAAACGTCTTTCTGGTGGCCCTGCGCACGGTACCCACAGATTCCACCGGGGTGGCTCATATTCTGGAGCACACGGCCCTTTGCGGCAGCGAAAAGTACCCGGTGCGCGATCCGTTTTTTATGATGATCCGGCGCTCTCTGAACACATTTATGAACGCCTTTACCAGCTCCGACTGGACCGCCTACCCGTTCGCCAGCCAGAACCTCAAAGACTTCAACAACCTGCTGGATGTGTACCTGGACGCAGTATTTTTCTCGCGCCTGGACGAACTGGATTTTGCCCAGGAAGGCCACCGGGTAGAGTTTGCCGAAGCCGACAACCCGGATTCCCCTCTGGTGTACAAAGGCGTGGTATTTAACGAAATGAAAGGCGCCATGAGCTCGGTGCCCTCCACCCTGTGGCACGCCCTGTGCAAATACCTGTATCCCACCACCACTTACCACCACAACAGCGGTGGTGAACCGGAGTGCATACCTGACCTCAGCTACCAGCAATTGCGGGATTTCTACAAAACTCACTACCACCCTTCCAATGCCATCTTTATGACCTTTGGCGATATCCCGGCCGTAGACCACCAGCAAAAATTCCAGCAACAAGCCCTGCATCGCTTTGAAAAACTGGATGAGCACATCGCCGTAGCAGACGAAAAACGCTACCAGGAACCGCTGCAGGTAGAGGAAGCCTACGCCCTCACTGAAGAAGGTGACCTGAACAACAAAACCCACGTGGTACTGGGCTGGCTGTTGGGCAAAGCCACCGATCTGCAAGCCAGTATGGAAGCCAACCTGCTGTGCAGCGTATTGCTGGATAACAGCGCCTCGCCCCTGCAAAAAGCCCTGGAAACCTCCAACCTGGGCACCGCGCCATCCCCCTTGTGTGGGCTGGACGATTCCCAGCGCGAACTCTGTTTTGTGTGCGGTCTGGAAGGCAGTGACCCGGATAAGGAAGGCGCCGTAGAGCAGATGATTCTCGACGTACTGCAGGACGTGGCAGAAAACGGCGTGCCCTACGAACAGGTGGCAGCATCACTGCACCAGTTGGAATTGCAACAGCGTGAGATTGGCGGCGACAGCTACCCCTACGGCCTGCAGCTGATACTCACCGCCCTGACCAGCGCCACCCATCGCGGTGACCCCATCGCCCTGCTCAACCTCGATCCGGTGTTGAACTACCTGCGCGGAGCCATTCAAAACCCGGACTTTATCAAAGACCTGGCCCGCAACCTGCTGCTGGAAAACCGCCACCGGGTGCGCCTCACCCTGCGCCCGGACCAACAGATGGCAGAGCGCAAAGACGCCGCCGAGGCCGCTCGCCTGGCAGCCATCAAGGCAGGCCTCAGCGATCAGGAAAAGCAACAGATTGTTGAACGCGCCCATGCCTTGGAGCAGCGACAGCACCAGGTGGACGACGCCTCCATCCTGCCCAAAGTGGGCCGCGACGATATTCCCCAGGATATGGCCTATGTGGAAACTACCCACAGTGACCACGCCATTACCAGTTACGCCGCCGGCACCAATGGGCTGGTGTACCAGCAGATTGTCATGCCACTGCCACAGCTGACGGACGAACAGCTGGACTTGCTGCCTATCTACACCACCTGCCTCACCGAGCTGGGTTGTGGCGAACAGGATTACCTGCAAACCCAATTGCACCAATCCCAGGTGTGCGGTTCCATCAGCGCCTACGTGACCGCGCGTGGCACGCCAGACGATGTCCAGCAGCTGAACGGCTACCTGACTCTCAGCGCCAAAGGCCTGGGCAGCAACCAGCAAGCCATCACCGAATTGATGAACACCACCCTCACCCAGGTGCGTTTCGACGAGCTGCCGCGCATCCGCGAACTGGTGGCCCAAAGCCGCGCCCGCCGTGAAATGGGCGTTACCGGCAGCGGCCACCAACTGGCTATGACTGCCGCCAGCAGCGGCATTGGCCCCGGCGCCTTACTGGCACATCGCTGGGGTGGCATGCGCGGTATTCAGTTGATCAAACAACTGGATGACAAGCTGAATTCCAAACAGGAATTGGAGGCACTGGCGCAACAGCTGCAGAACATTCACCAACAGATGCTCAGCGCCGAGCGCAAACTGCTGTTGGTAGCCGACGCGGATCAGCTGCACGACTACCAGCGCCATTTTTCCGTGGCGTCGGCATTGCCGGAAAACGACGACTTCCTGCCCTTTGGCCAACCCGCTATACGCGAACAACGACGCCAGTGCTGGACCACCAGCACCCAGGTGAATTTCTGCGCCAAGGCCTATCCAACGGTTGCCATGGACCACCCGGACTCCCCGGCGCTAACCGTACTGGGTGGCTTTTTGCGCAATGGCTATCTGCACCGGGCCATTCGCGAACAGGGTGGCGCCTACGGCGGTGGCGCCGGCCAGGACAACCACATCGGCGCGTTCCGCTTTTTCTCTTACCGCGACCCGCGCATTGAAGGCACACTGGCAGACTTTGACGCTTCACTGGCCTGGCTTCACGACGAGCAACACAGCGAAGAACAACTGGAAGAAGCCGTGCTGGGCGTAATTTCCGCCATCGACAAACCTGGCTCCCCCGCCGGCGAAGCCAAGCAGACCTACCACGCCGAGCTGTACGGTCGCAGCCGGGAAAAGCGCGAACAATTCCGCAACCGGATTTTGCAGGTGACACTGGACGACCTGAAACGCGTGGCAGCCACTTATCTGGTGGAAGAACAGGCCAGCGTGGCGGTTATTACCAGCCCTGATAAAGCGGCGCTGTTGGGTGAGCTATATCTGGAGCAGATTGCACTTTGAAGCTGCGAGCACCGAGCTGCGGGCTTCGCGCTGATCGAGCGAAGTCCGTCATTGCGAGCCGCAAAGCGGCGTGGCAATCCAGTGACTTAAGAATCTATGACGAACATAATTAGGTTTTTTTATGGACACCACTACAATCACCCCCCGCTTTTCAGAAACCGATATGCTCGGCCATATCAGCAACACCACACTGCCGATCTGGTTTGAAGGTGCCCGTGAAGGCTTTTTCCGCCGTATTCATCCAGCCATGACTACCCACGACTGGCCACTGATCCTGGCCCGTATCGAACTGGATTTAAAAGCCCAGCTTCACATTGGTGACGACGTCACATTGAAAACCGGCGTAGAAAAAATCGGTTCCAAATCCATGACTGTCTACCAGGAAGCCTGGCAGAACGACCAGCTTGCCGCGGTGGCACGCACGGTTATGGTTTATTTTGATTACAGCGAACAGTGTTCCAAAGTCATACCGGATGACGTGCGGGAACGGCTGGCGGATTTAATTATTTAACTTTTTTCTGTGTCATCCTGAGCGCAGCGAAGGATGACAAAAACGCAATATGACTAACTCAAAAACAGACAAAGTATTCGCCAGTCCCCTGGCAGAAATCGCCGGTTTCAAATTCGACCAACGGGTGGCCAGCGTTTTTCCCGATATGATCAAACGCTCGGTGCCCGGTTACGAATCCATTATCGCCATGATCGGCACGCTGGCAGAACGCTATGTGCAAACCGATAGCCGCTGCTACGACCTGGGTTGCTCACTGGGGGCTGCCACCCTTTCCATGCGCCAGCACATCACCCAGCCCGGTTGCGAAATCATTGCTGTGGACAACTCCCAGGCGATGATCGAACGCTGCCAACAACTCATCGATAACGACCACAGCGATGTACCGGTAACACTGCAACTGGGCAACATCCAGGACGTTGCCATTGAAAACGCCTCCATGGCCGTGCTGAATTTCACCCTGCAATTTATCCCCGTAGCCGATCGCGAAGCCATGCTGGCCAATATCGCCAATGGACTAAAACCAGGGGGCGTACTGGTGCTGTCGGAAAAACTGGTATTCGACGACCAGACCCACGACGAGCTGATGATCGACCTGCATCACAGTTTTAAAAAAGGCAACGGCTACAGCGATCTGGAAGTGAGCCAGAAACGCACCGCACTGGAAAATGTATTGCTGCCAGAAACCTTGCAAACTCACCGGCAACGCCTGAAAAAAGCCGGCTTTTCCAGCGTCGATGTGTGGTTTCAGTGTTTTAACTTTGCGTCCATTATTGCAATAAAATGACATCATCAGATAACCACCATACCGTAGGGTGGATTAGCGCAGCGTAATCCACCGCTTGCTTTATTTATGGCGGATTACGCTGCGCTAATCCGCCCTACACAATGCAACAAACCATGATTGATTATTCCCCCCTTATCGAATCCATTTCCACAGGCAAACTCAAACCCTGGGCAGAACTGCTACCCCAACAAATCGCCCAAGGACTAAGCCAATCCCGCTGGGGCGACCTGCCCCAATGGCAGGCCGCACTGGAACAATTGCCTGACATTGAACCCGGCACTGTGGAGTTAAAAGCCAACGTCACCATTGGCAACGCTGAAGATTGCGACGAAGAAACTAGAGAACATTTACGCAATGCATTAATGGAATTGCACCCCTGGCGCAAAGGCCCGTTTGAATTATTCGGCGTTCATATCGACACCGAATGGCGCAGCGACTGGAAGTGGGATCGAGTGCTGCCCCACCTGTCACCGCTCAAAAATCGCACCATACTGGATGTGGGCTGCGGCAACGGCTATCACTGCCTGCGTATGCTCGGCGAGGGCGCCCACAGGGTTATCGGCATCGACCCATCCCCCCGTTTTGTAATGCAATTCTACGCTTTAAAAAAATACCTGGGCCCAGTGGCAGTAGACATACTGCCGGTAGGCATCGAAAAGGTACCAGCCAATCTGCAAGCATTCGACACCGTATTTTCCATGGGCGTGTTCTACCACCGCCGCTCCCCCATGGATCATTTGCGCGAACTCAAAGCTTGCCTGCGCCCCGGCGGTGAACTGGTGCTGGAAACCTTGGTCGTGGAAGGCCCGCAAGGCCATGTTTTAGTGCCTGAAGGTCGCTACGCGAAAATGCCCAACGTCTGGTTCCTGCCTTCCTCCGACACCCTGATCAGCTGGCTGAATAAATGTGGTTTTCGAAACCCTCGGCTGGTGGACAGCAGCGTTACCACCACCGAAGAACAGCGCGCCACCGAGTGGATGCGCTTTGAATCACTGCAAGATTTTCTCGATCCGACTGATGCCGGAAAAACAGTAGAAGGCCACCCTGCGCCGTTGCGGGCGGTGTTTGTAGCGGAAGCGCCTTAGCAAAGTTGATGGAGCTGGGCGTACTGCAAGAGCATGATCGTTTTAGCGTCCTTAATTTCACCAGACGCCATCATTTCAAGTGCTTCAGAAAATTTGACTTCAAGCACCTCAATATTTTCTTGCTCTTCAGCCAAGCCACCGCCAGATGATACCTTCATGGAATCGTCATACTCGCCAAGAAAGAAATGAAGTATTTCAGTCACGGTACCGGGCGACATATAGGCTTCAAAGATTTTTTCCACAGATGAAATACGGAATCCGGTTTCTTCCTCAGCCTCTTTTTTAATGCAATCTTCCGCATTGTCGCCATCCAGTAACCCGGCACAGGCCTCAACCATCATGCCATCGGAATTACCGTTGATATAAGTTGGCAAGCGGAACTGCCGAGTTAAGATGACTGTACTCTTTTTACTATTGTAAAGAAGTATGGTGGCGCCATTGCCGCGATCATAGGCTTCACGCTCTTGATAATGCCAGTCACCTTCAAAATTTTGATATTCAAAAGAGTATTTGTTTAACAAGTACCAGTTGTCTGATAGAAGTGTTTTCTCAAGATTTCGGATTTTTTTGTTCACAGCAACCCTCAATACTTACCTTAATTGACTGATATATCTTCTTTAATCATGACTGCGGCTCAAATCCTCAGAGCACACAGGCTTGTCAACAGCCAACTTCAATATCTCTTTAGCCAGATTCCTAGCGTAAGAAGGCAATAAAAAAGCCCAGGAAATAACAACAAACATCAAAGCACCAATAAACATAGATCCTATGAGTAATATAAATTCGGTGTAATCGTGAATAATCTTAAAATCACCAACGGCATTCTCAATTTTAAAGTTCAACCGATATACATCCGCCGATAAGTACTCATTTATATAGAGTGCCAGAAAAAACAACCCACCACTTAACACCAATAAAAAAGCTGAAATTCCGATCAGCTTAGGAAGGCGCAGCATAGCCCTTAAACTGTTAGCCACTTCTCTGATAAAGATCAAAACCGAGATTCCAACAAGGCCGACAACTAATGCGGCGACCCCCATAACAATCAAGTTTAAAAACCAGAGCGACTTTACAACTCCATAATACTTTACTCCCATAAATACCACTTCTTCAGACATAAGGGTCCATATCACACCTAAAAATAAGACGAGATAAACAACTACCGAAGGCAATATCGTAAGATTTTGCTTTGCCTCACGCTTTCTAGCTTCATCAATTTCTTTCATCTTCGATGCCACCAACAATTTTCATTGAACTTCAGGCTCGCTCACTTCCAGCATGAACTCAAGAAAAACCATGCCTACTTAAGTACTTTTCAGGTAAAAACAGGAAAAGTTCCTTTCTCCCTATAAGATAGGCTTTCTAGAAATAGTCATATTGACCAATATGACCTCCATATTGATTATTAATTACGTCAATATGCCTATTTTGCCAATTCATAATGCCATCCTTGGCCACTAAAATTAAAAAAACACAGCCGCACCAACCGGATAGCCCTATGACCATGATTGAACAATTACCCGTTATCGACCGCCTTTCCCCCCTGCGCCGTTTTGCAGGTGAGCGCCTGACTACCGGCCTCAGCGATCAGCAGATTGAAACCTTTGCCAGCCGTGATCCGAAGTTGCTGCAAGCCATTGACGCGGCGGTGACCTACGCCAACACCATTGCCGGGCAATACCCGCAGCTGGTGGATCTGGATGAACAACAGCAGATTGAACAGATCCAGCAGGGCTACCTGAATTTTTACAACAGCGACGCCATCAACCCCTACGTTGCCGCTGCCGCTGCCGGCCCCTGGATCGTAACCCTGAAAGGCGCGGTACTCTACGACACCGGCGGTTACGGCATGCTGGGTCTGGGGCATGCTCCAGAGGTGATTCTTGACGCCATGAACCAGCCCCATGTGATGGCCAATATCATGACGCCAAACATCAGCCAAATGGCACTGATGGCAGCCTTGCGCCGGGAGGTTGGCCACAACCGCAGCCAAGGCTGCCCGTACCGCAGCTTCCTGTGCATAAACTCCGGCAGCGAATCGGTGTCTGTGGCGGCCCGTATCTCGGACATTAACGCCAAGCTGATGACAGAAGCCGGTGGCAAGCATGAAGGCAAGCGCATTGTGCGCCTGGCGCTGAAGGGCGCCTTCCACGGTCGCACCGACCGCCCGGCCCAGTACTCCGATTCCAGCATGAGCACTTACAAAAAGTACCTAGCCAGTTTCCAACAGGGCGACAATCTGCTCACCGTGGCTGCCAATGACTGCGAAGGGCTGCAGGCTGCCTTTGAATACGCCGATAAAGAACAACTGTTTATCGAATCCATGTTCTTCGAACCTGTGATGGGTGAAGGCAACCCTGGTCTGGCCACCACGCCGGAATTCTACGCACTGGCCCGCCGCCTGACTGAAGAACACGGGGCACTGCTGCTGGCAGACTCCATTCAAGCTGGGCTGCGCACCACTGGCAACTTGTCTATTACCGATTACCCCGGTTTTGAAAACCTGTCAGCGCCGGATATGGAAACCTACTCCAAGGCCATCAATGGCGGTCAATACCCGCTGTCGGTTTTGGCGCTGAATGAAAAAGCCGACCACCTTTACCAGAAGGGTTTGTACGGCAATACCATGACTACCAACCCTCGCGCTATGGATGTGGCCGTGGCGGTTCTCAACAATATGAGCGACGATCTTCGCACCAACATTGTGTCTGCTGGCGAACAGCTGGTCGCCAAATTCACCGCATTGCAGGCAGAAATGAACGGTGCCATCACCGCCGTGCAAGGTACTGGGCTGCTGATGAGTGTGGAACTGAGCGACACCTACAAATGCTACGGTGCCGACAGTACTGAAGAGTATATGCGCACTCGTGGCGTTAACGTCATTCATGGCGGCACCAACTCCCTGCGCTTTACACCCTGGTTTGGTATTAGCGACGAGGAGATTGACCTGCTGGTTGACGTAACCCGGGACGCTCTGCTCAACGGGCCGCGTAAAGGCTAAAACCTGCAACATGCGATCAAAACCCCATTAAAGGAAAGCCTCGGCTTTCCTTTTTTTTGTCCGCAGGTACCATAGGCGCATGCCTACCCTGCCCCCCAATTCCAGTGCGCTGATTCGCCGCAATCTCAAACGCCTCAACCTGATTCGCTGCATCGCCATCGGCGGTCAATTTCTGGCGCTGTACTATTTTTGGGTACTGTCAGACATTGGCCTGCCCGGCAATATACTCGCCATTGTCCTGTTGATTTACAGTGCAGTACTGGCCGCCAGCATATGGCGCAGCCACTGGCGGGCGCCGCTGACGGAAGCGGAGTTTTTTGCCCACCTGTTGGCGGATATGGTGTTCTTTTCCGCCCTGCTTTATTTCAGCGGTGGTGCCAGCAACCCCTTTGTTTCCTACTACCTGGTGCCCATTTGCATCGCTGCAGCCACCCTGCCGCGAAGTTACAGCTGGCTGATTGCTGCACTGTCTCTGCTGGCCTACAGCGCGTTGTTTTACTACAACCATCCGGTGATGGCGTTGGCACCTCATCACCATCACCACGGCGGCGGTGATGGTGCCAACCTTCACCTTGTGGGCATGTGGGCGAACTTCGCGGTTAGCGCCGCATTGATCACTTTTTTTATTTCTCGCATGGCCGCTGACCTGCGCCGCCAGGAAGCCACAGCCAATCGTTTGCGGGAAGATGAGCTGCGCAATAACCAGGTATTGGCAGTGGCCACACTGGCAGCGGGTACGGCTCACGAACTGGGTACGCCGCTGAACACCATGCAGCTATTGCTGGACGATATGGCCGATAGCAAACATCAGGACAGTGACGACATAAGCGTGCTGCAAGAACAGGTCAAACAATGTCGAGCCACGTTGCAGCGCCTGGTAAACACCGCTGAAATCGACAGCGACCAGCAACAACCGGGGCGCGATTTGCGCCAGTATCTGGAAGAGCTGTTCACCAGTTGGCAAGTGATGCGCCCGGATGCCCGCCCGGAAATTAGCTGGCACGACAACTGCCCGACGGTGGATGTGCATTACCCACCCACAGTGGCTCAGTCCATTCACAACATACTCAACAACGCCGCCGATGCCAGCCCGCGTGTAGAAATTGCCGTCCAGTGGGGCAGACAGCAATTGCAGCTGACGGTGCGGGATTTCGGCGATGGCCTTACCCCTGAGCAGCGGGAGCAAATGGGCCAACCGTTTACCAGCTCTAAAGCCAGCGGTATGGGGCTGGGGTTGTTTCTTACCCACACCACCTTTAACCGCATCGGTGGCCAGGTGTTGATGGATAACGTGGAAGGCGGCGGCACTATGACGCAAGTGCTATTGCCACTGGCAGAGGTGCCGCCACAATGACCGATACCAAACGCAAATGGCTGCTGGTGGATGATGACGCCACCTTCTCTGCCACTCTTTGTCGTTCACTGCAGCGGCGCGACGAACAAGTCGCCGTGGCCAATACCGCGGAGGATGCCCTGGCCCTGGCGGCAAAAGAGCAGCCCTCACATGCGGTGCTTGATTTGAAGTTGGCAGAGTCATCAGGCCTGCACCTGTTGCAAGAGCTCAAACAACTGTTGCCCGACTGCCAGGTGGTGATTCTTACCGGCTATTCCAGCGTCGCCACCGCCGTGGAAGCCATCAAACTGGGCGCCCTTAACTACCTTTGCAAACCCGTCACCCTGGCGGACATACTGTCTGCCTTCGACGGGGAAGATGGCGATCCGGATACGGCTATCGCCGACACACCGCCCTCTATGGATCGCCTGGAGTGGGAACATATCCAACGGGTTCTGGCAGAAAACCACAACAACATCTCTGCCAGTGCACGGCAATTGGGCATGCACCGGCGAACATTGCAACGCAAATTACAAAAGAGACCGGTGAAAAAATAACAGGCTGCTTAGGAAATTGTCGAAACCATTAGCCGCTGTTCGTCCTGTGTAAAACAGCCACGAGGATTGCACCATGCCGTTCACCACAAAAACCATTTCCTTTTTGCAGCAACTCCGCACCAACAACAATCGCGACTGGTTTAACGACCACAAGCAGGACTACGAAGATGTTGTGCGCACGCCAGCTCTGGAGTTTATTGAGCAGATGGCCGCACCGCTGGCAAAAATCAGCCCGCAGTTTGAAGCCATCCCTAAAAAAGTCGGCGGGTCGCTGATGCGAATTTACCGCGACACCCGCTTTGGCAAAGACAAAACCCCCTATAAAACCAACATTGGTATTCAGTTTCGCCACCGCTTGGGCAAGGATGTGCATGCCCCCGGCTTTTACCTTCACATTGAACCGGGGGAAGTATTCGTTGGCGTGGGCATCTGGCGCCCGGACAGCGCCACACTGCTGAAAATACGAACGGCCATCACCGAAAAGCCAAAACCGTATCAGCAAGCACTGGCGCACAAACCCTTTCAGCACTTTTCTATGGCGGGGGATTCCTTAAAAAGGCCACCGCGGGGTTTTGATGCCGAGCACCCACTGGTGGAAGAACTAAAGCGCAAAGACTTTATTGCGGTTACCGAGCTGGATGAAAAAGTCCTTTTTGAGAAAAGCCTGGTCAACAAAATTGCCAAACAATTTGACAGCGCCACCCCGCTTATGAAATTTTTGTGTCAGGCTATAGACGTAAAATTTTAACGGGAAGTATTTATGGAGCCACCGCAGCACCCTGCCCAACAACCCGGCAAGTCCATAGGCCGCGGCATGATGATCGCTGGCTGGTTGATCGTGCTTGCCCTGCTCACCTGGGTATTTGGCAATTGGGAAGAAAGCCGCTACAACCCCAACCAGAATGTCGCCACGACCTCCAGCGGCGGTCAGGTGGAAGTCAGCCTGCAAAGAAACCGCTGGGGCCACTATGTGGCCAACGGCACCATCAATGGCAAGACAGTTACCTATCTACTGGATACCGGTGCCACCGATGTGTCTATTCCCGGCCATCTTGAGAAAAAACTGGGCTTAAGCCGCGGCCGCAGTTTCAATGCCTCTACCGCTAACGGCATTATTCAGGTTTATGGCACCACTCTGGATACATTTACCCTCGGTGGCATAGAAATGCGCAATGTGCGCGCCAGTATTAACCCGCACATGAAGGCGAATGAGATTCTGCTGGGGATGAGCGTCTTGCAGCACCTTGAGCTGGTGCAAAAAGGGGATAGTTTGACGATTCGGCAGTAGCCTTGGCGGATTACGCTGCTGCGCAGCTAATCCGCCCTACAGCGCCTGATCGTAGGGTGGATTAGTCAAAGGCGTAATCCACCAAAATTCTAATTAAGTACTCTGTATCCTCGATTTCTTAAGCAGTTGCGTACCACGCGTTTTTTCTCCCACTCGGCGGAACGGGCACCTCTAACACCGGACAATACCGCACCGGTTCCGGCACCTTTGGCGGCCCCATCGCTACCGTCAAAAATAGCACCCAACACGCCGCCGACAACAGCACCTTCAGCGGCGCGGCCAGCTACCCGCTCGCCTTTGTTGATATAGCCAGCATAACCCTCGCAGTCCGCCAGATCACCGTGAAAGGCAGCCATATCAACGCCCTTCTCATCAATAATCACCCCGCTGTAACCATAGCCGCGGTAGGTGTTGGCGCAAGCCACCAGAAACAGACAGCAGACCAGAGATAAAACCAGTTTCATCAGACTACCCTCAAAAAGTTGCTTTGAGGGAAAACGGCACAGTCGACCCGGCGTTGACAGCAACCCGATTTGGCACCGCTGGCGTTTACCAATACAACGCTCACAACAAGGAGCCAGCGATGAAAAACATCAATTCTGCGATAACAGTAGCGAGCATCAGCACACTTGCCGCCACTACGACACTGCTCAGCGTTCTGGCTATGGTGGCTTGCACCACCGTAGAAGAAGATCGCGTCAGCCAGGCGGATGCAAATATTTTTCAGGAAGAAGAGGTTCATACGGTTGCCGAGATGTCAGATGCTCCGCAAGATAACTTCAAAAAGTTTGATCCCAACAGTGCTCGCCCACTACTGGCACGTGTGATGGCACCATCCTCCCCCCAATATCACCAGGAGCCAAACCGGAAAAACTACCGCCACCGCGATGCCAACAGTTTTCTACAGGTCAGCGAAAAGCCTGTTAGCACCTTTAGCATTGACGTAGACAGCGCCGCTTACGCCAACGCGCGCCGTTATCTCAGCAGCGGCGCCCTGCCACCGGCAGACGCTATTCGCAGTGAGGAATTTATAAACTACTTTGATTACCAGTACCCGGCTCCAGACAATCGCAAAGCCCCCTTTTCCATCACCACAGAAGTGGCTCCCAGTCCTTGGGCAATGGGTCGCCATCTATTGCATGTGGGGTTGCAGGGTTATGAAATAGAATCCTCACAACTGCCACCAGCTAACCTGGTTTTTTTGGTGGATGTCTCCGGTTCCATGAACTACCCCAATAAACTCGGCTTGCTGAAAAACTCCCTGAAGCTACTGAGTAAATCACTGCGTAAAAACGACACTGTCAGCATCGTGGTTTATGCGGGGGCTTCAGGTGTGGTGTTGCCAGCCACCGCAGGCAATGACCGCCATGCTATTTATCGGGCCTTGAAACAGCTACAGGCGGGCGGCTCCACCAACGGAGCTGCGGGCATTGAGCTGGCTTACCAGATTGCCCGGCAAGAATTTAAAGACGATGGCGTTAACCGGGTTATCCTCGCTACCGATGGGGATTTCAATGTGGGGGTAACCAATATAGAGGCGTTAAAAGATTTGGTTAAACAGCAACGGGGCAGTGGTATCGAGCTTACAACGCTTGGCTTTGGCACAGGCAATTACAACGACGCCCTGATGAATGAACTGGCGGAAATTGGCAACGGCAATGCTGCCTATATCGACACGGCCAAAGAAGCCCGCAAAGCGCTGGTGGAGCAACTCAGCGGCACCCTGTATACCATTGCCAAAGACGTCAAAATACAAATTGAATTTTCGCCACAAGTGGCAGAGTACCGCCTGATCGGTTACGAAAGCCGCCTGCTGAAGCGGGAGGATTTTAACAACGACAAAGTAGATGCCGGTGAAATCGGCGCCGGGCACAGTGTCACCGCACTCTATGAAATAGTGCTAACAGATAGCAACGCACTCACCGTTGACCCCCTGCGTTACAGCAACCAGCCACAGTCCCAGGAGAAAGGCGACGAACTGGCTTATTTAAAACTGCGTTACAAGCTGCCGGAGCAGACAACCAGTACCCTGTTACAGCAGGCCATTAAACGCCAGCAAATTACGCCATTGGATAACAGCAGCGAGAACTTCCGCTGGAGCGCGGCAGCGGCGGCATTTGCCCAACACCTGAGTGGCAACACCTGGCTGCAGGATTTTGGCTACGCAGAATTGCTGGCACTGGCACAGGGCGCACGAGGCAATGATCGCCAAGGCTATCGCGCAGAAATGATCCAGTTGGTTAAAATGGCACAATCACTACAGGTCAACGAGCATCTGTCTGCTCGGTAAACTGGGGGTATCTATGGACGACCACGCACTGATGCGAGCCTGGCAGGAAGGCGATGGAACCGCCTTTGAGCAGCTCTACCGCCACCACAAGGATTCGCTGCTGCGCTTTCTGTGGCGTCAGGTGGGCGACTCTGCGGCGGAAGAACTGTTCCAGGATATATGGATGAAGGTGATCAAAGCCCGGTTGCGCTACCGCCCCACCGCGAGCTTTAAAACCTGGCTGTACACCATTGCCCGCAACCGGCTGTTGGATCACTACCGCAGCCAACAGCGTCAGCCGATGATGGAATGGGATGAGACGCAACCTTTGTTAGCCGCCTCAGACCCTCAGGGGGAATCTGCCAACCATCAGCAGGTGCAACGCCTGCTGGCGCTGTTAAAAACCCTGCCCACAGAACAACGGGAAGTTTTTCTGCTAAAAGAAGAAGCGGGCTTTACAGTACCGGAGATCGCCCGGTTGATTGACTGCAGCCTGGAAGCGGCCAAAAGCCGACTGCGCTACGCCATCAAGAAATTGCAACAAGGTATGGAGGCATACTGCGATGCCTGAACACGAACATGAACACGACAAAGCCATTTCCGAGCTCTATCAGCAGAGCCGGGAGGAAACCATGAATACTCGCGACCTGGACGACAAAATCCTGGCCGCCGCCAATGCGGATCTGGCCGCTGAGCGCAAACCCACCGCCACTGTCGTGAAATACTCCGGCTGGCGACGCTGGAGCACACCGGTAGCGGCGGCTGCCTGCCTGCTGCTGGCGACCTCTGTGGGGTTTAATGTGATGCTCTATCAGCAGACGCAAATATCGTCTGAGCCGCAAGCAGCGCGATTTGCGGATTTAGCGGTTGTGGAGCCAACACCCGTGTCGGCCAGCGCACCACAAGTCGCTCAAACCCGTAAAAAAGAAGCTCTGACATCACCGCAAGTGGCTGCGGAATTGCGCGAGCGGCGCTTATCCAGACAGGAGTCGGATCAAATTTTTGAGGTTGCTGATGTAGAGAGTCAATTGGACGAAGAAGTGGTTGTCACTGGAAGTGCCCTGCAAGTGGACAGTGAAACTGAAACGCAAGTGGAAGAAATTATTGCACTGTTGGAAAACGGTGAGTTAAAACAAGCGGAGCAGGAATTGGCGATGTTGATTGAAAAACTCCCGCAACCGTAGGCTGGATTAACATTAATCCTGTAGCCCGGGTAGAGCGTAGCGGAACCCGGGACAGAAGGTGAACAGAGTTTTCAAGGTCGCTGTTTCCCGGGTTCCGCTACGCTCTACCCGGGCTACGAGTCAACTCAAAGATTTTATCTCCCCCCCATAATCCCCCGTACCGCCGCAGGAATATCCGCTGGCAACACAATAGTTTTGGCATTCTCCGACGCTGACATATCTTGAATAGCGTCTACGTATTTATCACCCAGCAGGTACATCACCGGCAGTTCTTTATCCTGAACCGCAGAGGCAACACGCTCCACCGCTTCTTTGGTGGCTTCCGCCAACACCACTTTTGCCTTGGCATCACGGCGTGAGGCTTCCAAGCGGCCGTCGGCTTCCAGAATAGCGGCTTCTTTTTCACCGTCTGCACGGGTTACCGTGGCACGGCGCTCACGTTCGGCAGCGGCCTGCTCTTCCATCGCCTTCTGCATGGTGGTCGACGGGTTGATGTCCTGAATTTCTACGGTTTTCAGGGTAATACCCCAGTCGGCAATATCGTCGGAAATCGCACCTTTCAGTTTGGCCTTGATCTGATCGCGAGACGACAGGGCATCGTCCAGGTCCATCTCACCGATAATGGAACGCAGCGAAGTCTGCACCAGAGTTTGAATAGCAATCTCGTAGTTTTCGATGCCGTACACTGCTTTTTCAGGAGTCACAATATTGATATAGGCCACCGCGTTGGCAATGATGACGGCATTGTCGCGGGTAATCACTTCCTGAGAGGGAATATCCAGAACGATATCCTTGGTGGTTACCTTGTAGGCCACAGCATCAAAAAAAGGCACGATAAAGTTCAAGCCCGGCGGCAGGGTTTTGTGGTATTTCCCCAGCCGTTGCACCACATATTTCATTCCCTGTGGAACGGTTTTTATGCCGCTGGTTAAAACAATAAATAAAAAGACAACGCCAATACCAAGGGTAATGATTGAATCCATGTTTTATTACTCCAATTAAAGTTATTTCTTGGACACTACTAATGTGTTTCCGGAAATACGGGTTATGGATACCCGATCTCCCACCTCAACATCTTGCTCGCAGATAAATTCCCACTCATCGTTCCCAAGTACCGGTGTGGCAAAGCGCACCTGTCCACGATTGCCCTCTACCGGAGCGCGAATCACATGGCCGGTTTCACCCACCACCGCCTCGGCGCTGATGCCAGCGGTAGTGCGGTCGGCCATCCGGGGTTTGAAATATTTAAACCAGAATACGGTAAAGGCACAGGAAGCCACCAACCAGATCAACAGCTCTGTGGCAAACTCCATTTCCGGCGCCACCGCCTTGATCAGCCCCACAACAATGGCACCGAGGCCAAACCAGAGGATGGTAAAGCTGGGTAAAAAGATTTCTGCGGCAACCAGTGCGATGCCAAAGATCAACCAGTGCCAATAGGCGAGGTCCAATTCCATAGTGCGCTCCTTATTTAATAATGCCCTTTATACCACGAGCTTTTTTGCTGCCCGCTTGTTTAACAATAAAAATAATCAGCGGCAGCGTCAGAGCAGCGCCAAGCACAATCAACAATATTGGCAGGCTACCGGGTGTTTTGGTCAGTTTCATGTACAAACCAAAACCGATCAGCACCACCCCCAGTAAATCCAATAACAGCAGTTTGCCCGGAATAGTCAGTTTTACCTGCTTAGTCACACCAACTCCTTTGCCATCATCAGTGCATCTTCACTGCCTTTGGCGGTTCGGTAATAGTCGCGGCGCTCACCAATCTGATTGAAACCACTGTCCAGATAAAGATGGATAGCGGCAAAGTTGCTGGCACGTACTTCCAGAAAAATCATGCGGGCTTTTTTGGCCGCTTCCAGCAAACAGTGATCCAGCAGCAAGCGCCCCAAGCCTGCACCTTGCCGTTGCGGCGCCACCGCAATATTGAGAATTTCTGCTTCGCCAACCACCAGCGAATACAGGTAATAGCCTATCACCTGGCCGCTGGACTCCAACACCCAACAGCGATGAGAACTGCCCAAACTTTGTTGGAATTGAGTGCGGTTCCAGGGGTGTGGGGATACCTGCGCCTCAATGGCGGTTACCGCTTCAATATCCCCCAACTCCATGGGGCGTATGGTCGCATCGCTCACTGGTTCGCGTTACTAACCAAAGTGCGCAACAAGTCCCAGGTAATACGCTTAGTGGCTCCATCCGCCAGCATCTCATCCAGGCCGGGCGTAACCACCAGTTGGCACTGTTCGGACAGTGGATAGCGGTTTGGATCGCGCTGTTCCTCAGGCAACAGGAATTGGCCAGCCCGCTGCCCCATCACCAATACCAGATTGCAATTGCTTTGTTCCACACGGCCACGCAGCAACGAGCTGAACATGGCTTTGGCTTCCTGCTCGCCGCCGGGGGCATTCGTCACCAACGGCCATTGCACCAGTTCCGGCTCCGCAAGCGATGAATTCAAACGACCGATGGCGCGCAAGATATTGGCGAGTAGCTGGTGCTGGTTCTGGGGTGGGTTCTGATCGTAGTCCAGGGCACTGAACACCAGAGTATCGCCAACCAGCCAGTGGCAGATGGCAAAGCGCAGGGGCTCTGCATCCTCGTTCACTGAATTGGCGCTGGTTTCCGGCTTTTGTACCGGCGCAGGCGTTGTGCTGGGCTCTGGGGCTTTCAGGCCGATGGGCGGCTTTTTCGGCGTTGCAGGCCGAGCCACAACTGACTCTACATCTGTTTCCGATACTGTTTCTGACGCTTGAGGTGAAGGAGTTTGCGGAACCATAAATTCCCTGGGAACGTATTGCACGATTCCCAGGTTCTTTAATAAATAGTCCCGCTGCAGCACAGTTTACACCGCGCCAATATGAGGGTTAGTGCGCTCTTCCCGCCCCAGGGCATTAAGGGCATTGATATAGGCCTTGGCGCTGGCCACCAGAATATCCAGGTCGGCACCGGAGCCATTTACCTTGCGATCGCCCTTGTTAAGAGACACTTTTACTTCCGCCTGGGATTCGGTACCGGCAGTCACCGCATTAACGTTGTACAGCTCCAGCTCGCAACCGCTGTTGGCCAGGCCTTCGATGGCTTTAAACACCGCATCCACCGGGCCGTTGCCCTCCCCTTTCAGGTCGTGTTCGATGCCGTCTTCCTTAATCACCATATGGGCCACAGGGGTTTCACCCATACGGGAATCCACGTCCATGGTCACCAGCTTGAACACATGGCCCTCGGTATCGAGCGGGGGATGTTCGTTGTGCATTTCCGATACCAGCTTGCGCAGGTCGTCGTCGTAAATTTCCCGCTTCTTGTCCGCCAGCAGTTTGAAACGGGCAAAGGCGTCGTTGAGTTCTTCCTTGGTATCAAAGCCGATGCCCAACTCATCCAGGCGAGAGGAAAACGCCGCCCGACCGGACAGTTTGCCCAACACCAGCTTGTTGGTGTTCCAGCCTACATCCTCAGCCTTCATGATTTCGTAGGTTTCCCGGTGCTTGAGCACACCATCCTGGTGAATGCCGGATTCGTGGGAGAAGGCATTAGCACCAACGATGGCCTTATTGGGCTGCACCGGGAAGCCGGTAATGGCAGACACCAGTTTCGATGCGGGCACGATGTTTTCGGTACGAATGCCGGTCTGTACCGGGTACAGATCCTGGCGGGTACGAATGGCCATGACAATTTCTTCCAGGGAAGCATTGCCGGCACGCTCACCCAAACCGTTGATGGTGCACTCCACCTGGCGAGCACCCTGGTGAACCGCAGACAACGAGTTGGCCACCGCCAGGCCCAGGTCGTTGTGGCAGTGAACAGAGAAAATCGCCTGATCGGAATTGGGGATATTGGCGATCATGCGGCCAATGACATCGCCGTATTCCTCTGGCGTACCGTAACCAACGGTATCCGGCACATTGATGGTGCGGGCACCGGCAGCGATCACCGCTTCGGTAATGCGACACATAAAGTCAAATTCCGAGCGGCTGGCATCTTCCAGAGAAAATTCCACATCATCAATCAGGTTGCGGGCCATTTTTACCGCGTTAACAGCCTGCTCCACTACCTGATCCGGCTCCATCTGCAGCTTGTACTTCATGTGGATGGGTGAGGTGGCAATAAAGGTGTGGATGCGGCCGGAGTTAGCCACTTTCACAGCCTCACCGGCGCGTTCGATATCCGCCCGCACCGCTCGCGACAGGCTGCACACGGTGCTGTCTTTTACCAGCTCGGCAATGGAGCGCACCGCGTCAAAATCGCCGGGGCTGGCAATGGCAAAGCCCGCTTCGATGACATCGACACCCAGTTTTTCAAGAGTGCGGGCAACCTGGAGCTTCTCCTCTTTTGTCATGGATGCACCGGGGCTCTGCTCGCCATCGCGCAGGGTGGTATCGAAGATAACCAAACGATCCTTACTCATTGCTGCCTCTCTAACTATATCTGGGTTACTGATTTTACGGGGTTGCTCTGTGGAGAGCGGATAAAGCGGGTATTCGGGAGCCTTCTGCCTGAAATTAAGGCAGAAGGAGAATAAGCGGGGATAGCACAGCACCAGCCAGGTTGGGAACCTGGCCGAATCGGTTACTGTGTTGAATAAAGGTAGTATTCACTGTCATTCGCTGTGCTGGATATGCGCTGAATTTGAGCAGTTTTTCAGCGGCAGTGCAAGTACAACATCAAGGCTGCCGTCGCAGCCGCCGTACAATCTGCGCAACCGGCCCGGAAGCCGCATAGGCCAGGCCCAGCAACAGCAGCATTTTGGGCGGATCGATAGAAACCACCACAAACACGAACACGGCAATCAGGATCATCACAAAAGGCACCCTGCCACGGAGGTCGAGCCCTTTAAAGCTGTGATACTTGACGTTCAACACCATCAAAATACCCGCCACACCCGTAATAATGGCCGCTACCAGCGCCAGGCCCACACCGATGTCAGTATCGTGCCCAGCCCACACCATGGCAGCCACCAAAGCCGCTGCGGCTGGGCTCGCCAGGCCGATAAAGAATCGGCTATCCACAGTACCCACCTGGGTGTTGAAGCGTGCCAGTCGCAGTGCTGCACAAGACACGTAGATAAATGCCACTGCCCAGCCCAGCTTACCCAGCTCATTGAGCCCCCAGCTGAACGACACCACCGCCGGTGCCACACCAAAAGACACCATGTCGGACAAGCTGTCGTACTGAACCCCAAAAGCGCTCTGAGTATTGGTAAGGCGGGCTACCCGACCATCCAGGCCATCGAACACCATGGCCACAAAAATGGCGATAGCGGCCATCTCAAAGTGGCCATTCATACCCGCCAATATGGCGTAAAAGCCACTGAACAAGGCGCCGGTAGTCAGCAGATTGGGCAGCAGGTAAATACCGCGGCGCCGTACCGGACGACCGTCCACGGTCTCTTCCTCTTCGTGCTCCTGAACTGGCAATGCCTGTTCCAGCTCCTGGGCGAGATTTTGCGAGGAATCGTCCTGTGTTTTCGGCGGTGTATTCGTCTCTGCTTCCACCGTTGGTTCCCGGTTATCGCGGTCGCTGTGGTTGTCCATAGGGTGTCCCGTAGTTTGGATAGCAGACATGATAGGCCAATAACGAGCAAAAACAACCAATTGCGATAAAACCATCTATAATCACAAAAGACGGTTTTATGACCTGTGCACAGTTTTCAGCACCATTGACTGGCGTACAATACGGTCACCATTGAAGGAGCAAAACAATGAAAATACTCTCCAGTGCATGGATTTTAGCAATTGTCATGCTGCTTTCCCCCGGTTTGCAGGCCAAAGAAGTCATTTATAAATGGACGGACAAAAACGGCGTCGTTCACTATTCCTCTCACCCGCCAGCGGGACAAAAAGCGGAAAAAGTGAAAGTAGTTGGCCGCAAGGGAACCTCGGTAGATATTTCCAAAAAAGCCGACAGACAACCGCAACCGGCCCCGGAACAACAGCAACAAGCCGTTGCCCCCCCGGCAGAGGTAGAACCCCCTCCGAGCCGCAAGAACCCGGAACACTGTGAGCAGGCGAAAAAGAACCTGTGGAACCTGGAAAATTACCCGCGCCTGAGAATCGAAGACCCGGAAACCGGCGAGCGCCGTATGATGTCTGACGATGAGCGCCAGCAGTATCTGGATGAAGCGAATAAGCAGATTAAGGAATTCTGTGACGAGTAACGCTGCTAGTCTGCTCGCAATCAAAAAGGCCCGCAATACTGATATCGCGGGCCTTTTTGGTTGTTACTCGTCATTGCGAGGAGCCCAAAGGGCGACGCGGCAATCTTTATCAGGCTGGCAGTGGGCTTAGCGAGATTGCCGCGTCGCTGCGCTCCTCGCAATGACGGGACATTATTAAAGCTGACCTTCCAACTCCGGCAATGCTGCAAACAAATCCGCCACCAGGCCGTAATCCGCCACCTGGAAGATAGGGGCTTCTTCGTCCTTGTTGATAGCGACAATCACTTTGCTGTCTTTCATACCTGCCAGGTGCTGGATAGCGCCGGAGATACCCACAGCGATATACAGTTCGGGGGCGACGATCTTGCCAGTCTGACCCACCTGCATATCGTTGGGTACAAAGCCCGCATCCACAGCGGCGCGAGAAGCACCCACAGCGGCACCCAACTTGTCGGCAATGCGGTACAGCATGTCGAAGTTGTCACCGTTCTGCATACCGCGACCACCGGAGATCACCACCTTGGCAGCGGTCAGTTCCGGACGATCGGACTCCGCCACATCTTCACGCACAAAGCTGGACAAGCCGCTGTCGTGAGCGCCATCTACCGCTTCCACGGAAGCGCTGCCGCCACTGGCCTCAACCGGGTCGAAGGCGGTAGCGCGTACGGTGAGCAGTTTCACTGAATCACTGCTCTGTACGGTGGCAATAATGTTGCCCGCGTAGATGGGACGCTGGAAAGTGTCGGGGCTCTCTACCGCACTGATGTCGGAAATGGCCTGCATGTCCAACAGTGCCGCGGCGCGGGGAATCAGGTTTTTACCCGTAGTGGTAGCCGCAGCCAGTACGTGACTGTAGCCACCAGCGGAGTCTTCCACCAATTGCGTCACCAGCGGGGCGACATTCTCTGCCAATTGGTGATCATAGGCGCTGTTATCAGCTACACGTACCCTTTTGACCGCGGCCACTTGCGCCGCCTGCTGAGCAACAGCGTCACAGCCACTGCCCGCTACCAGTACTTCTATATCACCGCCAATGGCCTGAGCCGCAGCCACCGCATTCAAAGTGGCTGGGTTGAGGGTGTTGTTATCGTGTTCTGCAATTACCAGTACGCTCATCAGATCACCTTCGCCTCGTTTTTCAGTTTGTCCAACAGTTCCGCCACATCGGCCACCTTAACGCCCGCCTCACGCTGGGCTGGTGGTGCTACTTTCAGCACCTTGGTGCGTGGCGTCACATCCACACCCAGTTCGTCCGGGCTGGTAGTGTCCATGGGCTTGCTCTTGGCTTTCATAATATTGGGCAGTGACGCATAACGAGGCTCGTTAAGGCGCAAGTCGGTAGTCACAATAGCGGGCAAGTTGAGTTTCAGGGTTTGCAGGCCGCCATCCACCTCTCGAGTTACTTCCACAGCGCCATCGGCCACTTCCAGCACACTGGCAAAGGTGCCTTGCGGGTAGCCGCTGATGGCCGCCAACATCTGGCCAGTCTGGTTGTTGTCGCCATCGATGGCCTGTTTGCCCAGCAGTACAATGTCTGGCTGCTCTTTATCGCATACCGCTTTCAGGCACTTGGCTACCGCCAGGGGTTCCAGCTCGGCGTCGGTTTGAATCAGAATGCCGCGATCAGCGCCCAGGGCCAGAGAAGTGCGAAGCTGCTCCTGAGACTGCTGGGGGCCAATAGAGACGGTGACTACTTCTGTAGCGATGCCTTTTTCTTTCAGGCGCACCGCTTCTTCCACCGCAATTTCACAAAACGGGTTGATGGCCATTTTTACATTGGCCAGATCCACCGCCGAGCCGTCAGGCTTGGCGCGGGCCTTGACGTTGTAGTCAATCACGCGTTTTACCGCTACCAGAATTTTCATGGATTTCTCCGAACACAGTGTATCGATCTATAAACAGTGGGCACGGCTGTTCAGCAAATACCCTTTTAAACCGGGCAGAGACTACCACGGCACTTTGCCACCCGCTATCAGGTTGGCCGTTTTTTGATCAGCAACCGTCGCGAATGTGTAAGAGTAGGACACTGATCGAATTCAAATGCTCCGCCTGTGATAACAAAATGCAGAACAACCTAAAGTAATCTCCCTGGCAGACGATAACGGAGAGCAAAGCCGTAAAAGTCGACTGCTGCTCAAAACGCAGCCACGCTTGTGGCGCCTTTTGAGTTCGCCCTGCTACCATCGGCTAAAACTATCGATAACAAGAATAGAAACCTATTTATTTCAGTAGGTTATCAATAAAGGAGTATCCTGTGGATCTGGCAACTCTGCTCGGGCTTTTGGGCGCCACAGCAACAATTATTGCAGCAATGCTTGCTGGTGAAGACGCCGACATTATGGCGTTTGTGGATACGGCATCTATTTTGATTGTGGCGGTTGGCACCATCCTTGTGGTGTTGATGAAGTTCAACCTCAAGGAATACCTGATGGCCTTCAAGGTGGCCATGCGGGCCTTTATTTTCAAGCTGGAAAAACCGGAAGAACTGATACCTCAGATTGTCGAGTTGGCAAAAATCGCCCGCAAAGAAGGCTTGATCGCTCTGGACGGCCAGGAAATCAGCAACAAATTCCTCGATGACGGCATCAAAATGCTGGTGGATGGTCACGACGCCAATCTGGTTAGGACTGTGATGATGAAGGAAATGAAGCAAACCATCGACCGCCACACCTGGGGTGCCAAAGTATTTGAAGCCACCGCTGACGTAGCCCCCGCTATGGGAATGATCGGCACCCTGATCGGCCTGGTAAAAATGCTCGGCAATATGGACGACCCCAAAGCCATTGGCCCCGCCATGGCGGTGGCGCTGCTCACCACCCTGTACGGCGCCATGATCGCCAATATGTTCGCCAGCCCCATCGCCGACAAACTCACCCTGCGCAAAACCGAAGAAGGCCGAGTGATGGCCATGTGCATCGACGGGGTAATGGGTATTCAGGAAGGCCAGAATCCGCGGGTGATTGAATCCACGCTGAAAGCCTATCTGGATCCATCCAAGCGGGAGCTGGAAGCTGAGGAAAGCGCGGCCTGATTTGCCGCCCTACTGGTTCTCAACAGCATGATCGAATTTGAAGATTCTGACGACGACGAAGCCCCCGGAGGCCTCCCTGCCTGGCTGGCGACCTTCGCCGATTTGATGTCACTGCTGATGTGCTTCTTTGTACTGCTGCTGTCCTTCTCAGAAATGGACGTGCAGAAGTACAAGCAAGTGGCCGGTTCCATGAAAGACGCCTTTGGCGTGCAAAACGAAGTCAACGTCAAAGACATTCCCAAAGGCACCAGCATTATCGCCCGTGAATTCAGCCCCGCCCGCCCGGACGACCCCACAGTGGAAAACGTGGTGCGGCAAAAAACCGTGGATTCGAACCGCAATACCCTGGACATTCGCAGCAAGGAAGAAGGCGAATCGGAAAAAGGCAAAGGCCAGGGCGAAGTGGATGAAGGCGACAAGGGTAAAGGCAAGGGCGAGGGAGAAGGCGGCGAGCAGGACGCCCAAACAGAAGAAGAATTGAAAGCGGATGAAGCCCGCAAAGCCCTGATCGAACAGCTGAAAAAACTGATTCAGCAAACCGAAGCAGACGCCAAGCGCATTGCCGAAGCCCTGGATGAAGAAATCAAGGCGGGCAAGGTAGAAGTAAACAGCGCCGGGCGCAATATCACTATCCGCATCCTCGAACAGGGGTCGTTCCCCTCCGGCTCCGCCGATATCAACCCCGCCTTTGTGCCGGTACTGGACAAAATACGCTTCCTGCTGAAAGACGTGGGCGGCAAGATCGCCGTGGAAGGTCACACCGACAACATCCCCATCGCCACACGCCAGTTCCGCTCCAATTGGGATTTGTCCACAGCACGGGCGCTGGCGGTAAACCACGAATTACAGAAAAACCGCGTGGTGGATCACAAGCGCTTTCGGGTAACCGGCTACGGCGACACCAAACCCGTGGCCAAAAACGACAGCCAGGGCAACCGCGCCCAAAATCGCCGGGTTGAGCTAATTATTCGCCAGGGTCTAAACAGTAATGTCACCGAAAGTCTGAAAACCCTGAACCAGGGTGCCAGCAGCCTGTTCCAAAGCCTGCAGGTGGACGATGGCATCAGCCAGGAAGACATCAGTGCTTTGGAAGATTTGTTGTAGCTGAATTTGTGGTGGATTACGTCGCTTCGCGACTAATCCACCCTACGCAAATTTATAACCAATGTAGGGGGGATTAGCCGAAGGCGTAATCCACCACCAGAAAACACAAAAGAGAACAACCGTGAGCCAAACCGAACGCCGCCGCTATTTCCGCATCAACGACACCATTGGCCTGAGCTACAGCCTGCTGGACGATGCCGCCAACGACACCGCCAACAATGCTCAGGATGTAGGAATTACCGCAGCCCATGTGCTCGCCAAAATTGATCGCGAGCTGAATGGGTTAATCAACGTCATGTGGCGTGAAAACCCAACCACCGCCAAAGTGCTGGGGCTACTCAACCAGAAAATTGAAGTGCTCACCGATGAAATTATTGGCGACGAGCGCCTGGTGGTAGAGCACCAGCAACGGGACACCGAAGTAAACATCAGTGGCTGTGGCATTGCCTTCAGTGGCGATGAACGCTTGCCGGTGGGCCAGAAATTGCGACTCAACATCACCCTCAAACCCGCCAACACTCACCTGGTGATCAACGGCGAAGTGGTTGCCTGCGAAATAAACGCCGATGATTCCGAGCACTCCTTCCACCTGCGCATCAACTTTACCGAAGAAGAAACCGCTGCCCAGGAGGCGCTGATCCAGCATATTGTGCAGCGGCAGTTTTCCAATAAGAATAAATAGGCATTATTTGCCAATCAATCAAAACAAAAACTACACAATTCCCAATATAACCTTTAAAAATTCTCAAAATTAGTCAATACCTTGCCTATTTATTCCAAAAACAATAGGCTCCCTCGGTTATTTGTACAGATTACGACTAAAAACTGAGGAGAGAGGTATGTCCCGCAAGCTATTGGCACCATTGGTTGGCCTGACCGTGGTAGCCACACTCACCGCCTGTTCCGGCGGCGACCAACAAGCCCCTGCTGCCAAATCGGCGTTTACCTACCCGGACAGCAAGCGGGATGAAACCGTTGTGGACGACTACCACGGCACCAAGGTGGCAGACCCCTACCGCTGGCTGGAAGATGATGTTCGCGACAACCCGCAAGTGGCTCAGTGGGTAAAAGAACAAAACGCTGTCACCAACGACTACCTGCAGTCCATGCCTGAGCGCAAGCAAATTGAACAGCGCATGACCCAACTGTGGGATTACGCCAAAGTGGGGATGCCCACTAAAAAAGGTGACCGCTACTTCCTGCGCATGAACTCCGGACTGCAGAACCAGAGCCCGGTCTACCAAATGACCAGCCTGGACGACGAGCCAACGTTGGTGATGGACCCCAACACCTGGTCTGACGATGGCACCACCGCTCTGGCAGAGGTGAATTACAGCCCCAGCGGCAAGTACATCGCTTATGGCATTCAGGAAGATGGTTCCGACTGGCGCACCGGGAAAATCCTCGATGTGGACAGCGGCAAGGTACTGGACGACGAAATCCTCGGCACCAAATACGGCTTTGGCGTCAACTGGCTGGAAGACGAATCCGGCTTTTACTACAGCCGTTTCCCAATCCCCGAAAGCGGCGCGGACTTCCAGAGCCTGAACCACTTCCAGAAAGTCTATTTCCACAAGCTGGGCACCCCCCAGAGCGAAGACGTGGTGATTTTCGAGAACAAAGACGAGCCAGAGTGGGGTTTCTCGCCATCACTGACCGATGACAACCGCTATCTGTTGATCTACACCCGTACCGGTACGGACCGTCGTTATCGAGTGCAGTATATTGACCGCACCAAGCCCGATGCGGCGCCCGTGACCCTGATCGATAACTTTGATTATGCCTGGGGATTGGTGCACTCAGCCGGCAGCAAGCTCTACTTCGTCACCACCCACAATGCACCTTTGCGTCGCGTGGTAATGATCGATCTGGACAATCCAACGGAGGAAAACTGGGTTGAGGTAATTCCGGAACAGGACCTGAACCTGGATGGCCTCAGCCTGGTCGGTGGCAAGTTTATCGCCCAATACCTGAAAGACGCCCTTACTGAAGTGCGCCTGTTCGACATGGATGGCAAGCCCGCCGGCACGGTTGAGCTGCCAGGTATTGGCTCTGCCAGCGGTTTTGGTGGCAAGGCCGAAGAGCCGGAGACCTTCTACAGTTTCTCTGGCTACACCCGCCCTGGCACCATCTACCGCTACAACGTAGAAACCGGTGAAAGCACCTTGTGGAAGCAGCCTGAACTGGCTTTCAATCCGGACGATTACGAGTCCAAACAAGTGTTCTACCCGTCCAAAGATGGCACCAAAATCCCCATGATCATCAGCCACAAAAAAGGCGTTGAGCTGGATGGCAAAAACCCTACCCTGATCTATGGCTATGGCGGTTTCAACATCTCCCTTAAACCACGCTTTTCAGTGGCAAACCTCGCCTGGATGGAAATGGGTGGCATCTACGCGGTGTGCAATTTGCGCGGTGGCGGTGAGTACGGAGAAAAATGGCACAAAGCGGGCACCAAACTGAACAAGCAGAATGTGTTCGATGATTTCCACGCCGGTGCCGAATACCTGATCAAAGAGGGCTACACCAGCCCGGAACACCTGGCCAGCTACGGCCGTTCCAACGGCGGCTTGCTGATTGGTGCCACCATCAACCAGCGTCCGGAACTGTACGCCGCCGCCCTGCCCACTGTGGGCGTAATGGATATGCTGCGCTTCAACCAGTTTACCGCTGGTCGCTACTGGGTGGATGATTATGGCAACTCCGCCAATCCGGATGAATTTGCCGCACAGATCAAATACTCGCCATACCACAACGCTGCCGATCTGGACTACCCGGCGGTTATGGTAAACACCGCAGATACCGACGACCGGGTTGTACCGGGGCACAGCTTTAAATACATCGCCGCTATGCAACACGCTTACACAGGCGACAAGCCAATGTTAATTCGCATTGAAAGCAACGCCGGCCATGGCTCTGGCAAACCCACCCACAAAACCATCGAGGAATATTCCGATATGTGGGCGTTTATTGCCAAGCACACCGGGCTGGAATTACCGGAGGGTTACGGGAAGTAACCTGAACGACGTCACCCCCGCGACAAATTTTTAATTTGGGCAGCCGCAAGGCTGAGGCATAGCCGTACAACGCGGGGATGACCAGAGATTAAAAAAAACGCCAGCTTTTTTGCTGGCGTTTTTTTTGCGCTGCTTTCTGAGGTTTATGGCTATTCTTTTAAATACCCTTCCATCGCTGCAGAAATTGATGGGAAGTGACTGCTTTTTTTCATAATCTTGCCATCCGGGGACACAATAAAATAGGTTGGGTAACTGCGAATTGCCCAAGAAAAGCCCCGCTCGGTTTCAGCAGGCAGGTGCCAGTTCGTCCAGGGCATGGCAAAGTCTTCTTCCTGGTAGAGCAGCACATCTTCCGCTTCCTGATCACAGGCAATACTGATGTATTCAAATTGATCTTTTGGCAATTCATTCACCAAAACCAGTTTATCTGGCATTGCTTTTTTGCAAAAAGCACAATCAGTTGTCCAGAAATCCAGGATACGCCATTTATTGCTATGGTCAGCGGCGGCAACTGGCTGGCCTTGCAGGTCTGTCACCTCCAGTTCCGGCACGGTATCGCCAATATCCAGGTTGTCGACATGAAAACGAGCACCGCGAACAATCCAATAATCCCGGCGAGCTTTTTCAGACATCGCTTCTACCTTTTCCGGAGCGCCATACTCAGCAAGGTAATAATCAGTGTACAGGTGATTGCGAATTCGGTAGGCCTGCCGTTGCGCGGGAGTGCCTGAAACAAATCTGTTCAGGTTCCAGGTAGCGGAAACCACCATGGCATCCTTGAGTCTTTTGTTATCGATGGTGACGAACAGAGTGTCCAGAAAGGCAGTGTCTTCGGAATAGGAAGCGATCGTTTCAAGATCGAACAGATCATTGTCAATATCAACACTTCGCTCCATAAGGCGAGTACTGCCTGCTTCTGTCAGCAGCAGCTGTTCAACAGCGCCAACAGAACCACCGGCGAGTGCTTTCACCTCACCTTCTGCCACCCTGGCAGCAGCCATTATCAGCATCATGGCATCCATAGTCTGATCACTGAGATCACCGGGATGGTTTTGCACATAGTCAACTGCCTGACGAACCGCAGGCAACAGCCCATCGAATTCACTTTTCAGTTTATCCAGCTCACTTTGTTCACGGGCGCGCTGTTGGTCAGTTTCAGCGCGCTCAATTCTAGTCAGCGTGCCGATCATTTTTTTCCTGATGGTCAAGGTATCACTTTTCGTCCATTTCAGGTTGATGGCCTTATTGTCTTGCGAAGCGTTTTCCGGGGAATGGTCGCCGTGCTCACCTTTCGCAGCCATTTGCTTACTGTCTTCATTGCATCCTGACAGCAAGGCCGCAATCACCAGTGCCGAAAGGCTCAATGTTTTTTTCTGATTTCTAATATTCTTCATCTTATTGCTCATTTCAGACTATCCCGGACTATTTTAGCCATGGCATCAAAGTCATTGCCTGTCTCAAGAATTTCTCCTTGCGGAGAAACCAGAATGTAGGTGGGATAGGCTCTAATGGCCAACGATTCTCCATGCTGTGTATTTGCGGGGAAGTGCCAGTTTGTCCAGTCCATGGGAAAATCTTCTTCACGATAGAGATGCACATCGTCAATATCTTCATCGCAGGCAATACTCACCAATTGAAAAGCCTTGCTCTGCGCCTTCATCTGTTTTACCAGGGCATCTTTATCAGGCATGGCTTTTTTACAGGGGCCACAGGTGGTGGTCCAGAAATCCAGCAACAGAAAGTTGCCACGATACTGGTCGGTAGTATGAGCATTCCCATCCAAACCGTTGAACGCCAGCTCCGGTAATGTCATACCAATATCCAGATAATCCACATGGTAGCGTGAACCGCGCATACGCCACAGGTTGAGCTTTTCTGAGTCTGACATCTGTTTAACGATTTCTGGCTGGTCATAACGCTTCAGGTAGTAATCGCTGAACTTGTGTACCTGGGCTTTAACCAGCGGGCGATGTTCGTCGCTGGCAGTAACAAAATCGTTGATATTCCATGTGCCGCTACCCGCAATACCGTCTTTTAAATGACTGCTGTGGGCGGTATCGAATAACCGATTGATGAATCTATAGTCCCGCAAAAAATCCGACACACTTTGGTAAAAATTAATATCACTGGAAAAGCCAGATAAACGATCTTCAATACGCGCCAGGGCGGCTTTTGTGAGTGTGGCGTCCTGCACTTTCGGCAAGTACGGCTTGGCTATTGCCTGAGTTTCACCTTCAGCCAACAAGGCACAGGCACTGATCAGTATCATGGCATCCATCACTTCATCAGAAAATTGGCCATTGTGATTTTCAAACGTGGCAATTGCATTGTTGAGCTGTTCCACAGGAACCTCAGCGCCATTGGAAAACTGTTCGATCACTGCTTTCAGGGTGGCTTTTTCCTGAGGATCTTTGGCCATAGGCAGCTTTTTGCGAAAGTCTTGCAAACGCACTTTTGTTCTTAACAGTTGTTGCGCCGAAGCTTGATAGTTTTGGGCAAATTTAGCTTTACCTGACACTTCATTTTCAGCAACAGATACAGCGCTGAAACCACTAATAAAAACAATGCACAGGGCGAGCGCCGAATGACGTATTAAATGAATAACTTTCATACTGATCTCCCAAAAAAACAAAAATACAAAACTTTACATTTTCAAACCCCAGAAACTCAAAAGGGAACCCGTATCGGGTTCCCTTTTCAGCAGCCTTGGTACTGAGGTTAGAAGGTTTTCTCCAATGACAATGTGTAAGTTCGGCCAAACGAGCTAACAAACTGAGGCACCAATGGCGCCAGCTGGTCTGTTGGCAATGTGGGCGAAACAGAGCGGGTGGTTTCAGCACTTGTAATGTCTGGCAGGCTCAGCCTAAGCCGGGCATTCTTTAGCAGTGCTGGCGCATTTTCCATTTCATTGAAGTCATAAATCGCAGTCAGGTCAAAGATCGGATCCTGGGATACCGTGGTGGTCTGCAACACCAAATCCGATGTTGTCGGGTCAAAGGCACTGATATCCACCAAGCGATCGCTGCTGACATCTGATACATAACGGCCATTTAGAGACAATCTAAGGCCATCTTTTTCCCAACTCACCGTAGCACTCAAACGATCTTCCGGTACTGCCACAAAACGGGTGCCTGAAGGAGTGCTGCCAACAATATCAACAAACTGGTTAGCCAGAGCATCCTCCTGATCAGCACCATTAAACCCACCTGCAACAATGGGGCCTTCGGCATTAATGGCCCGACGCTCCATAGTATTTTGGCGTGCATAATCCACCAGCACATCAAAAGAGCCGTAGTCGGTGTCGGTAAAGTAGCTGAGACGAACATCCACACCACTGGAATTGGTGGACTGGCCATTGGTTACCCGCTGATCAAATATAAAGTGCGCTTCTGTGCGCCCTTCAAGGTTGAAGGCACTACCATTAATACAGGGCAGCACAATACCATCCACATCAATCTCCATCTGCCCCGCTTCACAGCGAAAAGGCTCGTAGTTGCCAACCGTCAGATTCGGGTAAAGCGCGAGAAAATCTTCTGTAGGCAAGGTCGTGAAATCCAACGACTGAATCGCCTGCCTCACTGGGTTACTGAATTCGTTTCTCAAGCGTTCTTTATGCCAGGTAATTTTGGCATTGAAGCCTTCCAGCCAACGTGGAGTGTATTGCAGGGACACTGAATTAGAGGTGGACTCCAGTGGCAACAAATCCTGATTGCCGCCGGTAATAAAACTGGCGATATAGCTCCGTGAAAAATCTTCCGTCGCCCCCAAAAAGAAGGGAGTCGTCGATATGTTATGATCCAAAAAAACAGGTGCTGCAAATGCGCCAAAATCCGGGGCATTAAAGGCATCACTGCGATTAAGCTGTATTTTTAATTCTTCGTTTATCGTCCAGTTCAAGCCGTAGCCATAATTGCTGGTGTTATCGTCAAAGTAGTTAACGTCATCAACACGACCGGACAACGACAAAGACAGGTCTGCTACGCCGGGAACATCCGTCACCAATGGCACAAAAAATTCCGCTGCCAGGAAGGTGGTTTCTTCAGTACCCAGAGATTCAATAGCATTGCTTTCAAAAGGGCGACCAAACAGGCCCGGCTCAACCACAATTCGGTTAACCGCCGAAATAATCAAAGTTTCCTGTTCTTCCTCTTTGTAACCAAGACGGAAAAGCGCGTTCAGGTTACCAGCTGGCAGTTCGAGCAATGGGCCCTGAACAGTAGTCTGTATTTCACGAATGTTGTTTTTGGCAAAAATGGGTTGTTCCGGGCTCAGGAAATCCGCCATAAAGGTTTCACGGCTCTCACCCAAAAACGATTGCCCGGTGGAGATACTGTAATTGCCCTGTATCTCTCTCGGCGCAATCATTTGGGTAACCGGATCAAAGATATTAATGGTATTTCTGGTGGGGAACTCAAGGAAAGTTCTTATGCCACTTACCAGTTCATTTTGAATTTTGCCATCGTTTTCCAGCTCAGAGTACAGTGCCCCTACTTCCCATTGCCAACCGTCACCCAACTCACCTTTGAGTCCAAAATTTACATCAACGCTGGTTCTGCCAGTAGACGTTGTCTGATTTGGCAGCCCCGGCAGGGCAACATTTGTCTGGTACTGCACAAGAAAGGGGTTATCGGGGTTAACCACTCCCATAAAGTTTTCTACGATTAAGGGCTGGCTGCCCACTGTCAGCTCTTGTTGGGTAACACTGGCGAAGGATTTACTGGTACCGTAAGCAACCGAGGCAAACAGTTCTGTCTCGCCCCACAACTCCTGGTTGAGGTTAAAGCGAATGCTGTGATCCGTGCGCGCCGGTATCAAATTGCGTCCATCCGTGGGAGGATCGCCAGCGCCCACGCCAATAACCGCATTCTGTAAAGTTAAATCCTGGCCATCTCCAGGAAATTGCGCATTAAACACCGGTGTCCACGAAGGGTCAGGGGTTATATCTACAACTCTCAGGCTACCAAAAGGCGTTATCTGTAGCTCTGTGGCTTGAAAGCGTGTGCCATCCGGTGCCACGTAAAACAGAGGTAATGACCGCCGAACGGGGAAGAATTGGGTTCTGGTGGAAGCGATACTTGCTGGGTCAGTAACCGGCAATGCGCCTGCAGCGCCAGAAATTCCACTGCCAAAGGCTTGGAAGCGCAAGTTCGGGCGCTCTTCGCCGGAAAGTGCGGAGCGGCCCTCGTAGCTGTAATTAATGCCGAGATTACCCGTATCCCAGGAAAAGGATTTGGTCAGCACCACACGGGATTGGGATGTGCCACCGTCTTCGATACCCTGATATTCTACCAAGGCGGTGCCACCTTCGTAGTCTTTGCGGGTAATAATGTTTACCACGCCGCCAATGGCATCCGCACCATAGATCGAAGAAGCGCCATCAAACAATATATCGACGCGTTCAACCTGTGCCAGAGGAATATTGGTAATGTCCACCGCATTACCCAAAATACCGCCACCAGCGGTACGACGACCGTCAATCAGGATCAACGTTGCAGCTTCACCCAGGCCACGAAGGTTAATACCGGAAGCGCCGAACACATTGCGGGCACCACCAAAGTTACCGGCAAAAGCCGAAGCGGTTTCGGTGGCTGCATTTACATTTTGCGGCACACGGCGCAAAAGTTCTTCCAGAGAAGTCGCGCCACTGAGTTCAATTTTATCGCGGCTAAACGAAATTACATTTTTAGTTACCTGGCCGGGGTCTTTAATCAACGCTGAACCAGTAACAATGACTTCTTCGTCCGCTTCGTTTAACGCGGCATCATCGCTTGCATCGCCAGATTCGCTTTCTGCGGCAACTGGAACGATCACAATTTGCCCGCTGCCAGTTTTGTTGTAAGTCAAACCACTGCCTTTCAGCAGAGTATCCAGTGCCTGTTCTGTGGACATAGAGCCCGACAGTGACTCAGCACTTTTGCCAGAAAGCAGATTCTGCGGTGCCACAATAGGCATATCTGCCTGGCTGGAAAGTTGCGCCAGAGCCTTGTCCAGACTTTGGGCACGAATATCAAACTCGGCACCTTGGGCCAACACCGGCAGGCTCAATGCCCCGGACAACAGCAGGCTGTGTGCAGCGATTTTTCGTGTTAGTGGTTTTGTCAGGAATGTCATTTACTTACCCCTCATTTTGTTTGCGTCTGGTGACACATTTTTTGTGTTTGCGAAGGGTAGACGCACGGGGTTACCAAATCGTAACCCCCTTTCAATAATTATTTACTCATCATCTCGGCGAGGCATCACCAGAATGGAGCCATCGGCACCGGTAACGGTTTTGATGGGAAACACCTGAGTCAGGGTTTCCAGCATGGCGTCAATTTGATCACTGCGGAACACAGCCGTCAGGGTCAGATCGGCAATTTCGTCAGAGGCCAGAATAATATTACTCGGATGGTAACGATTGGCATCGGCAATCATTTCAACCAGTTTCACATTGACGTAAGCCAGCCGCCCTTCGCGCCACTGGCCTACTTGATCAAGCGCTTGCACATCACCCATTCCCGCATCTGTGGACACCATCACCTGCTGCCCGGCAGACAGACGCAACGGTTCAGAGTTTTGGTGGCGGGTATCCACCAGCCCCTCCTCCACAGCGACAGCAGTTTCTGTGACCCCGCGGCGCACATCAAAGCGTGTACCCACGGCTGTGGCGCTGGTATTGCCCGTATGAACTACAAAAGGTCGATTCGCCTGCTTGGCGACATTAAAAAACGCCTGCCCTCGAATCAGTGTGATGCGACGTTCATCCGAGCTGTAATCCACCTGAATTTTACTGCTCGCCCCCAAAGTCACTTTACTGCCGTCATCCAGGGGAATTTCGCGACTTTCCGCCACCGGCGAGCTGTATTGCAAGGATTCCGGTTGAGTATCTGTAAAGGGTTGCAACAATACCACCACGGCCACCAGCAGGCAGGCGGCAACAGCGCCCCACATCGCTGGCAACTTCAACCAGCTCAGCAATCCCGATTCGACGGGCTTTTCGGGGTGCTCGGCAACGGTGGGCTGCAGTGCAGCCATACCATCCAGGCCAGGCACATCCGCCAGCCCAAAGAACAGTCCTTCTACCTCATCATAGGCTTTGGCATGACGTTTATCGGCAGCGTACCAGGCATCAAAACGGGCAATGGTGTCCGCATCCACGCTGCCGGATGACATTTCCGTTACCCAGTAATACACCTGATCTCTGATGTCCCTTTCACTCATGACTGCGTTCCTTCCTCTGAATGTTGTTGCTGTACAACGGCGTCCAGTTCACGAATTGCCTTGTACATCTGTTTTTTGATGGCTGTGCCGGAAACTCCCAGCTGGCGGGCAATTTCCGCATAGGAAAGGCCGTGCACCCGGTTCATCAATAGAATCCGGCGGCGCTTTTCTGGCATCTGGGCAATGGCTTGTTGGACCATGGAAAACTGCTCCTCTGCTATAAAGACGCGTTCGGGGTTCAAATCGTAACCCCCGGAGTCAACATCTTCTTGCCGAGCAGATTCCGCGTACTGATGACGAGTGGCCTGACGACGTTTTTCGGAAATCACCACATTGTGTGCCATGCGGTTGAGGAACGCCTTGGGGCTGCGCACCTGATGTGCGTTATCCAGGCTGGCAAACTTTTCAAATACCTGCTGAACCACGTCTTCCGGGTCGGGCGGACCAGAGCCAAACTGGGCGCGCACGTAAGCACACAACCGCCCCCAGTGGCGCCGGTAAATATCCGACAACTGGTTACGCTGGATTTTATCGTCAACAGGCTCGCTCACTATTCGCACAGGCTCGCAGTATTTTCAGCCATTATAGGCAAATCCATTATTTCTGCACTGTATTGAATTATCATGGCCCTTGAGAATTACCCGGAGACAAACCATGACCCCAGCGCCCGACGAACGCAACGAGCAGTCTTATTACTATCCCTCTGACAAGCCCCGCAATCGCGGTACCCAAGCCATTATTCTGGTCATTGCTATCGGCGTGTTGGCACTGGGCGGCTGGTGGGCGAGCCGTACTCCGGAACCTGCGCCAGAGCCTGTTACAGAGGCGCCGGAGCCCATGGTCGAGCAAGCAGAGCAAATCATTCCGAAAAAAGTGGCAACACCAGAAGTGGAACCAGAACCCACACCACCAACCGTGGTAGAAACACCCGTTGAGGTACCACAACCAGAGCCCGTACAACTGCCCAATCTGGACAACAGCGACAGCTTTGTGCGCGAGGCGCTGGCGCAGCTGGGTGAAGGCACCATTAACAACAAGTGGTTGCAAACGGACAATCTGGTGCGTCGTGCCACTGCCGTTACCGATGGCATCAGCCGCGGCCAACTGTTGCAAAAATTTCTTCCGGTCAGCGCTCCCAGTGGCAAATTTGTTGCTGACAAACAGGGCCAGACGCTGACGCTTTCCACACAGAACTACCGCCGCTACGACAGCCTGGTGAATGAATTGGTGGCCGTGGAACCGGAGCAAATGGCACAAGCTCTGAAGCAACTACAGCCATTGATGGAGCAGGCTTTCGGTGAACAAGGCTACCCGGATCGAACCTATGAGGGGACACTGCTGGAAGCCATCGATCAACTGCTCTCTACACCCTCCTTTGAGGAGCCGCCAGAGCTGGTGTTGGAGTCGGTGCACTACAGTTTTAAAGACAAAAATCTGGAAGCCCTGTCGCAAGTGCAAAAACAGCTGATTCGCAGCGGCCCGGAAAATACCCGTAAACTGCAGGCTTATTTGCAGCAGTTGAAAGATGAATTGGGGAAATAGCAAAACCCCAAATCGTAGGGTGGATTAGTCGCGCAGCGACGTAATCCACCGCAAAGCAATACATAAAAAACCGGTGGATTACGCCTGCGGCTAATCCACCCTACAAAAGCTCAACGCATTGTCTTATCTCCATATCAAACACGCCCATATCACCTTCGCGATTATCAGCATTTCCTTTTTTCTGATTCGCGCCTGGTGGGCCAGTAAACAATCCTCGCTACTGCAAAACCGCTGGGTAAAAACCCTTCCCCACATCAACGATACCCTGTTGCTCGGCTGCGCCATCTATCTGGCTGCTACTATTCAACAATACCCGTTTGTGCATCACTGGCTCACTGCCAAAGTAATCGGCCTGTTGGCCTATATCGGCTTTGGCACGGTGGCAATCAAACGCGGCAAACTCTGGGCCGCGGTCGCGGCGGCGCTATGCTTTGCCTATATCTTCACAGTGGCGCGTAGCCACAGTGCGTGGCCGTTTTAACTCTCTACGCAAAACCAACTACCACAGTCATCCTGAGGAGCGCAGCGACGTGAGGATCTCAAATTTCAGCCTGTGAGACCCTCACGTCGCTGCGCTCCTCAGGGTGACAAAAGCGATAAGTCCGCTCAGTACCCCGCCGCCTGACCATCCTTGCGGGATTCAGAGGCACCGAAATACACCCCCTTCTCCCTGTCGTAACGAATCGCCTGGTAACCGCCGTAGCCACCTCGGTCGTATCTCACCTTATGGCCCTTCTCCATCAGTTCACGCACGGTCTGGTAAGGCACGCCGGATTCAACCGCAAGCTGCCCACCATCCACCAGGTACGCCTCACTGCTGTCCGTAGGCTCGGTAGAACCAAAGTGCTGCCAGCGAGCGGCGTCACCTGCCTCCTGCAAGTTCATACCGAAGTCGATCATGTTTACCAACACTTGCACATGCCCCTGAGGCTGCATGCCGCCACCCATCAAGCCGAAACTGATTAATGGCTTTCCCGCTTTTGTCACAAAGGCGGGAATAATGGTGTGGAACGGACGTTTGCCCGGTTCGTAAGAGTTGGCGTGTTTTGGGTCCATGGAAAACAGTTGGCCACGATCCTGAAAGCCAAACCCCAGGCCAGGCACCACCACACCGGAACCCATTCCCCGGTAGTTGCTCTGAATCAGCGATACCATATTGCCCTCTGAATCGGCGGTAGTGAGGTAAATTGTATCCCCCTGATAGAGATTGGGATTGCCTGCATCCACTCGCTTAGCCGCCCTTTCGCCAATCAGCTTGCGGCGTTCGGCCGCGTACTTTTTGGAGATAAGACCTTGCAGCGGCAACTCGTTGAATGTGCTGTCTGCGTAGAATTTGGCTCGGTCTTCAAACGCCAGCTTTTTGGCCTCCACCATCAGATGCAACAATTCCGGACTGTTATGGCCGAGACTTTTCAGATCGTAGGCTTCCAAAATATTGAGCATCTGCAAAGCCGCAATCCCCTGGCCATTGGGGGGCAATTCCCACACATCGTAACCGCGGTAGTTCACCGATACCGGCTCCACCCAGTCAGAGCGGTGATTTTGCAAATCTTCCTTGCGCAAGTAACCACCATGGTGGCGCATAAAGCGGTCGATGCGCTCGGCGATCTCCCCCTGGTAAAACGCATCCCGCCCCTGCTCTGCCAACAAGCGATAAGTGCTGGCCAAATCCGGGTTGCGGAACAACTCACCCGTTACCGGTGCACGGCCATCAAGGGTAAATGTGCGTTTAAAGGCACCGGGTTGATCCTGCAAACGCGGCACACTGAGTTGCCAGTAGTGGGCGATTAATTCACTGACCGGGAAGCCTTGCTCCGCGTATTCAATGGCTGGCGACAAGATACTGGCCATAGGCATCTGGCCAAATTTGTTGTGCAACTGGAACCAGCCATCCACAGCGCCGGGAACCGAGATGGGCAACAAGCCATAGGGAGGCAAATCGTCGCGGCCCAGTTTGTCCAATTCCGTGCGCAATTGTTGGTAACTGAGGCCCTGAGGCGAACGGCCACTGGCGTTCAGGCCATAGAGTTTTTTGTCTTTGGCTGACCAGACAATGGCATACAGATCGCCGCCAATACCGCAGCCGGTGGGTTCCATCAGCCCCAACGCCGCATTGGCAGCAATCGCCGCATCAATGGCATTGCCGCCCTGTTTGAGAATATCCAGCCCCACCTGAGTAGCCAACGGCTGGCTGGTGGCCACCATGCCCTGACGGGCAATCACTTCGGAACGGGTGGTGCCCGCCACCCCGGTTACTCTATCCGGCCCCGCCATCACAGCCCCTCCACAGATTACCAAACCACAAATCGTTGCCAACAGATTTCGCGACACAAATGCCATCATCTACCCCTGTTTATTCTGTTTAGAAGGTAAGTGTAGACAAGTTATTGCCCGTTGATTTCCCATCCATAAAAAAACGGCCAGCAAATTGCTGGCCGTTCCAGACTGCTGACAAAGTCCTCGCCCTCGTGCGGGGACTTTTTATAATGGGGCATGTTAAAAGACCGCCCCCAAACCCAGTCCACTATGGAGTTCGTCAGCATTGACGAGCTAGTTCCTGCCGACCAC
>NZ_JATAAF010000016.1 GCF_030341905.1 Porticoccus sp. W117 | reverse complement strand
TCAACCTGGTCAACAACGGACAATTTAAAGGCTAACGAATAATCACGCTGAGTGCGCTTAGCTGTTGATTTCATATCACTTTCCAATTTGGTGATTGAAAAGTGTCAACGTTATTCAGGACGGGACAGCGGATACAAAAAAGCCGATCCTGAAAATGGATCGGCTTTTTCATTTGTGCTGTGCAGCCAGCCGGATCAGATATCCATGGCCTTAATGCTGAGTTCTGCCAAGGGCTTTTTCACCACCTCATCAGCGATATAGCTCTTCATTTCGTCCTCAGAGGCGAAGTGGCGGGCCATATCGTATTCGCCTTTGTAGTTGTTGCCGCTGTCATCTTCCAGCCGGGCCAATTGAAATTTGCTGCCACCGTCACCGCGGCCACGAATAACATAGTACTCAAGGTTCATTGATCACTCCTCCGGTCGCTCAAGGCGTTATTAATAAGGCGATAGTAATTGCTGAATTGTAACCCAGCACTGATGTTTTTTGTTATAGACTTTGCGCTTTGTTGACCTACCCCTTTTGAGGAGCATCCAGATGGCACACCCCAAAATTGGCAATATGGCGCCGGCGTTTTCCCTGTTGAACCAAAATGGTGAAAAGGTTGCGCTGAAAGACTTTCGCGACCAGAAAACCGTTGTTCTCTATTTCTACCCCAAGGCCATGACACCCGGATGTACTGTTCAGGCAGGTGGTATACGGGATAACCGCAAAGAGTTGGATAAGCAGGATGTGGTGGTACTGGGTGTCAGCCCGGACCCGGTAAAACGCCTGCAAAAATTTATTGAACGAGACGATTTAAATTTCGACCTGTTATCCGATGAAGATCACGCCATCGCCGACAAATACGGCGCCTGGGGGCCGAAGAAATTTATGGGTAAGGAGTTCGATGGCATTTTGCGTACCACATACATCATCGGCAAAGACGGCCGTCTCAAGCACATCATGGATAAATTCAAAACCAAAACTCACCACGAAGACCTGCTGGCGTGGCTCAACGAGAATCTTGATTAGTATGAATAGGCCCTATTGAGGCCCGGCCAGGAAACCGCTAAAGTGCACGGCTTTCCAACATTTAAAGAAAAGAGAGTAATTGTATGTCCTGGTTGATTCCCGCCGCTCAAGCGGCTGAGAGCGCCCCCGCACCCCAAGGTAACCCCATGAGCACACTGCTGTTGTTCGGCGGCATGTTCCTGATCTTCTGGTTCCTGATCATTCGCCCGCAGCGCAAGCGTCAGAAAGAACACCAGGCACTGGTGTCTGCACTGGGCAAAGGCGACGAGGTGGTAATGACCAGCGGCATGCTCGGCTCCATTAAGAAGGTGGATGATACTTACGTCGTTATCGAAGTGGCCGACGGTGTGGAAATGACCTTCCAGAAAGCGGCAGTTCACGCCGTGCTGCCAAAAGGCACTATCCAGAAAATCTGATAGCACCCTGAAAGCCGCCTTGTGCGGCTTTTTCTTTACCTGCGATCAGGCAAATACCTGAAACACTTTATCCTGCAAAAAGGCGAGGGCAGCAATGGAGCAATTTGGCGTTTGGGTTGACCAGATCAACAGCTGGGTTTGGGGCTACGTCATGATGTTTCTGTTGCTGGGTACCGGTATTTACCTGACGGCAGGCCTGAAGTTTCTGTCGCTGCGCAAACTGGGCTACGCATTTCGCCAGCTCTTTAAAGGCCGCAGGGGCGAAGGTGAGGGGGATATCAGCCCCTTTAACGCCCTGATGACGTCTCTTTCCGCCACTATCGGCACAGGCAATATTGCCGGCGTGGCGACAGCTATTGGCGTTGGTGGCCCCGGCGCACTGTTCTGGATGTGGCTCACCGGCCTGGTGGGTATGGCCACCAAATTTGCCGAAGCGGTGTTGGCGGTTCGCTACCGGGAGGTTGAGGCGGATGGTCGCCACCTGGGTGGCCCCATGTATTACATTCGCAACGGCCTCGGCAAGCACTGGGGCTGGTTGGCGGTGATGTTTGCCATATTCTGCGGCTTTGGCGGCACCGGTACAGGCAATATGATCCAGGCGAATTCCATCGCCAAAGCGGTGGAATCCACCTTTGACATCAACCCGGTGATTACCGCCACTGTATTGGTGCTGCTGGTTAGCATGGTCATTATTGGCGGCGTGAAACGTATTGCCCATGTGGCGGGAGCGCTGGTGCCCTTTATGGCGGTGACTTATGTTGCCGCAGGGCTCATTATCCTGGTGATGCACGCCCCTGAAATCCCCGCTGCCATTGTGCTGGTGTTTGAAAGTGCCTTTGCGCCTACCGCCGCTGCGGGCGGTTTTGCCGGGGCAGCTACCAAGATCGCCGTGCAGTACGGCGTAGAGCGTGGCCTGTTATCCAATGAGGCGGGGCAGGGCAGCGCGCCCATTGCGCACGCAGCGGCTAAAACCGACGACCCGGTTAGGCAGGGAATTATCGCCATGCTGGGTACGTTTATCGATACTCTGGTGGTGTGCACCATAACCGGGCTGGTGTTGATTGTTTCCGGTGTGTGGACCAGTGGCACCGAGGGTGCGGTAATGACCAGCCTGGCATTTTCCAACAATCTTCCAGGCGGAGCTTATATCCTCACCTGCGGGCTGCTGCTGTTCGCTTTTACCACCATGCTGGGTTGGGCTTATTACTCTGAGCGCTGTGTGGAATACCTGTTTGGTCCAAAATCCATTATCTGGTTTCAGTTGTACTGGGTGGCGGTGATTCCACTGGGTGCGCTTATGGAACTGAGTACGGTGTGGAAGCTGACCGGCGTGTTCAATGGCCTGATGGCGTTTCCTAATCTGATCGCATTGCTGCTGCTAAGCCCGTTGATTTTTAAATTGGCGAGTGAGTACTTTACAAAGGATGGCCTCGCCAGCCCTAAACCGTGAGCTGAGGACAATAAAAAACCCCTGTATTTGCACATACAGGGGTTTGTCTGGTCGGAGTGAGAGGATTCGAACCTCCGACCCCCTCGTCCCGAACGAGGTGCGCTACCAGGCTGCGCTACACTCCGATAATTCGGGTGCCGAACCCGAAAACGGCGGCATTATAGCACCGTTTATTGGCTTGTAAATTTCCCTCTGTCAGCGCTGTGAAGTGCGTGTGTGCCCTATAAAACGACTTTTTTGGCAGTGTAGTGTATTGAATAGATTATGGATTTAAAAAGCCCCCAGAATGTTCACAGCTAGGCGCTGTTTGCAGGCAATGTAGGTACCTTGTCAAAAACAGCAACACCGCTGTGGGCGTTCTGGGGGCTTCCCTTCGGGCGAGCCGGAAAGCGGCCATCTGCTGTGTTGCACTTTCTTAACATAGGACAGTTTGAAATAGGCTGGCTATGACTGCAAAAATGCGTCGCGCATATGGCCGCTTTCCGACTCGTTTAAACCACAATCTATTCGATACACTACACTTGTATCAATTGTTACCAGATTTTATTTGTTCTTCGCCAGTTAGATGCCTATGCTTAAAGGGTGTCCCTGCACAGCGATTTCCCGGCAATTTGTTATGAAAGCAAGCGACAGCGCCAGTACCGAAAAGATTCGCGAGAAAAAGCGTCACTTTATGGCGCGTGAAGAAAAAATCGTCGAAGCCGCTCTGGAATTGCTGCTGGATAAAGGCGTGGACCGCGTTACCGTGTTCGATATCGCCCGTATGGCGGGTATTGGCAAGGGCACAGTGTACAAACACTTCATGACCAAAAACGAAATCCTGATGCGCATTGTCATGGATTATGAGAGCCGCTTGAGCGTCAACCTGAACGACGGCATAGCACGGGCCCGCAACGGTGAACCTGGCGCTGCCGCCACCGCCTACTTCCGCTCCCGTTTGGGCAATCCTGCTCTCGACCGTCTGGTGCAACAACTGGAAGTACGCCTGGAAGCGGAGCCTGAAATGGCGGCTATGTTGAAAAAGTTGCACAAGCTGCGCCATGCCAATATGGAGCACCTGAACAACATGGTGGCGGAACTGATCAGCGAAGGGCGCCTGGAAGATGTGCCCCCACATCACCATTACCTGGCTTGTTGGGCTCTGGCTCAGGGTGCTGTGGATCTGTTTTTCAATCAGACGCTGGATTTTCTCAATATTCGCGACAAGCAAAAGCTGCTGGACTACATCACCGATATTGGTGTCACCATGGGCAACCGGGGGCAGCTGCGCAGCTGACGCTGGTTGTGACAAAAGTTTCTTCGCTGTTTGCCACCCTTCTTGCCGAACAACAAAAAGCCAACGCCTCGCTGCCACCAGTGGACAAATGGAACCCGTCGTTCTGCGGCGATATGGATTTGCTCATTCAACGGGACGGTACCTGGCTGCACGAAGGCAGTGCAATACGACGCCCGGAACTGGTAAAGCTGTTTTCCACTGTGCTGAAACGGGAAGGGGATGACTACTATCTGGTAACGCCCGTGGAAAAACTGCGCATACGCGTGGAGTGTGCGCCATTTCTTTTGGTTGAAGTTGAGCGCAAACAAGAGGCGGGCGGCGAAGCGCTCTACTTTACTGCCAACACCGGCGATCATGTGGTGGCTGGGCCTGAAAACCCTATCTGGATGGAGCCATCACAGAGCGGGGAAGAGCTGCTCCCATATATTCGCGTACGCAGTAATTTGCCTGGGCTGCTGAGCCGCACGGTTTACTACCAGCTAGCGGATTGGGCACAGGCCGGTGAGTGCGACGGGCGATCCTGCCACGGGGTAGTCAGCCTCGGTCAGTTTTTTCCTTTGGAATGACAGCTTGGCGGCGTGTCACATATTCGGATAGTTAGGCCCGCCGCCACCTTCAGGTACCACCCAGGTGATGTTCTGGCTGGGATCTTTGATATCACAGGTTTTGCAGTGCACGCAGTTTTGACTGTTGATCTGGAACTGCTTGTCACCACCATCGCCTTCTACAACTTCATACACCCCGGCTGGGCAGTAGCGTTGGGCGGGTTCGTCAAATATGGGCAGGTTATGGCTCAGGGGAATGGCGCTGTCTGCCAGTTTCAGGTGGCAGGGCTGGTCTTCTTCGTGGTTGGTGTTTGACAGGAACACCGAGGAGGGCTTGTCAAAACTCAGCTTGCCATCGGGCTTGGGGTAGCTGATAGGTTGGCAGTCACTGCCGGGTTTTAATGTGTCCCAATCCGGTTTTGGATCGGACAGGGTCCAGGGCAGGCTGCCATTGAAGATATTAATATCCACAAAGGCGTAGGCGGAACCGAGCACATTGCCCCAGCGGTGTTGAGCGGGGCCAAAGTTGCGCTGTGTGTGTAGCTCTTTCCAGGCCCAGCTGTTTTGGTAGGCCGTTTCAAAAGCCGTTAAATCGTCACCACTTTGATTGTTGGCAAGGGCTTCGGTAATACACTCCGCCGCGACCATACCGCTTTTCATGGCCGTATGAGTCCCCTTGATCTTGGCAAAATTGAGTGTGCCGGCGTCATCACCTATCAACAGGCCACCGGGGAATGTCATTTTGGGTTGTGCTTGCAAGCCGCCTTTTACCAGGGCTCTGGCGCCGTAGGAAATGCGCTCGCCGCCCTCAAGGTATTGGGCAATGGCAGGGTGGTGCTTGTAGCGTTGGAATTCGTCAAAAGGGCTGACGTGGGGGTTGTGGTAGGAAAGGTCGGTAATCAAGCCCACTGCCACTTGGTTGTCTTCCAGGTGATAGAGGAACCCGCCGCCTCGTGAATCGCTTTCCGAGAGCGGCCATCCAGCGCTGTGAACCACCAAGCCTTGTTTATGTTTTTCTTTAGGTATTGACCACAACTCTTTGATTCCCAAGCCATAGTGCTGTGATTCTTTGTCTTTATCCAGCTCGTATCTGGCAATCAGTTGTTTGCCCAAATGGCCGCGACAACCTTCCGCAAACAGGGTGTATTTGCCGTGTAATTCCATGCCGGGCATGTAACTGTCTTTTTGGCTGCCGTCGGCGGACAAGCCCATATCGCCAGTAGCGATGCCTTTCACCGCGCCATTGTCATCGAACACCAGTTCGGATGCGGTAAAGCCGGGGAAAATCTCCACACCAAGCGACTCCGCCTGTTGCGCCAGCCAGCGACACAGGTTGCCCAGGCTGATGATGTAGTTGCCATTGTTGTGCATGGTTTTGGGGGCAAAAAAGCCGGGGATTTTGCGGGATTTCTCAGCATCTGAGAGTAGCAGAATGTCGTCTCCGCTCACTTCGGTATGCAGTGGGGCTCCGCGTTCTTGCCAATCCGGGAACAGCTCGTTGAGTGCTTTTGGCTCAAAGACAGCGCCGGAAAGAATATGGGCGCCTACCTCGGAGCCTTTCTCCACAACACAGATCGAGGTTTCAGGGGATAGTTGCTTAAGACGGCAAGCGGCAGACAGACCAGCCGGACCAGCGCCGACCACCACAACGTCGTATTCCATGGATTCTCGCTGCACATCAATCTCCCGAAGTTTTTAACAACAGTCTTTTGAATAAAAGTTTTCAAAAAAGGTTTTCAACAAAAAGGCATTTTACCCCGAGAATCGAGGAAGTGTCATAGAACTATGACAATGGCGCTGTGAAAAAATCAGGGGGAGGGTGAAAAGCGATGTAAGTCTTTATTTCTTCTGCTTTTCACGCTTGTCTTTTTGCCATTTTTCCCGCAGCTGACGCTTTTGCTGAGGCGGCAGTTCCTGGTAACGGTCGCGCACATGGCGGATTTTTTCTCGCTGCTTTGGAGAGAGAAATTTGTAATCTTCGCGGGGTTTTTCTTTTTTGTGTTCTTTCTGTTTATCTTTATCGCCAGCGTGGCTGTCTATTGGCAGACCAGCACACAGGAATAGGGCAAGAGCCAGAGGAAAAACGGATCGTTTCATGGTTGTTACTCGTGAAGCCCCTCGATGGCATCGGTTTCTAAAAGCCATTGGTAGAATTCCAGGTCGTTCTCGATTTCCTGTTCCACCATGGCCATCGCTGCAGTGTTGGTAAATGTTGAGCTGTTGGTGCTATTAAACATCGGTGCGAACAACATTGCCACCACTACCACGGTGGCCATACCAACGGCAAAGCCCGGCCAGGTAAGCATGGTTTGTGATTTGGCGGGTTCGGGATCGCTTAAGGCCGCTTGGCGAATATTGGACAGCCGGGATTGCAGGTTATCTGAAAGATTATTCTCAGATTCCCGCAATGTTTGCCGTAGTTGCTGTTCCAGTTGCTCGGACTGTTTCATTTCCGACACCTCATTCATAAAAATAACTCTACTCAATTACTTTATTGGCTTGCTAGCGCCAATACTCCCCTAACTTGCCTCGTAACGCCTGCAGCGCTCGAAAGTAATGGGTCTTTACGCTGCCTTCACTACATTGCATGGCGCTGGCTGTTTCAGCGGTGCTTAAGCCCTCCCAGCAACGCAACATAAAGGCTTCCCGTTGGCGGCGAGGCAGTTCCTGCAGTGCTTCTTCCAGGCGGGCGATACGCTGGTCACTTTCCAGCTCCGCATCCGGATTTACGTGCTCGGCTGCAGACACATATTCATAGGGGTCTGCTGCTTGATCCTGGGGCTCAATAGAAGCTGGCTTAAGGCGTTCTATCCAGGTGCGGTAACGATTCTGCACCGCTCTGCGGCGGTGGAAGTCGTTGATGCGGCTGCGCAAAATTCGGTAGAACAGGGGGCGCCAATCGTCCCAGGTACGATCCCCGTACAGTTGTGCCAGCTTGCTCATGGTGTCTTGCAATATATCCAGGGCATCTTCCCGGTTGCCCACCGCAACTTGCGCCATACGGAAGCCACGCTTTTCTACAGAGCGAAGAAAGTCATTCAGTGTGCGGTTATCCAGCGCAACCTCCATTTCCTGAGCGGTGCTGGCAATGCCAACCGCATAGCTGCTTGCTGTGGTCATATCAGCCGCCATACCTTGCTGCATGGTAGCTGCGATAGTGTTGTTCGTGATCACCCCGAGGGGCAGGGGTGTGCTCCTGATAATTCGAGTCAGCCCAGTTATCAGCCCGGTATTCACGATGGTCGCTATAGTGCCATTCATCCTGGGGATTGTCGAAGGCGTAATGCAACAACTCGCTGGCAACCACCGCGCCAGCGAGCCACTTCAAACCATCGTTGCGGTAGTCGCAACGGTAGTCACGGTACCGATGGTGACGCCTGTGGTTGCGGTAGTGGCGACGATAATTGCGCTTGTGGTGGCGATAGTGGCGGTCTGAGCGATAGTACGGATAAATGTGGAAATCCAGGTGGTAATCGTAGTCGCGATGGCCGCGATCGCGGTAATGGTTGCGATGGTGTTTGCGGTGATGCCTGCGATACTTTCTGTGCTTGCGGTGTTTATGGGTGCGATAGTGGCGATCACCTCCATGGGCCAGCAAGTAATCGCCCTGGTAATTGGCGAATTCATCTGAGGGGCTCTGTAGCTCGTACGTGCGGCTGTCGGCGGAGGCAGGTGCTGTAGCAAGTACCAGTAGCAGTGCAGTGGTTAATCCTAGAGCTTTCATTGTATTTTCCTCGTTGCCAAGTGAATAGCGCAGGCGTGCAAAGGAAAACGCGGGGCATATGCGGTGGTTGACACCTCAGGTGATAGTTAAGGCAGCTCGAATTGAGCCCACACTGGCGCATGATCAGAGGGTTTTTCCATGGCTCGAATCTGATAGTCAATGCCAGCTGCGCTGCAGCTTTGCAGCAGGGGCTGGGTGGCCAGCAGATGGTCGATGCGCAGGCCGCGTTTGGGATCGCGTTCAAAACCGCGGCTGCGGTAGTCGAACCAGCTGTAGTGTTGCTGGCTGTCGGGGTAGTGTTTGCGGTAGCAGTCGGCCAAACCCCAATCATAAAGCGCCTGATACCATTCCCGCTCCTCGGGCAAGAATGAACATTTGCCGCTGCGCAGCCAACGCTTGCGGTTGTCTTCGCCGATGCCGATATCAAAGTCAGAAGGGGAGATGTTCATATCACCCATAATCAGCAGTTGGTCCGCCGGGTTGCAGCTGTTGTTCAACAGCTCAAGTAAATTGGCGTAAAAGGCTTTTTTTGCCGGGTACTTGAGTGGGTGTTCGCGATTCTCTCCCTGGGGAAAGTAGCCATTGATAACTTGCAGGCGGGTGCCGTTGTGCAGTTCCAGTGTGGCGCTTACCAGGCGTCGCTGGGCATCTTCATCATCTCCTGGAAAGCCCTTGCTGGTCTCAAGGGGAGGGTACTTGCATAGCAGGGCAACCCCGTAATGGCCTTTCTGGCCGTGGTAGGTGACGTGATAGCCCATGGATTGCACGGCATCCAGAGGGAATTCATCATCGTGTACTTTGGTTTCCTGCAAGCCGATGACTTCAGGTTGGTGGCTGTCAATTACTGCCTGTAATTGGTGTAAACGGGCGCGAAGCCCGTTAACGTTAAAGGAAACGCACTTGATGCTGGTCTGGCTCATTCGTGGTTGAGACTTTAGTAGTTGAAATTATTGATGGCTAAGGTTGTTATTGAGTTCGCTTTTCTGCAGCTGTCGGGCAAAACGTCTGGGGTTTTGCTCGAGCAATACCATGTCGGCAACAATTCGGCTTGCCTCCATAAGCAAGGGGTCTTTTTCTGCCAGTGGCAGAGTTTCCAGGTCGGTCTCTTCAACGGCTACTTCGTAGGCCTCATAGTTTTCGTAAGGTTCTTGCCCCTTGGCTGTGCGGCGTTGATTTTCCAGGTTTAACTGCAATTGTTGCCGCTGTTCCAGATTGGCCTTCCTCTGTTTCAGGTTGAGGCTCAATGGAAGTTCATTTTCTGCACCAAAGCGTCGCCCCAGTTCAGCCACTTCAACCACGTAGGTAAAGTCTGGGTCTTGAGCGGCCCTGCGCTGATGATTTTGTTCCAGCAAAACGAGGTTGTCGGCAAGGTCGCCAAACTGTCGGTAAGGTGCGGCGCGGATGCGATCCCAGGGCAGGGCGTTTTCATTGCTGCTTTCACCGATTCTTTCCGGGTCGGCATCGCTGGGGAAGTTAATATCTGGAACAACGCCGCGGCTTTGGGTGCTGTCGCCGGAAACCCGGTAAAACTTGTGTTCTGTCAGCTTCAACTGCCCTTTGCCAAGAGGTTGCAGGGTTTGAACGGTGCCTTTACCAAAACTCTGGCTGCCAACAATAATGCCGCGGCCGTAATCCTGAATGGCGCCGGCAAAGATTTCCGATGCGGAAGCGCTCAGGCGATCAATCAACACAACCAGAGGCCCTTTGTAGGCCGCCGGGCGCCGTGAGCGCTGGGTGCGGTCTATCTGCCCGTTGCTGGAACGAATTTGCACCACCGGGCCGGGGTTAATAAACATGTCGCTCAGGTGAGTAGCCTCCAGCAGAGAGCCGCCACCATTGCCGCGCAGATCCAGAATAATGCCATCTACACCGTCATCGTTGAGCAGCTCGCCCATTAAACGAGACACGTCTTTGGTGGTGCTGCGGTAATTGCGGTCGTTTCTGCGCAGGGCCTCAAAATCCAGATAGAAAGTAGGAATATCAATAACGCCGACCCGATAGTTTGCGTTGCCAACAGGAACGTCTACGATCTGCTTTTGGGCGGCCTGATCTTCCAGTTTTACCTTGTCGCGGGTGATGTCGATGGTTTTCATCAACCCGGAGGCTTCTGCCTTGCCCGGTAAAACCTGAAGGGAGGCAATGCTGCTTTTAGGGCCGCGAATCAAGTTTACTGCGTCATCCAAACGCCAGCCCACCAGGTTGGTGTGTTCCTGATCCCCGGGATTTTTGATGGCGACAATCTTGTCGCCCACTTGCAACTCGCCCTGTTTGTCGGCGGGGCCGCCGGGGACAATTCGCACAACTTCTATGTAGTCATCACTGCGCTGCAAAACAGCGCCAATTCCCTCAAGCGACAGTGACATGTTGATGTTGAAGCTATCGCTGTTGCTGGGGGAGAAATAATTGGTGTGGGGATCGAAAAGGGTTGCCGTAATGCCGGCGTAAGCGCTGAATACATCCCGGGATTCTGTTTGCAGAATCAGCTTCAGTTGGTTTTTATAACGTTTTACCAGCTGTTCACGGGCTTTTTCCAGGTTTTCGCCCGCCAGAAGTTTTTGCACCAGTTCCGCTTCAATACTTTTACGCCACAGCTCCTGACGTTCTTTATCGGATCGCAGCCAATCTCTTTCTTTGTGGTTGCGGGGCAGGGACTCATCATCGTCCAGATTGAACTGATAATCGCTTTCCAGCAATGCGATATTATGTTCCAGATGCTGCAAGCGAATGGCTTGCAAGCGATTGTAAGCTGCGTAACCAAACTCCAGGCGGCCTTGCTTAAGGGCATCGTCCAGAGCCAGGCGCCAGTGTGCGAAGGTGTCTATATCAGACTGCAAGAAGTGGCTTTTGCCAGCATCCAAAGCATCCAGATAAGTGTCGTAAAGCTCTGCAGAAAATCCGTCGTTGATAGTGCGTTTTTGGTAGTGCCCGGATACCAGTGCCGACAACATCTCTTTTATCAGTTTGCCGTGTTTCTTTTCTGGCTCGAGCGTACTCAGTGTTGCGGCGTTTGCAGTTACACTTCCGGCAAACAGCAGTGAAAGTAGCAGGGGGGCTCTGTAGATTTTCAGCATAAGCATAGACAACCTGTATTATTTACCCTTTATGAGACAAGGGACTTTGCTCGGAGTTTACCACCAGTGGCGAAAATATCCCCTAGAGCGGTTACACTTTTTTACACAGACTCATGCAGATGCAAAGTGATTTGGTCAGCGTTTAAAGGCCACTGGTGAAATACCCCATGCCTACAGCGCAAAAATTTCTATAATAAACATTAAATACTTGCCGTAAGTAATTGTAAGGAAATATAAAAATATGAAGATTCTAGTCACTGGCGGACTGGGTTATATCGGCAGCCATACCTGTGTTCAGCTGCTGGCAAAAGGCTACGAGCCGGTTATTGTCGACAACCTTTGCAATGCCAAGCTGGAAGTTCTGGGCAGGGTAGCTGTCCTGGCAGGTCGCAAGCCCACCTTCCACGAGGGTGATATTCGTGACCAAAACTTCCTTGACGAGGTGTTTGCTGCCGAAAAACCTGTAGCAGTGATCCATTTTGCTGGCTTGAAAGCAGTAGCGGAGTCTGTCGAAAAACCACTGGAATACTACGACAACAACGTTAATGGCTCGCTGGTGCTGACTCGCAGCATGCAAAAAGCGGGCGTCAAAAACATTATCTTTAGCTCATCGGCAACGGTTTACGGTGACCCTGCCTCGGTGCCTATTACAGAATCATTCCCGGTTGGCGCGACCAGCAACCCCTATGGGAGAAGCAAATACATCGTTGAGTGCTGTTTAGGTGATTTGCAAGCGGCAGATAAGGATTGGAGCGTAACCCTGCTGCGCTATTTCAACCCGGTAGGCGCCCACCCATCCGGCACTATTGGCGAAGATCCCAGGGATATTCCCAATAACCTGATGCCTTATATCTCACAGGTTGCCGTAGGCAAGCGCGAGCAATTGTCGGTATTTGGCAATGATTACCCAACCCCGGACGGCACCGGCGTGCGCGATTACATTCACGTTATGGATTTGGCGGACGGACATGTGGCGGCCCTGGAAAAACTCACCGGCACAGCCGGAGTCCATACCTACAATTTGGGGACCGGTTGCGGCAGCAGTGTACTGGAAATGGTGGGCGCTTTTGAAAAAGCCAGCGGCAGGGAAGTGCCATACCAGATGGCCCCACGCCGTGCCGGTGATATCGCTGAGTGTTGGGCGGCAACTGACAAGGCAGAAAAAGAACTTGGTTGGCGAGCACAGCGTACAGTTGCTGAAATGGCGGCTGATGCCTGGCGCTGGCAGTCTGGCAATCCTGATGGCTACAGGTAAGCAGGGAGGAAGTTTTACCCTCTAAGCAAAAACATCAAAAACCCTATATTCGGTTATAGGGTTTTATTTTGACTTATTTATTTAACATAATATACATTATGCGAAATTAAATATAATGCCAAAGGGCTGCAAAATTTGTTTGGCGCATAATGTAGGTTATGTTCAATCGCCCTACCTTCAGCAGCATCATCGAGGAGCACAAAAAAGCCCGGTTACACAAATGCATAACCGGGCTTTGTCTTTTTTTGCAGACAATCTAACTGACAGGCTCCCTCATCGTCACAAACTCCTCAGCCGCCGTCGGGTGAATGCCCACAGTATTGTCGAAGTCTGCCTTAGTGGCGCCGGCCTTAATGGCGATGCCGATTCCCTGAATAATCTCACCGGCGTGGTCGCCCAACATATGGCAGCCAATCACCTTGTCGCTGGTGTTATCGACGATCAGCTTCATCAGCACTTTGTCGTTGCCACCGCCCAATGTTTGTTTCATGGCGCGGAATTGGCTTTTGTAAATGCGCACATCGCCATATTGCTCCCTGGCTTGTTCTTCGCTCAGGCCGACGGTGCCTATATTAGGCTGGCTGAATACGGCGGTTGGGATGTTGCTGTAATCCACCGGGTTATGCTCGTTTTTGTACAAAGCGGCGGATAACGACATGGCCTCGGTGATAGCAACGGGCGTTAGTGCAACGCGGTCGATTACATCACCAATGGCGTATACGCCTGGCTCTGCTGTTTGAAAGTCGTTGTTGACGATGATTGAGCCGTTATTGCGCACTTCCACGGCGGTATTTTCAAGCCCAAGACCCTTCAAATTGGCTTTGCGGCCTGTGGCGTACATAGCCTGGCCAACAGTCAGCGTACTCCCATCTGTCAAAGTCGCTTCGATTTGGCCTCTTTCTGTGCTTTTCAGCGCCTCGATATTGGTGTTGAAATGCAGGTGAACGCCCTTGTTTTTCATTTCAACAGCCAGGGCTTCGCGAATATCATTATCAAACCCACGTAGGAACATTGCCCCCCTATAAATTAGATGAGTTTCCACGCCTAAGCCATTGAATATTCCTGCAAACTCCACGGCAATATAGCCACCACCAACAAGGATAATTTTCTCTGGCAGGTCTTCCAGATAGAAAGCCTCGTTGGAGGTAATAGCCAGCTCCTTACCGGGAATATCCGGTACAAACGGGTAGCCGCCGGTGGCGATTAAAATGCGCTCTGCGGTGACTTTCTGGCCATCCACCGAGACCTCGTTTGGCCCGGTTATGGTGGCTTTGCTCTCGTACAGAGTGACGCCGGAGCCATCCAGTAAGTTGCCGTAAATTCCATTGAGGCGCCCTATTTCGGCATTTTTGTTGGCAATCAGGCGCTGCCACTGGTGCTTGGGCTGCTGTTCGATATCCCAGCCAAAGCCTTTGGCGGCATGAAATTCTTCGGAAAATTCAGAGGCGTACACAAACAGTTTTTTGGGTACACAACCCACATTGACGCAGGTACCGCCCAGATATTGCTGTTCGGCAATGGCTACTTTGGCGCCATATTGGGCAGACATGCGGGCGGCTCGCACGCCACCAGATCCGGCACCAATTACAAACAGGTCATAGTCGTAGTTGCTGTCAATCATGGGATTTCCCTTTATTTTCCTTTTCTATGCTCACTACCTGGAAGTCATTGCTGCTTTGCACAATCCAGACAATATTGAAGTTGTACAGCCTGACGCCGTAACGTGTGTTATCCGATTTTTTATGGCGGCGGTAGGCTGGCCGAGGGTCTTGAGACAACACCTGACAAATTAATTCCCTCAAATCGGGAATTTTTTCCGCGGCAAATCGAAGCTGTTGTTCTGCCTGGCGAGAAAACTCTACAGAGACCTTTGTTTCTGGCTTGTTGTTGGCAAAGCCGGAGCTGGCGTCAGGCAAGCTGTCGCAGTATGGCAGGTAGGGCTTGATGTCCAGAACCGGTGTCTGGTCAATCAAATCGAGGCCGCTGATATTCAGCCAGATACGACGGCCCTCCTCCTCCACTTCATCCAGTGCCACCACGGACATGCCAATGGGGTTGGGGCGAAATGTAGAGCGTGTGGCAAATACACCGGTTTTCTGGTTACCGCCAAGACGCGGAGGCCTTACCAGTGGTTTCCAGCCTTGCTCCTGAGTGCCGTGAAACACAAACAGCACCCAGATATGGCTGAATTGGCTGAGGTCACGAACACTGTCCGCATCGTTGTAGGGCGGCAGCAATTCAATGCGCCCCTTGGCGGCGGGTACCAGACCGGGCTGGCGCGGCACCGCAAACTTCTCTTTATAGGGAGAGTGTACGGTGCCAATAATGTCGAAATGCTGGGTGCTCAAAAGTCTCTGTTACCGCACTACTCTGCTGGCCGTATGGTATCCAGGCCACCCATATAAGAGCGCAGCGCTTCTGGAATAACCACACTGCCATCCGCTTGTTGGTAGTTTTCCAGTACCGCTACCAAAGTACGCCCTACGGCCAGGCCGGAGCCATTAAGGGTGTGCAGCAATTCTGGCTTGCCGGTTTCCGGATTGCGCCAGCGGGCTTTCATGCGCCTTGCCTGGAAATCGCAGAAATTACTGCAGGAAGAAATTTCCCGGTAAGTGTTTTGCGACGGCAGCCAGACTTCAATGTCATAGGTTTTGGCGGCAGAGAAACCAGTATCGCCACCACAAAGCACCAGCGTGCGGTATGGCAGCTGCAGTTTTTCCAGAATCACTTCCGCACAACGGGTCAGCTCATCCAGCGCTTGCCAGGAATCTTCTGGTTTAACGAATTGCACCATTTCTACTTTCTCGAACTGGTGCTGCCGGATCATGCCGCGGGTATCTCGACCGTAGCTGCCCGCTTCACTGCGGAAGCAAGGAGTGTGGGCGGTTAGTTTTATAGGCAGTTGCTCTGCGTCCAGTATTTCGTCCCGCGCAATATTGGTAACTGGGACCTCTGCAGTGGGGATAAGGTAGAACTCGCGTTCGTCGGTGAGTTTGAACAGGTCTTCCTCAAATTTGGGCAGCTGACCGGTACCGTATAAGGAATCTTTGTTAACGATATAAGGTACATAGGTCTCTGTATAACCGTGTTCACTGGTGTGTGTATCCAGCATAAATTGAGTCAGCGCCCGGTGCAGTTTGGCTACCGGGCCGTTCATGGTGGCGAAACGAGAGCCTGAAATTTTGGCGGCTGTTTCGAAATCCATACCGCCAAGAGCAGCGCCCAGGTCGACGTGGTCTTTTACCTCAAATTCAAAGGTGCCTGGCTCGCCCCAGCGGCGAATTTCCACATTGTCTTCTTCGCTGGTGCCAGCGGGAACAGATTCATGGGGCATGTTGGGTATGCTCAGCAGCATGTTCTGAAACTCTGCCTGCACAGTATCCAGTTCTTGTTTGGCGGCATCAAACTGCTCACCCAAGCTGGCCACCTGGGCTTTCAGCGCATCTACATCGCCACCATTCTTGATGGCCTGGCCGATGGATTTGGACAGGTTTTTACGCTCTGCCTGTAGAGCCTGAGAGCTGGCCTGTAACTCACGGCTTTTGCTTTCCAGGTTTTGGAATTTTTCACGGTCAAGAACAAAGCCACGCTTTTCAAGTGCAGCGGCAACCGCATCAATATCTGAGCGGATCAGTTTGGCATCGAGCATAGGTAAATATCTTTATAGTCAATTAAAACAATCGCGCCAGCCAAATGGCCGATAAAGTTGCCAGCAGGCAGCCGACCACACTAGTGACAATGTAGCCGAGGGACAGCGCCGGGTGGCCATTCTGCCACAAAGCCAGGGCGTCAAGCGAGAACGCTGAAAAAGTAGTGAATGCGCCGAGAAAACCCACCATTAACAGGTTGCGCCATTCGCCGGGCAATACACCTTTGTCCACCACCAGCACATAGAGAATCCCCATTAAAAAAGAGCCGGAAAGGTTTACCAGCAATGTACCCAGCGGGAAGCGTCCACCCAGTAACGGGAACACCAATGTGTTTACGCCAAAGCGACAAACTGCCCCCAGGGCACCACCTAAAGCCACTGCCAGCCATTGCATATTACTGCCCTTCCCCTTTCGGTTTTGAATCCGATGACGAATAGCGTTGATCACCGCTGGCGTTATCCAGCTTTCTTAAGTGTTCCAGTTTTTCAGCAATTTTTTGCTCCAGGCCACGGGGTACTGGATGGTAGTAGCGCACGCTTTTCAGTTCCTCTGGCAAATAACATTCGCCGGCAGCGTAGCCATTGGGCTCGTCGTGGGCGTAGCGATATTCGCGGCCGTAATCCAGTTCTTTCATCAACTTGGTGGGCGCATTGCGCAGGTGCAACGGCACTTCGAGGCTGGGCTGTTCTTTCACATCCCTCATGGCCTGTTTAAAGGCGGTGTAAACGGCATTGCTTTTTGGCGCTGCTGCGAGATACACCAGCGCCTGGGCGATGGCCAACTCCCCTTCCGGGCTGCCTAAACGCTCCTGGGTTTCCCAGGCATCCAATGACAGGCGTAATGCTCTGGGATCGGCGTTGCCGATATCTTCACTGGCCATGCGCACCACCCGGCGGGCGATATACAGCGGGTCGCAACCACCATCCAGCATACGCGCCAGCCAATAGAGGGCTGCATCTGGGGATGAACCGCGTACGGATTTGTGCATGGCAGAAATCTGGTCGTAAAAATTCTCGCCGCCTTTATCAAAGCGGCGGGTATCCGCTACCAATACTTCTTGTACGCTTTCCAGTTCAATGCGGCCGCTCTCCCCCACCAAATCGCTGGCGATTTCCAGCAGGTTGAGAGCGGTGCGGGCGTCGCCATCGGCGGCGGCAACCAGGGCATTCATGGCGTCATCGGCGAGGCTCAAGTCACTGGGCAACTCCGCTCGTTCAGAATTGAGGGCACCGTTGACCACGTCTTTTAATTCTTCTTCGCTGAGGCTGCGCAGTACATAAACACGGCAACGGGACAGCAGTGCGTTGTTGAGTTCGAAGGAAGGGTTTTCGGTGGTGGCACCAATCAATACCACGGTGCCGTCTTCCACAAAAGGTAGGAAAGCATCTTGCTGGGACTTGTTAAAGCGGTGCACTTCATCCACAAACAGAATGGTTTTACGCCCACGGACATCCCGTTCTTCTTTAGCACGATCGATGGCGGCGCGGATATCTTTTACCCCGGACAGCACCGCAGAAATACTTTCAAAATGGGCATCGGCGCTGTGGGCAATGATTTTAGCCAGAGTGGTTTTGCCCACCCCCGGCGGCCCCCAGAACACCATGGAGTGCAGCATGCCTGCCTCGATGGCGTCACGCAGTGGTTTGCCGTCACCGAGTATGTGCGACTGGCCCACATATTCACCCAGGGTTCGCGGGCGCATACGGGCGGCCAGGGGTTGATAGACAGTTTGTTGGAATAGGGATTGGGTCATAGAATGTCTTGTCATTGCGAGGAGCCGCAGGCGACGCGGCAATCCAGTGACTTTAATAAAGACACTGGGTCGCCACGCTTCGCTCGCGACGACGGTGTTTGCTCAGTTGTAAATAACATCCACCCCTTCAGGAACGGCAAACACAAACTGATTATCGTCCAGATCAGGATTAACAGTTACTTGCTGGAAAGTAATCTCGGTGCGCTCTCCCAGATTGTCGGTTATTTCAAGAGCGGCCGGCACGCCATCGCTAAAGCGAATGTTGATGTGCTGATAAAGGCTTTCTGGCTGTCGTGGGTATAGAGTGAAGGCATTGTCATCCGCGCCCTGCTGAATCCGGTAACTAGCGTGGAGCTTTTCGAAGTTGCCCATCAGCAACAATGCCGGGGTGGCACTGGCGTCATTATTCACGGCTTGGATAGTGACCTGTTCCAGATCCGGGTCGAACAACCAAAGGGTGGTGCCATCACTGACCAACTGCTGGCCGTAATCGCCGTCTACGATCCAGCGGATTTTTCCGCTGCGGGTAATCTGCAGTTGCCCATTTTGATCCAACTCTTGCAAACGTTCGCCAGCCTGATCGTATTGGCTTTGCTGAAAATCGCCCTGCATGCTTTCGATGGGGCTCAGTAATGCTTGCAGGCGTTCTGCGGCGGGCTGCCCGCCGGCAATGGCAACTGCGCTGAAAAAACAGCAAATAGCAACAGTCAGTAGTCTCATCAATTTTCCTTATTATCGTCCGTTAATCGCGACCGCCAGGTGCCAGCACTTCCCGACTGCCGTTGCTGCCCATAGCGCTGACCACTCCGGCGGCTTCCATGGTTTCAATCAGGCGTGCGGCACGGTTGTAGCCAATTCGCAGTTTGCGCTGTACCGCTGAAATCGAGGCTTTGCGGCTTTCCAGCACAAAATTGACTGCCTCGTCGTACAGCGCGTCGGTTTCGTCGTTGCCGTCGCCCTCCCCTTCCGTGGCAAAGCCGGGAACGGCAATGGTATTGGTGACGCCTTCGTCGAGAATCTCGTCCAGATACTCTGGCTCGCCGCGTCGCTTCCAGTCTGCAACCACTTTGTGCACTTCGTGGTCATCCACAAAAGCACCGTGTACCCGCACTGGCACGCCACTGCCCGGTGGCAGGTAGAGCATATCGCCGTGGCCGAGCAGCTGTTCAGCACCGCCCTGATCGAGAATGGTGCGAGAGTCAATTTTCGACGATACCTGGAACGCAATACGGCTGGGAACGTTGGCTTTGATCAGGCCGGTAATCACATCCACAGAAGGCCGCTGGGTGGCGAGAATCAGGTGAATGCCTGCTGCCCGCGCTTTCTGGGCAATTCGAGCAATCAATTGTTCTACTTTCTTGCCGACAATCATCATCATGTCGGCAAACTCGTCGATTACTACGACGATATAAGGCAGTGCTTCCAGGCTGGGTGCTTCTTGAGGGATGTCCTCCTCAAAGGCCGATGCGTAAGGATCAGGCTGCCAAAGCGGGTCGGCAATGGGTTCACCAGCTGCGGCGGCGTCTTTCACTTTTTTGTTAAAGCCGGAAATGTTGCGCACACCCATGGCCGCCATCAATTTGTAGCGGCGCTCCATCTCTCCCACGCACCAACGCAGGCCGTTGGCGGCGTCTTTCATATCGGTAATTACTGGAGTCAGCAAATGAGGGATGCCGTCGTACACCGACAGCTCCAACATCTTCGGGTCCACCAGTATCAGCCGCACTTCTTCCGGAGAGGATTTGAACAGCAGGCTCAACAACATGGCATTGATGCCCACGGACTTACCGGAGCCTGTAGTGCCCGCTACTAACAGGTGGGGCATTTTTGCCAGATCGGCTACTGTGGGCACGCCGGAAATGTCGTTGCCAAGGGCTAACGTGAGCGGCGATTTGGCGTCTTCGTACACTTCGGAGGAAACCACTTCCGAAAGGCGCACCATCTCCCGGTGCTCGTTGGGGATTTCAATGCCCATTACGGACTTGCCGGGTATAACTTCCACCACTCGCACACTGACTACCGCCAGAGAGCGAGCCAGGTCTTTGGCCAGGTTGGTGATGCGGCTGGCTTTTACCCCTGGTGCGGGCTGAATTTCAAAGCGGGTGATCACTGGGCCAGGCATCACCTCCACCACTTCCGCAGAAATGCCGAAATCTTGCAGTTTCAGCTCCAGCAGCCGGGACATGGCCTCCAGGGATTCTTTGGAAAACCCTTTGCCAGAATTATCGTCAGCCAAATCCAATAACCCAATGGCGGGCAATGTGCCGGTGAGAGGTTCTTCAAACAGGGTTGTTTGCTTTTCTTTCACTGCGCGCTTGCTGGTAGCGGTTTTGGCAGGTGATGCGGGCATCTGGATGCTGGGGGGAATACGCTTCTCCGCAGCTTTTACCTTTTTGGCGACTTTTTCTTTACGTGCCTGCTGGGCTTCCGACGCCTGACGAGCCTCCTGGCGATTGTTGCGCATTTCCACCACGCGGCTGCGCAGCCAGTCGTAGCTGAGCAGGCTGATGCGCCCCAAGCCATCGATCAGTGCCAGCCAGGAAATATCCGCAAAAATCGTCAATCCAAACAGCGCCACCGCCAGTAACACCAGAGTACTGCCCACCACACTGAATGCAGATACGGCCACTTGAGCAACTCCTGCACCCATCACGCCACCCAGCCCTTCCGGCAATGTCGAGCTAACGGTGCCATAGTGGAGGTCGGTAAGCGCGGTGGCACTGAGCATAACCAACACTAAGCCCAGACAACGCTGGGCGAAGGTGAGCCAGTCAAAAGGCGGTTGTTGATCGTCGCGCTTGCTGCGGAATACCCGCCAGGCGCGCCAGATCAGCAGTAGCGGAAACATATAAGCCATGATGCCAAACAGCCAGAACAACACATCCGCCAGCCAGGCGCCGGTGGGGCCTGCGGCGTTGCTGACCATATCGCGGCTGCCGGTATGGGAGAAGCCAGGATCGTTGGCAGAAAAGCTGAACAATGCAATCAGCAGGTAAATGCACACCACCAGCCAGCCGATCAGGGCACCTTCCCTGAGAATCAATTCAAAACGGCCGGTGGCAGCAGGCTCTTGCGATGCTGCGCTTTTGGAATTACGAGATTTGCTCAAGTTACTTAACTACCCTTTCAACAAGCTTTCCCAAGCCGTTGTCATTGTTATAAAAATTGGTGGTGATTATCTACAAATGGTGGGCCAATTGTAAGCGTTGATTGACGCTCCGAATAGCCGCTATTGGTCAATTCTATTGGTTCCCCCTGCAGTATTAAGTATCATAACCCGCCTCTAAGGCAGCAAGCGGGACTTTTTTCAAAAAAAGGCCCTTAAGAAGCACTGTTGTCAGCCAACCTACACCAGAGATAGGAAGATATTGATGTCTGAAGTACAGCACCACCGCCTGATTATTCTCGGCTCTGGCCCTGCGGGCTACACCGCTGCCGTGTACGCCGCTCGAGCCAACCTTAACCCGGTGGTTATTACCGGTATTCAGCAAGGCGGTCAGCTGACCACCACCACTGACGTCGATAACTGGCCCGGTGACCCGGAAGGTGTTCAGGGGCCGGATTTGATGGTGCGTATGCAGCAGCACGCCGAGCGTTTTAACACTCAGGTTCTGTTCGACCATATCGAAAGCGTGGATTTGAGTCAGCGCCCTTTCAAACTGGTGGGCAATGAAACCTACACCTGTGACTCGGTGATTATCTGCACCGGTGCTTCTGCGCAATACCTTGGGTTGCCTTCCGAAGAAGCCTATATGGGTAAAGGCGTCAGCGCCTGTGCTACCTGTGATGGATTCTTTTACCGGGATCAGAAAGTGGCGGTCATCGGCGGCGGCAATACCGCGGTTGAAGAGGCAATGTACCTGTCCAACATCTGTAGCGAAGTGACACTGGTGCACCGTCGCGACAGCCTGCGTTCCGAGAAAATCCTTCAGGATCACCTGTTCGAAAAAGTCGAAAACGGCAACATCAATATTGAGTGGAACCACACGCTGGATGAAGTACTCGGTGACGATGCCGGGGTAACCGGCTTGCGTCTGAAAAGCACGGAAGATGGTGCCACCAAAGAGCTGGATGTGAGTGGTGTGTTTATTGCCATTGGCCACAAGCCCAATACCGATCTGTTTGTCGACCAATTGGACATGAAAGATGGCTACTTGAAAGTACAGGGTGGCTCTGAAGGCAACGCCACGCAAACTACCATTCCCGGTGTGTTTGCCGCTGGCGATGTGGCGGATCACATCTACCGTCAGGCAGTGACCTCTGCCGGCTCAGGTTGCATGGCGGCACTGGATGCAGAGAAGTTCTTGTCGCTTTAATTCCAGGTCTTTTGTCATTGAGAATGACAGGGTCAGTTCAATATGACCGAACTGACCCTTCTCGACAGCCACCAGCCAGTATTCCCTCCGCCACAGAGCGCATTGACGAATCCCAATGGTTTGTTGGCCGTTGGCGGAAACCTTAATCCGAAAACTCTGCTAGACGCTTATCGTCAGGGTATATTCCCCTGGTACAGCGAGGGCGAGCCACTGCTGTGGTGGAGCCCGGAACCGAGAGCCGTGATCTATCCCGGTGATCTTCATATCTCCAAAAGCCTGGCAAAACTCTATCGGCAACAACGCTACGAAGTGAGCTTTAATCGGGATTTTGCCGAAGTCATAGGCCATTGTCAGAACACTCCCCGTGTGGATGGCGGTGGCACCTGGATTACGGACGAAATGCTCAACGCATACTGTGAGTTGCACCGTCAAGGACACGCCCACTCCGTGGAAATCTGGCATAAAGACCGGCTTGTCGGTGGTTTGTATGGCATAGCTGTGGGGTCGGTGTTTTGCGGAGAATCCATGTTCAGCACCGTTAGCAACAGCTCCAAATTGGCACTGCTGGCGCTGTGTAAACAAGTGGGCGGACTCAAACTGGTGGACTGCCAATTGCCCAACCCGCACCTCTCCTCTTTGGGGGCTGTGGAAATTCCCCGCCGGGAGTTTCTCGCCCAACTGCAAAAATTCGGAACCGAAGCGCTCAGCTGGCCCTCTTAACTTGTAGTAGTATTGTTTAAAGGCGCCATTCTGAGGCATTTATGTCGCGAGATATTTCACCAGATGTATCTACTATTCGGTTATTCCTGACCGAACCTCACCCCTGCAGTTACCTGAAAAACCGCAGCGCAACCACCGCCTTTGTGGACCCGTCAATGCCACTCAGTGCCCCGGTGTACGACCGCCTTACGGACAGCGGTTTTCGCCGCAGCGGCAAATATTTGTACATCCCTCACTGCCAGAGTTGCAGCGCCTGCCAGCCATCCCGCATCCCGGTGGCAGCCTTCCAGCCAAACCGCCAGCAACGACGTTGCATCCGCGATAACAGTGATCTGGAAATATCCCTGCAAAAAACCATCGATAACAACGAGCACTTTGTGCTCTACAGCGATTACATTTGCCGCCGCCACGCCGATGGTGATATGTACCCGCCTACCCGCAGCCAGTACGACGACTTTATTGCCTCGCCGTTTGAATTTACCCGCTACATTGAGTTCCGTCACCGTGGCCGCCTGGTGGCTTGCAGCTTGGTGGATGTGCTGGACCACGGCATCTCCGCCATATACACCTACTACGATCCGGCGGAATCCCGCCGCAGCCTGGGAACAATGGCTATTCTTACTGCGATCAGCGAAGCTCGCCGCCTCGATTTGCCCTATGTGTATCTGGGCTACTGGATCGCCAATTGTCAGAAAATGCGCTACAAAACCCGCTTTAAACCCATCGAAATTCTCAGTAATGGCAACTGGCAGGCCTACAGTGATTTGAAGGGCGATCAAAGCGAGAAAAGTAGTGGCTAATGACGGGCTTTTCAGGCAGAATTGCCGCCTTTAAAAAATTGCAACTTATTGGAGTGCGGCACTAGCATGGCAAAAGAAGATGTCATTGAGCTGGAAGGCGAAATTATCGACACCCTTCCCAACACCACCTTCCGGGTAAAGCTGGAAAATGGCCACGTGGTTATTGCTCACATTTCCGGCAAAATGCGCAAGCACTACATCCGCATTCTCACCGGTGACAAAGTGAAGGTAGAGCTGACTCCCTACGATCTCAGCAAGGGCCGCATTACCTACCGCGCCCGCTGATTTCGGCAGCAGATAGCAAAAGGCCAGCTTCTCAGGAAGCTGGCCTTTTTTGTTGCGCGGGAATCGGAGGATGGTAGTCAATCTACCTCTGCCGCCTTCTCCACTGCGGCACTGACAAACTCAAACGCCAGTTTGTCATTCTCTACCGACACACTGACCGTGCCGCCTTTGTCGGACAAATCGCCAAACAGCACCTGCTCCGCCAGCGGTTTTTTCAGTTCTTCCTGAATCAAACGCGCCATCGGCCTTGCGCCCATGCGCTCGTCATAACCGTTTTCGGCAAGCCAGGCAACCACAGCGGGGTCTACATCGAGGACGACTTTTTTGTCATCCAACTGTGCCTGTAGCTCGGTGAGGAATTTGTCCACCACCACTTTGACCACATCTAGTTGCAGTGCCTGGAACTGGATAATGGCATCCAGGCGGTTGCGGAACTCCGGGGTAAAGGCCTTTTTAATCACCTCCATGCCGTCACTACTGTGGTCTTGATTGGTAAAGCCGATGGACGCACGGCTCATTTCTTCGGCGCCGGCGTTGGTGGTCATGATCAAAATCACATTGCGGAAATCCGCCTTGCGGCCGTTGTTGTCGGTAAGAGTACCGTGATCCATTACTTGCAACAGGATGTTAAAGACATCCGGGTGGGCTTTTTCGATTTCATCCAACAGCACCACTGAGTGTGGATGCTTGGTGACCGCATCGGTCAACAGCCCGCCCTGATCGAAACCCACATAACCGGGAGGTGCACCGATCAGTCGGGAAACTGTGTGGCGTTCCATATATTCCGACATATCAAAGCGGATCAGCTCGATACCCATCACCTCAGCCAGTTGTTTACTGACTTCGGTTTTACCGACGCCGGTGGGGCCAGCAAACAGGAAGGAGCCAATGGGCTTGTCGCCATCGCGCAAACCGGCACGGGCCAGCTTGATAGAGGTAGACAGCGCATCGATCGCTTGGTCTTGACCAAATACAACCAACTTAAGTTGTTCCGACAGGCTGCGCAGGCGCTCTTTGTCGCTCGCAGTAACGCTCTTGGCGGGAATGCGGGCGATCTTGGCGACGATGCGCTCTACATCCACAACCCCCACCACTTTCTTGCGCTTGTTGAGCGGTTGCAGACGCTGGTAGGCGCCGGCCTCGTCAATCACGTCAATGGCTTTGTCTGGCAGGAAGCGGTCGGTAATGTGGCGGGCGGACAGCTCTGCGGCGGTTCGCAACGCGCCTTGGGTAAAGCGCAGGTTGTGGTGCTCCTCAAAGCGTTCCTTTAACCCTTTGAGAATGTCGAAAGTTTCTTCAACACTGGGTTCCGGCACATCAATCTTCTGGAAGCGGCGCGCCAGGGCACGGTCTTTTTCAAATATGCCGCGGTATTCCTGAAAGGTGGTGGAGCCTATGCAGCGAATCTTGCCAGAGCCCAACAACGGCTTGAGCAGATTGGAGGCATCCATGACACCACCGGAGGCGGCACCGGCGCCAATAATAGTGTGAATCTCATCGATAAAAAGTACTGAGTGCGGCAACTTGTCCAGCTCGGCCAATACACCTTTAAAGCGTTTTTCAAAATCGCCCCGGTATTTGGTGCCTGCCAGCAGTGCGCCCAAATCCAGAGAGTAGACTGTGCTTTCTTCCAGCACCTCTGGCACATTACCTTCGACAATATGCTTGGCCAGGCCTTCAGCGATGGCGGTTTTGCCGACACCGGACTCACCGACCAGCAGTGGGTTATTCTTGCGGCGTCGCGCCAGGATCTGGCACACCCGCTCTACTTCAAACTCGCGTCCCACTAATGGGTCGATTTTTCCCTGCTCTGCCTCACGATTGAGGTTGGTGGCAAACTGTTCCAGAAGACTTTTGCCCGGAGCTTCAGTTTCGCTGGGTTCGTCGCCTTCCTGGGGTTCGTTGTCGTGCTGTTCTGGTTGTTCTGCTACTTTGGAAATGCCGTGGGAAATGTAGTTGACCACATCCACCCGGGCGATGTTTTGCAGTCTCAGGAAGTAGACCGCCTGACTTTCCTGCTCACTGAAGATGGCGACCAGAACGTTTTCGCCCTTCACCTCTTTTTTGCCGGAAGACTGTACGTGGAATACGGCCCGCTGCAATACGCGCTGGAAACCAAGTGTGGGTTGGGTGTCGCGCTCAGCGTCGGCGACGGGAATCAGGGGGGTGGTGGATTCGATAAACTCATCCAGGTCGCGACGCAGATCATTGAGTTCAGCACCGCAGGCTTTGAGTACGGTCGCCGCCGACTCGTTGTCCAGCAGGGCCAGCAATAGGTGTTCGACGGTCATAAACTCATGCCGTCTTGAGCTGGCGCCTTTAAACGCCAGATTTAACGTTACTTCCAGGTCTCGACTCAACATGGCAAGGCCTCCTCAGTAAACAGGGGTACAACATCAAACGTGCCGTTGTACCAATTACCATCAATAGTCCTAGTCGCGGTCATCATCCCCCTCTGAGGGCTCCACCTCACACAACAGCGGATGATCACACTCTCTAGCATATTGATTCACTTGATTGGCTTTAGTTTCCGCAATATCACGGGTGTAAAGACCGCAAACTGCTTTTCCTTCCGTGTGCACACGCAGCATAACCCGCGTGGCTTGTTCGCGATTCATCGCGAAGTAACTTTCCAGCACCTCAACCACAAACTCCATTGGGGTGAAGTCATCATTGAGCATAACGACCCGGTACATGGGCGGTTTACGCAGCCTTGGCCGCACCTGCTCAACAACCGCATGGCTATTATTGCCGGTGTGAAAGTCGTCATCACCGGATGCTTTAACAATCTCGTTCATTGCAGAATGTGGGTCACTTTGGGTCATTTGTACAGCGATCGCCGATATACAAAATATTTACAACTATTAACGGTAGTTTAACTCTAAATCATCACTTTTGAAGCGAATTTCACGCTTTTTTCCACCTTGACTTGGGGGTTAAATCCCTATAAAAAATGGGGCTGTATATTTTTTATACAAACGGGTGGTATTAATAGTCCGCAAAACAGGCCATTCGCCACCCGATCTGCAGGTCCGAAGGGGGGACTTCTGCCATGCCCGTGGGAACCGTCAAGTGGTTTAATAACGCAAAAGGTTACGGCTTTATTCTGCCGGAAGAAGGGGAAGGCGACATTTTCGCCCATTACTCCGCCATAGACATGGAAGGCTATAAAACGCTCAAGGCCGGGCAGCGAGTCAGCTTTGATGTCACAGAAGGCAGCAAAGGCTTACACGCAGCCAACATCCGCTCTGCTGACGGCGATAACCCTACCCCTGCCCTACAACCTGAGGCAGAACTGCAACAGTTCTAAAGTCACCAGGCTTTTCCTTAATTTGTGTAATCCGGGCTTTACTCATAGCCAGCTGCCTTAGTGCTCCCATGACTTTTGTCTTGCTATTCCATAGTGCCGGGGGCTGGTATACTTCGCGCCCGAAAAGTTACTACCATCATAGGCCGCTACTCATAGGAAGTTACAGAGCATGTCCAGAATTATCTACACCCAAACCGATGAAGCCCCTGCCCTGGCAACTTACTCCCTGTTGCCCATTGTTCAGGCGTTCGCCAAGTCTGCCGATATTACCGTTGAAACTCGTGACATTTCTCTGGCGGGGCGCATTATTGCCAACTTCCCTGAAAACCTCAGTGAGCAGCAACGCCAAGCCGACGCCCTGAGCGAGCTGGGCGAACTGGCAAAAACCCCCGATGCCAACATCATCAAGTTGCCCAATATCAGTGCTTCCATTCCTCAGTTAGTGGCTGCTATCAAAGAGCTGCAACAACATGGCTATGACCTGCCAGATTTCCCGGAAGAACCGCAAAACGACGCCGAGCAGGCGATTCGTGATCGTTACGCCAAAGTATTGGGCAGCGCAGTAAACCCGGTATTGCGGGAAGGTAACTCCGACCGTCGCGTGGCCGCACCGGTAAAAGACTATGCCAAGAAGAACCCCCACTCCATGGGTGCCTGGAGCAGCGATTCAAAATCTCATGTCGCCCACATGAGCGATGGTGATTTTTACTCCAGCGAACAATCCGTCACCATGGCGCAAGCCGGCGATGTAAAAATTGAATTTGTCGCCGCAAATGGTGCGGTAACCGTACTCAAAGAGAAAACCAGCCTGCAAGCTGGCGAAGTGATCGATTCCGCTCGTATGAGCAGCAAAGCCCTGCGTGAGTTCTTCGCAACCGAAATCGACGCCGCCAAAGCTGACGACGTGCTGTTCTCCCTGCACCTGAAAGCCACCATGATGAAGGTTTCCGACCCCATTATGTTTGGCGAGTGCGTCACCGTGTTCTACAAAGAAGTGTTTGAAAAATACGCCGCTCTGTTTGAGGAAATTGGCGTTGACCCCAGCAACGGTTTGGGTGATGTGTACGCCAAAATCGCTGACCTTCCCGCCGATCAAAAAGCTGCCGTGGAAGCAGATATTCAGGCGCTGTACGCCGAGCGCCCGGCCATGGCGATGGTGGATTCCGACCGCGGCATTACCAACCTGCACGTACCTAGCGATGTAATTATCGATGCCTCCATGCCCGCCATGATTCGCTCCTCTGGGCAGATGTGGGGGCCGGACGGCCAGCTGCGCGACGCCAAAGCAGTAATTCCCGATCGCTGCTACGCCGGTGTTTACCAGGAGACTATTCAGTTTTGTAAAGAAAACGGCGCCTTTGATGTCACCACCATGGGCAATGTGTCCAACGTGGGCCTGATGGCGCAGAAAGCGGAAGAATACGGCTCTCACGACAAAACCTTTAAAGCCGCTGACAATGGCGTTATCCGCGTGGTGGATGCCGCCGGACAAGTGCTGATGTCTCACGACGTGGAAGCCGGCGATATCTGGCGCATGTGCCAAACCAAAGACGCCCCCATCAAAGACTGGGTAAAACTGGCGGTTAATCGCGCTCGCGCTACCGGCAACCCGGCCATTTTCTGGCTCAGCAGCGAACGTGCTCACGACCGCAGCTTGATCGAGAAAGTTAACGCCTACTTGCCAGAGCACGATACCGATGGTCTGGACATCCAGATTTTGTCGCCAGTGGATGCCACTCGCCACGCTCTGCAACGCATTAAAGACGGCAAAGACACCATCTCGGTAACCGGCAACGTGCTGCGTGACTACCTCACCGACCTATTCCCTATTCTGGAACTGGGCACCAGCGCCAAAATGCTCTCCATTGTGCCTCTGTTGGCCGGTGGCGGCCTGTTTGAAACAGGTGCTGGCGGCTCTGCCCCCAAGCACGTGCAGCAGTTCGAGAAAGAGAATCACCTGCGTTGGGATTCTCTGGGGGAATTCCTGGCCCTTGCGGTTTCCTTGGAAGACCTAGCGTTTAAAACCGGCAATAAAAAAGCCAACGTCTTGGCCGCTGCCCTCAATGTGGCCAACGGCAAGTTCCTGGATACCAACAAGTCACCGTCCCGTAAAGTGGGTGAACTGGACAACCGCGGCAGTCACTTCTACCTGACCTTGTACTGGGCCGAAGCGCTCGCCGCACAGAGCGATGATCAAGAGTTACAAGCCCTGTTTGCCCCTCTGGCAAAAGCACTGAGTGACGGCGAAGCCACCATCGTAGGCGAGCTGAACGACGCTCAAGGCCCCGCCATGAATATCGGTGGTTATTACCAGCCCAATCCGCAATTGGCTGCCGAAGCCATGCGCCCCAGCGCAACCTTTAACGCCGCGCTGGCCGCATTGGTTTAAGCGAAGGTCATTTACTGCTGGAGTCAGGTCGACTGGCTCCGGCACTTTTTTCTTTAGCTTTATCGGCCAAAAAAATTTCTTTCTGCTGGTAGCCACTGGGCGGTTGAAAAAAATCTTCGTTCAGTTGCACGCTTGAAATTAAAACGACCTCACTGATGTTCGAGGCCTTCCCTCCGATAGTTTTTCTCGCAATGGGAAAACCATCCAGCTCTTTCAGTGCTGCAAAAGGCCAGCGTATGTATGAACGCAGCTCAAACTCGCTGTACTTCATAACGTTGAATTCCGCTGGCCGCTTCATATCCGTAATAAAACGCCCCAACCCTTCCATCACGCTTTGGGCCTGACCTGATGGGTCAATATACTCCCAGCCAGTTACACAGTATTCGCGGACCTTTACATCGCCGTAAAGGAAATCGTACCGAGCACATTGGTATCCGTTTCTATAATCGAATTCTCCCGTAGAAACAAATTTTTCAGGTTTTGTGTCTTGAGGGTTTAAACCAGCGTATTCCATGGCTCTTTTTCTGTCTTCTGGGGGCATAGAAAGTAAAGCCTGAGAAAAAATCATCATCAAGCTTTCCAGTCTGGAGATCATTTCTTTTCGGCTTATCCGGTCGAATATTTTTTTACGATGATTGATCACGGTGAGGGTGTCGAGCTGATGATCGTAGCTCATGGCGTATTCAGGCTCGAGCGCATTAATGCGCCGATCCACCATAACCTTGTCAGCGCTCACATAGATCCGCGATTTTATTATCATTGGCTCGTCCGAGCCTGGCCCCTCGACTTTCGTTTCTTCTTCGATAAGAATTTCTGCATCAAGTGTCTCTGCCATCAGGCTTACGGCAAAAGTCAGTAAAGCTATAATAGTTATTCGCACTGGCAACTCCTTGTTATCCGATTACCGCCGTCTGGCCAAGCATAACTACCTATTAGGGCTTTGCAAAATTTACAATGTCGACACTTCATTTTCTCAACAAGCCCTATGGCGTTCTCTGCCAATTCAAAGCCATTGATCAGCGCCCTACCCTCGCTAACTTTATCGACACGCCCGGTATCTACCCCGCAGGCCGTCTGGATCACGATTCCGAAGGCTTGGTGTTACTGACCGATAACGGCGACCTGCAGGCCCGCATTGCCCACCCAAAATACAAATTGCCAAAAACCTACTGGGTGCAAGTGGAAGGAAATATCTCCGCAGAAGCATTGCAGGCCTTGCGCGCTGGTATTGAGTTAAAGGATGGCCCGACCAAACCCGCCAAAGCCAAGCGCATTGACGAGCCGCCGCTGTGGCCCCGCAACCCGCCGGTGCGCTTTCGCCAGAATATCCCCACCAGTTGGATAGAGTTGATCATTACTGAAGGTCGTAATCGTCAGGTTCGCCGCATGACGGCGGCAGTGGGTTTCCCGACTTTGAGATTGGTGCGGATGGCCATTGGCAGTTGGTCACTGGACGATTTACAGCCGGGGCAAAGCCGTACAGAACAGGTACACTTGCCTTCTACTGCTCCACAGGAACGCCGTCATGGCCGGACAGACAATACTCGATCAAAACGCCCCAGACCAAATTCATCTAACCGTCGCCACCGTCGTTGAGAAAGACGGCACATACCTGTGCGTCAGCGAATACGACAACGGCAAGCTGGTCTACAACCAGCCTGCGGGGCATGTGGAGCCCGGCGAAGAATTAACCGCCGCCGCTAGGCGAGAAACCCTGGAAGAAACCGGCTGGCATGTTGAACTGACTGGTTTTATGGGCATAACCACCTACAAGGCTCCCGGCAATGGAGTTACTTACTACCGGGTTTGTTTTGCGGGCAAAGCAAAGCGTTTTGATCCAGATTATGTGCTGGATGCGGATATTGAAGAGGCGGTTTGGTTGAGTTATGAAGAACTGCTGGAAAGGCGGGAGTTGATGCGCAGTCCGTTGGTATTGCAGGCATTGGAGAATTATCGTGATAATCGGGTTTATTCGTTATCGTTGGCGACTTTGTCAGAATAGAGTGGTTCGGAAAACTTTAACGTTTTGTCTACTTTGTTCTGTGCGGTGGCACCATAAGGCGTAGCAAGTTTGATGGCGCCTGTAGCCCAAATATGAAACTGCAAGAGTTTGGTCATGATTCGATTTATTTTTCTAATACTATTTTCTGTCTTTGCGATAGCTGAAACAAACCACCCGGACTGTGCTGGAAAGGACCGATGGCCAGCTGCTATGGCGTTTGTGCATTTAAAGAACGAAGGGCTAGCAAAAAACGATGATATCGATTTTTCGCTCACCTCGGTTAAGAGGCTTTCTTCACAAGAAATTGAACCGGGCCTATTCACCCAAATTCACGAAGTGACGTTCTTCGAAAAAAATGGCAAGACTATTACAGTGATTACTAATAATAATGCTTCACATGAAGAGTGTTCTATGAGTGGTGTGGAAGTATATGTTATATCCAAAAAGCTCGGTGCCAAATAATAGTTAACTTCAAAGTGCTCTACTTGCAAGAAAGCGCTTTTTAGTTTCTGCTGTGAGCATCTACCATACAGTATCTACTATTTCGCTATTTCTTAAGTTGTTATCTGCTGTCACCAAACGAGCATTATGAATAATTGAAGTGGCAGCGATAATCCTGTCGGCTGGATCATTATTTATTTCTGTACCTAAGTTAACCGATAGCTCGGCAATTTCAGGCGAAATGGATCGAACGGATATATTTCGAGATTGAAGAAATAAATTCAAAAAATTGGCAGCTGTAGTTTCGATCTCTAACCTGCCTTTTTTGATGAGCATCGAAATTTCCCAAATGGAAATGTCGGAAACTATCAGGGCATGATGTTTGTCCGCGTTGTCAATTGCCTCTGCCGCTTTACGAGAAAGATTTTTTGGTTCCAGTGCATCCCAAATAATTGCGCAGGTATCCAGTAGAATCACGACGATGCATCCCACTCACAATCTGTAGGTGTAGTTACGTCGTAAACAGCGGCTTTTTCCGCAATGGCTTGCAGTTGTTTTTTTGCCTGTTCTTTTTGATTTTCTGGAGGCGTAATGGTTGCCAGTAACTTGCCATTGGAAGTGACTGAAATGTGCTTGCCGGAGTTGGCTATTTCCAAGTATTTCAGAAGGTTAGCTCTGAAATCGCTGATATTTACAGTTTGCATTTTGATCGCCTCAAAAAGTAATGTACAAATCATTTGTACAATCCTGCCTGAAAGCAGCGATTAAAGCAATATCCTGCTTATTAGCCCCTGCAAAAACTGGCGATGTTTCTCCCCTAATCCCTTATGCCCATTTTTCAATAAACCGGTTAATTTCACCTGCTGGCTATGATCCAGCGCCTCAAGCCAGCTATCCCTTTTTTCCTCAGCCAATAGCAACGGCCGGCGATCACCGTGTGCCCGTGCAGCGACAGCCCGCTGGTAACGTACTGCCCTGCCCAACAACACAAACGCAAAAGACAAGTTTTTTACCGGTCCCGCAGTAAGCTGTTTGCCTGCCAGCGGCAGCCCCTTAATGGAAAGCTGATCTGGTTTATGGCTGAAGTACAGAGAGGTAATACCCGCACCGAGGCCGCCGATCATAGCCCCAGCCATCAATGATGAACCGCCGACACCAGCGTCGACCAGTGCGCCTGCCGCAGCGCCGGATGCACTCGCCAAGGCCACCAGTTTTTTGCGGCTCATGCCAAACAAGTACCAATAGTCCCGATCGAACAAGTCTGGATAATCCAGCTGTAAATCCGCTTCTTGTATATCTAATCCGTAGTGCTGGTACAACGCCAGGATGGACTCTCGCAGTTGGCGTTCTTTGCGTTGCAGGCGCGATTTGTATTCTTTGCTGACCCAGGTTTCAGTGGCTTTTTGCAAGCCGTCCGCGGGAAGTGGTTTACTGACTTTTTCCGCCAGCATATGAGCCAGCGCTTCGGCAATCAGTTCGGCCGCTTGCTCTTTGGTCTTGCGATTGCGCACTTCGATGGCGCTCACAGCATCCAGCAGTTGCTGACGCCAGTTGTCATTTAACTCTGCAAAGGCGCGCAAAATAGCCAGCTGTTTATCGGCGCCATCGCTCACCGGGTTAAATACCTTGACGAGACTAAAATACTGCCCCAATGCCTGACGCCATTGTTCTACAAACTGTTCACCGCCGATGGGATTTATCAGCGCCATACGGGGTTGGCCGGTCCACTGCAAAACCGACATTTCCGCCTCGTACTCCGGCGAGTAAGGTACCGAGCCGTCCACCACATAAATAATGCCTGCGCCGTCATGAATAATGGGCTTTAGCAATTCCACTTCATCACAAAAGCGGTCGCCTTCCTTTACCTGATTATGCTCATTGAGAAAATTTTCAACGGCTAGCAAGCGATTGGATGCATCGGTATTCTGGTTTTGTAGCCATTCAAGCAATTGCCGCGGACGCTGAAATCCGGGGGTATCAAACAGGGTATAAAGGGGCTCACCATCCAGGGTGTAAGAATAGGATTCTGTGGAAACCGTGGTGCCAGAAAGTTCAGAGATAGCGATATCACTGCTGTGCACCATGGTAGCAACAATGCTCGACTTGCCCTTGTTTGGGTGGCCGACAACCGCAAATCGTGGGCAGTTGTTCATGGCTCGCCCCCTTCTCTTTCAGCACTTTCCTTTTCAGCGAAAGCCAGCCCGTGATTACGCGCAAATAACTGCCAGGATTTACGTGCACCTTCCGATATTTCCTGGCCGTCAGAAAGCAGCCAAAGCTCTATCGCCAGATTTGAGTTGGTTGCTCGTATCGCGTCCGCCACATCCGCCAGTTCAGCAGTTGGCACTTGTTTACTGGTCACCAACAGTGTCACGGGTTGTTCCCAGTGGGCAGCCTGCTCTTGCAGCCATTGTTTTTCCTGTTGCCAGTTTTGCAGCCCCAGTACCGCCTCAACAGTGCTGCTCTCCGGCTGCCATTGCCAGGCTAGCTGTATGTGACTGTCGCTCCATTCTGCCGCTGTCAGTAGCGGCTTTCTCTCCAATTCCAGAGTAGCATTCGGCGCGTCAGCTGAGGTTTTCAGTGCTCGCCAAAAACGCTCGAGGTCGCCACTGTTGTGCATTTCTCTGTTTACCTGTTTCGTCAATGTCTGCCTCATCCATAACGCCAAAAACACACGTGGTAACAAGCCATAGGTAATCATGGCCATGGCGATATAAGACCACCATTGGCGTAACAGCTCAGCATCAAAGCCCTCGCTGCCTCGGTAAAAATGGCTGTGGGTGAGCAGCGCCTCACTGGGCGCTGGCAGAAACCAGTTCCAGGGGGTGCTTAACAACACCAGAAAGTCATCCATCCAGCCACCCCGCTCCACCAGCGTGGATGACCAGGCAAAGGCCAGATCCTGAAACAGCGCTAAAAGCAGAAAGCCGACAACAACCCCCAACTGGAAAGCCACCGCAAGCCACTGCATACGCCATAACAGGAAGGGTTTGATCAAACTGGCACTCCATCCACTGGTGTGTGATAGCAGCGGGCGAAACATCAAGTGAGCCATAACCGGTAGTGTCCCGGATGACTGCCGGGCGTTGCGCCATCCCCAGCAGGCGAGAACGGTCATCAACAAAGGTAAAAAGGCAAACAGGCCCAGCAGTAACCACAAATTGATTGGCGCAGCGCCGGAATAACTGCAGGCACCCACAACAACCAGAGCGCCCATAACGGCAGCAAGCAGTAGCATCGGCAAGCGAGTTGCTGTCAATTCATAACCCGGTTGTTGTTGCAGCCACCATTGCAGCGCCGCATCGGGCTCAGGGTTTTGGTTGTGAAACTGTTGGCAGACTCTGGCTTGCCATTGTGAGTCATCCAGACTGTGGCGAAACAACAGCCACACAAGTACCCGCCGAGACAGTGGAAGGCCAGAAAAGTAAGGAATCCGGGAACGGTTGTCGGGCAAACGTTTCTCAGGCAAACGATAGTCGGGCAAGAGAGTGCTCAATCCTTATTGCTTTTGCCGCCATGGTAACAGGATGTATGCTGGTGTGGTTGCTTGTAGGTCGACACACCGATTATTTAAATACAACCGTCGTCGGGCTAAAGCCCGACCTACAAGAGCAAAGTCTAAACTCGCCCCAATCTCTACTCCCTGTTAGAATCGCCGCCTTTGTCACAACCGCTGTTCACTATGTCCTTATCAAACACCAAAGTCATTGTCGGCATGTCCGGCGGTGTCGATTCCTCTGTCTCTGCCCTGCTGCTGCAACAGCAAGGTTATGAGGTGGAGGGTTTGTTTATGAAAAACTGGGATGAGGACGACGGCAGCGAATACTGTACGGCCAAAGCGGACCTGGCTGACGCTCAGGCGGTGTGCGACCGGCTGGGCATGCCGTTGCACACGGTAAATTTTGCCGCGGAGTACTGGGACAATGTGTTTGAGTACTTTCTGGCAGAGTACAAAGCGGGGCGCACCCCTAACCCGGACATCCTCTGTAACCGGGAAATCAAGTTCAAAGTATTTCTGGAATACGCCCAGATTCTCGGCGCCGACCTGATTGCTACTGGCCACTACGTGCGCCGCGCGGATCGCGACGGCCACACCCAATTGCTGAAAGGTCTGGATAACAACAAGGACCAGAGTTACTTCCTGTACGCGGTGGGTGAAGACGCTTTTGCCAAAACCCTGTTCCCCGTGGGCGAGCTGGACAAGCCGGAGGTTCGCGCCCTGGCCGAGCAGCACAACCTGATCACCCACAACAAGAAAGACAGCACTGGCATTTGCTTTATCGGCGAGCGCCGCTTCAAGGATTTTCTGGAGCAGTACCTGCCCGCCCAGCCCGGCAATATCGAAGACCCGGATGGCAAGGTCATCGGCCAGCACAGCGGCCTGATGTATCACACCATGGGCCAGCGTCAGGGCTTGGGGATTGGCGGCACCAAAGATGGCACTGAAGCCCCCTGGTACGTTGCCGAAAAAGACCTTGAACGCAATGTGCTGATCGCCGTACAAGGCAGTGACCACCCGCTGCTGTTCCACAACAGCCTGCATGCCAGCCAACTCAACTGGATCAATGGCGAGCCCGCTGAACAGCAATTTCGCTGCCAGGCGAAAACCCGCTACCGGCAACCGGACCAGGATTGCACTGTCACCCTTACTGAAAATGGCTGCCAGGTATTGTTTGATGAGCCTCAACGGGCCGTTACACCTGGGCAATCTTTAGTGCTGTATCGCGGCGAGCGCTGCCTGGGCGGTGGCATTATTGACACAAGAGAGGTGATACAAGAGAGCGAGTTTAGGGACAACGTATAAAACCATGTTTAGCAAACCCAATGTAGAACAGGTGATTGCCCTGGCCGGGTTGTTCCAGGCTTGCCATTTGGTGGAGCAGCTGGCCCGCCATGGCCGCGCAACCAGCGATGATTTTGCTACCTGCATTCACTCCATTTTTGAACAGAACCCGGAAAATACCGAAGCGGTGTACGGCGGTGCCGGGCAGTTGCGGCTGGGTATTGAAACCCTGCACGCGCAACTCACTTTGCAGCGCAATGGCAATGCCTCCGATGCCCTGCGTTATGCGGTGGGTGTAGCTCATCTGCAGGGGCGTTTGATGCGTGACCGCACCATGCTGCAAACCATCAGCAGCGGCATTGAACGGGCCAAGAACCAGGCGCAACACTTTTCGGAAACCCACGAAAATGTTATCGCCAGTCTGGCTGACCTGTACCAGAATACCCTGAGCACCTTGCGATACCGCATTCAGGTAAACGGCTACGCCAACCACCTGCAACAAAACGATATCGCCAGCCGCATTCGCGCTTTGCTGTTGGCAGGTGTTCGCAGTGCGGTTTTGTGGAAACAGTTGGGCGGTTCTCGTTGGCACTTGATTTTATATCGCAAAGATATAATTAAAATTATCAACAAGATACAGTCAAAACTTTAAGTTATTTATAGGTTTTATTTGTGAGCATTGGCGGCTGTTCGCCAGTGCTTTCAAGCCTTGTTTCGGGTATTATTCGCGCCTTTCCACAACACCACTCCACGAGACTGAATACCATGGATCTCTCGACTCTCTCTGCCGTAACCCCCATCGACGGCCGTTACGCTTCCAAAACCGCCGCACTGCGCATTGTTTTCAGTGAATTTGGCCTGATCAAAGCCCGCGTAGAGGTAGAGATTCGCTGGTTACAACAACTGGCCAACCACCCGGAAGTTGCAGAAGTCCAGCCGTTCTCCGATGACGCCAACGCCCTGCTCAACAGCATCGTCGATAATTTTGGTGAAGCAGATGCCGCTCGTATCAAAGACATCGAAAGCACCACCAACCACGATGTCAAAGCAGTGGAATACTTTATCAAAGAGCGCATTGCCGATAACGCCGAACTGAACGCAGTGACCGAGTTTGTTCACTTTGCCTGTACCTCGGAAGACATCAACAACCTGTCCCACGCCCTGATGCTGCGCGCCGGTCGCGACCAGGTGCTGGTGCCGATGGTGCAGCAGATTGCCGACACCATCGCCGATATGGCCCACGAATACGCCGCGGTGCCCATGTTGTCGCGTACCCACGGCCAAACCGCCTCCCCCACTACCGTGGGCAAGGAATTCGCCAACGTAGCAGCGCGCCTGTTCCGCCAAATTGAGCAGATCAAAAGCGTTGAATTACTGGGCAAAATCAACGGCGCGGTGGGCAACTACAATGCTCACTTGTCTGCCTACCCTCAGGTCGACTGGGCACTGAATGCCCAGGACTTTATCGAAAGCCTGGGTCTGACCTGGAACCCCTACACCACACAGATCGAACCCCACGACTACATCGCCGAACTGTTCGACGTCATCGCCCGCTTTAACACTATTTTGATCGACTTCGATCGGGATGTGTGGGGTTATATTTCCCTGGGTTACTTCAAGCAGAAAGTGATTGCTGGTGAAGTGGGTTCGTCCACCATGCCTCACAAAGTGAATCCCATCGACTTTGAAAATTCCGAGGGCAACCTGGGTATCGCCAACGCGGTGTTTAATCACCTGGCAGCCAAACTGCCCATTTCCCGCTGGCAGCGTGACCTCACCGACTCCACGGTATTGCGCAATATGGGCGTTGGCTTTGGCTATTCAATGATTGCCTATGCGGCCACCGCCAAAGGCTTGAGCAAGTTGCAGCTGAACGAAGATCGCCTGGCAGAAGATCTGGATAACGCCTGGGAAGTGCTGGCGGAGCCGATTCAAACCGTAATGCGCCGTTATGCCATTGAAGAACCCTACGAAAAGCTGAAAGCCTTTACCCGTGGTAACGCCATGAATAAAGAATCCATGGCGCAATTTATCGAGTCACTGGAGCTGCCAGAAGATGCTAAAGCCGAACTGCGAGCCATGACCCCGGCCAGTTATATTGGTAATGCGGTGGCGCAGGCGCAGAATATTTAACTCCGCTCTCTACAGAACAGCCTGTCATTCTGAGCGCAGCGAAGAATCTCAAAGCCAAATTTACCCAAGAGATCCTTCGCTACGCTCAGGATGACGGGTCACTGGATACTCAATGCTCACCCACCTCGGCACCATTTCCATCGAAACTTTTTTGCGCGACTACTGGCAGCAAAAACCGCTGCTGGTGCGCAATGCGTTTCCCGATTTTGAATCGCCACTGACGCCGGATGAGTTGGCAGGCCTTGCTCTTGAGGAAGATGTGGAGTCCCGCATCGTTCTGGAAAATGGCTCTGAAGGGCCATGGCAATTGCTCAACGGTCCTTTTGAAGAAAGCGCTTTTTCACAGCTGCCAGAAACTCATTGGACACTGCTGGTACAGGCCGTCGATCAATGGGTGCCGGAAGCTCAGGAGTTTCTGGAACAATTCAAATTCCTGCCCAGCTGGCGGCTGGATGACTTGATGGTGAGTTACGCACCACAAGGTGGCAGCGTCGGTCCACACTTCGATTTTTACGATGTGTTTTTGATTCAAGGCCATGGCCAGCGCCGTTGGCAAGTGGGGCCTAAAGCGGATGACGACAGCCCTCGTGTGGCCAATACCAAACTGCGCATTTTGAAAAATTTTAAAGTAGAGCATGAGTGGGTGCTGGAACCTGGCGATATGCTCTACTTGCCCCCTCAATACAGCCACAACGGCGTCGCCCTCAACGACTGCCTTACCTATTCGGTTGGTTTTCGCGCGCCCAGTGTGGGCGAAATTATTGATGACCTGGCCACCGACGCCATCTCCCACCACAAAGACCATCAGCGCTATACCGACCCCGGCGAACCGCTAGCCAATAGCGGCGAGATATCTCCGGCTGCCATCGAAGGTTTAAAAGCCACCTTGCAGAAAGCGTTGCTGGATGAAGGTTTGCTGCGCAACTGGCTGGGGCGCTATATGACTGCGCGCAAATACCCGGAGTTGGATATCAGCCAGGGTGCCGATGCGGATTGGGCCGAACAGCTATACTCTGGCGCCCTTCTACAACGCCACCCGGCATCGCGGTTTGCCTATTCTCAAACTGGCGCCGACAGCGCACAGCTGTTTGTGGATGGAGAAGCGGTAGCCACAAGCCTGTCTTTGGCGGAGTTGTTGTGTGGCGGTGATGCACTGGATTGGCAGCAACTGCAAAACCACCTTGCAGATAAAGGTGGCAGGAATGTGCTTGAGCAGTTGGTGGAGTATGGGGCGTTGTATTTGGATTGACCCTTTGCCCCTTCGTCATTGCGAGGCCGTAGGCCGCGGCAATCTCGTCCAGTTGGCACAGGGACTATGGAGATTGCCGCGTCGCCTGACGGCTCCTCGCAATGACCGGGTTGGTCAGGCAATCTGTTTCACAAACACCTTCGAGTTGCGCTGAAAGTTATACATCGCCTGCTTGCCCTGAGGCAGCTTTTCAATGGGCTGCTCGACAAAACCCTGATCCAGAAACCAGTGGCTGCTGACGGTAGTCAACACAAAAATCGAATCCAGCTGCTGTTCTCTGGCCTTATCTTCCAGCGCTTCGATCAAGCGCTCACCGCGACCACCGCCGCGATAATCCGGGTGAATCACCAGGCAGGCAACTTCCCCGGTATTGGCTTCCGGATAAGGGTACATGGCGCCACAAGCGATGATGGCGTCTTCTTTCTTGATAACGCAGAAGCGGTCGATTTCTACTTCCAGTAGCTCCCGTGAGCGCTTCACCAGAGTGCCCTCCTCCTCCAGAGGCGCAATCAGTTCCATAATGCCGCCAACGTCGTCAATGGTGGCAGACATCAGTTGCTCCCGGTGATCTTTGGCAATCAGGGTGCCAGCACCGTCGCGGGTAAACAGCTCCTGTAGCAAAGCGCTGTCGCTTTGGTAGGAAACACAATGACAGCGCTCCACGCCATTTTCGGCGCACTTGGCAATGGCCTGCAAAAGCAGTCGCTGAATATAGTCGGGGTTGTTTTCCTGCAGCTTTTTAACAGTTCTCAAACTGCAACTTTTTACCAGCCCGCCAGATTCATCCAGCAGGCCTTCGCCTTTGGTCAGGGCGATCAGTTTGTCTGCCCCCAGCGAGATTGCTGTTTGGGTCGCGACATCTTCCAGAGAGAGGTTAAACACCTCCCCGGTGGTGGAGTAGCCAACGGGTGACAACAACACTGTGGAACCGTATTCCAACTGCTTTTTGATGCCTTTGGTATCAATGCGACGGATCAGGCCAGTGTATTTGTAGTCGACACCATCGCGCACACCCATGGGTTTGGCGATCACAAAGTTGCCGGCACTGACGCGAATTTTTGAACCTTGCATAGGGGAATTGGCCAGCCCCATAGTCAGCAGCGCTTCGATATGAATACGCAGCGAGCCAGTGGCGTCTTTTACCACCGCCAGGGTGTCGGCGTCGGTCACCCGGATGTCGTTTTCGATATGTTGGTCGATACCGAGCTGGGACAATCGTTCACTGATTTGCTGCCGGGCGCCGTGAACCAGCACCAGCTTGACGCCCAGGCTGCGCAGCAAGGCAATATCGTGGATGACGTTGGCAAAGTTGGCATGCTGAACCGCCTCGCCATCAAACATCAACACAAAGGTTTTCCCCCGGTGTGCGTTGATGTAAGGCGCGGCGTTTCTAAACCACTTTACCCGGTCCTGATCGGAGTTTTGATTGTCCATACTTCCCACCAATTAGCGTTCAGCCATTTATTTTTCCAGCCGGTCAACAATGTACTCCATGGCCACTTCTTCGTTCGGGTTTTTATTGGCACTCTGGTCGCTGTCTTCAATAATGTTATCCGCCAGCGAGCTCTTATCAATCAGTCCAAAGCCCAGTGCTGAAAAGTAATCGGGAATATAAGTCAGCACAATCACGGTCTTCAGTTCCATCTGATTGGCAAATTCCAGCAAATACTGCACCAGCGCTTTGCCCTGCCCCTGACGGTGGAATTCCTTGTCTACAACCACCGAACGAATTTCGGCCAGCCCTTTTTGGTAAATATACAACGACGCACAGCCAACCACTTCGCCGCCGATTTCCGCCACCACAAAGTTCTGCACATCGTGAATAATATTTTCCTGGGTACGAGGCAAAATTTCACCTTCGTTGGCCCAGTAGTCCACCAGCTGGTGGATTTTCTCCACATCCGACATTCGCGCCCGGCGCACGGACATAACGGCAGCACGCTGGGCGTCCAGGCGTTGCTTCACTTGCTGCAAGGCAACATTCACCTGATGTTTGCCCGGCGCCCCAGCCACCTGCTCGTTGAGGATTTCCTCATTGCCGGACTGGATGTTGGCAATGGCTTGTTCAACCTGAGAGCGGGATGTACCACCCAATGCTTCGCGCTTGTCCAGAGTGGACTCGATGGACAGGTGCTGGTAGACGTCCTGACCGATTTTGCCACTGAAGGTCTGCAGCTGGGTCAGGGTTAAATCTTCCAGCGGGCAACCTTTTTCGATGGCTGCCAGTACCACTTCGCCGACAATATGGTGGGCTTCGCGGAAAGGAATGTCTTTGCTCACCAGATAGTCCGCCAATTCGGTGGCGTTGGCGTAGCCCTGCTGGGCAGCCGCCAGGGTGCGGGAGCGGTTTACTTTCAGACCGTCGGCCACCAGCACTGCCATTTCCATGCACTCCAACCAGGTATCCAGAGCGTCGAACAACCCTTCTTTGTCTTCCTGCATGTCTTTGTTATAGGCCAGTGACAGCGCTTTCATGGTGGTCAGCATGCCCGCCAGGGAGCCCACCACACGGCCGGTTTTGCCGCGAATCAGTTCGCAGGCATCGGGGTTTTTCTTCTGCGGCATCAATGATGAACCGGAGCTCACCAGATCGCTCATTTCCACAAACCCCGCTTCGCCAGAGTTGTAGAAAATCAGATCCTCGGCAAAACGGGACAGGTGCATCATGGAGATGCTGGCAGAGGCCAGCAGCTCGATAACGTGATCGCGATCAGATACCGCATCCAGACTGTTCATGGTGGCGGCTCGGAAACCCAAATTGTGAGCCAGGGTTTTGCGGTCGATTGGGTATGCCGTGCCCGCTAAGGCACCGGAACCCAGAGGCGATACATCCAGGCGATAGAGCGCGTCTTTCAGACGGCCAATATCCCGGTTAAACATCTCCACATAGGCCAGGCACCAGTGGCCAAAAGTCACTGGCTGGGCGCGCTGCAGGTGGGTGTAGCCAGGCAAAACTGTGCCCTTCTCCCGCTCCGCCAGATTCATCATCGCTTGTTGCAGATTCACCAGCGCAAACAGCAAGTCGCCGCCGGTTTCCTTGCACCACAGTTTCAAATCGGTGGCCACCTGGTCGTTGCGGCTGCGGCCGGTGTGGAGTTTTTTACCCAGGTCACCGGTTTTTTCAATCAGCTGGGTTTCCACCCAACTGTGAATATCCTCGGCGTCGGACTCCAGTATCTGGTTGGGGTTTTGCTCCACAGAGGCTTTCAGCTCATTGAGTGCATTTTGCAAATTCACCAACTCGTCGTCGCTGAGTACACCCACTTTATGAATGGCCCCGGCCCATGCAATGGAGCCGACAATGTCCTGCACCGCCATGCGGTAATCCACCGGCAGGGAGTCGTTGAATTTTTTGAACTGCACACTGGCCTTTTCTTTAAAGCGGCCGCCCCATAGTGACATGGTGTTTCTCCGGTGTTTCGTTTAAACCTATCCGTCATTGCGAAGGAGCGAAGCGACTGCGGCAATCCAGCGACTTCAAAGACACTGGATCGCCACGCCACGCTCGCGATGACATTATTCCCCGCCCATTGCCTTAATGCGGCTGGACAGTGAAAACAAGCGAATAAAGCCTTCCGCGTGGGACTGGTCGTACACGTCGTCCTCGCCAAAGGTGGCAAAAGATTCCCGGTACAGGCTGTTGGGGGACTTCTTCTGAATTGCCGTCACCTGGCCTTTGTACAGCTTCAGCACTACGGTGCCGGCAGCGTCTTCATTGAGCGCTTCAGCGGCGGCGTACAGGGAGTCTTTCAGCGGGGTAAACCAGCGGCCGTCGTAAACCAGGTGGGCAAACTGTTCGGCTACGGTGGTTTTCCAGCTGCGGCAGGTTTTGTCCAGCACCAACTCGTCGATAGCACGCAAGGCGCTCACCAACAGAGTGCCCCCTGGGGTTTCGTAACAGCCGCGGGATTTCATGCCCACCAGGCGGTTTTCGACGATATCGATGCGGCCAATGCCGTGTCGCGCACCCTTCTCGTTGAGGCTTTCCAGCACCTGAAACGGCGACATGGCAACGCCGTCTACGGCGGTGATTTCACCCTTTTCGATATCCAGAGTAACCATTTCCGCTTCATCCGGCGCCTGTTCTGGGGAAACCGTCATGGTCCAAACGCCATCGCTGGGGGCGTTCCACGGGTCTTCCAACTCGCCACCTTCGTGGGAAATATGCAGGGCGTTGGCGTCGCGGCTGTAGATTTTGGTGAGCGAGGCGCTGCAGGGGATATTGCGCTCTTCCAGATAGTCCAGCAGGCTTTCCCGGGAAGTCAGATCCCACTCCCGCCAGGGGGCGATCACATGCAGGTCTGGCGCCAGAGCGGCAAAGCAGGATTCAAAACGCACCTGGTCGTTACCCTTGCCGGTACAACCATGAGACAGCGCATCGGCTCCCACTTTGCGAGCCACTTCTACTTGCGCCTTGGCGATAATCGGGCGGGCAATACTGGTGCCTAGCAGGTAGTCGCTTTCGTAGATAGCGCCGGTTTTAAAGGTGGGGTACACGTAGTTGGCAACAAACTCGTCTTTCAGGTCGACGATATAGCAACTGCTGGCGCCGGAGGCGATGGCCTTTTCTTCCAGGCCTTCCAGTTCTTCATCCCCCTGCCCTACGTTGGCAGCAAAGGCCACCACTTCACAGCCGTAGTTCTCTTTCAGCCAGGGAATGATGGCGGAAGTGTCCAGACCGCCGGAGTATGCCAATACAACTTTTTTGATACTTTTTTTGCTGATGTTAGTCATTTTCTTACCTCAATAAATTCAAACTTTTTCGTCATCCTGAGGGAGCGTAAGCGACCGTGAGGATCTCACAAGTCGATGGCCGTGAGATCCTCACGTCGCCTTCGGCTCCTCAGGATGACGACTCGCTAATCTCGGTGCCCACAGATTCCCCGGCGCACCACTGAACAATGGCCTCTGGCTGTTGCCAGGAGGCTATCAATACTTTTCCACCTGCCGCTTTCGCTGCCGCCAGTGCAGCACGCACTTTTACTGCCATGCCGTCGACAATGACTCCTTCGGTGATCAAACTCTCGATTTGCCCTTCGTCCAACTTGGGGATTGGCTGTCGATTGCCATCCAGTACTGCAGGCACATCGCTGAGCAACAACAGGTCGCCGCCAATGGCCTTGGCAATGGCCACTGCTGCATCGTCTGCGTTGATATTCAACAGCGCGCCATCAGCACCACAGGCAATGCTGCACACCAGAGGGCGGAAGTCTGCTGCCAATAATTTTTGCAAGGGCTCGGGGTTGGTATGCGTGACTTCACCAACCTGGCCCAGGTCGTCCGCCAGCAGCGACGCTGAGCAACCAGCGTCCACCATACTGAGGCCAATTGCCGGAATGCTCGCGGCCACCGCGCCGGAAACCAGTTCGGTATTGGCACAGCCAGCCAGGGCGCCGGTAATAAACGGCATCTGCTCGGCAGGGCTCACCCGCAAACCGCGACGGCGCTCCACATTAAAACCCAATTTGGATAGCCATTGATCCACCAGAGCACCACCGCCATGGAGCAATACCCAAGGCCGAGACAATTGCGCAAGCTGGGCGAATAACGCCTGCTGTGCAGCCTTGTCGTTCAGCAGCGCACCGCCGACTTTGATAACCAGGGGTTTAATAACAGGGGGTTTAACAACAAGGGGCTTGCTCACGATGGCACCATGCCCATTTGCTGCGGCCAGCCAAAGCGAATGTTGACGCACTGCAGCGCTTGCCCGGCGGCGCCTTTCACCAGGTTGTCGATGGCGGACACCAAAATCACCTGGTTGCCCTGAGTGTAGACGCCAATATCACAGAACGGGGTTTTCTCTACCGCCTGGATGGAAGGCACTGACTGGTGAGACATTCTCACCAGTGGCGCATCCTTGTAGGTGTCGGCAAAGTGGTTGCGCAAGGCGCCCTCATCCACAGGTTGTTCCAGAGCAACGTTAATGGTTTCCAGAATGCCCCGCTTAAACGCTCCCAAGTGCGGCGTAAAGACCACGTCACGCTCCACGCCCTGGGCAATTTCCGGGGTGTGACGGTGACTGAAAATACCGTAGGGATGCAGACTCACCTCACAGAAATGGGAGCCCGGCTTGGCTTTGCGGCCGGCGCCACTGACGCCGCTTGTGGCGTTGATTACTGGCGCTTGTACAACAGAGTTACCAGTTTGTTGGCAGTAGGCTAACAATGGCTTCAGGGCCAGTTGGGCGGCAGTGGGATAACAGCCGGGAACAGCCACCAGTTGGGCATCGGCAATCGCCGCGCTATTCCACTCCGCCAGGCCGTAAGCCGCTGTTTGCAGCAAGTCCGGACGCGGGTGAGTAAAACCGTAATAGCGGTCGTAGAGCGCCGGCTCTTTCAGGCGATAACCGCCGGAGAGGTCAAAAATGGCAACGCCGGTATCGACGATCTTGCCAATTACATTGGCGCTGACTTCATGTTCGGTAGCCAACACCACGCCATCCACCTCGCTGGCCAGACGTGCAATATTTTCATCAGTACTGGCTTCCAGGGCAGGCAGTGGCAGATGTACCAGTTCAGGGCAGAACTGACCCGGCGTTTGACCCAGGTAAACACTCTGGGGGGACACCATCAGAGACACAATTTCCAGCTTGGGGTGTTGGCTGACCCAACGGCAAAATTCCAGGCCAGCGTAACCACTGGCACCAATCAGGGCTAATTTTTTCACAGTCGCCTCATTAGCGAATACAAGTTTTTAGATTGCTATCGGGGTGCTGCATGGTGCAGCAGGAAAGGCCACGGGCATTGTACTTGATATGCAAGCAGCAAGCGTGACAAAAGGCGGCTTAACGTCGTCGAATAGCCGGAAGGAGTGGTGCTTTATTGATGCCGTTGAGCATGCAAAATATCATGACGAAAACGCAATTAGCGAAAAGAGGCGGCAAGATACCGTTTTAGTGGCTTTTATGCAATAGTTTGGGCAGCGTCATTGCGAGGAGCCGCAAGGCGACGCGGCAATCCAGCGACTCAAAGACACTGGATCGCCACGCTTCGCTCGCGATGACATACCGAAGACCAAACCATACGCAGCTATGTCATTTTTAGAACACTACAAAACCCTGATTGCCACACCCAGTATATCCAGTGGCAACCCTCACTGGGACCACTCCAACCGGGAAGTGATTCAACACCTGGAAGGCTGGCTCAGTGACCGCGGCTTTGCCGTGGAAATCACCGAGCTGGAATCCGTTCCCGGCAAGTTCAACCTGGTGGCCAGTTACGGCAGCGGCGATGGTGGACTGCTGCTGGCTGGGCATACCGATACCGTGCCTTTCGACGAGAGCCGTTGGAATTTCGACCCATTCAAGCTGACAGAGTCAGACAACAAGCTCTACGGCCTGGGCAGCATCGATATGAAGGGCTTTTTCGCCTTTGTGCTGGATGCCATTGACGGCATGGACTTGAGCAAGCTGCAGCAGCCTCTGCGCATACTGGCCACCGCCGACGAAGAAACCACCATGGCCGGCGCCCGCCAGCTGGCGGCGCAGAAAACCATCCGCCCGGATTACGCCATTATCGGCGAGCCTACCTCCATGCAGGCGGTGTATTGCCATAAAGGGCACTTTTCAGAGAGCATCACCGTCACCGGGCGCAGTGGCCATAGCTCTAATCCGGATTACGGGCTCAACGCGCTGGAAATCATGAACGAGGTAATGACCAACCTGTTGCAAACACAACAACAGATGAAAGAACGCTATCAGCAGCCCTCTTTTGATGTGCCATACCCCACCATCAACCTGGGCCATATTCACGGCGGCGACAACCCCAACCGTATATGTGCTTGTTGCGAGCTGCAAATTGACGTGCGCCCAATGCCGGGTATGTCTGTAGCCAGCGTTTATGACCTATTAAACGATGCTCTAAAACCACTTGAAGAGCGTCACCCCGGAGCGATTGAATTAACACACATGCACGAAGCCATCCCGGCGTTCTCCGGCAGTCCTGATAGCAGCCTGGTCAAACTCGCAGAAAAAGTCTCCGGGCAACCGGCAGTAGCGGTGAACTACTGCACCGAAGCCCCGTTTATCAGCGAACTGGGCTGCGAAACCATTGTTATGGGGCCAGGATCTATCGCTCAGGCTCACCAACCGGATGAATATCTGGATATGAGTGAGATAAAGCCAACAACAGAGAAGTTGCGGCAGTTGATTGTGGGGTGTTGTGGGGATTGACTCGCCACATCCTTGGCGCTCGGCCTTCGGCCGCCAGAGGCGCCCAAATTTTCTATCCTGCAAATTTGTGACTCGGGTCATCCATGACCCTCGGTCTTACAGACCGCCTTCGCTTCGCTGTGGCGCCCAAAATTGTGGTCCTGCAATTTTGTCGAACCAGAGGGTTTGTCCACATTTCCCTCACCGCCACCCATAAAAAAACCCAAGCCACTGGACTTGGGTTTTTTTATGGGTGGCGGTGAGGGAGGGATTCGAACCCTCGATACGTTTCCGTATACACACTTTCCAGGCGTGCTCCTTCGGCCACTCGGACACCTCACCGTGAAGGTCGCGCACTTTACACAAGGGCGGTTTTAAAATCAACGCTACCAGTTGCTGAAGAATTGCTCAGTATCGATTTCCGGAACTGGCTTCTGGCGGCCTTGGGGAGTGCCCAGGTAAAGGTAGCCGACGATTTTTTCGTGGTCGTCAATTCCCAGACCTTTGCGTACGGTTGCATGGTAGGCAAAATCGCCAGTGCGCCATACCGCACCAACACCTTGGACAAAAGCGGCATTAAGCATGTTCTGTACGCAGCAACCGGCGGAAATGATTTGTTCGATCTCTGGTACTTTTTCGTCCTCTTTGCAGCTGGCAATAGCGACAATAATCATAGGGGCACGGTGTGTCTTGTTGGCCCAATTGGTGGCTTCTTCCGCAGAAATTGGGCCGCTATCGGCTGCTTTGGCTTCTGCAAACAACCGCCCCAATTTATTTCTGCTGCCACCCTCAATCACCAGAAAACGCCATGGTCGCAGCATGCGATGATCGGCGGCACGCATGGCGGCCTGTTTGATGTTTGTCAGTATTTCGCCTGAGGGAGCGGGTGCGGATAAGCGGGGTGTGGAGACGCGATTTTTCAGGGTTTCTAGTGCGTTCATTGGGAATTTTGTAGTTGTGAAAATGGCGCCCCGAAGAGGATTCGAACCTCTGACCTGCCCCTTAGGAGGGGGCCGCGCTATCCAGCTGTGCCATCGGGGCTTGGAAGTGCTGTATTCTAGCCACGCGGGCCAAAACTACAAGGTTGTAATAGGTGCTGAATATATAAAAGAGACAATTTAGTTGATGAATAAAGACCGCAACTTCAACGGCATCGCCGACCACTTTGTCCGCAAAATCTACGGCGGCCTGAAAGGCCAAATTCGCCTGGATGTGCTCTGGCGAGACCTGTCAGAACAGGTGCTTCCACACTTACCCTCACAGGCGAATGTAATCGATGCCGGCGCTGGCCTTGCTCAGTTGGCCATTAAGCTGGCACAGCGAGGGCACAATGTCACAATCAACGATATTTCCACTGAAATGCTCACCTTGGCAAAGGAAAGCGCCAAATCCGCTGAGCTGAGCAATAACACCCAGTGGTTACAATCCCCTCTGCAACAGCTTACCCAGCAGCTTCCTGGCAAGACTTTCGATCTGGTGATTTGCCATGCGGTTCTGGAATGGCTGGCGCAGCCCGCAGAAGCCATACCCTATTTGCGGTCGCTAATGACGGAGGAAGGCTGGTTGTCGCTGACTTTCTACAACCGCGACGGGCTGGTTTATCACAACCTGATGCGCGGCAATTTCAACAAGGCCATCAGCAAGGATTTTGCGGGCGACCCCAACAGCCTGACGCCGTCCAATCCTCTATCTTTGGCGGAAGTCACTGGCTGGTTGCAGAAACAGGGGTTAATGGTGGTTTATAAAAGCGGGATCAGGGTATTCCACGACTATGTTCGTCAGCCTAGCGGTGGTAATTTGCTGCCGGAGGAAGTGCGCCGCATGGAGCTGCGCCACTCTAATTGCGAACCCTTCGCTGGCCTTGGTCGCTATATTCACCTTTTGTGTCGGCCTCAGCGATGAAAGTGTCGATAAAACATGGACTTTTTTTCCACCAGGCGATGTAATAACGCCGATAACCACAACACTGCTATGGCATACCAATAATGACAGACACCGACAGCAGTAAATTTTCCGGCAGTAACCACCATCAGGGCATCTTTCGGGTGCTGATCGGTTTGTCCGCCGTATGCCACTTTTTGCTGTTACCGAAACTGTTTACCGGCGTGGCGTTCAGCCTGGCGGCGGTTGGTGTGCTGTTGTACATATTGGTGGCTCACTTTATCACCGGCGCCGTAAAGGAAGACAAGCGCGCCCAATGCTCCCACCTGCTGGGGTATGTAGACGCCATACTTGTGGGGGCTTTTATCTCCTACAGTGACTTCTCTCTGCTGCCCGGCGCCCTGTTCGCCCTGCTGACTTTGCACAACAGCGCCATTCTTGGCGGCGCCGTGCGAATGCTGGAAAGTTTTATCTCGCTGCTGATTGGCGCTGCCCTGCTGCTGATTGTGCAACCGGCCAATTTCTCTCCGGACATCACCCTGACCACTGGCATTGCCAGCCTGCTGACTTTGGGCGCTTACCTGTGCATCTACGGCACCTACAGCCATACTGAATCCCGCCAGCTGATGCGCCACCTGAAAAAAGTGGAGCAGGAACTGCTGCAGAACAAGCTGCGTTCCTACAAGTTGTCGAAATATCTCTCCCCTGCCCTGCGAAAAGAAATCCTCTCTGGCAAGGAAGTGCGCCTGGAAACCCAGCGCAAAAAATTGACGGTGTTCTTTTCCGACATACGCGGTTTCAGTGAGCTGGCGGAAGAAATGGAGCCGGAAGCGCTAACCGGACTGCTGAATAACTACCTGACGGAGATGTCGGACATCGCCCTCAAATTCGGTGGCACCATCGACAAGTTTATGGGCGATGGCATGATGGTATTCTTTGGCGACCCCAGCACCCGTGGAGCTAAAGACGACTGCCTGGCTTGCGTGTCCATGGCTATCGCCATGAAAAAACACATGCGCGAACTGCAGCTGCGCTGGGCCAACCAGGGGGTACAGAAGCCGATGGAAATTCGCATGGGCATCAATACCGGCTTTTGCACCGTGGGCAACTTCGGCACCGAAAACCGCCTGGACTACACCCTGTTGGGTACCGAAGTGAACCTCGCCAGCCGTTTGGAATCTTCCGCACAACCGGGAGAGATTCTGGTATCCCACGCCACCTATGCCTTGGTGAAAGATACCGTGATGTGCCAGGACAAAGGGGAAATTACCGTCAAAGGCTATCAGCAGCCGGTGAAAGTGTACTCCGCCATCGATACCCGCAAAAACCTGGGCAAAGACCAAGCCTACTTCGAACACGCCGCCGACGGTTTTTCCATGTATATGGATACGGACAAGATCAATAACTATGAGAAAAGCCGGATTATGAAGTCGCTAAAAGAGGCGATTGATCGATTGGAGAATGAGGGGTTGTAGGTAATTATTTTGAACGAATTTCATGTTTTATTTTATTTTTGTCAATAAATTCGTAAAGAATCCAGCCTGGCTTTACGCTCCTTTCTTTGGATGTAATGGCATTACAATTTGCATAGCTTGCCATTATTTTATAAATAGATACTCCTTCAGTATCAAGTAACGAAGGTACAGTTATTTGAGCCTTCGCTCCATTTGGAGCAACAAGGCTGTCATAACTAATCTGATCTCCCTCAACAACAACTGATTGATTCTTAATGGTCACCATATATCTGGGTGATTCGCAGCCACTGTTATCTACGATTACGATGGTGTAATCACTGTTGCCAGAATTGAAGTCAGCTAAAAGCCAGAATACAAAAACACTAACAAACAGTCCGATTAAAAAGGTTGGTAAATTGCGCACGCTTCACTAATCTCCCTAACAGTATTCTAAAGGCGACGAAGCAACATCCCGAATTTAGCACTTTTATCACGAGATCGCCGCGCTGCGCTCGCGATGACGGAGAGTCGTTAAATTACTGCCTCACCAACCGAAAACTCCCAGGCATCGCCGTCGATGTACTCCGCCAGGGATTAATATCCAATCCACCTCTGCGGGTATAGCGCGCATAAACATCCAGTTCTTCCGGGCCGCAGCGATTGAGAATATCGTTAAACATCCGCTCCACACACTGCTCGTGAAAGTCCTGATGCTGGCGGAAGGACACAATGTATTTCAGTAGCCCCTCTCTGGAAATCTGCCTGCCCCGATAGCGAACCATTACGCTGGCCCAATCTGGTTGGCCAGTTACCGGGCAGTTGGTTTTTAGCAGGTGGCTGTGCAAGGTTTCACTGACCTCGCCACCGTCGGTTACGTCCAGTAATGCGGGGTCTGGGTGGTAGCAGTCGATGGCTACATCCAGCGTATCAATGCATTCCCCCGGCAGCTCCTGAATGCCTTGCTTTTGATAATTCGCCAACGTGTACAGTTGCACCAATACCGGGCCGCCGGCGCATTGGCTGAGGTCGTCTTCCAGGCGTTGGCTGACATCGCTCCAACGTTCAAAGGCAGTCTGATTGTAGGAGTTTAAATACAGCTTGAATGATTTGGATTCGATCAGCGCTTCACTGTTGGCGGGCACGGTAAATTCCGCTATCGCCACTTGGGGTTTACCCTGTGCATCGAGCCAGGAAAGCTCGTAGCCAGTCCACAGGTCGGCACCCACAAACGGTAACTCGCCGCTTAACTTTAACGCTTCGCGGCCCAGTTTGCGGGGGATAGGTATCAGCAAACCAGCATCGTATTGATCCGGGTATTCGCTGTGCTTTCCCAAGTGAAGGTCTTTCATTTTAGCTCCTCAGCCGCGAGCCTTTTTCCAGTTGATGCAAAGCGATGGCAAACAGCGCCACGGCAAACAATATCACCATGGCGAAGGCCCAGGTAACATTGATATCCGACACGCCCAACAAGCCATAGCGAAAGGCGTTCACCATATACAGTACCGGGTTGGCCATGGAGACGCCCTGCCAGAATTCCGGCAACAGGCTGATGGAGTAAAACACTCCGCCCAGGTAAGTGAGTGGTGTCAGCACAAAGGTGGGGATGATTGAGATGTCATCAAAGTTGCGGGCAAAAACCGCGTTGATAAACCCGGCCAGGGAAAACATCACCGATGTGCAGAGCACAATACCGATGGTTACCCCCAGGTGGGTCACTTTCAGGTCGGTAAAAAACAGCGACAGCAGAGTCACGATGGTACCTACCATTAGCCCGCGAACCACACCGCCCAGAGAGAACCCCAACAGAATGATGTAGTTGGGTACCGGCGATACCAGCATTTCTTCCACACTGCGCTGGTATTTGGTGCTGAAAAATGACGACACTACATTGGAGTACGAGTTGGTGATCACCGACATCATAATCAGCCCCGGCACCACAAATTCCATGTAGCTAAAGCCAGCCATTTCGCCAATGCGTGGGCCGATCAGGGTGCCGAAAATAATAAAATACAACGAAATGGTGATCGCCGGAGGCAGCAGGGTTTGCAGCCAGATGCGGGTAAAGCGACGGATTTCCCTGGTCAGAATAGTGCGAAAGGCAATCCACTTTTGCGCAGCGGTCATGAGTCGCCCCCTTCTGTGCCGTTTTCTGTGTCGTTGTTGGTCATGGAAACAAACATTTCTTCCAGGCGATTGGCCTTGTTGCGCATGCTCTGAATAGCGATGCCCTGTTTGTCCAAAGCGGCAAATACATCATTGAGAGACTGCCCTTTCACCACTTCCACTTCCAGGCTGTTGCCGCCCTCTTCCACTACCAGGCGAGTGGGAAAGCCGTCAATCTGTGGGCACTCTTGCAGCTCATCGGCCACATCCAACAGGAAGACTTCTTTATTAAGTTGGGTGAGCAGTTGGCGAATGCTGGTGTTCTGGACAATTTCGCCGCGATCGATGATGGCGATATTGCGGCACAGGCTTTCCGCCTCTTCCAGGTAGTGAGTGGTGAGAATAATGGTGGTGCCTTCGGCGTTTATCTGGCGTAAAAACTCCCACATGGAGCGGCGCAACTCAATATCAACGCCTGCTGTGGGCTCATCCAGAATCAACAGTTTGGGTTCGTGCACCATGGCGCGAGCGATCATTAAGCGGCGCTTCATGCCACCAGAGAGCATGCGTGATACGCTGTCGCGTTTTTCCCACAGGCCCAGCAGACGCAGATATTTTTCTGCGCGCTCGGCAGCCACTTCTCTGGGCAGGCCAAAATAGCCCGCCTGAGTAATCAGGATATCCTGAACCTTTTCAAACTGGTTGAAGTTGAATTCCTGAGGCACTACGCCCAAATCCTGCTTGGCGATGGAAAAGTCGGTATCGATGTTGCGGCCGAAAATTTCAACACTGCCACCGCTTTTGCGCACCAGAGAACAAATAATGCCAATGGAGGTGGATTTGCCCGCCCCGTTAGGGCCAAGCAGTGCGAAGAAATCGCCGGGCTGAACTTCCAGGCTGATGCCTTTCAGGGCTTCAAAACCATTGTCGTAGGTTTTGCTGAGACTGGTTATTTTTAGTGCTGGGGTCATAGCTTTCCATATCGTCATCCTGAGGGAGCGAAGCGACCGCGAGGATCTCGTACTATCCGGCTTGTGAGATTGATGCGCACCTTCCTTGGTGCGCAGCCGATGGCTGCCCATGGCACCCAAATTGGCTTTCCTGCCAATTTGTCTCACGTCTGCTACGCCGCTCAGGATGACAGGTGATTAAGATGGCGCAGTATATGCGATCAACAAAAAAGGCGCAGATCAATGACCTGCGCCTTCTATTGTTTGGAGCGGGAAACCGGGTTCGAACCGGCGACCTCAACCTTGGCAAGGTTGCGCTCTACCAACTGAGCTATTCCCGCGTGGCATCCCGTAGGGGAGTCGAACCCCTGTTACCGCCGTGAAAGGGCGGTGTCCTAGGCCTCTAGACGAACGGGACACGGTTGTATCGGTTGCCAGCCAATACGCTCCTTGTAAGTGTTCATACCAACTCTCTCAGTAAAAGAAAGTTGGAGCGGGAAACCGGGTTCGAACCGGCGACCTCAACCTTGGCAAGGTTGCGCTCTACCAACTGAGCTATTCCCGCGTGGCATCCCGTAGGGGAGTCGAACCCCTGTTACCGCCGTGAAAGGGCGGTGTCCTAGGCCTCTAGACGAACGGGACGCGGAACACTTGTTTGATCACGCAGCCAATTGGCCAGTCATCAACAAAGAGGCGCGCATTCTATGAATCCGACGAAATACTGTCAACACTTTTCTGGGCGCTTTGGCCAGGGATCGTTAACAGTTATTTGGTCGTTTCTGTTGCCCCTGAAAAGTCGTCAGGCAAGGCATGAGGAGTGTGGTTTAGTTGCTCTAAATAAGCGACGAATAACGCAGAATGACGCCTTTTCAGGATCAACCCGAAGGGCTGGGCCCATTTTTTGCTCCAGCGGCGTTATCGGTCGCTTATGTAGAATAACTACACAGCACTCCCTCTGCCTCGCCTAGAGCGCCTACTTTTGGTGCTGGAGCGAAAAATGAACTCCAGCAGAAATGACCAAATAACTATTAACGATCCCTAATTTCCCTGAGAAATTTCAGTACCTTGCAACGGGCTGCAGGACAGCTCTGGAGCACTGCAAAGTGCCCGATAAAAACGCCGAATGCGCGCGGCATTGGCGCCAAAATCACCGCGCCCAAGGCGTGATACTGAGCGCACATCCACACGGCTGCCCTGCCCGACCTCAGACAAGCGAATCACCACATCATCCACAAAGCCAAACAACGCCGAGCGATCCTGGGCTTCAACTCGCAGGGTCAGTTCATCGGAGCCGATCAGCTTCCAGCCCAAGGCATCCGCCACCTGTTCAACCTTGGGCAGCAAGTCCAAAGGTGGTATGGCGATGGTGTGTGGGGCGATATCCGGGTAGGCCTGCTGTTGCTGCCGAGCCACTTCAGCGCCCGCGTAGTTCAAGCTGTTGTCCTGGCGCTGGCGACCGATACGGGCAAACTCAAATTCCGGCGGGTTGGCAGTATCTGTGGTGATGTCGTGAATCAGCGGCAATTTGAAACTGGCTGGCCCCATTACCACCAACGCAGCAATGGCGGGTGAACAGCCCAACAAGAAATAGAGTAATAGCCCTGCCTGAATTTTAAACAGCATCAACATGGTCAACACCGACAGAACCGCCGCCAGGGAGATAAACAGTACACCGCAGCCAGTGGCCACTAAACCGGTAAACATGGAGGTAAAACCGTAGCGGCAGCAGGCAATCCCACCTATCACCAATATGGTGCCACCCACCAGCAAGGCCGTAAGTAGCGTTCTCATGGGCAAGCACCCTGGGTGTTATTTACATCCATTTCTATACTTTTGGGGTACATATCAAATCCATTCATGATTATTGGCTGCCATTTTTGCTTTGGCCACAGCCCGATGCGTGCTATGTTGCCGTTCTGCCAGTAAATTACAACACCTTGTTATGACACAGAAAGACAAACAATCTACACCACCTGAGGCGGATTTCCACGGAGCCGCCATTGTTGATGAAAGTGGCAAAGAGCAACTCATCACCGAGGAGATGGTGCAATCCGCCTGCGACAAGCTAGACCCTACTCAAGAGTACGCCAAAGATGACGCCGGCAAATCTTCCTAAATATCGTCAACATTGACAGTAACTTAAGCCCTGCCCCTAATCATGAAAGCGATCACCAAATCCAACAAGTTGGATAATGTCTGCTATGACATCCGCGGCCCCATTCTCGACCACGCCAATCGCCTGGAAGAGGAAGGCAACCGTATCCTGAAGCTCAATATCGGCAACCCGGCGACATTCGACCTGCTGGCACCGGAAGAGATCCTTCAGGACGTGATCGTCAACCTGCCCGACGCTCAGGGCTACGGCCATGCCAAAGGCCTGTACAGCGCCCGCAAGGCGGTGATGCAACGCTGCCAGCTGACCGGCATCGATAACGTCACCGTAGACGATATCGTCATTGGCAATGGCGTCAGCGAAATGATTGTGATGGCCATGCAGGCGCTGCTGAATGACGGTGACGAAATACTGGTGCCAGCACCGGATTACCCCCTGTGGACTGCAGCTATCACCCTGGCGGGCGGCAAGGCGGTGCATTACCTGTGCGATGAGGAAAATGGCTGGCAACCGGATATTGACGATATTCACAGTAAATCGTCTGATCGCACCAGAGGCATCGTCGTTATCAACCCCAACAACCCCACAGGGGCTGTGTATTCAGAAACTGTTTTGCGAGAGCTGGTTGAGGTTGCCAAGCAGCAGGAGCTGATTGTTTTTGCTGATGAAATATACGACCAGATTATTTACGACGATGCCGTACACATCCCCCTTGGGTCGCTGGTAACAGAAACCCCCTGCATCACCTTTAACGGCCTGTCGAAAACCCACCGGCTGGCGGGCTTTCGTGCAGGTTGGCTGATTCTCAGTGGTGCCAAGCACCTGGCGCAAGACTATTTTCGCGGCATAGAAATGCTCGCCTCCATGCGCCTTTGCGCCAATATGCCCGCCCAACACGGCATCCAGACCGCCCTTGGCGGTTATCAGAGCATTGAGGATCTGGTGGTTCCTGGCGGCCGCCTTTATGAGCAGAAAGAACTGGCCTGGCGCAAACTCAACGACATACCCGGCATCAGTTGCGTCAAGCCCATGGGAGCACTGTATCTGTTCCCTCGTATCGATCCGGCGGTTTACAACATCACTAACGATGAGGAATTTGCCCTCAACTTGCTGAAGCAGGAGCACATTCTGCTGGTGCATGGCACCGGATTTAATTGGCCAAAACCAGACCACTTCCGCATTGTTTTCCTGCCGGACGTCAAAGATCTGGAGGTTGCCATTGACAAACTGGCTGCACACCTGCGTCAATACCGCACCTGAACCGACAGAGACATGTCGGGCCATAACTAATAATACAAAGCACGAAAGTACAAGAAGAACGATCAAGAGCATCCACAAAACTGTAATAGATGCCAAATAGACTGCCGCAGGCAGCAGGCAAGACAAAGATAGGGAAACCTAAGGGGAGTAGTAACGTGACCAACCTGCAAAATCAGAACAGCGAAGCCGCCACCAACTTTAATGGCGCCGCCATCCTCGATCAAAACGGCCGTGAAGTGCCAATCACCGAAGAGATGGTTCAGGGCGCCTGCCATGAGCTGGTAGTGGACGACCAGGGTGCAGCCAACGACTGATACCACTGGTTTACGCGAAAGCCGCAGTTTTTACTAAAACTGCGGCTTTTTTTGTGCTCTGTGTCCCGTCCTGAATAACGTTGACACTTTTCAATCACCAAATTGGAAAGTGATATGAAATCAACAGCTAAGCGCACTCAGCGTGATTATTCGTTAGCCTTTAAATTGTCCGTTGTTGACCAGGTTGA
>NZ_JATAAF010000015.1 GCF_030341905.1 Porticoccus sp. W117 | reverse complement strand
CTTTTTGATCCATAGGTCTCACCTCTTTCCAGGGCATGAGCATCTCCTCTTTGTGGATGCTCACAGGGTACAAAACTGTTACCCATGTACTGGTACTGATGTGTTACCTATGTCCTGAACTCGTACAGGTGCCTTTTTCTTGATTACTTCTTTTGGGCAAGCAAAAGAAGTAATTCGCCCAGCAGGGCGAAACCCTTGCTAAAAAATACTCAAAAAAACGAAAGCGAAGTTAAATGCACGAAATTGCCGTGCTCGCATTAGGGGCCTCGGTAGCAAGCCCTAGTGGTTGCCCAGCAACTCTTTCAATTCCGCTACTCGCTCGCGACTCTCCGCTTTAGAAAGCGGCTCTGCAGTTTTTTCTTCCAGCAGTTCTGGCGCTTCGACAACCAATTTCTCCCCTGCCAAAACTCGCTGGCATATTTCCTGATAGTTTTTTTCAAACAACGGGAAGGCTTTACGTTCCACCTCATTGCCAAGCACATACCAGCCCGTTTCCAGGGCGGCGTGATACACCGCCGGGTGCGACCAGCGATAGGTGGCTTTGGGGGTGGGAGCATTACAGGCTTCCACGTAGGCATCGTGGGCACTGGGCAGAGCGCCACCTGGGCCTTGCTGTTGGCACAGCTGAATCATGCGGTGCAGGTTGGGTAGATATTCGCACTGTTCAATGGCGGCTTTGGCGCCCTGTAGAATTTGCTGCGGGGTAAATTTGCCCAGACTTTCCAGCCACAGTTTTTTGGTGAAATCCTGATCTTGTTGATCGGGGAACGCACTAAAGAATTGGTTGTGATAGTTCAGCTGGAACAAAGTAAAGGTCTGGTTGATGGCATCAATCAGACTTTCTTTGTTTGCGGCCTGGTCAGCTTGCCCAGCTGCGGTCGGTGAGTTGCTGCACCGCGGAGCGGCCTCGCGAACCGCTTGCTCGGTAAGGTCTTTGCTGTCTTTCATTGCGGTCGCTCGCAGTTGAGGGTTCGGGCAGGGCGTTGTGGCGCGCCCATTGGCGTTTGACGTTTTGCAGGAAGCGGGTATTCCAGGAGCTTTCCACCCGGCCGGTATCTTTCCAGTAGAGCACAAATTCCGCAACCTGGCGCTCGGCGAACTGACGGTCGATATTGGCCAGGGCGAGTACGTCGTAAACCGTGTCGTCTGGTTGCCAGTCGCCGCTGATGGGGCGCGGTTCGGCGTCGTTCTTGATCACGGCGGTAAAGCGCGCCCACTGTTTTTTGATGTGCAGGATAAAGCGGGAATTCCAGGTGGAAGAGCGCTCACCTCGTTCGCACCAGTAAAGTACAAACTCGGGAATGGCGTCTTCAATAAAGTGCTCGCTGATACCTGCCTGCTGGGTGAGTATGTCCATGGCATCCTGCGATGGTCGCCACTGGGGTGCCATGGCTGCTTCCCGGTTGTTGCGGTTTTCCCGTGTCTGCTCGTCGCGCCAGGCCCGCAACACCTGCTTGATAAACTTGGAGCCCCAGCTGTGTTGCGGTTCGCCGCGCTCGCTCCAGTAAGTAACAAACTCCGGCACCTGTTGCAGGGCGAAGGTTTGCGGAATGCTGTATTGAGCCAGTTGGCGCAACAGTTCATCGTCTGGTTGCCAGTTGTGAGCGATATGGTTGGCGCCGCGCACCGCAGGGGCCGCCGCTGGTTGGGGTGCTGCCGGACTTTGTGCTGTGCTGCTTTCGTTGATGGCAAAGCGCAGCTGGCCGCACTCGCTAAAGGGTGCTGAGGCAATCAGTAAAATACCCTGGCTGCGCAGGTTATTGCAGATGCGCTGAATGTCGCGCTCATTCCAGAAGGGCGCGGCCTTGTGCAATTGGGCGGCAGACACTTCCAGCCAGTTAAAATTGTTGTGCTGTTCGGTGATGCCGTAGTCGATAAATTCCCCCAGAATACCCAGCAGCAACGCTTCCTCCAGGCCGATGGTGGCGGCCAGCGAGGGGGACAATGTGAGGGGTTTTTCCGGGATCAACGACATGGGGGCACTTTACCAGAATTTAGTCAGCCCCTGCCATTTGATAACCATTTGCATCTTGTGGTTATGACGGTAAACTGGTTTTTGGTTCTCTACATCCCTTTCCAGAATCTGGTGTGCCTATGATTTGGCAAAAGTGCCCACAGGATGGGCGGCCTCAAACCTTGTTCCCCTTGTTTGTTGTTGGCCTGTTTGCCGCTCCGCTTGCAGCGGACGAACTTACCGAAGAAGATTTGATGCAGGAAATGCCGATGGTGATGGCGGCCACCCGCCTGCCGCAATCGGTTACAGACTCCCCCGGCTCCATCACCGTTCTGGATCGAGAATTAATTGCCGCCTCCGGCTTTCTGGAAATTGGCGACTTGTTTCGCCTGGTGCCCGGCTTTCAGGTGGCGCGTTCATGGCGCGACCACCACACCGTCACCACCTACCATGGCCAAACCGACGGCTTGTCGCGGCGCATGCAAGTGCTGGTGGATGGCCGCACCGCCTTTACCTCCCAGTTTGGCCTTACCGACTGGGACCGCCTCGGCATTACCGTGCACGATATTGAGCGCATAGAAGTGATGCGCGGCCCCGCAGGCTCCGCCTACGGTTCCAACGCCTTTGTGGCGGCTATCAATATTGTCACCCGCAAGCCGCTGACCTATGGCGGCAGCGAGCTATTTGTCGCCGCCGGCGACAGTGACACCCAACTGGCTGGCCTGCGCTACCACTCTAATGGTGGCAAGCTCAGTTCTACCGCTTCCGCTACCTATCTGGGCAGCGATGGCTTTGAGGGGGGCAACAGCGGCGTTAATGTGCTTAACCTGCGTTGGCAGGGGCAGTATCAGCTCAGCGGCGAGCGTACGCTCGGCTTTCATGTGCTTCATGCGGACGGCCCTTCCGGCCGTGGCGGCAGCCCCAGCTCTCTGTTTGATCCCGCCGGCGACAAGGAAATCAAAGAGCAAAATGCCCTGCTGCGCTTTACCGAAGTGCTTTCCCCTAACAATCAATGGCACTTGCAGTTGGGGCTGGATCGCACGGTACGCGGTGACCAGGTGCGCCCCGGTACGGTGGCGGAGGTGCTGGCAGTAGCTGGTATCGGCGCCGATCAGCTGGATGACTACCTGGCCAATTTCCCGGTGGCCTTGCCCGACGGTATTGCCAATCAACAGGCGGTGGCAGGCCCCTACAACTATCGCGCCACTCGCGCTGATCTGGAAGCCCAGCAAACGTATTCGTTCACCCCCGACTCCCGTCTGGTATGGGGCGCCGGTTGGCGCAAAACCCGTGTGCGCGGCGCGTTGGTGCTGAATAGCAGCGATTACTTTGAGAGCGATAACAGCCGCCTGTTCGCCAACTGGGAATACCGCGATGGGCCATGGCTTTACAACCTGGGTGGCCTTTATGAAGAGGGCGACCTGGCTACCGGTGATTTGTCATCCCGGCTGGGGGTTAACTATCAACTGGCCCCCAATCACACCCTGCGAGCCAGCTTTGCCCGTGGCTGGCGTCAGCCCTTTGTGGGCGAGGCATACCACGAGCTGGCATTAAAGACAGAACAGGGCTTTCCCCTGGAGCGCTTTATTGAGGTTGGGGAGGAACCTCTGACCCCGGAGAAAATTACCACCTGGGAGCTGGGCTATGTGGGTCGCTGGGGCGGCCTGCGTGCGGAAGTTAAACTGTTTGACGAAACCCTGGAAAATGAAATTCAGGAAGTGTTCGACCCCACGGCTCCGGAATTGCTATCCCTGTTTGCCCATGAAAACGGCCAGCCACCCGGCGCGCTGATCCGTATCAACGGCGGGCGTACCCATCTGCAAGGTATAGAGGGCAATATCGACTACCGCTTTAATGAGCACACGCGTCTGTGGCTCAGTTACGGCTACACCAGTGTTGACCAGCAGTTGCCACCACTGGCGATTCGCGGCCTTCAGCACAGCAACAGTGGTACACCTCGTCACACCGCCAGCGCGCTACTGTCCCACCGCTTTGAAAATAACTGGCAGGCCAGCCTGGGCTATTACTACCTGGACGACACCGCCTGGTACTTGTTTGGCAGCGATACCGCCAGCTACGACCGCATCGACCTGCGCCTGGCGAAAACCATCGACCTGTGGTCGCAGCCGCTCAAAATAGAACTCATTGGCCAAAATGTGGCCGGTGCGGCTTACAATGAATTCAATGTTCAAAATCGCTTTGACAGCATGCTGTTCATGCGTTTCAGTATGACGTTGGATTGATTGTTTCTGAGCGTCATTCCCGCCTTTGCGGGAACGACGTTGTATCGAAGGAAGCCCCCTTGGCCAAGAAAAAAACCGTTTACGTGTGCAGCGACTGCGGCTCCGACTACAGCAAGTGGCAGGGCCAGTGCAGCGACTGCGGCGCCTGGAACACCCTCAGTGAAATGCGCAATGTGGCGCCGGCTCGCGCCAGTGGCAGCGCCGGTTATGCTGGTGCCGCCGACGGCGAAGTCAAACGTCTGTCGGAAATTGACCTGCAGGAACTGCCGCGCATTCCCAGCGGTGGTCGCGAGTTTGACCTGGTATTGGGTGGTGGTCTGGTGCCGGGGTCGTGCGTGTTGATCGGCGGCGAACCGGGGGCGGGCAAAAGTACCCTGTTATTGCAGACTCTTTGCCATTTGGCGGAATCCATGGAAACCCTGTATGTCACCGGTGAGGAATCGCCTCAGCAGGTGGCAATGCGCGCCCAGCGCCTGGGGTTACCCAGCGACAAGCTCCACATCATGGCGGAAACCAGTGTGGAAACCATTTGCCACACCGCCGAAAAACGCCAACCGAAAATTCTGGTGGTGGACTCCATTCAGGTAGTTCACCTGGCGGACATCAGCTCTGCGCCTGGCAGCGTGTCACAAGTGCGCGAAGCCGCCGCTCATTTGGTGCGCTACGCCAAACAGACCGGCACCGTTTTGTTGCTGGTGGGGCATGTGACCAAAGACGGCACGCTGGCTGGCCCCAAAGTGCTGGAACATATGATCGATTGTTCACTGATGTTGGAAGGTTCTGCCGACAGCCGTTTCCGCACCTTGCGAGGCATCAAAAACCGCTTTGGCGCCGTCAACGAACTGGGGGTGTTTGCCATGACAGAGGCAGGCCTGAAAGAGGTCAATAACCCCTCTGCCATCTTCCTCAGCCGCGCCGGTGAAATTGCCTCCGGCAGCTTGGTGACCGTGGTGTGGGAAGGCACCCGCCCGTTGTTGGTTGAACTGCAGGCGTTGGTGGATGAAAGCCCGTTTAACAACCCACGCCGGGTTGTGGTGGGCCTGGATCAAAATCGCCTCGCCATGCTGCTGGCGGTGCTGCACCGCCACGGCGGCATTATGGCGGCGGATCAGGATGTGTTCGTCAATATCGTCGGTGGTGTCAAAGTTATGGAAACCAGTGCCGATCTGCCGCTGTTGCTGGCGGTGGTGTCCAGCTTCCGCGACCAAACCCTGCCCAGCGACCTGATCGCCTTTGGCGAAGTGGGCTTGTCCGGTGAGCTGCGGCCAGTGCCCAGCGGCGTAGAGCGCCTGCGGGAAGCCGCCAAGCACGGTTTTAAACGCGCCATTGTTCCCGTGGCCAATTCGCCCAAGCAAGGCATTCAGGGGATGGAAGTGATTGCAGCGAAGACGCTGGCAGAAGCGCTGGAAGCCCTGTAAAACAACTTTCTGTGGTGAAGTAAATAACCAGTCATATGGAGTACAGAGTGAGCGAAACACCATACACGCCTCCAGAGTCAGAGCTCATCGGTGAAAATACAGCGCAGCTGGAAAAGGACTTTCAAAAATCCAAAAAAGATTTGAAACACGATATTTTCGCGTTGGTTTTTTGTTCAGCAATTGCAGTAATGAGCTGGTTGGTGTTCAGGCCGTTTGAGATTGCTGTATTGGTTATTTTTATATCTGTCATATGCTACGGAGTGATGTCTTTATTTTCATTGCCCTTCAAGTTTTTTAAAGTCAACAAATTCAAAAGATTGCTGTGTGAAAAATAAGTTAAAGCTGTAGCTTTATGAATAAAATCACAACTCCAAACTGGGATAAAAACAGTTGGATATCTTCACCGGAATATGTGGATTGCACGGTTAAGTTTTTGACGTCCTGCTTACAGTTAAAGCCCACTAGCAAGGTTCTCGATATTGGTTGTGGTCGGGGGAATATCTCGGCCGCCCTTTCCCGCTTTAATAATTTTTATGCGCCTGTTGAGGCTGTTGATATCACTGACCTGGGTGGAGAGGTAACCGAACGTGATCAGCTGGACTTTCATTTATGTGACGGGGTTGGTTATCTAAAAACCAAGCCGGATTGCTATTACAACGGAATCATTCTCAAGCAGGTATTCCACCTGATTCCCGAACAAGACAGGCAGAAATTATTGGCGCAGATTTTTCGCTGCTTGAAAAAAGAGGGTTGTGCATTGATTTTGCAAATGCCAGCCCATTCAGAAGTGCCAATGTTTACTAAGTTGAAAGATGTTTTTTACCGGGAGTTGCTGCCACTGAATAGCGTTATCCAAATGGCAGAGAGTACAGGGCTGAAAGTGGCGGTAAGCGAGTGTCGTTTTTCTGTTGGCATGGCAAAACAGGATTATTTTAGACTCCTTGAACAGCGTTTTATGTCGGTTCTTCGCGAATTTTCCGACTGGGAAATTGAAGATGGTATTACAGAGCTGGATGGGTTGTATCCGCAAGAAACTCTGGAATTTACCGATGCGCTGGACGTTATTCAGTTAAGTCGCCAGTAAGTTAAAGGCGCATTTGATAATGTAAGGTCAAGGTGAGGCCAGAGCTATGAAAACACTTACTGGAAGTTGTATGTGTGGAGATGTTCGCTATGAAGTGACCGGTGAATGCCGGGAAGTTGTCGCCTGTCACTGTGTGGAGTGCCGGAAATCCAGTGGGCACTATACTGCGGCGACGGCAACACGGCCGGAAAACTTAAAGCTGTTGGGTGATGACGGGCTCAAGTGGTATCGGTCTTCACCAAAGGCACAAAGAGGCTTTTGTCAGAACTGCGGAAGTACCCTGTTCTGGAAACCCGATAGCGGCGACCGCATCAGTATTTTTGCCGGTAGTCTTGATGGACAAACAGGGCTGCAAATGACGTCTCACATCTACTCGCAAGAAAAAGGCGATTACTACACAATAGAAGGTGATGCAGCCCAATTTGCCATAGAGGGCGCCAAGCTGGTGTTATAAACCAGTGTGCAAAAAACGTTTTAATAAGTGACCGCTTGGGGTCGAGAGGGGGATTTTTCATGCGGCCTTTTTACGGTGCCGGGTTATTTTGCCTGGTGCTCTGTGCTTGTAGCACAACCGTTGAACAAACGGCGCAGCAACGTTCTGATAACCAGTGGGTCTGCGATGCTAACCCAACCACTGGCGAGTGGGATTGTCGCCAGTTGGCTCGTGGTGCAGTGCTGCCGTTGCCCGCCGCTGCTGCACTGCAAGAAGCCGTGACATCACAGCCTCAACCGGCGCTGATCATACCTGCAGAACCTTTGTCGACGCCGGCTCCCGAGGCGCTGCAAACACCTCAACAAATCGTGAAAAACATTGTTCCCGATACTGTGGCGCCACCCAATGTGCCTGCAGCGCCCGCGCCTGTTCCCGATAAAGGCTATGTGGTGCAATTGGCAGCACTCAGCAGTGAAGCGGCAGCTAGCCGCTATATTGACCAACAACATCAGTTGCCTGAGTCACTTACCTGGCATCGCACCTACAGCAAGGGGCGTCATTGGTATGTGGTTACCACCAACCCCATCAGCACACACGTGGAGGCCTTGGCGGCAGCGGGGCGCTTGGAAGGTGCTGACTCAGGGCTTGCCACCTGGGTTCGCTCTCTGGATTCACTGCGACAGGCCATAGAAGATACTCCATAGGAGGTTATTGTGGACTGGAAGGTATTGCTCACCATTTTTGGTTTGATGTTTGTCGCCGAACTGGGGGATAAATCCCAGGTGGCAACCCTGTTGTTTGCGGCGGACAAAGAAGTCAATCGCTGGCTGGTGTTTGTTGTCGCTTCGCTGGCGTTGGTGGCGGCTACTGGTATTGGTGTATTGGCCGGTAGTGCACTGTCTCACTGGTTCAACCCCAAGCTGCTGGGAATAGTCGCCGGTTCGGGCTTTATCGTGATTGGCGTGCTGACCCTGATTCGTGGCCTATACTCTTAATAAAGGGGGCCTTATGACCAACTATGAACTGAAACAACAGATCGCCGAATTGCGCCACAGCCTGGAACAGGCCAGTGAAACGGACGTGCATGTAAGAGATATGCTGGGCTCGCTGATGGAAGATATTGTGGTGCTGGTCAGCGAAAATGACGAAGGTGAAGTGGATAGTCAGGCAGTGCGATCGCAACTGGATCAACAGGCAGCGGATTTTGAAAGCCGGCATCCGAAAATAGCTGGCTTGTTGAGGCAATTGATGGATCAGTTGGCGAAGTTGGGGATTTAGAACTTCGCAGTATTTGTGACATTGGAGATTTACATGGCTGACGAGATTGACTGCCGAGCTCAATTTGTAGGCTTTCTAAAAGGTGATCATGTATTCCCCGATGGAGAAGAGGCTTCAGATGGCAGTCAAGTATTTGTTTCAATTGAAACGCAATGGAATTCGAGTACGCGCTTATATGGGCCTATGCCATCGCCAGTTGCTCTTTTCCTCAATAGTGCGATAAGAAGCTACCAGACTGCCATCCAGCTTAGAAATTCATTTCAGATTGAAGGAAATGAGGTAAGTTTCACAAGTTTCTCTACTGAGTTTTTTGATTACATCGAAGCTCTATTTGAGTCGGTTATATTTAGTGCAACCAGTATCGAAGCATTCTGTAATGTTCACATAAACGATGATCAGGTTTTTGAACTTAAGAAAAATAGGTGCTCAGAAATCTACATTGGTGATCAAATTGAACGATGGATATCGCTTGATGATAAATTAAGTGAAATTGTTGCACCGAAATTGAATGCCAACCTAGATAAATCCACAGAAATTTGGAGTGACTATAAAAACTCATTGCTATAAGAGACAGGCTTGTTCATCTAAAGAACAAAGATCGTACCAGTGTATCTTTAGGTGACGAATCTGTATGGACGTTTGTGGCCAAAGAACAAGTGATTAATCCTCCTTTAGTTGTCATAAACCTTTTGGGTTTGTTTTACGAAAATGCCACAACGCCTGGTTGGTTCGCAGATGTTCAACAAAAGCTCTAACGAAACGTTGTGAATCGAACCGTCGTTACCCCAAATTTTCTAGTACTTCGGTAACCACCATAGTCGCCAACCGATCCAGCATGTCATCCCCTTCCTCTTTGGTGGCCAACGCGGGCGCGCCGGCGTAGGCGTTTTCCATGCCCATGGCGTCGAAGGTGTTGACGCCGGCGAGGATGTTGTCGGACAGGCTCACTGGTACTTCCGGCAGTGTTTTCTGCACGTCTTGTTTGACGCCATTGGCGTCAGTGGCCAAGACAATGGCGGTTTCGTAGCGGCCGGCGTGGCATTCGCCGCGCTTGAATTCGTCGGACAGGGTGCGCGCCCAGCGCCGTGACAGTGGGCAGGCGAGGGAGGCTTTGCCGTCGTCAAACCGTTTCGGTACCTGGCGCACGGCGCTGTAGTGTTCTGGTTCCAGGTGGTTGTTGATCAGGCAGACGTGATCGACGCCGTTGTCCAGAAAGCCTTGCACCACCGCTGCCAGATAGTCTGTGAGCACTGGTTCAGGAATGCTTACCGCGCCTTTGAATGCTGCCGCGCAGTCGGTAACGCCGTAGGGGACGGCGGGGGCGATAAACACGGTCATGCCATTTTTTTCCAGGCGTTGTGCGGCCAGTTCGGCGCAGCCTTGGGATATAACGGTGTCGGTGAGTAGCGTCAGGTGAGGGCCGTGGGGCTCCACTGAGCCAACGGGCAGCAGTATGATGACAGGGCGATCACTGTCGATGGCGGCGCCAAAGTCTTCGGTGGTGATTCGGTCGAGGCTGTAGTCTTTCATGGGGCTTGCTCAGGTCATATTTGGGTGCAAATTGTCATCGCGAGCGAAGCGCGGCGATCCAGAGTCTTTGTCGATAAGTCACTGGATTGCCGCGTCGCTGCGCTCCTCGCAATGACGAAAAACAGTCAGCTTTCCCGCTCCATCAACGCCTTACGATCCACCTTGCCACGATCATTTTTCGGCAGGTCGGCGACAAATTCGATCAGGCGCGGGTACTTGTGTTTGGCGATGCTGTTCAACACATGTTGCTGCAGTTCTTCGATCAGCTCATCACCTTCTCGCCCTTTGTGGGCATCCATCAGCACCACCAGGGCTTTGGGTTTGGTCAGCCCGTCCACATCTTTGGGGATTACCGCGCAGGCGGCCACGGCGGCGTGTTGCAACAGGCAATCTTCCACTTCCTGGGGGGCCATCCAGCGGCCATTCACTTTCATTAAATCATCGGCGCGGCCGCTGAACCACAGGTAGCCGTCTTTATCTTTGCTGAACAGGTCGCCGGTGCAGCACCAGTGGCCATGGAAGGTGCGCCAGCTTTTGTCCCGGTCTTTGTGATAGCCCAGGGCGACGCTGTCGCCTTTTACCCAGAGCACGCCGGTTTCACCGGGGGGCAGTTCTTCAGCGCCGGGGCCGCTGGCGTCGCTGGGGAGAATTTTCAATTGGTAGCCTTCTACAGAGCGACCCAGAGAACCCGGTTTGATATCACCGGGGCGGTTGCTGCAGTAAATATGGAACATCTCCGCCGAGCCGATGCCGTCGTAGATATTGTCGCAGCCAAAGTGTTCATTGAATTTTTCCAGCAACGTGGGCGGCAGGGCTTCACCGGCAGACAGCTGAAAGCGTACACTGGACAGATTCAGGTCGGGTTTCTCCACCAACAGTTTGCCCAGCATGGTGGGTACGTTGGTGATAATGGTGGGGCGATACATCTCAATAGCACTGGCCAGTGAATCTGGCCTGGGGGCTTCGGAGAACAACGCGGTAGTAGCACCCACGGAAAACGGAAACAACAGGTTGGTGCCGGTGGCATAACCGAAAAACAGCCGCGGCACACTGACGGTAATGTCGTCCCGCTGATAACCCACGGTGCCTTTGGCGTACACTTCAGTATTAAAGGCGAAGTCGCGTTGGGTGTGCATGGCGGCTTTGGGGCGGCCGGTGGAACCGGAGGTGAACAGCCAGCAGGCCATATCGTCCCGGTGCAGTTGTGGCGCTGGTAAGTCGAGTTGTGAGCCGTGGGTAATGGCATCGCTCAGCGACAATACATCAAAGGTTGCCCCTTGCAGCGAGGCAGGAATGGAAGTGGCTTGTTCCGGATCATCCCCGGTGGCCACATCCGGGGCCAGCAGAACCGCGCGTAGCCGTGAATTGGCCAGCAGCTGCGGCGCCAGTGCCTCTGCCACTGCGGGCAGGGTAATCAGTATGCTGGCACCGGTGTAATTGATCACATAGTCGAGATCATCCAGTGGCGATGAGGGGTTACCCATCGCCAGCACCGCACCGGCACTCCAGGTGCCAAAAATTGACCACACAAAGGGCGGCATGTCCGGCAGTACGATATACACCCGCTCTTCCTGGCGCACGCCAATACTTTGCAGGTAGCGCCCCAGAGCGCGGGATTTGTCTGTGATTTGCTGGTAGCTGTAACGGCGCTCGCCGAACAGCATGGCGGGCTTGTCGCCCAGGCCTTCGTTCAGGCGGTCATAAAGAAAGTAATCCGCCAGACTGAACTGGTCGGGGAACCGGGTACCCATGTTTGCCTCCTATTTACCTGGCAATCAAATCAGTCTTCCTGACTGATTTGATAGTCGCCCATAAAAATCTGGCGATGTTGCGCGGAACCTCTTGATTTTTATGGGCTCGCGCTGGCGTATCGCCAGCGGCGACACGTCCTTGTGTCGCTCCCATCTCTGCGGATGGCAGTTATTTTGCTTTACGTGTAAAATAATTTTTCACAAGAATACTCTGTTACAGCACAATGTGGAAGCCGCCAGAGAGAATCAAATACATTGCTACTTCCGGGCAATGGCCAACGGCCGCGCAGGCAGCCGCTTCAACGCTGTTCAGCCCGTTGCACTCGGGGCCATTGCAATTACAGCAACGCACCTGGGTTCCGGCCATGGTGCCCTGGCGGGCCAGCGATGACGGCTTTGTGACAGAAGATGTGATGCAGTGGTACGAACGCTTTGCCCGCGGCAAGCCCGGCGCCATAGTGATTGAGGCCACTGGCATTCGCGATGTGCCCAGCGGGCCGCTGTTGCGCATTGGTCACGACCGCTTTATTCCCGGCTTGCAGGAATTGGTGGAGCGGGTGCGCAATGCCAGTGATGGTGAAACCAGGTTACTGATTCAGCTGATCGACTTTCTCGGCATTCGCCGTCGCCCAGCGGCCGATAAGTACTTTCAACGTTTTATGCCAGTGACAGATGAGTTGCGCGCTGCGTTGGGGGGCGGTGAGCTGACAGAGCAACAGATTCGTGACCATATGGCCTCGCTGCCTGCGGAGCAGGTTCAGGCGCTGTTGCCGGAGCGGGAATACGAATCCCTCACCATGGGCTATCGGGAACGGGTAACGGATACTCACCTGGATCATATTCGCCAGTTGCCCCAGATACTGCCAGAGTTGTTTGCCAGCGCAGCACAAAGAGCACAACAGGCGGGTTTTGACGGCGTGGAGCTGCATTACGCCCACGCTTACACCATGGCCAGTTTTCTGTCCGCTACCAATACTCGCAGGGACGGTTACGGTGGCAGCCGGGGAAATCGCATTCGCCTGCCTTTAGCGGTGTACAAGCACGTGCGCCAGAGAGTGGGCACTCACTACCCGGTGGGTTGCCGCTTCCTCAGTGACGAATGCGTCGATGGTGGCAGCGAAGTGGCTGATGCCATGTATTTCGGCCAGCGGTTGGCGCAGGCGGGAATGGATTTTCTGTCCCTGTCCCGTGGCGGTAAATTCGACGATGCCAAACAGCCCAAAGTGGGGGAGGCGGCCTACCCTTACACCGGGCGTTCTGGCTACGAGTGTATGCCCCATCACATATCCGATCAGCAAGGGCCATTTGGCCGCAATGTGGCTCCTGTGACGCAGATTCGCCAGGCAATTCGCGATGCGGGCCTGCAAACCCCGGTGGTGGTGGCTGGTGGCATTCACAACTTTGAGCAGGCGGAACAAATCCTACAGAGCGAGCAGGCGGATATTGTCGGCCTGGCCCGCCAGGCGTTGGCAGATCCGGATTGGTTCAGCAAAGTGAAAAGCGGCAACGGCCGGGAAGTGCGCCTGTGTGAGTACAGCAACTATTGTGAAGGGCTCGACCAAAAACACAAACAAGTGACCTGCAAGCTGTGGGATCGCATCGACCGGGATCAACCCGGCGTGGCGTTGAGCAAGGATGGCAAGCGGCGCCTAGTGGCGCCATATTAGGAGTTGTTAATTTCCGCTGGCTGTTCCCCTGAAGGTTGCCAAAGTGGCGCAATTCGATGTAGCCGGCGCAAATAGAAAAACAGTACGACCAATTCGAGCCGCAGCATCAAGTGGCCAGACATGATGTTGTGTACCATGGTGAAAAGGCAAATAGCCGAGCACAGGTACCCGAGTGCCAAGCACACTTTCACTCCCCAACCCTTGGCAAATAGCAATCCAAACGCAGCGATTGCAAGAGCTATGATCAAAGAGGCCATTAGAATGGCAGCAGGGTGAGTGGCTGGGCCATTGTAGTTAAGGCCGAACAGGCCGAGCTGCAGAGGCTCTTGTAGTAGCAAGCTGGCGGCCACTAACAGGGGCATCAATGCGCCAAACACCATAAACAACCAGCCAAATATTTTGATCCACTTTGGTACCAGTTTTTTTCGAACGCTGGTTATGTCTTCTGCTGTGTGCGTGGGAGTTGTCGTGTCCGCAGACGGCGGCTGATAAGGGTTTTCAGTGTCCATTGACGATTCCTGTGTGCGTTTGCGCCAGTAAAATAATCGTGCAGTAGGGTACTTGCAAGCACTGGTTATCACGAAGGCATCGTCAACAGTTGGGCGAGTGGTACTCAGCCGTGTGCTCTATGAGATAGGGTATTATTGCGCTCCGATTACTTCCCCCAAAGCGGAGTTAGGCTTGCCCAGAGAGACTTTTACTAATTCATCCGAATCTAGCGTCAAGCTGATCTGGATTCTGGCACTGCTCTCCACCTTTGGCCCGCTGGCCATCGATATGTACTTGCCAAGCCTGCCGACTATCGGTTCTGAGTTAAACGCATCCGCTGCCCAGGTGCAGCAGACTTTGAGTGCTTTTCTGGTTGGCTTTGGTCTGGGCCAACTGTTTTATGGGCCACTGTCCGATCGTTACGGTCGGCGGCCGATTTTGCTCAGCGGTATAGCCTTGTTCAGTGTTACCAGCGCATTGTGTGGGCTGGCACAGGATATTAGCTCATTGACGATGTATCGGTTTTTACACGCAGTGGGCGGCGGTGCTGCCATTGTTATTGCCCGTGCCGTAGTGCGCGACCGCTTCGACACAAATCAGAGCGCCCGAGTATTGTCCACCATCCTTATGTGTACCGCTCTGGCACCACTGGCGGCGCCCATTGTCGGTGGTTTTTTGTTGGAACAGCTTGGCTGGCGCTCCATCTTCTGGGTGCTGACCGGCTTTGGTGTGCTCAGTTTTGTGGTGGTCGCCGTGGGATTGGAAGAGAGCAACTCCGCTGAACGCCGCGACGGCTCCAGTCTGGCAACCGCGTTTATTCGCTATCGTGACGTGCTTGGTAACCGCAGGTTGCTTGGCTACATGCTTGCCAGCGGTTTTGTCTACGCCGGGATGTTTGCCTACATCATCGGCACACCCTTTGTGTACATCGAGTATTTTGGTGTCGCGCCGGAAAACTATGGTTTTTTGTTTGGCCTTAATATTATCTCCATCGTAATTACCTCACGCATTAATGTGCGCTATGTGGGCCGGGTGGGCGCCAAAAAGATGATGGCCCGGGGCATCGCGGTGTCTGCCGTTGCGGGAGTATTGCTGGCGGCGGTGGGCTGGCTAAACGCTGGCTTTGAGGTTGGTGGCCAAAGTTGGGGGCTGTGGCTGGTTGTAGCGCCGCTGCTGTTTTTTCTGGGGCCAATCAGCATTGTCGGAGCCAATGGTGTGGCACTGGCCTCTGCTGAATACCCGCAAGCTGCGGGAGCGGTAGCCGCGTTGTGCGGCGCCACTCAATTTGGTCTGGGAGCCTCTGCCGGAACCCTGATGGGGCTGCTCGGCGACGGCTCGCCGCTGGGTATGTGTTTGGTGATAGGTGTTTGCGGTGTATTGGCCGTGATCAGCTTTTGCTGCCTGGCGAATCGCTAACGTTTTGGCGAGTGCTTGAATTCCAACCGGTTGCCACTTGGCTCGCGCAACATCATGTGTTTGGCGGGGCCGCCGTAGGAAAGCTCTGGCGCAAATTCAATCACCACGCCTGGATAGGCTTTGGCGCGCCGGTGTAACTCGTCCAGCAATTCAAAACTATCAACGGTAATGGCCAGATGGTGCAGGCCGACATTGGATTTGCGATTGAAATCAGTCTGGTTGGCGCGATCCTGTACCGCCCACAAAGTGACAAACATCTTGCGGTCACTGACGAAGTTGGCCGGATAATCCGGGTCACTGCCTGCCTTTCTCCAACCCAGAACTTCCGTGAAAAAACCCGTTGAGGCCGCCAGGTCTTTTACGGTCAGACCGACGTGGTCAAAGCCGGAGGTGATAGGCTTGTCCAGAGGTTTGAGGTTTTCACCAGCCAGGCTGTGAGTGGTTGTTCCCAGGGTCGTTGCCAGCAGCAAAACAACAGCGGCGAAATAATTCATTGCACAAGCTCCTTTCTGATTAAGGCAAATTGGGCAATGGTATCGAGCAAAGGTTCCGAGTGGTGACTTTGCTAGCCCATTTCCACCCGGTTGCGGCCGTTTTCCTTGGCTTGATAGAGGGCTTTGTCGGCACGCTCTTTCAAGCTGTCGGCGCTGTCTTCGGCGCTGGCCTGTGATACACCCACGGACACGCTGATGTCGTTGATGATTTCACCAGTTTCTGCCTGGCGCACGCTGATGGTGGTGACTTTTTCGCGAATGGTTTCCGCCAGTTGCGCTGCCTGTTCGGCGGGCTGTTCACAGATAACGGCAAATTCTTCACCGCCGTAGCGCATCGGGTGGATGTTTGCTTCACGTATACCGGAGAGAATGTCGCCCACTTCTTCCAGAATGCGGTCGCCGGTGACGTGGCCATAGGTGTCGTTACACTTTTTAAAGTGGTCCAGGTCGAGCAACAGCAAGCTGGTGGGCTGGCTACTGTCTTGCAGGCAACGGTCGATGGTTTGGTCGAAGGCGCGGCGGTTGCCGATTTGGGTGAGTTCGTCCAGCAAGGCGGTTTGTTCGGATTCCTGCAACTGTTGCTTGAGGTTTTCCACTTCCTTGCGGGCTTCCACCAGGTGGGATTGGAAGTCCTGGGTGAGGCGGTTGACCGCATCGGTGTCTCGTAACAGATTGCTCAGGGCTTTCTGCACTTCTTTTGGGTCATCGGTGTTTTGTACGGCGGCAATGGTGTTTTTCAGGGATTCGCTGTACTGGCTGGTACCTTCGGTGGCTTTGTTAACGGTGTCGAAGAGTTGCGACAGTAACTCCGCTACGGCCCCCTGGGTTTCGTCCTGTTCCGGCAGGTGGTCACGCACAAAATAGTCGTAGAACAACTGCTGGCTTTTTTTCGGGTCGTAGGTGCCGGCGGCCGGGAATTCAAACAGCAGGCGTTCGCTCAGCTCCTGGCTTGCGTTTTTGACGTGGGAATACCAGAGGGCAAAGTTCACCGGGTTGGTAGGTATTTGCCGCTGCACCATCAGCGGAACGGCTTGCTTCAGGTAGCTGGCTGAGGCGACGGAATCTTCTTCGAACTGCATTAAGAGCTCCAAAGGTTCTGGGGCAGTCCTTGCTTTGTTTTAGTTATTTGAATGTACAGCTAGAGGTACATCAGCGGAAGCTGTGCAAATGGTGCCCAATAACGGCCTGCGAATCAATTGCCTGGGGGTGGTTCGGCGGCTTCTTAAGGGAAATTTTTACATTCTGTGCGTTGTTTCAAACCCCGCAGGAACAAAAACACCCCAGCCGCTGCGGCGAGATGTTTGATGCTGTGCCCACTGACAGAGCCGAGCAGTTGGTAAATGGCATCGTCCCAGTGTTCGCAGGCTTTCGATAAGGCGTAACAGCCCACCAGGGCCACGTAGTGGCGTACATCCCGGTAGCGGCCCGGGAACAGCCACAGAATCAGAGGAATCAACATCATAGGCAGAAATTGCACCAGCGCGTAGGGTCGCAGGTCGCCGCGCCCTTGTTGTTCGCTGATATGCCAGTAAATCACTGACGCCAGTCCCAGCAGCACCAGTGGCCACAACAATCGCTTGCCTAAAACGGGGTTAATACGTTCGCCAACAACAGCGCTGAACAGCCCCATAAAGGCGAGCGTCATGGGCAGCCTGTCCCACACCAGCCGCTGATTGTCAGGCGCCAGGTGATAGTAGCCAGAGCCAAAACACACCAGCAGCACGCCGCCAAAAAACACTAAATAGGCGGCTTTTTCGCTGGCAGCCACAGTGTTGTCGCTAGACGTCAACAGGCCAGGTTTCAACAGATAGTGAAGCCCCAAAAGCCCCACAACAGCGAATGGCAAGTTGGAGGCAACGTCACCAAAATTGGCCAACCCCAGCCAGGGACGCGCGTCGGCAAAGCGGTGGTATTCCAGGTCTTGGGGAATGGGCTCGATAAATGCCATTGCCAGTGCGGCCGCCACTGCAACAACTAACAGTAGCCAGTGGCGCCAGTTCAAACTGTTATAAAAGTCCATGTATACGGATTCCTGTCTTTATGTGTTGATGGCCCAATCGGGTAAACTGCCGCCTTTTGCCGGTAAAGCATTATGACTGTCTGCTACGACACACTGAAATTGCAATTACAGGGCTTGCTGGAAGGCGAGTCGGATTGGATTGCCAACCTGGCCAATGCCTCGGCACTGCTGTGGATGAGCCTACCAGATATCAACTGGGTGGGCTTCTACCTGCGCCGCGGTGATCAATTGGTACTGGGGCCTTTTCAAGGCAAACCCGCCTGCACGCGTATTGCCATGGGTGTCGGTGTGTGTGGTACTGCCGCAACGGCTAACCAATCACAGCGGGTCGCCGATGTGCATCAGTTCGATGGTCATATTGCCTGCGATACGGCGTCCAATTCCGAGTTGGTGGTGCCCATCGCCAACAACGATCAGGTAGTGGCGGTACTGGATATCGATAGCCCTCAATTTGGTCGCTTTAGTGAGGCGGATCAGCAAGGTATGGAACAACTGGCGGCATTGCTTGCCAAGGTCTACCCAGGCTGATGGCGCGCTCGCAACGCCCCGGTAATCGGCGTCGCAGGCAGGCGCCTGTAGCGCAGGAGCTGCCGCCGCCGGTTGAGGTGGATATCGTCGATCTCAATCACGACGGCCAAGGGGTTTGCCGCCATCAGGGGCGTACCCTGTTTGTCAGCGGCGCATTGCCGGGGGAGCGGGTGCTGGCCCGTTATCGCCAACGGCGCGGCAAATTCGATGTGGCGATAGCCCAGCAACTTATTTCCCCCTCTGAGCAGCGGGTTAAACCCGGTTGCCGCCATTTCGGGCGCTGCGGAGGTTGTCAGTTGCAACATCTTGACGGTGGCGCTCAGCGCCACCACAAACAGCAATTATTGCTGGATACCCTGCAACGCATCGGTGGTGTGACGCCGCGCCATGTGTTGCCGGTGGTTGCCGACCACCCATGGCAGTACCGGCGCCGTGCCCGCCTGGCGGTGCGCTGGCTGAAAAAGGCCGGTTGCGCTGAATTGGGGTTTCGGGAGTCCGGCAGCGAGCAATTGGTGGCTATTAGCGAATGCCCGATTCTGGCGCCGCCTTTTGATCAGCTGATCCAGCCTCTTGCAGAGCTGGTCGCCAGCCTCGATGGGCGCGAGCGGGTGCGCCAGATTGAACTGTTGGCGATGGATTCTGGTAACGCTGTCAATGTGCATATGCTGGGGTCGTTGAGTGAGCAGGATCGCCTCAGGCTGCAAACCTTTGGCTGGGATAGGCAGCTGCAACTGTATCGCCAATCAGGGGGAACCGACACACTGGAAGCTTTGTCTGAGCCCGCTCAGTCGCTTAGCTACCGTGTCGCCAGTGATGATGTATCGCTGCAGGTGACGCCGGGAAGTTTCGTTCAGGTGAACGGCGCGGTGAACAATAAATTGGTAGATCAGGCGCTGCAGCTGTTGCAGCTCAATGGCAGCGAACGGGTGTTGGATTTGTTTTGTGGCCTGGGCAATTTCACTTTGCCACTGGCCTGTCGTGCGGACTTTGTGGTGGGCGTGGAAGGCAGTCAAACCGCCATTGACCTGGCTGGCAACAATGTCACTGCCAACCGTATCGATAATGTGGAATTCCATGTGGCGGACCTCAGCCAGTGCCAGCGCCACCGGCCCTGGGGCAAGGCTCGATACGATGTAGTGGTGCTGGATCCGCCGCGCTCCGGTGCCCGTGAGGTGTTGCCGCTGGTGACTGCCAGCGGTGCCGGAAAGCTGCTGTATGTGTCTTGTCATCCGGGTTCGTTGGCCCGTGATCTGGGCGTATTGGTGAACGATTTTGGCTATCAGTTGGAGTCAGTGGCGGCGGTAGATATGTTTCCTCAGACGGCGCACCTTGAGGCACTTGTGCTACTGAAAAAAGCGTAAAGTAAGGTGATAGTGCGGTTCGTTAAAGAACTGGGTATCATCGTTCCCAATATCCATGGGAGTGGTTTTTATGAGTAATGCCAAAAGCAGAATCCTGTTGATTGATGACGATCAGGATCTCACCGGCCTGTTGGCCACCTACCTGAAGGCAAACGGTTTTGTTGCCGAGGCGGTGCACAGCGGTGCTGACGCTTTGAAAAAGCTGGAACTGGACAGTGATTTTCATCTGATTGTGCTGGATATTCAGATGCCCGGTATGACCGGCCTGGAACTGTTGCCGCAACTACGTGCCCGTATCAGCACTCCGGTGATAATGCTCACCGGCCGCGGCGAAGAAGTAGACCGCATTCTCGGATTGGAAATGGGCGCCGACGATTATCTGGGCAAGCCCTGCAACCCCCGCGAACTGCTGGCCCGCATCAATGCGGTGCTGCGTCGCAGCCAAGCTCAGAAAAAGGAGGTTGTGGCCTCCCAAGTCAGCCTCCACGGCCTGGAACTGGATATGGGCAGCCGCGCCATTACCTTTGACGGCAACAACCTGGAGCTAACCGGTACCGAGTTTGAAGTGCTGGCCATGTTGATGCAAAACGCCGGCAGCATTGTCAGCAAGGAAGACATGACTCGCAAAGTGCTGCACCGGGAACTGACCCCTTACGATCGCAGCATCGACGTGCACGTCAGCCGGGTGCGTCAGCAATTGCGGCAGTTCTTTGCAGATCAGGAACTGATAAAAACCGTGCGCGGCGTTGGCTATCAAATGATTGCAGAGAGCTAGTGTAAACAGGCCACTCTATGCATATCCGCAGCGTTTTCTGGAAAATCTTTCTGGTGCTCTGGGTCACCAGTACTCTGGTGGTGATTTCCAGCTCCGGGTTGCTGTACATGGAACAGCTCAAGCAACTCTACCGGGAGGAGTGGAAACAGAGCCACCGGGCTGAATTACAAGGATTGATTGCCCAATACGAAAATTTTGGCGGTTGGCGCGATCTTTACGGTGGCCGCATACCCTACAACTACAGCCTCCATATGCAGGTGTTTGAATCCGACACCGCCACCATGATCTACGGCCTGGAAGACAGCGGCGATTCTGAGCGCTGGCACACATTTGAATACGTATCCGGCAGTGGCCGCAGCTACCAGGTACAAATTCCCAGCCTTGAAGGAGTGTACTGGCCCAGCGTCTACCTGGCCATTCTCGACGTTACGCTGCCACGCTGGTTGTTGACCCTGCTGGTGTCAGGGCTGTTCAGTGTGTTTCTGGCGCTGGTGGTTATTCGCCCGGTAAAACAGCTGCGCTCGCACATCGATACCATGGGTGCCGGTGAGCTGGATACCCGCCTGGATCGCAAACTCACCCGCCGCCAGGATGAATTTGGCAGCCTGGCCCGTTCATTCAACGATATGGCGGATCATGTACAGAATCTGGTCAACAGCAAGCAGCAGTTACTGCACGACGTTTCTCACGAACTCCGCGCCCCCCTGGCGCGCCTTCAGGTCGCTGGCGAACTGGCCCGTTGCGAGGCTCAATCCGCAGGCATCGACAATGATATGTACGACCGCCTGGAACAGGAGTGCGGCGCGCTCAATCGCCTGATCGACGAAATTCTCACCCTGTCCAGAGCGGAGTCCGGTGCAGAGGAGGTGCTCCAATGGGAGCCCTGCGACTTGACCCAAATGGTAGAAAAGATAGTCGCCGACGCGCGTTTTCTGGATAGCGAGCAACAGATTGCCATGAAAGTTTCCGGGCGCCCCAGAAGCGTCGAATTACCTGCTGGCGAATTTGAAAAAGCCTACAAAAATATACTCGAAAATGCCCTCAAGTACGGCCAGGGCAAGCCGGTAGACACCGAAATCAGTTATGGTCGCCGCAAGCTGGTGTTGACGGTGGCGGATCGCGGGCCGGGCATGAAAGCGGAAGATTTGCAGAAAATATTTACTCCGTTCTACCGCGCCAAGGCCTACAACAGTAAAGAGGGTTACGGCTTGGGTATGAGCATTACCCACAAGGCCGTGCAACAGATGCGTGGTGAAGTAAAAGCCCAGAATCGCCCCAGAGGCGGGCTGCTGGTATCTATCGAACTGCCTTACGACGGCTTGGCCCGCTGAATATCTTCCGGGGTGTTGATATTGTGAAAATCCACCCCCGCAAAACACACCTCTGTGGCCCCCTGCTGTTGAAACCATAACCCCACCCGCAACTGATTTTGCTGCAAATGACTTTCCAGTGAGGGAGCTGCGCCAGTGGCCACTACCGCGCAGGTGGGGTGCAAACGTTCAGAGTCCCTGGCAACGGCCAAACCGTTATCGTTGTTTTGGGCGGCATCCAATAACTGCGGGTAAACCTCAGCCGGCAGGGCCAGCTGATCACAAGCGCTGATGGCGATATAAGGCGTGGTAGCGGCCCGAACCCCGGCCAATATACCCGCCAGCGGCCCGCGGTGGGCGTACTCGCCATCGTCAACCACCGCAAAGCCCAGTTTTTGATAATCCTCATGGCCGCTGTTGGCGTTTACCAGAATAGTGCTCACATGGGGGCGGAGGTTGTCGGCGGCGTAGCGTACCAGTGGTTTACCGTTGACCGTCAGCAAGCCCTTGTCGCAACCACCCATGCGGCGGCCCTGGCCACCTGCCAGAATAACGCCAGTGAGAAGGTGTTTGCTGTGTTGCAAGAGCGTCCCCCAACGGTCTAAGGTAATCCACTATCTCTCAGAACTATACTTTTAGCACTATCTTTCAGTGACAGCGGAATTATGAACAAACTGACCCATTTAGACGACTCCGGTCAAGCGCATATGGTGGATGTTGGCGACAAACCAGACAGCCAGCGCCTGGGTGTGGCAGAGGCTTTTGTGCGTATGCAGCCAAACACCCTGGAACTGATTCTGCAGGGCGGACACAAAAAGGGCGATGTACTGGCGGTGGCCCGCATTGCTGGTATTCAGGCGGCGAAGCGCACCTGGGAACTGATCCCGCTGTGCCACCCGATTATGTTGACCTCGGTCAAGGTGGACATTACACCCATCGGCGATGATTGCCTGCGGGTGGAAGCGCGCTGCAAGAACAGTGGCCAGACCGGTGTGGAAATGGAAGCCCTTACCGCCGCATCGGTAGCGGCGCTGACCATTTACGATATGTGCAAGGCGGTGGATCGAGGCATGAGTGTCGACAACCTGCGCCTGGTGGAAAAAGCCGGCGGTAAATCCGGCGATTGGCGTCGCGACGATACAGAGTAGGCAAAATGATTGAACTGAAATATTTCGCCGCGTTGCGCGACCAGTTGAACTGCGACGGCGAGCAACTGACACTGGAAGACGTGAGCACTGTTGCTGAATTGCGCGAGCTGCTGGCAGAGCGCGGCGGGGTGTGGGCGCAACAGCTATTGGATGGCCGCAACCTGGCAGCGGTTAACCAGCAGATGGCCACTGCCGATACCGCAGTAAATGATGGCGATGAAGTGGCCTTCTTTCCGCCCGTCACTGGCGGTTAAATACAGTGATAAAGGTACAAACTGACGACTTTGATATCGGCACCGAATACCAGAAGTTGCGCGACAGGGACTGCGGCGCGGTGGTGACCTTTAGTGGTTGTGTGCGTCAGGAAAATGATCTACAGGCGTTGCACCTGGAACACTACCCCGGTATGACCGAGTGCGCGCTGGAAGATATTGTCATCCAAGCAAAACAGCGCTGGCCCTTGGGAGCGGTCACAGTAATTCACCGCATTGGTCGCATCGACGCCGGCGAACAAATTGTGTTTGTGGGCGTAGCCAGCGGCCACCGCAGCGAGGCGTTTGCCGCCGGTGAATTTATTATGGATTTTTTAAAAACCCGCGCACCTTTTTGGAAAAAAGAAATTCGCGAAGATGGTGAGCGTTGGGTGGAAGCGAAGGACAGTGATAACCAAAAGGTAAAGCGCTGGGATTAACACACTGTCATCCTGAGGGAGCGTAGCGACCGTGAGGATCTCACAAGTTTAAAGACACTGGATCGCCACGCTGCGCTCGCGATAACGGAAGCGGAATGATGAAAACTGAAACTGAACAAGCATTTCCCATACAGCTGATCGACCCCTTCGGTCGGCGGGTGGACTATATGCGCATTTCGGTAACTGATCGCTGCGACTTCCGCTGCCAATATTGTATGGCGGAAGACATGACCTTCCTGCCGCGAGCGCAGATTCTCAGCTACGAAGAAATTACTTTTATCGCCCGCGCCTTCAGTGAACTGGGGGTGGAGAAAATTCGTCTTACCGGCGGCGAGCCGTTGATTCGTCACGACAGCCAGCAATTGATCGAATCGCTGGGGGCGCTGCCGAAACTCAAGGAACTTACACTTAGCTCCAATGGCTCCCAACTGGGCAAAATGGCACCGGCACTGAAAGCCGCCGGTGTGCAGCGCATCAACATCAGTCTGGACAGTCTCGACGCCAAAAAATTCAAGCGCATCACCCGCACCGGTAACCTCAGTAAGGTGCTTGCCGGAATTGATGCCGCTGTTGCCACAGGCTTTAAAAAGCTGAAAATCAATGCGGTTATTATGCGTGGCCACAACGAAGAAGAAGTGCTCGACCTGGTGGCGTTTGCCATAGAGCGGGGCATCGATGTCAGCTTTATCGAAGAGATGCCCTTGGGTAATGTCAATCACGACCGTGCCCTGAGTTACTGTTCAAGCGATGACGTGCGGGAAATTCTTGAGCAACGTTATTCACTATTTCCCACTACGGAAACTACCAACGGCCCGTCGCGCTACTATCGATTGACGGGGATCGACGATACCAAAGTCGGTTTTATCTCCCCTCACAGCCACAATTTTTGCGCCAGTTGCAACCGGGTGCGCCTCACTGCCGAAGGCCGCCTGCTGCTGTGCCTGGGCAATGAACACTCTGCCGATCTGCGCGCCGTTGTGCGCCGCTATCCCGGAGATATGGATCGCCTGAAACAGGAAATTATCGATGCCATTTCACGCAAGCCGGAACGGCATTACTTTGACTTGAATGACGAACCGCAAATTGTGCGGTTTATGAATATGACAGGTGGTTAGGCTTTGTCTACCCGCCTGTCACCCTGATGAGCCGCAGGCGACGTGAGGATATCCTGACTTGAATTAGGCGAAATGTTAATAGAAAGAGATTCTCACGGTCGCTTTGCTCCCTCAGAATGACGCAATGAAAAACTGTAAGGCCAACAAAAAATGCCCGACTTCATTCCCCTGAATATTGCCGTATTAACCATCTCCGATACCCGCACCCCTGATACCGATACGTCCGGCCAGCTATTGGCGGACGGCGTAACCGAAGCCAACCATCAGCTGGTTGACCGGGATATTGTGGTTGATGATATTTACCAGATTCGCGCCAGACTCTCTCAGTGGATTGCCGATAAAAATGTGCATGTGGTGCTGACGACCGGTGGCACCGGGTTTTCCGGTCGCGACTCCACGCCGGAAGCAGTAGCCCCCTTGTTTGATAAAACCGTTGAAGGTTTTGGTGAGTTGTTTCGGCACATTTCCTTGGGGCAGATTGGTACCTCTACCGTGCAATCCCGCGCCTTGGCGGGCCTCGCCAACAATACGCTGATTTTCTGTATGCCCGGCTCCAATAACGCCTGTCGCACCGGCTGGGAACAGATTGTTCGCGAACAGCTGGATGCCCGCACCAAGCCCTGTAATTTTGTCGGTACCCTATTGGGTAAACACGGTCACAATTAAGTTTTCCGTCATCGCGAGCGCAGCGCGGCGATCTTCAGCAGACTGCTGCTAACGTCAGAAGATTGCAGCGTTCCGTAACAAGAGACCCCCTCATGTCAAACTTCCTCACTGTTGCCGAAGCACTTAACCACCTGCAACAACACGTCAGCTCCATCGATGACATTGAAACGGTCTCTCTGACTGAAGCCCACAATCGGGTGCTGGCGGCTGATCAGGTCGCCACCGTTAATGTGCCCCCCGCCGACAACTCTGCGATGGATGGCTTTGCGCTTAATTTTTCTGACCTGGTTGAAGGTGGCACGCTACCGGTGAGCCAACGCATCCCCGCCGGGCAGGCGCCGCAGCCGCTGCAGCCGGGTACCGCAGCGCGCATCTTTACCGGCAGCGAAATTCCTGTCGGTGCGGACACCGTGGTCATGCAGGAAAATTGCACTTACGTAGATGGGGGAGGGCAAGTCACCATTCACAAAGCGCCTTCCGATGGTGCGGGCGATAATGTGCGCCCTATGGGGCAGGACATTGTCAGCGGTGAAGTGCTACTGCACAAAAGCCAGCGTTTGCGCGCTCCGGAACTGGGTCTGCTGGCGTCTGTTGGTATTGCTGAAGTGTCGGTGTATCGGCGCCTGAAAGTAGCTGTGGTTTCCACTGGCGATGAACTGATTGAGCCTGGCGTGGAACTGCAGCCGGGGCAGATATACAACTCCAATCGTTATTTGCTGGCAGCTTTGCTGCAGGGGTTGGACGCAGAAGTCATAGACCTGGGACGCGCCAAGGACGACCCGGCAGAAATCGAAGCGTTGTTGCGCCGCGCCGCTGCCGAGTCCGATTGTGTGTTGACCACAGGCGGGGTTTCCGTGGGGGAGGAAGACCACGTCAAACCCGTGTTGGCCAAACTGGGTCGCCAGGAATTCTGGAAGATCGCCGTCAAGCCAGGGAAGCCGCTGGCCTTTGGCAGTGTATGCGACACGCCGTTTTTTGGCTTGCCGGGTAACCCTGTATCGGCGTTTGTCACCTTTGCATTATTTGCTCGCCCCTACCTGAGTGTCTTGCAGGGAAGTAATTTTTGCGCGCCCCGCCGCTTTGCGGTGAAGGCTGGATTTGAGTTTTCACGGCCTCGCAAGCGCGAAGAATATTTGCGCGCCAACCTGGAAATTATCGACGGTGAACTGACCGCAGTGCCTCTGGAAAATCAAAGCTCCGGTGTGCTCACATCCATCAGCCGCGCGGAGGTGCTGGTGGTAGTGCTGGTAAATGAAACAGTTGTCGTTGGCGACGTTGTTGACGTGATTGCTTTGGAGAGTTTGTTCTAGCAACTGGTTGTTGCCGACAATACAGGCACACCATAATGGCACTTTTCCGGCATCCGTTGCTCTAAAGCGGGTCGTGTAACAACACAGGATAAAATCATGATTGCTAAAAAGTTTTTTAGTCGCACCTGTCAGCTGTTATTTGTGCCACTGGCGCTGGTGGCTCTCAGTGGTGCCAAACTGCCCGATGAGTACAGCCGTGTTGGTGCCGGTGATTCCGCCCCTGCATTTGCTGTCACCACTACAGATGGTGCAGCCATTGACACCAAAGCACTGGAAGGCAAGGTGGTGTTGGTGAACTTCTTCGCCACCTGGTGCCCTCCCTGCAGGGCCAAGCTGCCGCTGATCGACAAGACCATTTACCAGCAGATTGACCATAAAGATTTGGTGGTGGTGAATCTGGGTCGTGAGCACAACAGCGACGAAGTGGCAGAGTTTAAAGCCGACTACGGTTACGCCATGCCATTTGCTGCTGATCCCGGTCGTGCTATCTACAGCCAATACGCGGAAAAAATGATTCCCCGCAGTGTAGTGATTGGCCGCGATGGCAACATTGTGTTGCATCAGCAGGGTTCGAGCCCGGCAGAAGTGGAACACCTGAAGCAGGTGATTCAGCAACAACTGGGTGCGTCCTGAATAATAAAGGCGGCTGTGCTACAGCCGCCTTTATTATCCCTTTTGGTTTTATAGCGCTTTAAAAGTCAAAAGATTTTTGAACGTCCAGTTGCAGAACGCGGGCTCTGGGGTTGTAGCGGTTGGCAAGAAAGCCATCTTCGTTATCCACAAATCGAGGCCTGGTATTGAGTACGTTTTGAACGCCAAGGGAGATCCGGCTACCTTCCAGCCAGCCCGATCCTGCTGCGGGCTGGTAAGAGACTTGCAGGTCCAGCAACGTTGAAGGCTCGGCACGCTCTTGCGGATTCGGGTTAATTCCATTTGGCCACAGCGCCCTTTCAGAGTCTTTGATAATTCGGCCAAAACTTGCTGATAGCGGGTTGACGACACTGTAGCTGGAGGAATAGTTAACAATCGCGGTCACATTGTAGTCGCCATAAGTCCAGCTGGTGGTGAAATTCGATACCCATCTGCTGGGCCCATTGCTAGTACCTGCAATTTCTCTCGGATCAAGAAATACGCTGTCTTGTTGCGTTACTTCAAGGGTTTGTACGGCGTTTAAATCAAACAACCAACTTCCCATTGATTCGGTCTGCAGGTCGTAGCTGATGCGGTAGTCAATGGTTCTTGACGTGCGCCCGGCCACGTTCAGCCTGCGGCGTTCGTACACCAGTATGTCTTCGCCATCAGCGGTCTGGCTGGTGTAAAAGAAACGGCCTCTAAATGACTCGAAATCATCTATCATTTCTTGCAGGGAATTGCCGCCGTACTGGGGTGACGTAATATAGTTACTAAAATCTGTTTTGCCATAGGTGGCAGCAAAGGTCATCCCATCGATCCAATACGGGGTGTAATCAAAGCCGTAAGTCAGGGTCGTGGCTTCTTGCGGTTGCAGTCCCGAGTTGGGGCCACTGAGCCTCAAAACCTCTGTTGGCCTGTCAATGCTGCTGTTGCTGAAGTCAATATTGCGGATAAATGACCTGCTTGAGGAGACGGATTTCTCACCATACATTTGGCTGGCTCTTGGTGCCAAAAAGGATTCTCCCCAGCTTGCACGCAGACGAAGATCGTCGTTAACCTGCCAGTTCAACGAAATTTTTGGTGAGGTGTGGCTAAACGATGACTTGTCTCTCTGCGGTGGGCCGAAATCCGAACCCTCACCAAATTCAAGGCCGTCCAGTAGCTCAGAAAGAGAAAAATCAACAGGAACAACCGACGTTGAATTTCGAGCCTGGCTGATGCCGTCCACATCAAAAGATTCACTGCGAGCTGCCAGGGTCAAGTCCAGGTTCTTGATGGCGGGCAGATCAGCCAATAATGGCAGGCCCATTTCGGCGTACACCACCTTCACCGAGTTGTTGCTATCAACTTCCAACGTCGAGTTCAGTTGATGATTTTCTTCGCGAACTTCAAAACCCGCCACCATTTGCACATCACCGGCTGGCAGTGAAAACAGCGTGCCACCAATATTGCCTTCAATCCCATAGTTTTGAGATTCATACTCCCAGCGTTTATCTTCCGATATCAACGTCCTCAGCAATTCGACGTTGCTGGCAATCACATCGGGATCAGAACCGTCAGTAAACACATTCAGACTCTGCCAGACCGACGGCAATCTGGCTTCAGTTTCCGGGTCGAATCTGTCAAATCTCAAAGAGGATACAGCTCCCTTCTCTCTGCCATAAGAGAAGTCAAGGTTATAGTCCCAATCTTCAGCAAAGGGCAGCTTGCCAGATAAGCCAAACAGACCGTTGTAGGTATTCAGCTTGTTGTTTTCGCTGAGTTCTATGGCTCGCCGTTCTTGTTCAAAACTGTAACCCACCATAACGTCTTCGCCGTAGGTGTTGTGAGGGTTGTCCTCGGGAATAGGAACAAGGTTGTTGAATTGACTGATGGAGCCGTCCGGATTAATCCTGGCAGTAAATCGGGTAACACTAAGGCGATCGTAAATAGGGTGCCAGGTACGCCCGTCTTTTTGGGTGGTCGCCGCCACATCAAAACTCAAGCTATGTTCGCCACCAAGCTCTTGCTCACCATTAAAGCGCAATGATTTCCTGTTAACCTCAGGGCCCAGTAAGCGGTCATCAAACTGTGAATTTGTATTTTCTTCAGGGCCGTCAATCAGATCACCCACCAACTGAAACCCGGAGGGGAATGTTCTGCCAACATTGTACACCGTGCCCGGACTGCCAACGCCGTATGTGCGGCTGTCTACTCCCCCCAAATGGGTTTTGTCTCCGAGCCCTCCTGGGCCAGAAATGGTGAACTTGTTCATGTCGGCAGACGAGGTTTTAGACGCATCCACGCTGGTGGTCAGGTAACCACTATCCCAACTGGCTGTATAGCCGACCGAAAAACGCTCCTGATCGGCGTTGCTGAAGGACTTTTCATTGCGGTAGTTAATGGTTAAACCATCGTAATCCTTACGCAAAACAATATTAACTACCCCCGCAACGGCGTCGGCACCGTAAATCGCCGATGCGCCATCGGTCAGAATTTCTATGCGCTCGACTTGCGACAGGGGAATCGAAGAAATATCAGTAAAGCTGCCACTGCCAACAGCAGAAGATGCCTTGCGCTTGCCATTGATCAGCACCAGGGTAGAGCGACTGCCAAGGCCGCGCAGGTTCACGGAAGATGTGCCGAGTGACGACAGCAACCGGGCTTCACCGGTCTCAACCTGCCCCAGCTCAGTGGACGCCGAGGTAATGCTACTGAAGTTTTGTGGCAAGCGACGAAATACGTCTTCTATGCTGGAGTAGCTGCCTTTGCTGAGAGCGTCACGGTCGAGTGTGATCACAGGCGATGCCGGATTGTGGCCTTTCAGTCGGGTGCCGACCACGACCACTTCTTCGTCTGCCTCTTTTTTGTCAGTGGTCTGTTCGGTCGATTGGCTATTGCGGTTTTTGATAATGATCGAATCGTCGGTGATAAATTCGTAGGTCAGATCGGTGCCCTGAAACATTTTTTCCAATGCATCGTCCAGGGTGTATCGGCCTTTGATGGCGGGCAGGGTAACGTTGTTTCCAAGGGACTTGGGGAAAGCAATATGAACGTTCGCTTGAGTGGCCAGGTCGATGATGGCGCTGTCAATCTTTTGTTGTTCAATATCCAGCTGGATGTTGTTTTCATCGGCCTGTGATGTCGATGAAAAGGCCATTGCTGCGGCAAATACGGCGGCTGCCAAGCGACTTTTGTGATACGTGTTTATGTTGCAGTTCATAGGTTACCCCACCTTGATAATGTGTATTGATCTTCTTCGCTTAACGCTTTTCTTGGTATTGGATTGAGCATCCAAAAATTTGTTTGAGCGTTTGGAAAGCGAGAGGTACACGTTTAGGCTCGACAAAACCCCTGTAAAATTTTAAGGGGTTTGTTTTTTGTGTTTTTCAACAATAACGATTCGGTCAAAGTAATGTACTGTCTTGACGGGCAGTATTTTTTCGATCACTTTCAAGCCAGTGTGTATTTCGTTGACTTTAATGGCTGCGTATATCTCCAAGTCCCGAATGTTTTTCCCGTCGATCAGGATTTTTTTGGCGGAGTATCGATTGAGCTCTAAAATCACCTTGTGAAGGGGCTCCGATTGAAAAGAAATAATGCCATCTCGCCAGTCTTGCAGGCGCTCAATATCCGTTTCGGTATGAACGCTAAAGTCTCTTTGGTTTTGATCAAATTTTACGACGGTGCCCGCCTTGACGCGAAAGTGTTCGGATTCAGTAAAGTTGCTTTTGGCCATCGACTCGGGACTCAAGGGCGGGCCTTTGTGAAGTTGGTTAAAGTCGATTCTTTCGGCACTTGGGTGCAGTGAAACTACGCCTTCCGTCACTGACAAGACGTAGTTATCCGGGGATTTTTCAATATTGAATTCAGTGCCCAGAGCGGTTACCAGATGCGGATTTTTAAGATCGACGGTGAACGGCCTTAGCGGGTCGGAGGCAATGTCAAAATACACCTCGCCACGATCCAGAATCACCCGCCGAGCGTGTTCGGAATAGTCAACAATCAACTGGGTTCCGGTGTTCAGGTGCAGTTGGCTGCCATCGGGCAGCTCCACCATTTTTTGTTCTCCAATACGGGTGACGTATCGTTTGACGGGCTGATAGACAGCCTGTGGATCGTCACCATAAGGCAACACAAACAGGGTGGCGGCAATTAACAGGCTGGCCGCGATGGCCAGCCATTGCATGCTGCGATGTTTTGACGGTGTTGCGGATTTTTTTCCGTTGGTTTTCTGTCTGGCGGCGGCTAATACATCCGCATCCTCTGCCAGCTTTGGCAGTTCTGAAAATAACTCCAGAGTCTCCAGAAATTGCTGTTGATAGCTGGTTGACTGTTTTTCCCAGTCTGCCAATGAGTTGATTTCATCGGCATTTAATTCCCCGGACATAAGTCGTATCGCGTCTTGGTTGGCGCGGTCCATGTCGGTTGTTTGGTGGCGTTTGTGCATCATTTTTATCACTTCCTGCGACTTATACTGGTTTTATTCAGGCGGCTGACGGCATTTTTTAAAAACCACTCTACCTGCTTTATGGTGACATCCATTTCGCTGGCAATTTCTTGATAGGTGTTGTGCATTATGCGATGCATAATCAGCGCTTTGCGCCATTCGGGTTTCAATTTCATCAGTGTGTTTTTCAGCCGATCCAACTCTTGCTGGGCCGAAGCGCTGCGCTCCGGACAGGTTTCTTGTCGGTCGATATCGTTATCATCCAATTCGGTTTGACGCTGCTGGTAACGGGCTCTGACTTGTTTGGAGCGGATTAAATCCAGCGCCAGATTGTTGGCAATGGTAAATATAAAAGCGCGGTTTCGGGTTTGGTCGGTGCTCAGGCGAGCATTGAGGTCTGGCATATTTGACAGACGCACAAATACATCTTGAAAGACATCTTCAATATCGCTGTTTCCCCTTCCCATTCTCACCGCTAAAAATGCTTTCAGTGCCGGGCCGTGCTCTGTGTGCAGGTGCTCCAGTACTTGTGGGCGGGTCTTCATTCCTGGTGGTGGAAGTTTGACGACTTGTGCTTTCTGCTTTCTCATAACGTCCATTGGCTCTTCGCTCGACACTAACACGGTTAAGCGCAGTAATTCCCCTGTATTTTTTTACGACCTGCGATTGATGGGCCTTTGTGAGTTCGTTTGTTCGCTTTTGACAGAAACAAAACGCTCAAATTGCTGGTGATATTATCTTTGCTGACATCAGATTCTACGCGACGGCGTTTAACGGGTGAAAATGAAATTGGAGTTTGATAGCATTTCGCCGCCGCGGAATTTCTTGTTAAAGGCTTCGATAACTTTTTTGAAAAGATATTACCGCCGTTTTTTCTCCTTTCGATGAAATATCCGGGTTAAAGCCGGTCGCGTTACAACACAGGATATAACTATGATTGCCAAAACATTTATTGCCCGCACCTGCCGGCTGTTGATTGTGCCATTGGCCCTGGTGGCCCTCTGTGGTGCCAAGTCGACCGACAAGCACAGCCTCGTTGGCGTCGGTGATCCGGCCCCGGCATTCTCTGTTACCACAACCGATGGTGTGGGCATTGATACCGAAGCCCTTAAAGGCAAGGTGATACTGGTGAATTTTTTCGCCACCTGGTGCCCCCCCTGCATGGTCAAGTTGCCTCAGCTCGAAAAAAACATTTACCAACAGATAGACCACGAAGATTTGGTGATGGTGAACCTGGGTCGCGAGCACAACAGCGACGAAATGGCGGAGTTTAAGGAAGAACACGGCTACTCAATGCCTTTTGCTGCCGACCCCGACCGAGCCATCTACAGTCAATACGCAGACTTGATGATTCCTCGCAGTGTGATTATCGGCCGCGATGGTTCTGTTGTGGTGCACCAGCTTGGCGTCACCTCAAAGGAAGTAGAGCATCTGAAACAGGTGATTCAGCAACAGCTGGATGCGTCCTGAGTGAGCGAGGCGCTGCGCTACAGTCGCCAGCAACTGCTGCCGGAGATTGGTGAGCAGGGCCAGCAGGCTCTGGCGTCGGCAAGGGTGCTGTTGGTGGGTGCCGGGGGGCTGGGTGCACCAGCGGCGCTGTATCTGGCTGGTGCCGGTGTTGGTACATTGTTGATTGCCGATGGCGATACGGTTGATGTCAGCAATCTGCACCGCCAGGTGTTGTATCGCAGAGACGATTGTGGCGACAGCAAATCCGACAGTGCTCAAGGTCAACTGGAAACTCTAAATCCCCACGTCAATGTCGAGTCCATCGACGAACGCCTGGATGATGAGGCGCTTGATTACTACGTGCCAGAAGTGGACTTGGTGCTGGATTGCAGCGATAACCTCACCACTCGCCTGGCGGTTAACCGCGCTTGCCACCGCCACAGCGTGCCGTTGGTGTTCGGCGCTGCGGTAGGTTGGGATGGCCAGCTGGTGGTGTTTGACTTTCGTGATAAAGGGCAGCTCGGCGGCGCAAAACAGCCTTGCTATCAATGCCTGTTTGGCGACCAACTGCCAACTGCCCAGGCCAGCTGCGCAGAAGCGGGCATTATTGGCCCAGTGGTGGGGATATTGGGCACGGCGATGGCACTGGAAGCGATCAAGCTCTGCGTGGGAGTGGAATCAAAGACCCTTAGTCAGCTGCAGATTTTTGAGGGGAAAAGTTTTGCCTGGCGGGCAATATCGCTTTCAGCAAATCCGGATTGCCCGGTGTGTGCTTGAGTTAGACGTTGGATGTTCGACGTTTGACGACAAATCGGCAGGATAGCCGATTTGGGCACCGAAGGTGGGCGTAGCCCGAGCTACAAGGATGTAGCGAGTCAATTTGGCGCAGCACCCTGTAGGTCGGCCTTCAGGCCGACACTCTCGGTGCTTTAGGTGGCCACCGTTGTCGGGCTACTCTTCACCTATAAGAAAGCCGACCTACAGCATTTACGTCAAACGTCAAACGTCAAACGTCAAACGTCAAATCGTCAACTTAAACTCTTCCGATTTATCTTCTTCCGGCTCCTGCACCACCTGCGGGCACTGTTTAAAAACCCGCTTTTCGCAGCTTTCACAAATTGATGCTTCCAGCATCGGCACAATGCTATTGAGCGCCAGATCCGGTGTTGCGGTAAAGCGCTCGGTGGGCAGCTGTTCCATGCCGCCCATGTGCGTTAAATCCTGGCGCACGCTGCTTTTCAGGCCGCAGATATACAGGTTGCCGCCGATATCTTTGAGGCGCTTTTTCTCCTGAATCAGCATTTCCATGCCCGCCAAGTCGATGGTGTTGACGCTGGTGCACAGCAGCATCAGGTGTTTTTCCGGGGTGTTTTCGTTACACAGGCTCTGCAGGCGGCCGACAATATGATTGACCGAGCCGAAGAATATAGAGCCGTCCACCCGCACAATTTTCAGCTGCGGGCATTCCTTTAGCCCAAAGCGCTTGGTACCGCGCAACTCGGTGCCTGCGTTGTGGGAGCGCGGTGCCACCACCACCAGCTGTGGAATGGAAGTGCGCCGCAGGAACATTACCAGAGACAGGATCACCCCGAAGTAGATGGCGAATTCCAGTTCCACAAACAGGGTGGAGCCAAAGGTCACCACAAAGATGGTGATTTCCTGCTTGTCGCTTTTCAGAACGGTTTTTATGTGCTGGAAGTCGATCAGGTTCCAGGCCACCAGAATAATGGTGCCAGCCATCACCGGCATGGGCAGGTAGGCGGTGATGTCGGGAATCAGCAACAGCACCAGTATCAGGATCAGGGCGGCAAAAACCCCCGCCAGTGGGGTTTGCGCGCCGGCGTCGTAGTTGGCGCCGGAGCGGGTAAAGGAGCCGGAACCGGCGTAGCAGGAGAAGAAGCTGCCGACAATATTGGAGAGCCCCTGGCCGATAAATTCCCGGCTGCCGCTGATGCGCTGGCCGGAGCGAATGCCGATGGCGCGGGCGATGGAAACCGCTTCCACCAGGCCCAGTACTGCCACTGCCATGGCGCCGGGTAGTACCGCCGCTACCGTGCCTTCCGACAGGTCGGGCATAGACAGCGTGGGCAACGAACGGGGCAGGGCGCCTACCAGGGCAATGCCGTGTTCGTCGCCGGAAATCAGCCAGCACACCAGGCTGCCGATCACCATGCCCGACAGCATATTCGGCCAGCGGGGTTTGTACTGTTTGATGGCCAGGGTGGCGACAATGGTGGTAAAAGCGATCAGCACCGAATAGAAACCGATCCCCCCGAGGTTATTCCACAGGGTCATCCAGGTTTCGGTGACGCTCGCCTGTTTGGGAATGTCGATGCCGAAGAAGTGCCGCAGCTGGCTGGTAGCGATCAGCAGCGAAGCGCCGGCAGTAAAGCCCAGCACCACCGTGTGGGAGATAAAGTTGATCATGCTCCCCAGCCGTGCCAGCCCCATACCGTACTGCACCAGGCCGCAGAGGAAGGTCAGCGTCAGCGCCACCGCAACAAATTCTTCCGTGCCGGTTTCCGCCAGTTCGCTGGCAATTTTCATCACGATAATGGAAATGGCTGCGGTGGGCCCGGAAATCAAATGTCGGGAGGAGCCAAACAGACCGGCGATAATGGGCGTGACGATGGCGGTGTAAATGCCGTACACCGCAGGCAGCCCGGCAATCAGCGCGTAGGCTACCCCTTGGGGCAGCACCAGCACTGCGCCAGTGACGCCTGCCATCAGGTCGGCTTTAAGGGAGTTTTGCGAAATATTTTGCCCCCAGCTGAGAAAGGGGAAAAGTTTTTCGTGCAGGCCATCCATGCCCCTGAACAGTGAGCGCTTGGTTCGCAGGTAGGTGCGCCTTGCTTTCAAGTCCTTGCCTTGTGCTGGGAGTGAGAAAAGTCGTTTGGAAACGAAGGGTTAGATTCTAACACTATCCCTGCAAATGTCGGGCATGGAAGGCAATGTGTTCGCCGATAAAACTGGCGATAAAGTAGTAGCTGTGGTCGTAGCCCGGCTGCATGCGAATGTCCATGGGGTAGTTGGCCTCGGCGGCAGCCTCTGTCAGCAGCTCGGTTTTTAGTTGTTCCTGCAAAAAATTATCCGCACTCCCCTGATCCACCAATATCGGCAGGCGTTCGCTGGTGTTTGTCAGCAGCACGGTGGTGTCGTACTGCTGCCACGCGTCGCGGTTAGCGCCCAGGTAGTTGCCCAGCGCTTTTTCGCCCCAGGGGCAGTGCAGTGGTGAACAGATGGGAGCAAAGGCAGAAACGGAGGTAAAACGGCCGGGGTTTTTCAGGGCGATGGTGAGCGCGCCGTGACCTCCCATGGAATGACCGCTGATGGCCGCTCTGTCACTGATGTGTGGCAGCTCCTCGGCCACCAACTGCGGCAACTCATCCACCACATAATCGTACATGCGATAGTGTTTGTCCCAGGGCGCTTGTGTGGCATTGACGTAAAAGCCCGCTCCCAGGCCCAGGTCGTAAGCGCCTTCCGGGTCGTCGGGCACCCCGTCACCGCGGGGGCTGGTGTCTGGGGCGATGATGGCGATGCCGTGCTCGGCAGCGTAGCGTTGAGCCCCGGCTTTGGTAACAAAATTCTCGTCGTTGCAGGTCAGCCCGGACAGCCAGTACAGCACCGGCACGGGCCCTTGCTCTGCTTGGGGCGGCATGTACACCGCAAAGATCATGTCGCAGTTGAGTGCGTCGGAGCGGTGCTGATAGCGCAGCTGTTGGCCGCCAAATAGTTTGTTTTCGCTGATCTTTTGCATTGAATGATCTCGAAAAATCAGTATTTGTCATCCTGAGGAGCGTAGCGACGTGAGGATCTCGCCTGTTGATCGTTGTGAGATTGACTCACACCATCCTTGGTGTTCGGCCCTACGAGCCGTCTTCGACGCCCAAATTGGCTTTCCTGCCAATTTGTCTTCACGCGGCTGCGCCGCTCAGGATGACGGGGTTGGGTTTGACGGTTAGTACAGAACCACCGAACGAATACTCTCCCCGGCGTGCATCAGGTCAAACGCTTTGTTGATGTCGTCCAGAGGCATGGTGTGGGTAATCAGGTCGTCGATATTGATCTTGCCATCCATGTACCAGTCGACAATTTTCGGCACGTCGGTGCGTCCACGGGCGCCGCCAAATGCAGTGCCTCGCCAGGAGCGTCCGGTAACCAGTTGGAAAGGCCGAGTGGCGATTTCCTGGCCGGCACCGGCGACGCCGATAATGCAGCTCTGCCCCCAGCCTTTGTGGCAGCATTCCAGAGCCTGGCGCATGACATTGACGTTGCCGATGCATTCAAAACTGTAGTCCACGCCGCCGTTGGTGATTTCCACCAGGTGGCCCACCACATCGTCCACATCGTTGGGGTTGACGAAGTCTGTCATGCCGAATTTTTTCGCCAGCTCCACTTTCGAAGGGTTGATATCGACGCCGATTATGCGAGTGGCACCCACCAGTTTCGCGCCCTGAATAACATTCAAACCGATGCCACCCAAGCCGAACACCGCCACTGTAGAGCCGGGTTCTACTTTCATAGTGAAAGCCACCGCACCAATGCCAGTGGTCACCCCACAGCCGATGTAGCAGATTTTGTCGAACGGCGCGTCGCTGCGCACTTTCGCCAGAGCGATTTCCGGCAATACGGTGTAGTTGGAAAAGGTGGAACAGCCCATGTAGTGAAGGATGGGCTTGCCGTCCAGTGAGAAGCGGCTGGTGCCGTCGGGCATCACTCCCTGGCCCTGGGTTTCGCGAATCGACTGACAGAGGTTGGTTTTCGGGTGCAGGCAGAAATCGCAGGCGCGGCATTCCGGTGTATACAGCGGGATTACATGGTCACCGGGCTTCAGGGAGGTAACCCCCGGCCCCACTTCCTGAACAATGCCTGCGCCCTCGTGGCCGAGGATTGCCGGAAACGCCCCTTCCGGGTCGTCGCCGGACAGGGTGAAGGCGTCGGTGTGACAGACACCGGTGGCTTTGATTTCGACCAGAACTTCCCCCGCCTTTGGGCCTTCCAGATCAACGTCCATTACCTCAAGGGGTTTGCCTGCCTGCAAAGCGACGGCTGCGCGTGTTTTCATGGTCAGTTCCTCGTGCTTTAGGGTCTGTTAACGTTTCATATCCACCACTGCTGAGAGCGATTTTTGCGCTCAACAAGGCGTAAAGAGTGTCGTGTAGTCATTCTACATAAGCGATTTACAACGCAGTGGAGCGCACTTTCTGTTTCTAAGAAAGGAGCCTCAGCCCTTCGGGTTGGGGCTGAAAAGGCGCCCCTCGTTGTTGCTCGTCGCTCATTTGGAATGACCAAACCACTCTCCTCGCGCCTAGATGGGCGCCTTTTCAGCCGCCAACAGTGGCGGATATGAAGCGTTAACAGACCCTATTTTTCACTGTCAAAAGCCTCGTCTCTCAAGTGCGATACCGCATTAGCGTGGGCATCGAAGCCTTCGTAGGTGGCGAAACGGTGGGTGTGGGGCGCCATCTCCCGGTAGCCCTGTTCGGTGACATAACCGATTGAACAGCTTTTCATAAAATCAAACACCGACAGAGGCGACGCGGTTTTGGCCGCCATCGACGTGGGCAGCACCGCATTTGGCCCCAAAACAAAGTTGGCGATGGAAATAGGGGTGTATTCCCCCAGCAGAATTTCCCCGGCGTTTTTGATTTTGCCCAGGTGCTTGAACGGGTCTTTGCTAAGGATCAACAAGTGCTCGGCGGCGTAGTCGTTGCAGAACTGTACCGCTTCTTCAAAGGTGCCTGTCAGCACAATACCGCCGCTGTCACCACCCAGTACGGTGGATGAAAAGTCCACCCGCAGCTCGCTCATCTCTCCCCAGTATTGCTGAATGGCGTCGGCAGCTTCGGTGGCCAGTTGCTCGTTGTGAGTGACCAAAAAGGCCGATGAATCCGGGCCGTGCTCCGCTTCAATCAGCAAATCCAGTGCCGCCAGCTTGGGATTGGCGGTTTCGTCCGCCAGCACAATGGCTTCGCTGGGGCCCGCTGGCGTGCCGGGGTCCAGCACATCTGCCACCAGCTTTTTAGCTGCCACGACAAAGGGGCTGCCGGGGCCGACGATTTTGTCGCATTTGGGTACGGTTTCGGTGCCGTAGGCCACCGCAGCGACCCCTTGGGCGCCGCCGCACTTGTACACTTTGTGGATGCCCACCAGCCGCGCTACCACCAGAGTGGCGGCATCCACAGTGCCGTCGGGGCCGGGGGGGGTGATAATCGCCGCCGTGGGCACACCGGCAACCACTGCGGGCACAGTGGTCATAATGGCAACGCTGGGGAACGAGCCTTTGCCGCGGGGAATGTAACAGGCCACTGCTTCAATGGGCGTGTAGCGGTCACCAGCAAAGGCGCCGGGGCGGATTTCCTTGAGCCACATTTCCTCCGGCATCTGCGCCTCGTGAAAGCGGCGCACGTTGTCCACCGAGTATTTCAGGGTGTCGATCAGCTCGCTGTCCAGCTGGGCAAAGGCCTGGTCAAATTCCTGTTCGCTGACCTGTATCTGGTCTGCAGTTATCGGTGCCTTGTCAAATTGCTGGGCGAAATCCGCCAGGGCCTGATCGCCGCGCTCTTTAACGGCGGCAACAATGGGTTTTACCTGCTCGACAAATTGCTCAATATCCGACTCGGTGCGTCGCAACAATGTGTTGATCTGCTGCTCGCTGAGGTCGGATAACTTGTGGGTTTTTACCCGGTGTTTGATGGTTTGGTTCATTCAAAAAACGCAAGTGGTTGATAATAAATAAAGGTCGGTATGATGAATGAAATACCTGCTGCTGTCAGTAGTCTATGATTCGTGGGGTTTTCGCAGATCCCAGGTGACATGCTAAGTTACTTCTACCTACTACGAGATTCAAAGAAATGCCTGAGCCAGCCGTAACTGTGCAAGCCATCGTTTCTCTCAGCGATATTCAGGATATTGTCGACGACCTGAAAGTTCGCCCTGGCGCGTTGTTGCCAATCCTCCATGCCGTGCAGAACCGCTACGGGTACATCCCCAATGCCGGGGTGCCGGTGATTGCTCAGGCGCTCAACCTGTCTCGCGCGGAAGTGCACGGGGTGATCAGCTTCTACCATTATTTTCGCTCCGAGCGCGGCGGCGAACACACTCTGTATGTGTGCCGCGCCGAGGCTTGCCAATCCATGGGCTCGCGAGAGCTCGAAGCCTATATCAAAGAAAAGCTGGGGGTGGATTTCCACGGCACCAGTGCCGACGGCAAAGTGACCCTGGAGCCGGTTTATTGCCTGGGCAACTGCGCCTGCTCACCCAATGTGCGCCTGGGCGACAGCGTTCACGCCCGTATGAATAAGAGCAAAGTGGATCAGCTGTTGTCTGAGGTAACGTCATGACTGTTACCGTATTTGTACCTTCCGACACCACCGCTCGCTCCCTGGGGGCCGATCAAGTAGCGGCAGAAATTCAGTTGCAAGCGGCTCGCCATGGTGCCGAAGTGGCATTGGTGCGCAACAGCACCCGCGGCTTGTATTGGCTGGAAACTCTGGTTGAAGTAGAAACCGGGGCCGGCCGTATTGCCTATGGGCCAGTCGAGGCAAGTGATGTGGAATCCCTGTTTGCCGCCGATTTTTTAAACGGCGGCGACCACCCCCTTCGGCAAGGGCCGGTGGCAGAAATACCGCAACTGGCCAATCAGCAACGACGAATGTTTGCCCGCCTTGGTATTGGCGACCCGCTGTCGCTGCAAGATTATCGCGATCAGGATGGTTTTATCGGTCTGCAAAAAGCCCTGGCTATGGAACCCCAGGCTATTGTCGACGAAGTGAAAACCTCCGGCCTGCGCGGCCGTGGGGGTGCGGGCTTCCCCACTGGTATCAAGTGGCAGACGGTGCTGGATTGTGACGATGACGAAAAATATATTGTTTGTAACGCGGACGAAGGTGACTCCGGCACGTTCGCCGATCGCCTCGTCATGGAGGGTGATCCCTTCGCACTGATTGAAGGCATGACGATCGCCGGTTTGGCGGTCGGCGCCGAGCAAGGTTATATCTATCTGCGCTGTGAATACCCGCTGGCGGAGCGCATCCTCAATCAGGTCATCGAAACCGCTTATCAAAATGAGCTTCTGGGTGACGACATTCTCGGCAGCGGCAAACGCTTCCATCTGGAAGTGCGATTGGCCGCCGGAGCCTATATCTGCGGTGAAGAAACTTCCCTGCTGGAAAGCCTGGAAGGCAAGCGCGGTCTGGTGCGGGCTAAACCGCCGTTGCCGGCCATTGAGGGTTTGTTTGGCCAGCCCACGGTAGTCAATAACGTACTGTCGCTGACCGCTGTGGTGGATATCCTCGCCAATGGCGGTGCAGCTTATGCCGAGCTGGGCATTGAGCGCTCACGAGGCACCATGCCATTCCAGCTGGCGGGCAATATCAAACAGGGTGGCCTGGTGGAAGTGCCGTTTGGCATCACACTGCGCGAATTGCTCTACGATTTTGGCGGTGGCTCAGCGTCCGGTCGGCCCATCAAGGCCGTACAGGTAGGTGGCCCACTGGGCGCCTATTTGAGCGAAGCCCAATTCGATACACCCATGGATTACGAAGCCTTTGCTGCCATCGGCGCTGTGCTCGGCCACGGCGGCATTGTGGTGTTTGACGACACTGTGGATATGTCCCAACAGGCTCGTTTTGCCATGGAGTTTTGCGCCGAGGAAAGCTGCGGCAAATGCACTCCCTGCCGTATTGGTTCCACTCGTGGTGTCGAAGTACTCGATAAGGTTATCGAGGGCGACGAGCGCGAGAAAAACCTGGCGCTGCTCAATGACCTCTGTGACACCATGGAAGTGGCGTCACTCTGTGCCCTGGGTGGGATGACACCGTTCCCAGTGCGCAGTGCAGTACAGCAATTTAGGGAAGATTTTGAATAACGCCCTCCGTCATCGCGAGCGCAGCGCGGCGATCTCGACCAGTTTGGCAGCGGGCTGAATGAGATTGCCGCGTCGCTACGCTCCTCGCAATGACGCTGGTGATTTATTGAGGTGTACTTATGAACATGCCCGTACAGTTTTTTGATCCCTGCAAAGACTACGGCACCCCCGCCGTTGTTTCCGACGTTGAAGTGACCCTCACCATCGACGGTCGTTCGGTCACCGTGCCGGAAGGCACATCGGTGATGCGCGCCTCGTCCCTGGCGGGCGTTGATATTCCCAAACTGTGCGCTTCCGATAATTTGCAGGCCTTTGGTTCCTGCCGTCTGTGCCTGGTTTCAATTGAAGGCGTGCGCGGCCTGCCCGCCTCTTGTACCACGCCGGTGCGCGAAGGCATGGTGGTCAGCACTCAGAACAAACAACTGGCGGATATGCGCCGCAACGTGATGGAACTGTATATATCCGATCACCCGCTGGATTGCCTGACCTGCCCCAGCAACGGCAACTGCGAACTGCAGGATATGGCCGGTGCAGTGGGCTTGCGTGAAGTGCGTTACGGCTTTGATGGCGCCAATCATCTGGTGGCTGAAAAAGACACCTCCAACCCCTATTTCACCTTCGACCCCAGCAAATGCATTGTCTGCTCTCGCTGTGTGCGCGCCTGTGAAGAAGTGCAGGGCACCTTTGCCCTGACCATCGACGGGCGTGGTTTTGCTTCCAAGGTATCACCGGGGCAAGACGAAGCCTTTATGGACTCGGAATGTGTTTCCTGTGGCGCTTGTGTGCAGGCTTGCCCGACAGCAACGCTGATGGAAAAGTCCATCATTGAGCAGGGCCAGGGCACACACACCACAACCACTACCTGCGCCTATTGCGGTGTGGGCTGTAATTTTGATGTCGAGCTGCAGGGCGAAACCGTGGTCAATATGACCCCGTCCAAAGCCAGCCCCGCCAACCGCGGCCACTCCTGTGTGAAAGGGCGTTTCGCCTACGGCTACGCCACCCACAAAGACCGCATCACCGAGCCGATGATTCGCAACAGCATCGACCAGCCCTGGAAGAAAGTCAGTTGGGACGAAGCCCTCGAATTCACGGCCAACAAGCTGCGGGGTATTCAGGACAAGTACGGCGTTAATGCCATCGGTGGTATTACCTCATCCCGCTGCACCAACGAAGAAACCTACCTGGTGCAAAAACTGGTGCGCGCGGTATTTGGCAACAACAACGTGGATACCTGTGCCAGGGTGTGCCACTCGCCCACAGGCTATGGCTTGAAAACCACCTTGGGAGAATCCGCCGGTACCCAGACGTTTGATTCGGTAGAAAAGAGCGATGTGGTGATCGTTATCGGCGCCAACCCCACTGCCGCTCACCCGGTATTTGCCTCGCGCCTGAAAAAACGCCTGCGCCAGGGGGCCAAACTGATCGTCGCCGACCCACGGCAAATTGAGCTGGTCAGCAGCCCCCATATCAAGGCCGCCCACCACCTGCAGATGAAACCGGGCACCAATGTGGCGTTTGTGAATGCCTTGGCCCATGTGATTGTCGATGAAGGCCTGCAAGCCCAGGGCTTTATTGAGCAGCGTTGCGAAATGGATGCCTACAACCAGTGGTGCACCTTTATCAGCGACCAGCGCAATTCCCCGGAAGCCACCGAAGCCATTACCGGCATCCCCGCCGCCGACATGCGTGCGGCCGCACGGTTGTACGCCAGTGCCGGTAACGGCGCCATCTACTACGGCCTGGGGGTGACGGAACACAGCCAGGGCTCCACCATGGTGATGGGCATTGCCAACCTTGCCATGCTCACTGGCAACCTGGGGCGCGAGGGTGTGGGGGTCAATCCGCTGCGGGGTCAGAACAATGTGCAGGGTTCCTGTGACATGGGCTCCTTCCCCCACGAATTGCCCGGCTACCGCCATATCTCTGATCCAACGGTGCGCGCCCTGTTTGAGAAAACCTGGCAGGTAACCCTGCAAAGCGAGCCGGGCCTGCGCATTCCCAATATGTTCGACGCCGCCGTAGAAGGCACCTACAAAGGCATGTATGTGCAGGGCGAGGATGTGGCTCAGTCCGACCCCAATACCCAGCATGTGGAAGCGGCGCTGGGTTCATTGGAGTGCCTGGTGGTGCAGGACATCTTCCTCAACGAAACCGCCAAGTTTGCTCACGTGTTGTTGCCTGGCTCCACCTTTCTGGAAAAAGACGGCACCTTTACCAATGCCGAGCGGCGCATTTCGCCGGTGCGCAAAGTGATGGAGCCGCTGGCCCAACTGCAGGATTGGGAGGTTACTTGCAAGTTGGCCCAGGCCATGGGTTATGACATGAGCTACAACCACCCATCGGAGATCATGGATGAAATCGCCGCTCACACCCCCACCTTTGCCGGGGTGAATTACGAAAAACTGGATCGCCTTGGCAGCATCCAATGGCCCTGCAATGACGACGCGCCAGAAGGCACGCCGATTATGCATATCGATGAATTTGTGCGCGGCGACGGCTACTTCGCCATCACCCGGTTTGTGGAAACCGAGGAACGCAGTACCCGCAAATATCCGTTGCTGCTCACCACCGGCCGCATTCTTTCCCAGTACAACGTGGGTGCCCAAACCCGCCGTACCGAAAACGTGCAATGGCACGAGGAAGATGTTCTGGAGATTCACCCCTTCGATGCGGAAGACCGCGGCATCGAGCACGGCGATTGGGTCAGTATTGCCAGCCGTGCGGGGGATACGGTGTTGCGCGCCGATGTCACTACCCGCGTGCAGCCTGGTGTGGTGTACACCACCTTCCACCATCCGTCGACGGGAGCCAATGTGGTGACCACCGATAATTCCGATTGGGCCACCAACTGCCCGGAGTACAAAGTGACCGCGGTACAGGTGGCGAAAGTGATGGAGTCGTCGAAATGGCAGAAGGCCTATGAGGCCAATGATAAAGAGCAGTTGGCACTATTAACAGGCGTCCGTCATTCTGAGGAGCCGAAGGCGACGTGAGAATCTCAGAGTTTGAAAGTTGTGAGATCCTCACGCGGCTGCGCCGCTCAGGATGACGGGGGTGAGCAAATGAGTACCCTCGATAAAGGCCACCGCAGCATTGAGGTCCACCGTCACGCCGATGGTGTTATCCGGGTCGCATCGGATCAGGTCGCGGCAGAAGTGCCGGTAGCGCTGGTGTACAACGGCATTTCCCATGTGGTGATGATGGTAACTCCCGACGACCTGGAGGAGTTCGCCCTTGGCTTTAGCCTCACCGAAGGGATTATTGAATCCGCAGAAGAGTTGTACGAAGCCGAGATTGTTGAAACCGACAATGGTATTGAGCTGCAACTGACCATCAGCGAACGCCGTTTCCAGGCCCTTAAAGAATGGCGCCGCAACCTGACCGGGCGCACGGGTTGTGGTTTATGCGGTGCCGAGTCGCTGGAGCAAGTGATCCAGCTGCCACAACCATTATCCGTTGGTGAGCCGATAGTGGCGGCGGCCATTGGCAAGGCCATGGCGAGACTGCAGGATTACCAGCCCCTTAATCAAAGAACTGGTGCCACCCACGCCGCTGCCTGGGCGGATAGCGAGGGGAATATAATCGCCGTGTGCGAAGACGTGGGCCGCCATAATGCGTTGGATAAACTGATCGGCACCCTGAGTCGCCGCCAGCGTCCGGAAGGTTTTCTGATTGTAACCAGCCGCGCCAGCTACGAAATGATCCAGAAAGCGGGCTGGGCAAATATGGGCTTGATAGCGGCGGTTTCAGCGCCTACATCACTGGCGATAGAGCTGGCAGAAAAACTCAACATCACCCTGTTGGGATTTGCCCGCGATAATAATTTTGTCTGCTACGCCAACCACCAGGGTGTGGCTGAAATAACGTCGTAGGGCGGGTTAGCGCCAGCGTAACCCGCCGATTGGGCATTTTATTAATATCTCGGTGGATTACGTCGCTGCGCGACTAATCCCCCCTACGGTTACAGATACAGAGCGATAGAAGAATGACTCACACGGATCAATTACCCCACCTGATCAAAATGGCCAATCAAATCGCCGCCAACCAGCCGGTGGAGTTTCTGGGTGAAGAAGCGGCAGTTGCCGCTGTGGCTGAGCATATCCAGAAATTCTGGGCACCCCCCATGCGCGAGAAAATCATCGCTTATCAGCAGGGCGGTGGTGCGGAGCTGACACCGTTGGCGCGGCGCGCGGTAGAAAATATTTAACCTTTATCATTCTCGCTCTCGGCGCTTTCCCTTCCCTTCAAGTGATATTCAATCGCCCTCAACTGCTTTAACGCCGCCTCTTTGGGCATGCTATCCAGCACGGCCTGGCGCTGGATGGAGCAGGCTTTGAGTACCCTGTCTGCATTTGCAATACGGTCATCATTTTCCCCGCCGGAGTCCTTGGTTTGCTGGTTCAAACAATCCAGGTAACGCCCTAAGGGAGTATCGTCATTGTTGGCGAATGTCAGTGGCGCTACAAGCAAAGAACAAAGCACTACGGCACCTGAAAAACCGGTGATTTGAGTCAAAATTTTCATTGGGATGCATCCTTTCTCGTTGCATTAGAGCTTTTTTGTATAGCACAGAGTTTTTAGTATTGCCAAATTTTTGAGATAAAAATTTATTAATTCGCATTTTTTGTCACTTTTTTCAAAAAATGCATTTTAAAAGGTAGGGTGGTTGAGTGTTCCAGTCGTGCACTTCTTGATAAGAAATTAATTTCATCAAGGAGGGGGTTATGAACAGTTCGAAACTGGCGCATTTTATTGGGGGAGCAATCGCTCGGGGAATTAAAACCGCAACAGCTATTGCCATTGCTTTGTTTACTGGCTTGCTGCAAGCCGGGACAACTCCCTACCACCAAACGAGCCTTTCTGGGCCAGCCACAGACAATGATGGCAGTTACACGGTGACTATGTCTGTGGAGTCAACCCACCCATGGTCAGTGAATGATACGGTTTTAGTGGCTGCCCTGAGCACTCGCTTGAACGGCAGTGGTAGTTGGGCAGAGGTTCAATCTTTCAGCAATTTGCCCATCTCCATCGCTACCAGCGGAATACCGGTTAACCGCACAGGCCAGGGAAGTGGTACGCACAACTACCAGGCCAATTATGTTATCTACGGCCCATCCACTGGCTACCAGGCCATCACCGACTATCGCGATGTGGCCGTCACACTTCCCGGTAGCGGTGGTGGCAGCAGTAGCAATGGCATCACCACCTCGCCCAACGAAGTTACCAATACCGAAGTCGGCACCTTGCCCATGGGCATGGATGTGGCCAGCAATGGTGATGCTGTCGCCAGTGTGCCGTTGCAATTGATTCCCGGCGTTGCGGGCTTTGCTCCCAGTCTGGCACTTACCTACCAAAGTGGTCGAGCCATTGATCGCGTCGAGCGCAGCCTGCCGGAAGATACCATCGGTTACGGCTGGCGCTTGTCCGGGCTGTCAGAGATTCGTCGCTGCGTGGTGGGCCAAAACAACAGCGCCAACATCGCCTTGAACAACAATGACAGCCTGTGCCTGGATGGCATTCCTTTGGTACGCACCAGCGGCAGCCACTTTGCGGTGGGCGCTCAATACCGCACCCAGGTTGAGAGCTACCAAAAAATTGAAATCAAGGGTTCTGGCAGCAACTTGTGGTTTGAAGTCACCACCCCGGATGGCACCGTACTGGAATACGGCAATGGCAACGGCAGTCGTGTGGACTACAATGGCGGCACCGATTATCAATGGTCACTGAACAAAGCCACCAGCGTGGATGGCAACGAGATTACCTACAGCTACTACCACGATGCCGCCAAAGGTATTAACTACCCCACCAACATTCACTACACCGACGCGGACATTGATTTTGAATACCGCGCTCGCACTGATGCGGCGGCGGTAAGCATTGGTTCTGCCAGCCAAACCCAGTCCGTTTTCCTGCACACCGTGCGAGTATCCATGGACAGTAAAACCGTGCGGGAATACCGCCTGCTGGACGAAGTGGTGAGCAGCAAGCGCCGCCTCAATAAAATCCAGCTGTGCGGTTACGACCAAAACGGTAGCAACCCGGAGTGCCTCAAAGCCACCGACATCAACTGGATCAATTCCAGTGTCAGTCAGGTGGGCGTTTTGATGAGTCAGGCCATCAATGGCCTGGGCGCTGATAACCGTTTTGAGTACGGCACCCTCGCCGGTTCCAGCGGCAGCTTCCTGTTTGGCGAGCGGCCCTTTGGCAATCACAGTCTGCCCAGTGGTACTCAATACCGTACCATCGCTCGCAATGTGGCTACCAAAGTTCGCCGGGACAATGGCCTGGGCGGATTCCACGACACCACTTACGCCTACCAAAGCCATGGCGTACAAAGCACAAACCACTGGGGCTTTTTGGGGTTCTTTGCCCAGCGCATCAAAGACCTTCAGTCGGGCATTACCACCTATGTTCAGTACCGCATGGACTACCCGTTCTTTGGTTCTGTGGCGCGGGTTAATCAGTACAACAACACCTACGGTTCCCATACCGAAACCTTCACCAGAACCGAGACGGACTACACCAGCCGCTCTCAAAGCTACATCGGAGGTTCGACCCGATACCCTTACAGTGATCGCAACGCCAGTTACATCTATGAAAGCAACAGCCAGATTGGCGTCAGCGAGAACGAAAGTGCATTCACCTTCAACAGCAGCGGCCTGATTACCCAGGTAGTCAGCACGGCACAAACCGGTACCGGCAGCAGTACCAGTGGTGGTACCAGTGTGTGGGGGGATGTGCCCAATCACAGTGTTAGCGGTGCTCAGGGCACTCAGCGCACCACCGTCAAGTTCACCAACCGTACAAGTGGCGGCAACTGGTTAATTGGCTTTGTTAATCAAACCAAACTGGAAAGCTGGAAAGGCAGCTTTAGCGGTACGGCCATTACTCAAACCACAAACTTCAGCCCAGATGCTGATTCCCTGCGGGTGGCCAGCTTTACTCGCTTCCCCGGCCACGCCACCTTGAATCTGACCACAACTTACACTTACGACAGCATGGGGCGTACCACCGATACTGCGGTCAGTGGTGCCAATGTGGCCAGTCGTGATACACAGGCGGGCCAAATCAATGGTTTTGACGCTGACCGCTATCCGCTGAACTTCACCAACGACAAAAACCACACCACCACCATCGGTGGATGCGATTTGCGTTTTGGCCGTTACACCCAGGCTACCGACACCAACGGCGAATCCGGCAGCGCCACCTTTGACCATTTTGGCCGCCAGGTCACCAGTACCAACAGCGATGGAATCACTGTCACCACCACCTATATTGCTGATGGCAGCGTCACCATCAACGGCGCCACTTCGGCCTATCGGGTGCAAAGTAATTCTTCGGTAACGCCTTTGAACTATATCTGGTACGACAAGTTAGGCCGGGCCATCCGTTCGGAAATTCAATCCTTTAACGGCACCAGCTACAGCCGCACCGATACCTGGTATGACACGCAAGGGAGGGTGCTCAAACAGTCCTTGCCCTACTTCAGTGGGCAAACGGCTTACTACGTTACTCCCACTTACGATATCCGAGGCCGGATAACCAAAATCACCCGCCCGGATAACAGCTACACCGACACCAGCTACACCGTCAGTGGTAACAATGTGATTGTGGAGGTTACCGACCGGGTCAATAATGCCGGTGGTGGCTTTGAGGAATATCAGACCAAACGCAGTGTCTATAACCTGCTGGGGCAACTCACCAGCACCACCGATGCCTACGGCACCAGCGCTGCCGCTACCGTCACCTACGTCTACGACGCCAACGGCAACCCTACTAGCGTTACCGCCCCCGGTGGCGCCGTGACCACCATGCAGTACGACGCGGCGGGCAATCGCACGCAATTGACCGGGCCAAACGTGGGCACCGTGATTACCACATACACCGCACTGGGGCAGATCAGAACCAATACCGACGCTGAAAACCAGACCACCACCTACACTTACGACACCCTGGGTCGCCAAACCAGCCGGGTCAGCCCTGATGGCACCAGTACCTGGGTCTGGGACACTGCTACCAACGGCAAAGGGTTGTTGGCCTCCAGAAGTAACAGCGGGTTTACTGAAACCTACAACTACAACAGCGACAGCAAACTCAGCAGCACCGTCACCAACATCACCGCCATTGGTGCCAGCAGTGGCACCAACTTCACCACCAGCTACACCTACGACAGCTCAGGCCGCCCGCTGACCACCAGCTACCCCGGCGGCTACTCGGTGACCCGTACCTACAACAGTCACGGCTACTTGTCGCAACTGAAAAATGGCAGCGCCGTATTGCAAACCTTCAGCGGCACCGACGCCTTTGGCAACAGCACCAGCGAAAGCTACGGCAACGGCGTGGCCACCACACGCACTTACGATCCAAAGACGGGGCGCCTTACTGCCATTGATACCACCAAAAGCAGCACCACCTTCCAGAATCTGGATTACGCCTGGCGCAGTAACGGTACCCTGCAAAGCCGCATAGCCAATCCCAATACCGGGGTCAGCACCACCCGCAACGAATCCTTTACTTATGACGTCCATAACCGCCTGACTCAGGCCCGGACGTTGGTGAATGGCAGTTACAATCGTGACCTCAACTATCAGTACAATCAGCTGGGCAATATCCTCAGCAAAACCAGTACCAAAGCAGGTGATGTGGACGTCACCGGTTACAGCTACCACAGCACCAAGAAGCACGCGGTCACCACTGCCACCGTATCGGGGGTTGGCGCTCAGGCTCTGACCTACGATGACAACGGTGCGATCATCAAATACGACCGATCTGGTACAGTGAACGACCGTCATATCCAGTACAACGCTGCCAATCAACCCACCAAGATTGTGGTGGGCGCCAGCCTGACCACCACCAACCCCACCGCTACTGATGAGTTTGCCTACGGCCCGGACGGGCAGCTCTACGCCCGCAAAACCACCTGGAAAGAAGGCGGTATTACCAGGGAAGAGCACGTCAGCTATATCGGTGCTGTGGAAATAATCAACTACGTCAATAACCCTACCTTGATGGTCAAATACAAAACCCAGGTGGGAAACAGTGTGATGCACGTAAAAACGATGTCCCTGAACCCGGTGTATGGTTTCCCACCTCCCGGTGCGCTCGCTTACCCATATAACCAGGTTTTCCTGTATACCGAATCGCTGGAATATGCTCATCGGGATCACCTCGGCAGTATCGAAACCGTCACCGATCAATATGGCTCCCGTTTGCACCAGGTAGCGTTTGAGCCCTTTGGCTCTCGCAAAGACAGTGATTGGACAAAGAACATTGACAGCAGTGAACTGAACAGTTTGCTGACCGACAGTGTGACCTTTTACATCAACCTGTTTCCGTACCTGAGTAATGGTGACCCGATACCCGCATCTGTCGACCACAAAGTGGCCAGAGGTTTTACCGGCCACGAGCACCTGGATAAAACCGGGTTTATTCATATGAATGGGCGGGTGTATGATCCGGAGTTAGGGCGGTTTGTCAGCCCCGATCCGATTGTGCAGGCGCCTACCTACAGTCAGAGTTGGAATCGGTATACGTATACTTTTAATAGCCCGTTGAGTTTTACCGATCCTTCGGGTTATTCAAGTGATATCCCTGGCGGGGAAATTCATTATGAAAATGATATTCACTATGGCGAATATCAGCGTGCTGATGACCGCCTTATTAGGCGACTCTTTCCCAGGGTTTGGGGGCCAAGGGAGTGCCCTCATGGGTTTGTTTTAGTAAAAGAGAATCGCTTTAAAACAGGTTGTAAGCCACACGGGGTTGGTGGGTGGGAAGGGAATTCTGATTATGGCTTAGGCTATGGCGTTATCGACCCCGCATTTTTGGAAAAACTCCGGAGTTCAGGCCCAGGCAGTATTTCGCAGACTGGGGTTGGGATAGGTAGTTCAGCTGATGTTCGTTCTGAGGCACTTGCTGCTGCTACGCTTGCACAAGAGGGTGCGAGCGAAGGCGAACTCGAAAGTGGGGCTATTGAGCAAGTCATTGTTATCGATTTTTTCATTCCTGTTTTTAAATTATTTAGGTTTGGAAAAGTAGCAAAGGGACTAGGTAAATTTGATGATGCCGCTACAAGTGCAGCAGGAAGACTTGGTTTTGACCCAGCGGATGTAGTCGTAAAAAATGGTATTGCAGACATACCAATTTTATTTACATCAAAGGTTAGCCTAAAAGATTTAACTACTGTAACTAATGCCCTCAAAAGTCAAGGTGTAAACTCTATACGAGTTAATACGGGGCCAATAATCAACCCAAGTATTGTTTCGCGATTGGAAAAGGCAGCCGATACTGGAAAATCAGTCTTTGGTGGTTTTAGAGCGACAAGAACTAATAACCCCGAAAACCTATTTATTCTTGAAAAAGCGCTATAGTTATGGATTTTTGGGTTATAGAAGCTAGAGTTAAACGAAATAATTTGCCTGTACTAGCTGGCGATAATTATCGTGATAATCTGTCAAATCTTGTGACTAATTTAGCTAAAAGTGGCAAGAATGTTTATTTGGGTATCGAAAGCGATGACGGTATCTATACCTTGCTTGGATCAGACAAGGTTTACTTTACAGCAGCATCGGGCTTAGAAAGCGAAGTTTCAAATTCAGACTTTCTCAAGATTTTACAAAGAAATGCGATGAATATTGGTAAGTCTGGAGACTTCCAATATGTGACTATTGAGAGTGGTGAATCGGTATGGGTAAAAGATGGACCGACTATGTGTGCCTTATGGAATACGCTTTTACTGTTGGATGATTGCCAGGAAAAATAATCGCGGCAATTAGAGAGCAAAAGAGCAAAAGAAAGAGCAAAAGGGGACGGATCTATTTTCCTGCTGTTCAAATACTGAAACCCTCCAGCACTAGTTTTGCGAAAAGGGGGCAGATCTATTTTTCTGGGATCACCTCGGCAGTATCGAAACCGTCAGCGATCAATATGGCTTCCGTTTGCACCAGGTGGCGTTTGAGCCCTTTGGTTCTCGCAAAGACAGTGATTGGACAAAAAAAATCGACAGCAGTGAGCTGAATAGTTTGCTGACCGACAATGTGGCCTTTCACGTCAATCTGTTTCCGTACCTGAGTAATGGTGACCCGATACCCGCATCTGTCGACCACAAAGTAGCCAGAGGTTTTACCGGCCACGAGCACCTGGACAAAACCGGGTTTATTCATATGAATGGGCGGGTGTATGATCCGGAGTTAGGGCGGTTTGTCAGCCCCGATCCGATTGTGCAGGCTCCGAGCAATAGTCAAAGTTGGAATCGGTATACGTATACGTTTAATAGCCCATTGAGTTTTACTGATCCTTCAGGCTACTCGAGCGATTTACCTCCAGGTTGGGACGGAGAAATCCATGATATAGGTGATGAATTCATAGCCGACGATTGTCCTCCTGGATTTATTTGCTTGAACCTGCGGCATGAAATCGAAGGTTTATTAAGAACCCTTCGTCATATACGGCCGTGCCCATATGGGCTAGTTCAAGATCGTTTTGGATGGTGTAGTCCTCAGCCAAATCCTAATCCAAGTACTCCGTATGGAGGAGTACTTGTATTCTCCAGTAGTTCTGGCTCTGGATATCCTGATGGAAATCAGGGTTCAAGCTCAGGAGGGGATTCACAGGTTTCTGCAGGTAGTTCGGCAGATGTCCGTTCTGAGGCATTTGCGGCTGCTACGCTTGCACAAGAGGAAGAACGCGGCTTTTTCGCAGGCCTTTTATATGATCTATTTGTTTTTAATACCAGTGGGCCGTTCCCATCTGGATTAGGTTTTGCGTGTCACCCAAATTGTTCGACTGGTGAGCTGACCCTCTCAGGGGCTGCGACAGTATTGCCGTTTTTAAGGACGTCCAGAGTTAGTACTGTTGCGGGTACGACTGGCACGTCTTCTTCTAGAGCTTTAGCTCTTTATTATCCAATCAATAATGGATTTTTAGGACGCACAGCTCCGGTGCTATTGAGGCCAGGTCAAGTTATAGATCGATATGGTGGGAGCAGCATATCAAGGTTCTTCTCCCCATCTGGTGTTCCTGGCCCTCTACGAGCATTACCCCCTGGTACATCGGGGCAACCATTAAGGAATTTTGAGGTATTAAGACCGTTTGTTGTTGAAGGTGGTACTGTCGCTCCCGCATTTAATCAAATAGGATTAGGCATACAATACCGATCAACAAGAACTTTAGGCGAGCTTCTAGAGCAAGGCTTTTTGCGGGAGATTTTTTAACATTGAAAGAATTTAAAGAATTACCAAATTGGCGGTTTGATATGGAAGAAGTATCAGCCAACGTTTATACCGTTATTGCAAAAAATTCTGAAGGAGGGAGTATATCTAAAACAGGTGTTGATCTAGATGAGCTAATCGAGGAATGCAAAAAGGATGCGTTACGTCTTGAGGCGTTAAAAGAAAAGTAGTACGACTTGTATAGTTGTAGTTATGACAACGAAGTTGCCCTCCTCTTGCACAAGAGAGAGGATTCTGGGATAACCCAGGTGCATATTTGCCTTCAATTCCGCAAGCCAGTGAAGATACTTTCGCAGGTTATCTTTGGAATCGCTTACTAGATGGTGGCGTAAGGGACAATATATATGACTATGGAGGCGGTTTAAAAGATGGTGCTGTATCGGTTTGGAATGGCGCTGTCAATTTTGGCAGGCAAGCATATAGGCACTTAGGGGGAGACGTTAGGGCTGGAGCTGAATCTAGAGCATTTGAAGCGGGTATTCAGTCTTACGCTACAGATAGTGCAGTCAGGCGCGCTGTTAACCGTGAGATATACAACCAAGCAACCGATTTAAGTAATTATTCTGCTCGCAATATTGGACGAGTTGTTGGCCGCTTTATTACAGGAACATTGGCGAGGCCAGCAGGTTTAGTAGCAGGCGTTGGCGATGGTACTGCGCGGCTTGAAGAAGGAGGAAATTTTGCAGCAGGGTTTATATATGGAAATTAAGAACAGCCTAATGCAGAAAATAGATCAACTTGATAAAAATTTAGATATTCGAATTTTTTTGATCTGCTGCGTAATTTTTTTAACGCTTCTTCTATTTTTATTTAGATATTTTTTTGCGGCATATCTAGTTGTTTTTTTTGCAGCATGTTGGGGAGGTGTAAGGCTTCCTAAAAGTTGGAAAAAATCCAGGAGCGCTGTTCTAGCATTCTTTTTAAGTTATGTCTTATCGGCAGTTTTTGGCTTTTGGTTTGTAGGAATAGAATAATCAAACAACGCCCCGTCAGAAATCTGCCGGGGCGTTGTTTTTTGACCTGCTGTTGGCAGAGAATTAACCGCCCATCTGAATCAGCCGCTCCCTGAGTTTTTGCTGCCGCTGCCGAATAATGGAAAGCACCTGCCCCAGCCCAGCCAGACTATGGGGCGGCAGTTCAAATCGATGGGGACAAAAATGGGACAGATTTATTTTTCTGTTCAAATACTGAAATCATCCAGAAAGATAAATAAATCTGTCCCCTTTTTGGGTGGACAAAACCGGGTTTATTCATATGAATGGGCGGGTGTATGATCCGGAGTTAGGAAGATTCCTGAGCCCCGATCCGATTGTGCAGGCTCCGAGCAATAGTCAAAGTTGGAATCGGTATACGTATACGTTTAATAGCCCATTGAGTTTTACTGATCCTTCAGGCTACTCCAGCGATTTACCTCCAGGTTGGGACGGAGAAATTCATTATGAAAACGATATTCACTTTGGTGAATATCAGCGTGCTGATAACCGCCTTATTAGGCGACTCTTTCCCAGGGTTTGGGGGCCAAGGGAGTGCCCTTATGGATTTGTTTTAGTAAAAGAAAATCGCTTTAAAACAGGCTGTAAGCCATATACGGGTGGTGAGAGGGTAGGGTATATCGATTATGGCTCACTGGGCAATGGTGTTATTGACACCGCCTCTTTAGAAAGACTCCGGAGCTCAGGCCCAGGCAGTATTTCGCAGACTGGGGTTGGGGTAGGTAGTTCAGCTGATGTTCGTTCTGAGGCATTTGCGGCTGCTACGCTTGCACAAGAGGAGAGTTTTGATGAAATGGTTCATAGATGGATATCTGAAGCTGATGCTACAGTCCACGCGAGCCTAAGAGAATTTTATAATTCTGTTAATGTAAATCCATTAAAAATTGCAGTCGGCACAGGCAATGCTGTTAGAAGTCGCGTCCAAGCATTTCAGGGGCTAGTACTCTCTAGAGTTGCCGTGCTCAGTGGTGCATTAGGTCAATTCGAGATAGCGGTTCCTGCCGGTGCGTTAGCTGCGTGGCGGTATCAGAGTTCTGTGGCCTCTGCTAGGAGAGGCGGTCAGCAACTGGGTGAGGGATTTGCTGAAAATCTAAGTGATTTGTCGGTCAAAAATGTTCTTGGCATACTACCATTTGGTCAAAAAATTGATGATGTTGGAGAGCCATTGCCATGGAATTTAGAAATATATGAAGATGAATCGTTTTTAGATATTATTGGTGAAATAGGTTCTGGGTTTTAATTTTATGAAAAATATAATTTCTACATTGTTATGGCTTATTATTGGGGCCGCTTTTATATACTTAGTTCAAGATATTATATTTAGGGTTTTCGTTATTTTTGTTTTAGTTTCTCTTTGCTGTGTAGATTTAATTAAGTTTCGTAAAAAAAATAAAACACTGTCCCGGTCGATATGGAGTTTTCTAAAAAAAATTTGGGATAGAATTTTGATGTTAGAGGTGTAAGCAATTGGATAATAGGGGGCAGATTGAAGCTCCCCCAGTTTAGAATTGTGCAACGTGGCAGCGCAGGCAATGACTCGGGTGAAAAGTTAAAAGTTATGTAAACAGTGTCCAGTGCGGGATATTTCCGCCCTTGGGTTACTCTATAGATGCCCCGAAATAATATTGAGCTTTACAATGACAAAACAAAATCACTGGTTAACAGCAATACTCCTGGCGGCACCTCTGGTGCTAACTGCCTGTAATCAGGCCGAGAGCGTGGTGGCCAGCGAGGTGGATAAAGAAGCTGCCGTTGCTGTTGCCGCAGAGGAGCAGGTGGTTATCTATTCCGCAGAGTGGTGCGGCCCCTGCAAAACCCTGAAGCGCAGCCTGGATAAAGAGGGTGTTGCCTACACCGATTACGATGTGGATCACAACGAAAAAGCCCTTGAGGAATTTTTGGCCTTGGGTGGTCATGGTTTGCCCACGACGGTGGTGGGAGAACAGGTAATTCTTGGTGATAACCCGCAGGGCGTGATTGCCGCTCTGGAGTCTTTGAATCAGTAAGTGTCTCAGGGGCAGTCCTTTGCCTTCGGAATTGCTTTTATACCGTCATTCCCGCCTTCGTGCACTACTGTCCGGAATAAACTCCCAGGCCGTCATTGCGAGCGCAGCGAAGCAATCCAGTGTCTTTTAACACGTTGATTTATAAGCAAAGCCACTGGATCGCCGCGCTGCGCTCGCGATGACGAAATTTTTAAGTCTCTCTGCCATCCATTTGGCAATAGAGCTTACGCAACAAGGCTTTACAGTAAGGCCTTAATTTATTCCGGACAGCAGTGCGTCTTCGCGGGAATGACGCTGTTTGATTCTCCGTCAGTCCTTCAACTTTTTGTACTTGATGCGGTGCGGCTGGGCATCTTCGCCTTTGCGCTTGATCAAATCCTCGTGGTACTCGGTGTAGTTGCCCTCGTAAAACTCGATGTTGCCGTCGTCTTCGTAGGCGAGGATGTGGGTGGCGATGCGGTCCAGGAACCAGCGGTCGTGGGAGATCACCATGGCGCAGCCGGGGAAGGTTTGCAGCGCTTCTTCCAGTGCCCGCAGGGTTTCCACGTCCAGGTCGTTTGAGGGTTCGTCCAACAGCAGTACGTTGGCCCCCTGTTTTAAGGTGTTGGCCAGGTGCAGACGGCCCCGTTCACCGCCGGACAGGTCGCCCACTCGTTTCTGCTGGTCGGAGCCTTTGAAGTTAAAACGCCCCACGTAGGCCCGGGAGCTGACTTCGTAGTTGCCGATGCGCAGCATATCGTGGCCGCCGGACACTTCTTCCCACACGCTCTTGCCGTCGTCCAGGTTGGCGCGGCTTTGATCCACAAAGCCTACTTGCACGGTTTCGCCGATAACAATTTCACCGCTGTCCGGTTGTTCCTGCTCGGTGATCATGCGGAACAGGGTGGATTTACCCATGCCGTTGGCGCCGATAATGCCGACAATGGCGCCCTTGGGTATGGACAGGTTGAGGCCTTCCATCAGGGTGCGGCCGTCGTAGCTTTTGGTGACGTTGTTGAATTCAATCACCTTGTCGCCCAAACGCTCACCGGGCGGAATGTAAATCTCGTTGGTTTCGTTGCGCTTTTGGAATTCCTGGGAATTCATCTCGTCGAAACGGGCCAGGCGGGCCTTGTTCTTGGCCTGGCGGCCTTTGGGATTTTGGCGCACCCATTCCAGTTCCTGTTTGATGGCTTTCTGGTGGGATGCCTCGGTGCGTTCTTCCTGAGCCAGGCGCGCCTCTTTCTGTTCCAGCCAACTGGTGTAGTTGCCCTCGTAGGGAATGCCGCGGCCGCGGTCCAGTTCCAGAATCCAGCCAGCGGCGTTATCCAGGAAATAGCGGTCGTGGGTAATGGCCACAACGGTGCCGTTGAAGTCCACCAGAAAGCGCTCCAGCCAGTGCACGGATTCTGCATCCAGGTGGTTGGTTGGCTCGTCCAGCAGCAGCATGTCTGGGCGTGACAGCAGCAGGCGGCACAAGGCTACCCGGCGGCGCTCACCACCGGAGAGTTTGGTGACGTCAGCGTCCCAGGGGGGCAGGCGCAGGGCGTCGGCTGCCACATCCATGCGGTTCTGGATGTTGTGGGCGTCCCAGGCCTGAATGATGTTTTCGAATTCTTCCTGCTTCTTGGCCAGCTTGTCGAAGTCCGCATCCGGGTCGGCGTAGTCAGCGTACACCTGTTCCAGGCCCGCCAGGGCGTCAAAGGCTTCCCGCAGGCCATCTTCCACATTGCCTTTTACGTCTTTGTCCGGATCCAGCTCCGGCTCCTGGGGCAGGTAACCCACTTTGATGCCGGGCATGGGGCGAGCCTCGCCTTCGTAGTCGTTGTCCACGCCGGCCATAATGCGCAGCAGTGTGGATTTACCGGCACCGTTCAAACCCAGAACACCAATTTTGGCGCCGGGGAAGAACGACAGGGAAATGTCTTTGAGGATTTCGCGCTTGGGCGGTACTACCTTGCCCACGCGGTTCATGGAATAGACGTATTCAGCCATGGTTACAGTCAACTTCGTGGTGTAGTGAAATTCAAGGGGGGCGATTTTACACCCAAAAGACCACCTCAACGAAGGGGTGAAGCAAGAAACAAACAGCTGTGATTGCTGCGGGCCTGTAGCGCGTTTGTGACACGCACTTGTGACGTAGTTGGCATATAGAGGCAACTGCAGTAATATCGGCCCCAGAAAACTAAGAGCTTGTGCAGAGCCGTATATCAAAAACGCTAACCCCTGACTGGCATCTCCCTCCGTCATCAGGGGTTTTTTTGTGGCACTCGATGCCTGAAAAAATGGCCGTGAGCACCTCTTTTAAAGGGGTGTAAAGTTAGGTAAACCGCGTGGTTGCGGGGTTTTGGCCTGTGTATTGTCACCATTAACTGCTTCTGCTGGTCATGGAGTCACCGGTGTCAGTTGCACCACTTTCTGTAAATTTTTCTGGCAGATGACTTATGGTCAATGGCTTTGGTTTTTTTCTCTGTGTCGCCCAACGAGTGGGTTTGTCCGCCCTGTTGTTGTTTTCGTTGGCACTGACGGCACAGGCGCATCAGAGCGATCGCCAAATTGCCTGGCAGCAGATCAATCAGCAGCTGGAGTCGTTGCGCAATAGCGCCAAGTCGGGTGAGCCCATAAACGCCCAGAAGATTTCCAAGCGTCGCCAGGCCATTATCGGCCAAGCCACCGAGATATATCGCCAGCAACCGGATGATGCTCTGGCCGTAGATGCCATGTTGTTGACCTTGTCTGAAAGTACAGGGCGCGCTACTTACGTGGAAATTTGCCGCATTCTGGCCAAGCACCACATGACTGATCCGTCGCTGTCGCAGTTTTTCCCCCTGATGTTCTCCCTGGCTCATTTTGAAAGCGACTGTGAGAAGCTGTTGTTAAAGGCTACCGAGGAGGGTGCCAATCAGGCGGTTCGTGATTCAGCCAGGCTGCAACTTGGCATGGTGTATCGCATGATGGCGGAGCTGTTGGCCAATCTGGCCGAGTTCGATATGACCATGGAGCAGTACACCACGTCGAAAACCCGTTCTTCCTTTGGCCAGCTGAGCGATGAGGAAGCTGCCAGCATCAGCAAGCACCTTTGCGAGAGCAGCTGGAAAAGCAGAAACTGGCGCAAGGTCAGACAACAAGCGCTGGATATGGTGACACCGCTGCTGGACAGCGAGCAGGAGCTGACGTTTTTCGTTCCCGCTCATAGCAAACGGGAAATTCGCCCCATACCCATTGCATCCAAGGCATCCAAAATTCACTATCAGATTCTTAACAGTATGCCCGGTGCACGCCTGGCGGAGTTTGAGTTTCAAGATATGGGTGGTGAGCGAGTGCAGCTGCAGGATCACCTGGGCAAGGTAGTTGTCATCGACATCTGGGCCACCTGGTGCCAGCCCTGTATCACTGGCTTCCAGGATATGAAGGAGTTGCAACGGAGCCTGTCTGGCAAGCCATTTTCCCTGGTGACCGTCAATATTGATCGCAACCTTGATGAGACCAGGCAATTCATTGCCAACAATCCACTGCCATTCGAGAACTGGTATGTGGGTGAAAACCGGCAGTTTTTTGATCAGTGGAGCGTGTACCACATACCCAGAATCATCATTCTTGATGCCCAGGGCGTTGTGCGCGCTGTTCCCAATGTGGGCTATGGAGATTTGCAGCGTTATGTTTCCCGCCTGGTATCTTCAGTAGAAAAATAGACTTCGTTGCCTGAAAATTGCTATTAAAAGAATAAAATTCTATTTTTCTGTATTTTGTTAAAAAAATTTCTGTTTCTTAACAAATATATATAAATATTAAACTGACTGTGCGGTCTATTTTCGGTACATTAATGCCCTGAAATTTTCAGGGCCAGTTGGCACAGTCGGCCCCTTCACGTTTTTTACAGTACAGCCCTTCGAGCAGAGGTGAATCATGAAAGCGGCATTGAAAACGCTTTTAAGCACAGTATTGGTATTGGCGACGGCCATTTCGACAGTGGTACAGGCGGAGCCGGCCCGCGGCAGCTACAGTACCATCGATCTGATTTCCGAAGTTTCCAGTGTAAAACCCGGTGAGGACTTCACCCTCGCCCTGCTGGTGACCCCTGACCCCAGCTGGCACAACTACTGGGTGAACCCCGGTGAAGCCGGTAAAGCCATGAAGGTTCGCTGGAAAGACCTGCCCGCCGGTGTTGAAGTGGGCGAATTTACCTACGAAACCCCCCACATCGCCTCCATGGCCGGTATTGTGACCTACGGTTACGACGCACTGAATGCCATCACCATGAATGTGTCCGTGCCCGCCGACTACAGCGGCAGCGACATTACCTTTGGCGGCAAGGCAAGCTATCTGGTGTGCGACGATGCTAACTGCGTACCGCAAAGTGTTCCGGTTTCCATCACCCTGCCCATCGGCAGTGGCGATATTGACCCGGCAAGTGCCCCGGCCTTTAAATCTGCTCGCGACCACCAGCCTGAAAACGTCGATTGGCAAGCGGCGTTTTACCCCAACGCCGACCTGAGCCGGGTTCGCTTTGAAGTGAGCTTCCCGGAGCAAGGTGCCAGCGACATTTACATCTGGCCATCCGTGCAAAAGATGATTGAGCACACCATGACCCAGGAAACACAGCTGGACAATGGTGTTCTCAGTGCCGATCTGGTGGCTGGCAAGCGCCTGAAAAAATACGACCAGGTTGACCTGCTGGTGACCTACAAAGACGCCAGTGGCAACAAGCAGGCCAAATTTGTAACCGGTGTCAGCAAAAATGGCGCCGAGACATCCGAATCCAGCGCTGCCGCTGCTCCCGCTTCTGGTTCTGACGGTGGTTCCAGTGGCTCCGGTGGTACCCCCGCTGCCGCTGAGCAACAGCTCGCCACATCGGCTCCGGCTGCTGCCCAAGGCGGTGAAGCCTCCGTCAGCTTTCTTGGCGCTCTGGTACTGGCCTTTGGTGGCGGTTTGATTCTCAACCTGATGCCCTGTGTATTGCCGGTATTGAGCCTGAAAATGCTCAGCCTGGCGAAAATGGGCGATTCCCACCCCAAAGAAGTGCGCAGCAGTGGTGTGTTCTACACCGTGGGTGTGCTGGTGAGCTTCCTGATCATGGCCTCTATTGTGATCGCCATTAAAGCCGCTGGTGAAGCGGTGGCCTGGGGCTTCCAGCTGACCAACCCGATTTTTGTTCTCTCCATGGTGCTGTTGATGGTGCTGATTGGTATGAACCTGTTGGGTGCGTTTGAGTTTGGCACCAGCATGATGAACGTTGGCTCCAACCTCACGGACGACGAAGACGCCCACTCCAAAAAATCTTCCTTCTGGACTGGCGTACTGGCGGTGGTTGTGGCCACACCTTGTACTGCACCTATGATGGCTCCGGCTCTGGGTTATGCCTTTACGCTGCCCTGGTACGGTGCTCTGGTGATCTTTATGGGGCTGGGCTTTGGCCTTGCATTCCCTTACCTGTTGATTGCCTTTGTGCCTAACGCCCGTCGCATTGTGCCCAACCCCGGCCCCTGGATGAGCGTGTTCAAAACCGTCTTGGCGTTCCCCATGTTCGGCACCGCGGCCTGGTTGATCTGGGTACTTGGCGGCACCGATGCCATGGTCTGGGCTATCTCTGCCTCCCTGGCTATCGCACTGGCGGCATGGGCCTGGGGTAAAGTGCCCATGGCTACCAGCCCCAACGCCTGGCGCGTAACTGCGGTGCTTGCACTCGCTGTGGTGTTTGGTTTTGGCTACCTGGCCATGGATCGCAAAGAGCAAGCTGTTGCCCAACAGGAAAATGCCAAGCAAATGCGCCAGGGCGTGTCTGATCTGATCGCCATTATTGAAGACGCTGGCCTTGAGCTGAATACGGAGCAACGCACCAAGGTGCAGCTGGCCCTGGCAACCACCGGTGGCGAAGCGCCTTATACAGAAGAAGCATTAATGAAAAGCCTGGCCAAAGGCGAGCGAGTATTTGCCTACTTCACCGCCGACTGGTGTGTGAGCTGTAAGGCCAACGAGAAAACCGCGCTGCACAAAGAGGCCACGCAAAAGTTCTTCGAAGACGAAGGCATCAAGGTATTTGTTGGCGACGACACCAACGGCGATCCGGAAATTGCCAAAATTCTCGAACTGTACAATCAGCCGGGTGTTCCCCTGTACCTGTACTTCGAGCCCGGTGATTCGCTGACCGGCGCCCATCGGCTGCCACAGCTGTTGCCATCGCCCAGCACCATTATCGATGGCATTAAAAATTCCCGCGGGTAATATAAGCCCACGGTACCTGACAAAGCCGGCTTATGCCGGCTTTGTTGTTTCTAACAAGCGAGAGGGATAGGGAATGAAAAAATTGACGGTAATGGTCAGCGCAACAGTAATGGCGCTGCTGGTGGCCTGTGGCGGTCAAGTGGCCGACGACACACCAAAACCGGTGTTCGGCGACTGGGGGGTTGATCTCACCGCCCGCAACATGGACATAAAGCCGGGAGACGACTTTTACCGTTACTCCAGTGGTAGCTGGCTGGATGATTACCAACTGCCGCCGGACAAGGTGCGTTATGGCCTGTTTTCTCGCCTGGCGGAAGGTGCTCAAAAGCAGGTAAAGAACATTATTCTCGATCTGGGTGACAGCTCCTACCCGAAGGGCACTGTGGAGCAGAAAATCGGCGACCTCTACAAAAGCTATATGAACGTGGAGCGCCGCAATGAGCTGGGCATGGCACCTGTTCAGGAGCAGCTGGACGCCATTACTGCCGTGGATACGGTGCAACAGGTGCTGCAGATGTTTGCCAATTCCGACCTCAATGGCGTTGGCGCTCCTATTGGTATCGGTGGCGGCCTGGATCGCAAAGACCCTGCAAAGAAAGTGCTTTATACGGGTGTTGATGGCACGAATTTACCGGATCGGGATTTTTATCTGGAAGAACAATTCGCTGCCATTCGCGATGCCTACAAAATCCACATTGCCACCATGTTGGGTTTTGCCGGTTACGACCAGGAACGAGCTGCGCAGGCCGCTGACAATATCCTGGCACTGGAAACCGGGCTGGCGAAATTGCTGCTGAACCGGGTTGATTCCCGCGACGCCAACAAAACCTACAACCCCTATAGCTATGAAGAATTAAAGGCCACTTACCCTGGGCTCGATTGGGACTGGTTCGTCACCGAAAGTGGCCTCAATGCCGACAAGGCCGCCAGCAAGAAATGGATCATACCTAACCCCGCAGCCATTGCCCCCGGTATCGCCATTATTACCGACCCGGCGAACCTGCAAACCTGGAAGGACTACATGGCCTTCACTCTGGTCGATGGCAGTGCAGGGGCTTTGCATGAAGACCTGGAAAAAGCCGCTTTCCAGTTTCAGGGCATACTCAGTGGCCAACAAAAGATGGGCGTGCTGTGGAAGCGGGGCGTCGGTTTTGTGTCTGGCCTGTTTGGCGAGGCTATTGGCGAGGTTTATGTAAAACGTCACTTCCCGGAGCAGTCCAAAGTCATGATGGCGGAGCTGGTGGGCAATGTTAGAGAATCCCTCCGTGGTCGCATTAACCAGCTGGAATGGATGACTGCTGAAACCAAAGTAGCGGCGGAAACCAAGATGGACGCCTTTACCACCAAGATTGGCTACCCGGAAAAGTTTGAACAGTACGCCGGTCTGGAGATTACCGACGGCGATCTGTTTGACAATATTCGCAGTGCTCGCAGCTATGCTCGCGCCAAGGCCATTAAAGAGCTGGAAGAGCCGGTGGATCGCACCGAATGGGGTATGACGCCGCAAACCGTGAACGCCTACTACAACCCGGTGTTTAATGAGATTGTCTTCCCGGCGGCGATTCTGCAAGCGCCGTTCTTTGATCCGCTGGCGGACGCTGCCGCCAATTACGGCGCTATTGGCGTAGTGATCGGCCACGAAATGAGCCACGGTTTTGACGATCAGGGGCGCAAGTCCGACGGCGCTGGTGTACTGCGGGACTGGTGGAATAAAGCAGACGCCGAAGAATTCAAACGTCGCGCCGATCAACTGGTGGCCCAGTTCAACCAATACGAAGCGGTACCCGGCCATTTTGTCGATGGTGAATTTACCCTGGGTGAGAACATTGGTGACCTGGGCGGCGTGATGATCGCCTATGACGCCTACAAGCGCTATCTGAATGGTCGCGAGGATAAAGTGATTGATGGCTTTACCGGCGACCAGCGCTTTTTCCTGGCCTACGCCCAGGTGTGGCGTGGCAAAACCCGCGAGCAGCGCCAGATCCAGCTGCTCAAATCCGATCCTCACTCACCGGGTGAGTTTCGCGTCAACGGCATCGTGCGCAATGTGGATGCCTGGTACGAGGCATTTAACGTACAACCCGGAGACGCTCTCTACCTGCCGCCGGAACAGCGGGTACGTATTTGGTAACCAGTATTAGTAATAAAAAAGGTCGCTGCGGCGGCCTTTTTTTATGCCGCTGTCCCGTCCTGAATAACGTTGACACTTTTCAATCACCAAATTGGAAAGTGATATGAAATCAACAGCTAAGCGCACTCAGCGTGATTATTCGTTAGCCTTTAAATTGTCCGTTGTTGACCAGGTTGA
>NZ_JATAAF010000014.1 GCF_030341905.1 Porticoccus sp. W117 | reverse complement strand
GAGCCCCCCTCAGCAAGGCAAAAAGTGCGTAAATATCGAGTTATTTACGCAAAATTTGGAGAAAACGAGCACCTGAATTTTTGAATTGCAGAAACTGGCACTGCATTATCAATTAATCAGATGTTCCTAAAGTATAGAAAAAGGAATAACTAATTGAGTAGCAAGGATCAACAGGAAAGCTTAGACCTTCTTCGCGAAGAAACACTAGAATTTAAGCACCCCCTTTATTATCTGAACGAACAAACTAGTATTGGTGTTTTATCTCAATTGGCTTTAGAGGCAGGTGACTGGATTTTTAAGGCTGCCCACGTGAAGGATGATCTTTATAAAGTTTCCCATGAGTCAGGAGTGAAGTTTTTAGCAGAGTTAAAGAGTGGTAAAGGCAAGGAGAAAGGGACATACATAATAAAAGGCTGTGTTGAGCATTTCGATGAAAGTGCTATTTCTTTCTTTGATAATGTAAAGATTAATGGTGTCGGGGATAAGGGATGGAAGCTTAGGACTGCTCAGTTGGGTGCAATCTATTCTTTGATGTCACATTGGTCTCTATCAAGTGATGTGGCAACTGTAGTTCTTCCTACTGGAACAGGAAAAACGGAGACAATGCTTGCCACATCTCTAGTCGATAAGGCCGAAAGGACTTTAGTTATAGTTCCCACAATTGACCTTAAAGACCAAATCGCTGAAAAATTTTCGACTTGGGGGATGTTAAGAGAGTTAGGCGTTATTCCCATTAACGCACCAAACCCGAAGGTTATTGTTCTAAATAAAACTCTTAACGATAAGAAGTGTTCAGATATTATAAGAAAGGCAGATGTGGTTGTGTCCACACCAGGTTTGTTGGCTAGGGCATCATTGGAAATACAGCATGAAATTGGAAAATTATTCTCACATGTTTATTTTGATGAGGCTCATCATGTTGTTGCAAAAGAATGGGGCACACTGAAAAGTCTTTTCACAAACTCAAAAATTGTTCAATTCACAGCCACGCCTTACAGAAATGATCGACAACCTATTGAAGGCAAAGTTGTATATAACTATCCGTTATCTCAGGCTCTTGAAGATGATTGCTTTTCAAAAATATCACTAGTCACCGTTGATGAGCGGCACCCTAGAAAAAAGGATAAAGCTATTGCTGATTCTGCTATGGGTCAATTGATTGAAGATCGAAAAAATGGTTTTTCTCGGCATAAAATGATGGTTCGTGCGGATAATGCTAAGCAAGCAGATGCTCTATTTTTGAAGTATCAAGAGTGGTTCCCTGATGAAAGCATTGTTTTAATACATTCTAAAACTTCGGGAAAAAAAGCAATAATTAGAGATATTAAGGATAATAAATACGATATTGTCGTTTGCGTGGATATGTTGAAAGAAGGCTTTGATTATCCCGACTTTAAAGTTGCAGCAGTTCACTCTGTCCACAAATCACTCGCGGTTCTTCTCCAATTTATTGGTAGATTTACCCGCACACAAAAAGGATTGGGGGATGCTTCATTCGTTGTAAATTATGCTGAGGAAAAGATTTCGGTTGAGTTGGAGAATCTTTTTCAAGAAGGTTCCGGTTGGGAAGAAGTTATTAGCGAGATAGCGGATGCAAAAAAGGCCGAAGCTGAATCGCTGCTTTCTTTTCTTCAAGGGTGCACTCCTTATTCCGGGTTTGATTCTCCAGATATAGAGTTGAATCCAAAACTTGTTTATCCAGCTTTAAGTTGTCTCTGTTTTCAATGTGATAGCGTTAGATGGTCTAATTTTAAAAATTCCTTTAACTTGAAGCAATATGCCTTGTCTCAACCATATATTAATTCTGAAGAGAATATTTTCTATTTCACAACTCAAAAAAGAGAAAAGGTGAAATGGGCGCGAACAGACAAAATGAAGGATCAAACATGGGATCTCATTGTCATGCATCACGACCAAGACAAGAAATTGCTCTATGTTGGATTCTCCGAAAAAAGATTAGATGTCATTAAGCTTGTTGAAAAAATATCTGGTTCTAAAGCAATTCCGCTAAATGGAGATTGCGTCTTTAGATCATTTGATTCAATCAAGCGCTTGAGTATTGTTCATGCGGGAATATTTAAGCCTGCGAATCACCTTCATCGTTATTCTCGCTTAAGCGGAGCGGATGTGACTACTGAGCTTGAGCGATGGAAGGCGGGGTCTCGTTGCCAAAAGTCTGACTTTGTGGGAGTGGGCTTTAGGAATGGTTTCCCTGTAAGTGTAGGAGCTTCGGTTAAAGGAAAAATATGGAGCCCAGCTAAAGTAGGAAATTTAAAAGAGTGGAAGGAATGGTGTCTAGATGTAGGACGCTTAATTACCGATACAAACATAGATTCTAACCAGTTGCTCGAAGATTCAGCGTCGAAAGTGCAGTTAAGTGATTACCCTGAGGATTTAATAGTTTTAGCAACTGACTGGGCCGAGAATCTTTATGACAGAATGCATAAGCTAACTCTTGAAGCCCCATCTAGCCAATCATTTATTTTGTCTGAAGCTACTCTTAAATTTAAGTCTTTCGAAGGTAATAAGACTGATTTCGATCTGATAATGCCAGATGGAGAAGTGTCGTTTTCTATTATTCTAGGTGGTGAAAAAGGGCATGAAGTACATGGGCTTGATTCCTGTCAAATTAAGGTTGAAGGCTTAAAAAGCTCAGCATTGTCTCTCAAGCAGTTTTTCCAAGAAAATCCACCAACAATGTTCTTGTTAAACGGATGTACTATTTCTGGCTGTATTCATACGGACTATGGAGAAAGCGGAACGCAGGTTATTCCAGAAGATAGAGTAGAAGTTCTTGATTGGGATGGTGTCGATTTTACTGTTGAATCACTCTATAAATATGGTGTCAAGCGTGACGGCTCAATACAAGAATACATGATGAAGCACTTGCGCGAAAAAGGTGCGAACATTGTATTCAATGATGATAATGCAGGAGAATCAGCAGATATAGTTGCAATATTTATGGGGGATGAATGTGTTCGATTTGAAATGATTCACTGTAAGTATTCGAAAGAGAAATCTGGCAAAAGGTTGTCTGATTTATATGAAGTTTGTGGCCAAGCTATTGTCTCCTTGCGTTACAAGTGGAAGCCAGAAGAGCTCTTAAAACATATGGCTCGAAGAAATGCTACTGGTGTACTGCAAGGCCTAAGATTTTATCATGGTGGTGCAGAAGATTTAGAAGATATTAAAAAAGCACTCAAATACAGTGAAGTTAGTTTTGAGTTTGCAATAGCCCAACCTGGGGTAAGAGCTTCAGATCTTTCAACAGACATGAGTACATTGCTTGGTTCGGTTTATTCGACAGTTATTGAAATGACGGAAACCAAACTTCATTGTTACTTTAATTCTTAATGTCCGCTTTTGTCCGAAAAGGAAGATGTATGATTAATGAGTTAATTAGTGGATTTTTTTCTGGATTTGGATCGGCTTTAGGTGGTTTTTTGGGGGCTTCTGTCATATCGGGTTTGATTGCATTTACCACTCTTCTAAAGAGAGAAAAAAGCATAAGGAACTCTCTCGAAGAGAATGATTTGTATGATGTAACGCCCGGAGTTTCTTTTTTTAAAAAGAAGCGGATATTTTCTTCTATGCCTAGAAAAAGAGGGCTCCTTGCATTTATAAATCCTTTTGAATCTATCTTTTGGCTTTCTATAATGCATGCCTAATCATATCTGCAATTATTTATTTTTTTGGTTGATTTGTTGATATCCATAATGAATCGACATGATGTGCATTCAGCAGTGCAATGCGCCAAATTTTACTGAGAGAATATAAAGGCCATGAATAACCACAGAATTGACACTTTAAAATCATCTCTTGATTCGATTAAGGCGCAGCTAGATTCTTATCAAATGCATCGTAAAAACTTAAAGGTTAAATTTGAGGATATTGGCGTTAGAGATTTTGATAATGATGAAGGGAGAATAAGAGAAGATTCTATAGAAGCATTTTATGACAGCCTATCAAAAGATGACGGATCAAAAAGACTCCTTCATAGCTATGTTAATTCATTGGAAACTCTTAGAGAAAACGTCCATCATTTTCTGAATAAAGAACCTTTGGCTGATAAAAAAGTAGAGAATAGAGAAACCAGACTATACTGGGGCCATCAAAGAAAAGTATGGCTGACATGGGTTCAGCAAACAACTAGATGGATTATAGGCGCAATTATTGTAATTTTTATCTACTCTGGAGGAGTTTGGATGTCAGAAAAATATCCAAATTTTTTTCATATGCCAGTACATGATTGGTTTAAGAGTATTTCTAATAATTAATATCTTCTTGATTTTTATTGTAATTTTACTAAAGGCATAATTTCATAGTGTGATAACGGTGATTTTGTAAAGTGAAAAATATCTAATATCTTATTATAATTATTTTACGATTTGTTGAATTGAATGGTCAATATTTCTTAAAATTTCGCTTTGAGTTCTCTTGAGAGTCTTCATCCCTTTTCGAACGTTTTCTATACGATTCTCTAGTTTTAAAAATTTGTCATTTTTTTCCTTCCAACTATCAATATCTATACGATATTTTTTTAAATCGGATTTGTATCTGGATAGATTTGATTCATATTTTTTCAATTTTAATCGGTATTCATTTCTCAGGAGATTGGCTTTTCTTCGAGCTTCTGATATTTCCCTCCTCAGTTCAGCACGTTCTCTGTCATACCGAGACGTCTGTTCTTTATGTGTGCAGTCTTCGTAGTCTGCAGGTGGATTTGCCGGACAATATGTATAGCGCATCTCGTTATATTTTCGCTGCAACTGGCTTGCTAGTTGACTTGACCGAGTTGCTGCCTCTCTTTTCCTTCTTAAATCCGTTCGTTCATCTCGCAACTGTTTTTCTGTGCGAACTAATTCTTGCCGTCGTCGTTCCAGAGACTCTCGCTCTGGGCGTAGTCTCGATAACTGTTTGGCGTAACTAGGCCACAACTCTATGCATAGCTTCCGCTTATTCAAAAAATCGCTAATTGCCTTTCGGTACTCTTCTCCCAATGGGAATGTTGATTCCATCATTTTTTTGACAATCATATTCCATGAATCTATTGATTGTGCTTCGAAGTGCCAGCCTTCGTCCTCCACAGACTCCCGCCATCCGGCAGATTCTAATGCTTTTTTTAATGCACGAGTGTCGTTCCCTCGAATAATGTCGATAGCTACACCGTACTCATGGAAAGACTTGCCTGGCGGATTGGCTTTGTTTGCTTTCGGCCCGCCATACTGATGCCAAGCATATTTTACGAACAGTCTTGCTTGGGATCGACTAGAACGCTTACCAGAAAAAATTTGTATATATTCGTATTTGTGTTTGCCAGATAAGTAAAGTTTATTTGCTTCTTTGTATAGTGCTGATGCTTCTTTAAATAGCTTCTTAGCTTTAGGGTCCTCTTTGTCTTTTCTAGTAATATCTGAAAAGACTTCTCCCTGCGCCCCCTTCAGGCCCAGCTGCTCTAACGGACATTTGTTGCATGGCCCGTTGGCCGAAAATCGAAATTTTGGCTTTATTAAAACGAGCGGTTTTTTTTCACCTCTCAATAGTTTTTCTACCTTTGTTAGTTCGTAGTTCATTATTCAAGGGAATTCGAATACTTAAGTGGCGGGAGTGGACCAGCACAACCCCAATCGGGCCCTGGGTACATCTGCGTATGTACGTAATCGACTCTAAGACTATTGACGTTGCTATCATCGTCTGTAGATTTCCATCTAATCCCCACACTAGGATCGTTAATAGCTATATAGCCACCGTTTCTAGGTCGCCATAAGCATGCTTGCGTCCTTCCATCAATCTCTATACGAATATGAGGGCCGTACTCACCGAATCGAACAATATGACTGCTCTTACTCACATCCCACTCTAGTTTTTTGAGCACAGTGGACTTAACTTTGCCCGTAGAGTTGTCAACTTCCTTGTACGTAAGTGCTATGTTTTGGTCATTAGTAATTGTTACCTCGTACCATCTGACTGGAAGGCCACCCCGAGGATTTTGCATTTGACCAATTAATCCCACTTCGCATGTTGGTTGTGAACAAAATGTTTCTACTTTAAAAGTCGTGAGAGTTCCCCGTAATTGGTGTGATTTCTCAGATGGATGTCTAGGTTTTGGAAATTTGGGTATTGCCGCGTAAGCTATTGAGTTTTCTGTCGCCGCAGATGTTGATAGTACGCCGTCATATACCTCCCAGTCGTCATCAGTGAATTGAAACAAGCCAGTTTCTTGTTCAAAAGTTTCATCTAATATGCTGGCCATTCGAAAGTTCGACCACTTGGTAGTCTTCCCCTCTTTGCTTTTCGCGCGCCATTGTAAATCCGAGTCAATTGGAAATGCTGAATTGAAAAATAGTAAGTCTGGTATAGGCTTGCCTTGTCGTCTTGTTGTAAAAGCTATTCTGCAAATTGGTACATCATGCTGGATAGTAGAAAATTTTCTTAAACTACTCGTTGCATATTCTTTCCCTTCACTCCGAACTTCGATAGAGTAGTACTGAGAGTTGTCAATACATTCGAATGCGTAACCGGCTTTAGGAAAAACGGATAGACCATTTGGATAAGGGATCTCTATCTCTGCTTCGCTACCAAGAATTAGGTTTTTTTCCTTTTCTGTAGCTTTTTTGAACTCTTCAATGAAAATTTGTTCTCGCTTATCAATTGCGGTCTCAGTTTTTTTGGTATCATCGATGACATGATCCACTATTTCTTGATTTCCCTTGCATGCAAAACTAGACATAGTTACTAGGAATAGAAGAAAAATATTTACAGGTTGACGATTCCAATTATTCATGGCCGAGATCCTTTAATTAGTATTTCTACGTAATAACGCCTATTTACAAAGGTAGTCAGGAGGAACTAATTACGCTTGATTCTGCCTGCAGTTACTAGCATAGACTATTTTTTATAGGAAAATGATATGTTCTGCAGAATATGCAAAATGTCTACTACTATTGCTGCTTTGGAGAGCATAATTAAAACAGCTCAATAGTTTAAAATAGCTATTTATCTCGTGTACGGAATTCTGAAATTCACCCTTAATCGATTTTTAACAGGTTGCCTCAAAGGAATGTCCAGATTTAGGTGTGCGATAACAGTCAGTATGAAAACCTATTCAACACTGCGGCTTGTCACCAAAAAACTGCTCAATATGAGTGCGAAGGGCTTTTTCAAAGGGTAGTAGGTTCTTGCCCCGAACCAATAGCTCAACATATTGCGGTGAATCTGCGGCTTGGTCAATCATGGCAGCATATCTTTTCATAGCTTCACGATACTGCCGCTGTTTTTGCCTCTGTTCCATGGCGCGGTGCCTCCTGTCCGTTGGAAAGTAACTGTTTCCGTTGCTTCTTTGGCCTACCTAATATGGAGCCACGTTTAACGGCGGCTTTAAGGCCGTCGATTGTGCGGCGGGATAGAATGCCGAGTTCCCACTCACCGGCAGCAATAATCATGGTGTAGAAAAATCGTCCGTCTGGCGTTGTTGGATCAAAACGCTGCGTCAGTGATTCCAATTTTATGCCCCGCGCTGTCAGGTCATCAAGAGAGTTAAGCCCCTCCACTGTGGAACGGAACGCCGATCATAGGATATGACGACAAACTCATCGCCGGCCTTCAACTTGGCATAGATTTCTTGAAATACAGGGCGGTTTTTCTTACGTGCTGAAACGCCGTCCTCGATATAAACTTTATCGCAACAGCCCTCCAACTCGTCAATCTGGCGGTCTGTGTGCTGTTTGTTGGTCGAGGTGCGGACATAGCCGTAGCGCATGCTTCTACCCTCCAGAAAACGCAAAAAGTTCTAATGATTTCAAGGCGTTAATGGTAGACAAAAACGGTCGTTTTTCTGGGCGGCTATTCCATGACATTGCTAAAAATTCCAATTCCTTGAAAATCAATAACTTGGCGGCTTGCGAGGGCTGTAATTTGTTGAATAAAGCAACCCTAGCAAAAACGACCGTTTTTTAAGTGCCTGATTCTCGGGCTGCTGGCAAGTGTTATTGCACTGCCTGCGTGGGCTGGTGATAAGCCACCAAAACCCCTTGGTGAGAAAGCCAGTTCATCACTGGAAGCTTTGAAGAAGGCCGACAAATACTCACATGATACGGGTGGTATTGGGATTTTGGTTCGTTATGGCACTGGCAATGGTGTTACTGCCGACGAAATCGGCTCTGCATTTGTCAAAGAGATCAAAAAACGTGGCTGGAAAGCCAAGTATTTCTATTATGACGCTGATTGGAAAGGCGTATCAGTTGAATATCATATTGGCCATTCAGCAATGGGGCCGTGGAGTCCTGATACCGCCGCATCCAATGTAAGTAAAGCGATTGCGCGCGCTAAAGCTGCCCAGAAAGTTCATAATGGAAAAGTTTTTGATTGATTTCTAAGAGAAATCAAAACCCGTACTTTCATAGGTTTTTGTAAATTTGCTACCTTCTGCGTCTATCTCACTATCAACAGTCGCTTGATATTCATCATTCTCTGATAGTGTAATCTTGGCCTTGTTGTCTATCAGGTCGGCATCATGGGCAGCCTCAAGCACTTCCTGTCGCTCGTTAGCTTCCAGAGTATTGCGGCCATCATACTTGGCAACAACGGGCTTTAGCTTCTGTGCCTTCTGCCAAGCCTCCAGATATTCAGCTTCTTCAAGATGCCGGTATTGAGGTTTGACGTTGCCTTTATCATCAAGGAGTTTATCTGCTAAAGCCTGTAGCTTCTGCTCGTCCGTATCCAGTTCGGCCAGCTCGTCTTCGGTGAGGAAAGTTGTAGCCATACCGCCGATAACATCATCGCCGTATTTGGCTTTTAGGGCCTCAAAACGTTGCGCCATCTGTGCTTCAAGGTCGGCAAGCTGCTGGCGCATATTCTCGATAATGTCGAGAATATCTGTCATGCGCTTGTCTTTGGATTGCTGCTTGCGAGTATATTTCGCATCGGTTTTTTCTGCCGAGGCTGTACGATCCAGCAAGCCGGAAACAGAGCCGCTTTGCTGGCCCAATAAAATAGCGTTGTCCATTTCGGCTGAAAGCCTCGCTGCGGAAGCAAAGGCAATCGCAATTGGCGGGAAGTTAGACATGGCTCACCTCAATCTGGTGCGCGGCGCGGCTATCTACCGATAGCCCGAAGGCTCGAATACCAGTGGTATTCGAGCCAGCTTTAAACCTTATCTTGAGCATTCCACGCCCCATTGTCCCGCCATCCCTTGTATTTTAATGTATTCAGGCTGTTTTTATTCCCATAAATAATAGCGAAAACTGGTTAAAAACCCCTTAATACAAAGATTTTTGGCGATAAGCACTGTTAATGTAGCGGGTGGTATTTCGGCGTTTTTTCCATCCCAGTTGTCTATAGAGCTATATCGCAATCACAAAAGGCTGCCTGATCCTTACATACCGGGCAACGCTCCATATCACACCCTGGAACGTGAAGTTGCCCCTTTAGGGCCGAGCAATCATGGCATGGGCGAGAGCCTGCACTTTTGTAGCCTTCTTCTTGCCCGTATGGAATGCGCTCGTATTCAACACCATCAATTCGGCAAGTTGTTATTTCTTGGGCGGCTTTCAGTTTTTCCGGCCAGCCTTTTATAACCATGCTTCCATTGAATTCTACGAGTTCTTGTTCCGTGGTGAGTTCTTCGTTCTTCGAGGCATCCTGATAAAGCTGTGAAAAGAACTCCAGCTTCTTTTGTGCATGTATATGTATATCGGGGTTACGAGACAATATAGATGGATTGTCAAGAATGATGGCGAAATTTTCTTTAGGGTGCTCTTTAATAAAGGTTAGCATCTGCTGTATTCCTGGCCTGTCCATCGCACTTCCTGAAAAACCCCTATCAGAAAAAACAGCGACAAGATCGTAACCTTGTTCTTCGGCGTATTTTGTACCTTGATCTATCTGCGATGCGGTATCCTGCTCAGTAGTGGCTGTACGGGCATAGAGGATAACTTTTTGTTTTGTTGATGGCTCAGTTTTCATCTTTTCTACTCCTTTAGATTTTGTAATCTGATTACGTAATGGCTGCAAGAAAATAAAAAGCACCGGAGCCGTGCTCCGGCGCTTTTTTTGCTGCTACCAGAGATAGCTAAAACAAAGAAAGCTGATTTCTTTGCATATCGGCTTCGGCCCATTTCTCGCAATTACGACGCTGGTCGTCCAGCCACATTTGGGAAAGCTCTAGAACTTCTTCTTTGTTAAAAGGCCGATCAAAGTGCGGAAACCAGCGCACAATATTGTCGTCGCCTCCTTTGTAAAACTTATCCGAGGCTTTGATATAAAAGCGGTCACGTTTATTATTCCATAGTCTGTGATTGTACCTTGTTGTAATCGTCAGGCCGCGCCAGTTAAAAACGACTTCACATGAATGATCTTCCATTAGATTTCCTTTCTTTTAGGGGTTTTTAAAAAGCATTCCTTGCTGGCCTCTAAGAAGAGGCCCTGTGACTTTCGAGTTCATTGCGGCGCATCGGCGCTGGCTTGGAGCTGCCATACTTACCGCGTATTTTTTCCATTGAATAACTGCCACGGCTGGCGCTGCGCCAGTCTTCGGGGCGGAAATACCAGCTCTTCTTTTTGGAGGCGAATTTATAGCCTGCTTCCTTCAGCGCGGCTTTGTGCTTGTAGGTTTCACCGGACACCCAGACCCATGCGCCGCAAATTTCAATATCCAGCCCCGCTAAACCCATAATGGCATTCAAGGCATTATTGACGGCTTCGGGATAATCTTGGGTTGTCTCTCCGGCTTCGCCTTCTGGAATTTCGCCGCAGTAATCCTTCAAGGCATCAAAGGCCGCATTGATAATTTTCATCATCTCGGCCCCTGCGGGGTTTCTGTCGGGGTGGTACTTCATGGCCGCAACACGGTATGCTTTTTTGATTGCTTCGGGGCTTACCTCACCACTCAGACCTAAAATCTTGGCTGCATCTTTAATGTTCATCGCTCTTGCTCCTATTAGGGTTAAAAAACGAACCCCTTTTGGGGTTGAAAACCCCAAGACGAAGCGAACTTGCGAGCGTGAAATCGTGCGTTTTGGATTTCAGCGGGACAGGGCTTGCCCTCCTGCCAAGGGCAGGTTGTATCGCTGAAATCGAAAACGGATGATAGGCTTGTGCCTCCCCAAAAGGGGAAATGGACAAACAAAGCGAACCCGCAAGGGTTCACCTCAACAGAAGATATGGGGCGTTGCGGGGTGTCCCCGCTCGAAGGGGTGGCGGAAAACGCGCCAGCGGTTGCAGGCAGGGGAAGGCTTTCCCCTCAGTTGTCACTTCTTCATCAAAAAGAGCTGATATTATTAGAGCTGTCACGGGATAGATTTCCGCTGTAACACTCCCTCTGGCACGTTCTCAATCGTTGTCTACTACATCGAACACAAGGAGTATGTCATGTTAGACCTGTTCTCACTCAGACCAGAAACCCATTACGGCTGTCCTTCTGCCGACCAGATACTGATAAACCGTCACTATGTCGTTGGGTATTCCTACTACTTTCGGCAAGCAAAATGGGCGTTAGAGATAGTCACTCCCGGCGATAGAGATATGAATGATGTTGAGAGACAAGATGACTTCATTGTCGATTACCGCATTCCAAAGCGGTTCAGAGCGACATTGGATGATTTCAGGGGCAGTGGCTATGATCGTGGGCATCTGGTGGCCAGCGCTAATAAGCTAGAGACGCAAATCCAGAACAATGAAACTTTCCTGCTTTCCAATATGGCTCCACAGCATCCCAGACTGAACCGGAGTATGTGGCGTGAACTTGAAACGGCTGTACGAGAGTTGGATGCAAAAAAAGATAGAAACGGAGACAGAAAGAACCTCGAAACCTATGTTATCAGTGGCCCTATCTTTGATTTCACGACTGGAACACGTTTCATAGGGCAGCGAGACGATAATGGCATCGAAATACCCATTCCCAGCCATTTTTTCAAATGCGTCCTGACCATCGACAAGAACAATAAAATCCATATGTGGGCATTTGAAATGCCGAATGAGGAGCTGGATGGCAACCTGTTAGATTATCTACGGCCCACGTCCTATATCGAGCAAAGGGCTGGCATTGTATTTTGGGATAATCTACTGGGTGATGAAGTCGAGGCTAAGAAAGCCAGCAAGGGAGGAATGTGGTGAAAGCCAGTAGTATCTAAGGACGTCTCCTTGGTCGTGATTCAGCGCCGAAACGTTGGCGGTATCCTATCACCGGTGACTGCTCTGAAATTCGGTGAAGATGGGGGCAGATACACCCATGCCCTGCGAGTGTGATTCAAAACGGCGATACGTTTTGACTGGTGCATGACGGCCTCTTGCAGGTCTAATCATACTCCAGCGCCGGGGTATCCAACAGGGGCGGCAGCGCCCTTTGGCAAGCGTCTTGTATTAACAGCCCCTACAGAATGTAGGGGTTGGTAGTACAAGACACAGCTTGCACGCAGTGGGAACAGATTTTATTAACGAATAATTAAGTCCAATCGGTAATACTAAAGGCAGAGGCATGAACAAGAGAAAGGCAATGGATTGTCTGAACCGAAGAAAGTCAAAGTATGGGGGCCGCAACCTGTAAGTCCTGAGAATCTATATATCGTTGGCGCTTATTATTCAGGCGATGATATTGGAGTTTGTGTTGCATACATTGCGGATCTTAATGATCAATATTCAATGACCGAAAAGATGGTGCGCGAGCGTATGGATGATATGGAGTATTACGCGGCGACCTCTACGCCAGGTGGTGAACAGCAGCGTGTGACGCAGCGCGAATATGAAATTATGCACCATGCATTAGCCCATATACAGCGCGACAAGATCGAGCGCGATATCCCGCTTGACACACCGTTATTTCCTCACCCAGATTTTAATCTAGCTTTGCCACCGCTCCGTGGTGTGCCTACCCCAGAATCGCCCTAAGCAGTGGCCGCAAAGGGACGGAGTTTTAGAAGCTCATCTTCGTTTCTATTTTTCATGTGATCGTTAGTGAAATACGCAGCCCGAGACGCAAATTTATTTTCTAATTGATCAATTGTAAAGCGTACTGGTAACTCCCACTTGATGCGAATTTCATCAACTTCTTGGGTGTATCGTTTAGGTTCTCGAATAGTGTCATATTGTGCTGACTCCTGTACTTCTGGGACAGTCGATTTGCCCTCCTCCTGAGATAGAAATTCAGGATAAGGCAGAGGTTTTACATCAGGGTGCTTGACAGGATAATCGTTCCTACACACTGCGTTCACATCGTCCCATGCGGCTCTCAATGCTTCATCACTACCTACGGCATTAGAAAGCCGTATTAGTGCCTTTTCATACTTATCGGCAAAGTCTCGCGAGTCGGCCCCCTTGTTTTCTGTTAGCTTTTCGTTGAGCCAATCCGTCATACCTTCAATGTAAAACTCCCCGGAAACGCACGCTCGAATTTTTTGTTCCGAGTTAAGAGCTTCAAACCAATCGATTTCTTTTTCTAAAAATTCTATGGAGGCTTCAAGATTTCCCAAGCTCTGTTCTACAGATCCTTTAGGTGAACTCATGTTAGATGTATGTCTACTCCTACACCATTCATAGCAATCATAGGCGTGCATGACACGAAAGCATTGTCGTTGCTCTTCGGTTAAATCTATTTGTACCGACATTTTTATATACCTATTTGTGTTGTGGCTTACATTTTCTGCGCTACAGACTTTTCAAGTCCAAAGTAGATATTTAATGAATGTAGTTTTCTGTTGGTCTGGGAGAGACTTGTAGTAATTCAAACATAGAAGTAAAAAATCAGTCAATCATCTCGACCGCTCTAATCGTATGCCATCAGCCAGAATTCTTAGGGCGTGTATTTGATAGCGGGCTGACAAATAACGTCCGCTTAGTAGCAGTAACAATGTCAGTCTCTAGGGAATTCATGGACGATAAGAATTTTTCCATCCATTCTTTTGTATAACGCAGTGATTCTTCATCTTTGTTCGAGCGGAGGTAAGACTTTGCTTGTTTAATCATCAAAACGTATAGGCTGACTATTGTTGGCAACATCATGCTCATAAAGAACAAACCCATGTACCTTTCATCATTTCTCAGCTTTTTAATATGCTTCTCATAGTTGCTCAAGAATAACCAGTCTTGTGGTTTCAGTTGCTTTAGCCCAGCCGCAGGGCAATATTGGCAGAGCTGAAATTTTGCATCCATTCGGACATCCAGGCTTTTTATTGGTAGTTTCATAAATTTGTCGAGATCAATGTGGTGATCCCACTCTGACTTCCTTTTTTCGAGTTGCTTAATATAGTTCCCTCTTTGAAAGTGTTGGAGTATCTTTCCCGAATCTACATCGCCGTATTCTGAGCGTATCTCTCTAAGGTTTGGGCTTGTACTGCAATTGTGAAGGCAGGTATCAATCCGTTGTTTATTGTCTATCATTTTTTCCAAATCTTCCCGATCTTGGCGATGATTTTTGTTGTTACGGTTTTCTGAAGTTGGAGATGGTGCGTGAGTGTTTGGGTAGACGTTGCTGTAGTAGTAATTGGAAAAAATATTGGCTGCTGCTTCGGATAGATATTCAGTTATTAATCGAGGCGCTGTGCTTAGCTTCATGTGAAGTAGATTGTGGCGCTCTTTGTAAGATTTGAGAATCTCATTCATCCATATTGATTCGGTGGAAAGCTTTTCCCGTAGCTTATTTGAGATCATGCGAACAGTGTACTCTGAAATATCATTGTCTTTTGCGATAGAGGCAATGGGAGTGCCTATAAGTATCGGGAATAGCAGTCGTTCAAACTTTTCCTGTGAAAGTCGAGAGCCTTTGTAGAGTTTGTTCTTAATATAGTAGTTGCGCACCATTTTCATTTCTCCCTAAAGAAAAGTAGAGCTTGTTCCAATCTTCAGAAGAGTTTAGCTGAAATTGGGGTAATTTTATTAATTATGGGGTGATGAAGGTGAAAAAATATATGATTGGGGCAGTTTAGCTAAAAAATTATGGGGCAATTATAATGATAGTGCCTATATAAAGCTAAAAAACAATAAATAAAGCTAATCAAAGAAAATATTCCGGGGAATCTACGTGAAAATCGGAGATTTAAGCTAAATAGTGAGTTGAGGAAAGCTTCCATAGGAAATTAGAATTTCTGAAAAATGATAGCAGGAAAGAATTTCGCTGAAATTTTGGAGGTTAAAGATGGAAGCTTACATGCCTAAGAGTTCGTCAACTGAGTATGCAGGAACAGGTTGTGGGGAGACTATGAATAGAATTACATACAATATCCCGAACTTGGTCGGGGTACTAAAAATCGTTGAGGATTTGAAAATAGAAGGACTATTGGTTTATCAACATTTGTGGCTATATGTTCAGGACGGGCTTGACGAGATACAGATCGGTGGTTCCGAAAAATGGCTTTGTTCGCGTGGAACACGAATAAGGTATCTATGCTTGTCTCGCGGTTGTGAAGACATATACCATCCTGAAAATCGTAGGCCGTTTAGTCGAGTTATGAAGGCTTTCCCTGAGCCAACTTTCTATTTAATGGTTGAATATCTGGAAAGAATACAGCCAAGAATTACGCTTCCGTTAGCTAAAAATGCAAGCGCTGCATAGTAAGCTCTTGCACCTATCCCGAGTAATTACACTATCACTTTGGTAGTTGAATCTAAATTGTACAAAGACTGAACATGCAATGGTCATGTCTTGAGACGACAACCCAAGTAATCTGCCTAGAATAGGAAGCCTCTAAATAAATATCGCAATAAACGGAAGAGAGAGGCTCCCATGTTCAACAAGCAAAATTCCCCCAGTAATCGGGGGCAAAAAACCATCGAAAAAAGCCTACACGGTTTAGCCACAATGCTTGCGTTTTTGGCGGCAATTGCGTCTGCCGGGCCAATATTCGAGTATGGCTATCCACCAGCTACCGAGTATTTCAGTGATTCATGGGGTTACGACTTTGGTGAGCTTGGAGGCTTTACCTTCTGCTCTGCCTGTGTCGTTACCGTTTTCTTTATTGCGCGTATTGGTGCCGTAATTGGTCTGATGTTTTTAGCCACGCGCGGCCTGATGTATGCCTTCTAACCCGCTGTCTCGCCCCGCGCGAAGCTATTTCTGGGGAGTTTCCTATGTTCGATTACGAACGAGATCGCTATGGCAGCGCTGGCGCTGCCAGCTTGCACGATTTACGACAGGCCGGTTTGTTATCCGGTAAAGGTATCAGCTTCGGCTTTGACGAAAACAAACGCCATGAGTTATTTGTGCCGAATGATGGCTCGGTGGCCCTGTTTGGTGGGGCTGGTTGTGGTAAGTCGGCAAGTGCCTTTGCCAATATCCTGATTGGCGGCCATTTACCGAATAACTTTATCTGTTTTGATCCTCGTGGAGAGTTGGCAGCGATAAGCATTCTTGCACTGTCTTTACAGGGATATGAACTGCATTTCGTGAATCCAACAGGAATGCTGGGCCTACCCCAAGGCCGCTGCAACCCGCTTGACCACCTGACTATTAACAACGTGAGCCTGATAGCTGACGCGCAAAAGGCCGCTCAAGATTTTTGTTCGACTCCGCTGGGAGTTAAATCAAGCTGGACGTATGACGATGCAAGGCGCTGGCTAACGGCTCTCATGCTATTCGATGCGGAATATGCAGGCTGCGCCAGCCTGACTGGAGTATTTTATTTGGTGCAAAGCATCCAAGGTGATACTGACCTTTGGTGTGATCTTCTCGAACGCATGATGGAATCGCGGTTTCCAACCGTTGTAAGCTTTGCAGGTGAAATCATGGCTTTGCAGAAGGAAGGCCGAGAAAGTTTCACCGCTCCCCTGGGTGTACTGCAAAGTGCATTTGCCTTTATGCACGACCCACGCCTGCAATGGACGTTCGGCGGCTCTGATTTTTCCCTGCAATGGCTTACAGACGCTAATCGCAAGATTGGCGTATTTGTGGTCTGGCCTATCGAGTTTATTCAAACCCAAGCCCCGGCCATTCGGCAGGTTATGGGGTCTGCTATCCAGAATAAATTGCGTTGCCCCGGAGGGACACCAGTCAGCGTTCTTTGGGACGAAGCAGGTCAGTGTGGAAATGTGCCCTCGCTGCGTGAGCTTTTTACCTACGGACGCGGGGCTGGGCTAATAAATAACGTAGCAGCATGGCAGGAGACGTCGCAGATACGGGCTGCATTTGGCCCCCAAGCCGACGAAATTATCGGCTCCGCGCAGTTTCGCGTTTTTAAAGGCGTAAGAACCGAATCCAGCGCAAATATGGTGTCTCGCATGTCGGGCACTATGTCTTTGGAATATGACGCGCTGAAAGAGCAATCCGATGCCCGCAGGCTTAAACAACATGCGGCGCAGCGTATCTTGAGCGGCGGTAATTTCTTTGAAGCAGCGGCTGATCTTCGTCATTACACAGAAGCCGAAACCCATCGCAGCAAGCAACCGCGCGAAGTCCTCAAACCTGACGAGGTTTTGAATTTGCCTCCTAGCGCCATGGTGGCCTTTGCCTCTGGTTTAGTGGAAGGCCCGATTATGGGCCATTGGATCAACCACTACGAGCGCTTCGACTTTGCAGGCTTGTATCTAAACAACCCCTATCACGATGCCGAGCATGTGAGCATCAAAACCCGCCTTGGCTCACGGCGGGCGCGTGTTATTGAAGAGCGTGTGCCTAGTGTGCTGGCGCACCTTCCACAATATCAAGGCGGTTTCTGGCGGTATATTGAAGGCTGCCGCCCTAATGTTTGAGGACGAACCCATGACCATTACCAAAGACCAGTTAGAGCTATTGGAGCGCCCGCTGCAAAAGAATGAAGAGCTGCGCTATACGATTGGCGGCCCTGTAGAAGCGGCGGTGCATTCAAACCTTGAGAACGAACGCACTGGCAAGCTGAACCAAGGCCACAAGGCCATGAACGGCGCAGCCCATAGCCTTGAACAAAACATGGCGTTTAAGGCCCGCGAGGGATTTGCCAAGGCGCAGTTTCAGCAAAAAGCCGGTGAAATCCCTCCACAAGACCTTCCAATCGCTGAAAGCACATGGCGTCAAAACCATATTGAGGCTCACAGGGGTACTTTGAACAAAGCCAGCAATCGGCTGCGCTCCGATATTCAACAGGCCTCCCATAACCAAGCCCCACCAATCGACACTGACCTTGGCTATGGAGCCAGCGCCAGCCGTCCTTACGTCGATGCCTATATCAAACAGCATGGCCCCAAAGCCCGTCTCATCCGAAATGAACAGGTCAGAGTTTTTGCTGAGACCATGAAACAAGACCCGCAATCGCGCGACTTAGAGCGATAACCACCACCTAAAGCCGGAGTAAACACTATGAGTGACTATGCCAATCAATCCAACCCACAATATCAAAATAAAGGGCAGCACCAAAGCAAAGGTAATAAGCCCAAAGACACACTATGGGATGGCCCTCTCAAAATGGCGATTTTTGAAAACGCCCGCGAAAACGGTGTTTCCTACTCCACGGAACCGGGCCGGATTTATACCGATGCGCAAGGGCAAGTGAGAGAGTCCAAAAGCTTTTCTCATGGCGAAACGCTGCGTCTGTCCAAACTCTCTGACAAAGCCTATGACCGGATTAGTGAGTTTAAGCAGCAGATGAAAGCGCAAAACAGAGGCCAAGATCGAGATAGATAAATAGCTTCTGCTTCCCGAAATCTTCAAGCGCGCATTTTATGATTGTCAAATTCTAAATTCGGTGATAATTGTTTGTTCTTGTTTTGTTCTAAATGACAGAGGAGGAACAACTAACAGCTAACGAAAGGCAAACCAATGGAATACAAGCCGCCCATAGACCCTTCTACCGCTATAAACGATAGCGAAGAGGAATGTTCAGCCCTTGCCCCGCTCAAGATGAATCCCGAAGATTATCGGGAAATCTGGGCTGAGTATGAGATGAGTGAAGAGCAATACAATGAAATGCTCGGCGTCATTTGGGAGATTGCCAAAACTTTCGTTCTTATGGGCTATAACGAAGATATATCCCAAATAATGTTTGGAAACATGGTGAGTAAAGTTAGCCCCGATTCTGAAAAACTGCTAAATATAGAGTGTTCCAAAACAATTGAACACTGCGCAGGCAATGACGCAGAGAAAGAGAGTGCTGATGAAGGAGTCTAATCAAAAAGCACTGGCGTACTGTCGAGTGTCCAGTGCCAAGCAAACTACTGATGGCTCAGGCTTAACCAGTCAAGAGCACCGATGCCGTCAATATGCAGAGCAAAATCATTACGAGATAGAAGCTGTTTATACCGATGATGTCTCGGGAAGAGGTGACTATAAAAAGCGCCGTGGGATTGTCGCTCTGCTCAATCACCTCAAAGAAAACAAAGACTGCAATTACGTTGTTATTTTTGATGATCTAAAGCGGCTTTCAAGAGATTTTGAGCAATACCCCAAAGTTAAAAAAGCGATTAAGAGTTTCGGCGCTGTTATCGAAAGCCCCAACTATCGCTTTGACGATACTTTAGAGGGCTGGTTTTCCGAGAATGTTAATGTACTGGTGGGTGATATGGAGGCCCGTCAGATTGCCCGTCAAAACCTGCAAAAGAAAACCGCAAGATTAGAGGCGGGCTACCATGCCTTTAATGCACCGGTGGGTTTTAAGTTTGTGCAGACGAAAGAACACGGAAACTTACTATTTCGTGATGAGCCTATAGCAAGCATTATTACAGAGGCTTATGAGGGTTTTGCTTCCGGTCGATTCCAAACCAAAGAAGAGGTGCGTTACTTCTTGGAAGGCCATCCCCAATTTCCAAAGCAGGCAAGTGGAAAGATAGGCAATGGCCGTGTCGATAAGATTCTGACCAACCCGATCTATGCCGGATATGTTGGTTACAAGCCCTATGGTGTCGAGCTTCGCAAAGGCAAGCATGAGGGCTTGGTGAGCTACAAGCTGTTCCAGAGGGTGCAAGAGCGCTTGAAAGGGCGGGCCTATGCACCGACCAGAAAGAATCTCAATGAAGATTTTGTGCTTCGTGGGAGTGTGTGCTGTGAGGAGTGCGGCAATGCCTTTACCGGAGCATGGTCAAGAAGCTGCACAGGCAAGCGCTATGCGTATTATATGTGTCAGACCCGAAAATGTAGCTTGAAAGGTAAGTCTATCCGGCGTGAAGTGTTGGAGGGTGAGTTTGAAGAGCTATTAAAGCAGCGCACACCATCAAAAGAGCAGATCGATACGCTCTCAGTCATGTTTGAGAAACTCTGGAGCCATCAGGCTACTGTTGTGCAAGCGCGCCATAAGTTACTGAGCCGAGACATTGCCAGCATTGAGCGCAAAATTGAAAGCGCCGTTGATACGATGATGGATACGGATTCTCTGACGGCCAAGAAACGTATCGAAAGCCGGATTGAAAGTCTGGAAAGCGACAAGCTCTTGCTAGAGGAAAAAATAGCCAATTGTGGGCGTCCAATACGCCCCTTTGACGAGATGTATCGAACTGCGTTGCAGTTTATGGCGAAACCCTATGAAACATGGGCCTTCGGGCGATATGAGGAGCGAAAAGCGGTGGTTAAACTGGTGCTGACAGAGCGCATGACTTATGTGCGAAATCAGGGGTATCAAACTCCTGATTTTTCCTTACCATTCAAGATGTTAGATGGTTTTTGCGCACATAAAAATAAAATGGTGCCCAGAGACAGAATCGAACTGCCGACACGAGGATTTTCAATCCTCTGCTCTACCGACTGAGCTATCTGGGCGTAGGTAGATGACTCGCGTTGCGAGAAGGCGCGTATTAAACCCGCTCATCCTTCGGTCGTCAAGCGGCTGACCAAGAATTTTTTACCTCTATTCGGAGGGCGGTACATAGCCTTCGGCGGCGTCGTAATTTTGCCCGGACAGGAAGCGGTCGCGTTGTTCCGCCAGGTAGTTGCGGGACTCCTTGTCCATCATATTCAGGTGTTTTTCATTGATCAGCATGGTTTGGTGGTTGAGCCATTCCTGCCATGCCTGTTTGGAGACGTTGTCGAAAATATCCTGGCCCTTGGGGCCGGGGAAGGGCATGGCATCCAGCCCTTCCAGTTCCTGGTTGTGTTTGCGGCAGTGTACGGTGCGGGTCATGGTGCTACCTTTTCGAGTTCGTTCAATAACCGGGCGATGGGTGCTGCGGTGCCCAGTGTTAATTCTGTGCGAGGGTTATACCAGACCTGCCGCCCGGCTTCCATGGCTTGCCGTGTTGCGGAGACCTGTACGTGCACTGGGGTGTAGTCCAGGTGGTAGTGGCTGAAGGTGTGGCGGCGGGGTTCGTTGGCTTCCCAGTCCAAAGGCTGGCACTGGTAGCGCTGGCAAATGCGCTCGATATCAGCGGTGGTGTCGCATTCAGGAAAGGCCCACAGGCCGCCCCAGATACCGCTGGCCGGGCGTTTTTCCAAGAGGATGTCACCGTCGCTATTTTGCAAAATTAGCAAGCAGGTTTCCCGCACCGGTTTTTCTTTTTTGGCCTTGCGGTGTGGGTACTGGCTGGGGTCGCCGCTGGCGTGGCCCTGGCAATCGGTTTGCATGGGGCACAGCAGGCACGCGGGTTTACTGCGGGTGCAGAGGGTGGCGCCCAGATCCATAATCGCCTGGGTGTAATCCGCCACGCGCTTTTTCGGGGTGAGCTGTTCCGCCAGTTGCCACAATTGATTGGCAACCGCAGTGGTGCCGGGGTAACCGCCGATGGCCCGGTAGCGGGTGAGTACTCGTTTGACGTTGCCATCGAGAATCACCGCCCGTTTCTTAAAAGCAATGGAGCGAATGGCTCCGGCAGTGGAGCGACCAATGCCGGGCAGGGTGCTCAGCTGCTCCACGCTATCGGGGAATTCACCGTTGTGTTCCGCCATCACTTGCTGGGCCGCTTTGTGCAGGTTGCGGGCGCGGGCGTAGTAGCCGAGCCCCGTCCAGTGGTGCAGCACGTCGTCCTGTGGGGCTTCTGCCAGTGCCTGTACGCTGGGGAAGCGCGCCATAAATCGCTGGTAGTAGGGAATTACCGTGGTTACCTGAGTTTGCTGCAGCATGATTTCCGACACCCACACCCGGTAGGGGGTGATGTCTTGTTGCCAGGGCAGGTCGTGGCGGCCGTGCTGGTCAAACCAGGTGAGCAGGCGTTGGGCAAACGTAGTGGCGGTCATACTGGTCTGATATTTTTGTCATTCTGAGCGTAGCGAAGAATCCTGGATTGTATATCAGCAAAGAGATCCTTCGCTGCGCTCAGGATGACATACATCCATCATCGTTTCTTGAGTAGATCCTTCAACAAATCTTTCAACTGATCCTTGCTGTCTTTCGGGGGCGCATCTTCATTGGCTTGTTCCCCCTCCACCGGCTGCTCATCGGTGCCCAACAGTTTGTCCAGCAGGCGATTGGTTTTGCTTTCGATCAGGGTGCGCGCCATTAAGTCCACCAGGGCGTTGGTAACCACGCTATTGATGTCGGCAACCGGGCCTTTCAGATGCAGGGGGATGTCGCGATTCTGGATCGATTTGCTGCGCAGTACGCAGCCCTGCTCGCTGGATGTGGCGCCATTGATGTTGAACACCAGGCGCATGTCCATAAGCCCTTGCTGCATTTGCAGGTCGCCCTGACCGCGCAGTGCCACATTGCCAACGCCGCTGCTAACACTGTTCAGGGTGAGGGTGTCGCCGTTGAGGGCAAAGCGCCCGGCGGTGGTGTTGAGGCGAGTGCCCTTGGGCCAGCTCTCCGGTTGCTGGTCTTTGTCTCCCGCCACCGCGCACAGCTGTTGTTCGATATTGGTGGCGCTGTACAGGGCGTTGTTGAGAGCGAACTGGCCATTGCCACGCAGGTTGGCGCCTAGCGCCTCGCTGTTGTTACCTTGGGTGGTGCCGCTGAACTGCAGGTCGCCACGGCCACTGAGTTCACTGAAATCAGCCACCGTAGTGAGGGCAGCGCCCAGGTCAATGCCCTTGCTGTCTACGGCAAATGTCAGCTGCGGCTGTGGCTGAGACAGGTCGATGCGGGCGTTGGATTTGAGAGTGCCACCAAAGCCATTGGCAGAGGCGTTGGCCACTTCAAGTACCTGACCGTTGCCAAAGCTGTTGATCTGCACATTGTCCAATTCAACGCCTTGGGCAATCAGTTTTTCCAAGGTGATTTCTATCTGCCCACGGCCGCCTTGCAACAGTGCCAAGGGGGCAAGCAAAGGAGCGAATAATGCCTGGCTGTTTGTTTGTTCCGTACTGTCATCACCACTGGTGTAGTTGTCCAGATTGAGTGTAGTGCCTTTGAATAAACCCTTTATATGACGCTGTTGTGAGAGTGTGGCCGACAAGCTGCCCGAAAGCGCGAAGTCGTCCAGGGTCAGGGCAAGATTGTCCAACTGGTATTGCTCTGCGGTAACACTGAAATCGCCTTTTAATCCCAGACGTTCGATGTTTGGTGCAGAGCTTTCGGTGCTCAGGCTGGCCAACAATGGGGCTGGGTTGAACGGCGGCAGATCGATGGTGCCTGTTACCTTGGGTGTTTGACTCAGTTGGTCAATCACCGCGGACAGCGACAGGGGAATACCGTCTAACTGCAGGTTTACATTGGGCAGGGAAAGCTGATCTTTGCTGAGGTCGAGCTGGGCACTTATCTGCCCGTTAATCTGGTGGTCGCCATAGGTCTGACTGGTGATATTCAGGTTGATGTTGCCATCATTGAGTGCCACCTGTTGCAGATTGTTGTTGCTCACCTGGCCGCTGAGTTGTAGCTGCACATTTTCCGCCACCCCTGGCAAGCCGGTGGTAAAAGCCATATCGATGGGGAAGGGCGTGTTGTTCAGGTTGATACTCTGGCCAGCAATATTGAGATTGCCAATGCGTTGCTGCAGTACACCGTTCTCCAACAACTCAAGGGTGCCATTGTTAATGTGTAAGCTGTGGATGGCAAAAGGGCTGCCGGGTTCGCTGTTGCCCGCTGTGGCGATGGGGGCAGCGGCGATGGCACCGGCTTGCTGACTGGCATTGCTGTCGGTGAGTTCAAGGCGAATCAGCGGCTGGTCGATAGTGACTTTTTGCACCACCAGTTCGCCTTTGATCAGGCTGGCCAGTTCCAGTGCCAAGTCCGCGCGGGCTACCTGAATATCTGGCAAGTTGGCACCGCTAACGCGGGTGTCGGCGGCGCTGATGGCTACATCTGGCCACAGTTGCCAGCTCAGGTCGCCGTCAATAGCAAGGTTTATCTGGTTGTCTTTGGCCAGTTGTTGCAGTTGCGGTTTGTATTGGTTGGGGTCTACCACAAACAGCAGTATTGCTGCGGCGATCAGTGCCAGGGCAACAGCGCCCAGAGCGAGGCCAAGTGTCCATTTTAAAAGCGCTTTCACAGAGGTCTCCAATCAGTGGCGTGAGTGTAACCAATTGAGGATAGAAAAAAACCGTCATCCCCGCGCAGGCGGCGATTCATTGGCTTTTACTTAGACGCTTTAAGCGCTATAGATTCCCGCCTGCGCGGGAATGACGGAGGAGAGTATTTGCAGGGTGAAAGTGCTTGCGCGGCGATTTCCAATACTCTGGAGATCGCCGCGCTGCGGTGACTTGCACCATCCATGGTGCTCGGTCTGCGACCGCCTGCGGCGCCCAAATCGGCTATCCTGCCGATTTGTCGCGATGACGGGGCTTGTTAGAAGGTGACACGAACTCCCAGTTCGAAACTGCGGCCGGCCTGGGGGGCGAACTCCCGCAGGAATGAGGTGGCGTCGCGAATATCTTCATTCAGCAAATTACTGCCGCGCAGAAACAAGGTGTAATCGGCGTTGTTACCGTCGATTTGGTAGCTCAGACTGGTATCCACGCGGCTGTAGCCTTCAGTGGGTTCCTCTTCATCGCCGGGGCGATCCTGGTCCTGTACTTCGGTCCAGCGCAATTTGGCGCTCCACTCGCCAGCGCCGTATTCCAGCTCTGTACCAAATCGGGCTGGTGTGATTCGGGGTACATCGCTGCCGTCGTTCAACTCGGCGCGCACGTAATCGCCAAACAGGTTCAGGGTCAATTCCTCGTTAAGAGCGATATTCAACTCGGCTTCGGCGCCCTGGAAGGTGGCGTCTTGCTGAACGTAGTCGAATACCGGCAGCTCTTCCATTTCGGTGCCGCGGCCAAGCTCGTAGATAAAATCACTGATATCGTTATAGAAAACAAAGGCTTGTAAGGTCACTGCTTCGCTGTGATAGTGGTAGCCCAGTTCATAGTTCAGGCTGGTCTCTTCGTCCAGAGCGCTATTGCCAAAGATAAACTGGTTGGTGGCCAAGTGAGCACCTTCGGAAAACAGCTCTTCCACTGTGGGCGCGCGTTCGGCATTGGTGAGGCTAAAGCTCAGGTGTTGGTTGTCAGCAAACAACCACTGGGCGGCACCAGACAACGTTGTAGTGGTATGGGATACCTCAGCACCATTTATCGGGTCTATCTGTTGACGTTCGGCGCGCACACCAAGTTCGATGTGCCAGTCATCTATGTTCATGTCTTCCAGCCAGAATACCCCGTAGTTGCTAATGTCGGCAGGGGCTACAAAAGCCTCTTCGCCAACAGCGGCAAAGTCAGCCATTTGCAGTTGCAGACCAAAGGCGCCTTTCCAGTTGCCCCACTGTTCGTGCACCAGTTCCAGGCGGGATTCCCATGCATCGTTGGTAAACACAGTGCCTTGCTCTGCGCCTTCCAACTCCACATGGCGATAGTCGTTATAAGCAAGCCCGAAACTCAGTTGTTCAATGCCTTCCCAGGGATTGTTGAGTCCGGCTCTGAAGTCGTAGCGGGTTTGTTCCAGGTCGATGCGGATGATTTCTTCTTCCTCTTCTCCTTCTTCACCTTCTTCCTCTTCGTGGCCGTGGGCACCGGGGGGAATGCCGTAGTTGTTTTCCAGACGACTAACGCTAAAGCCCACAAAACGGTCTTCACCGACCCAGGACAGGCCGCCGGTAAGGCTGTTGGTGTTGGCGTCGGTGTTGTCTACAAAGCCGATGGTGGTTTCTTCCTCTTCGTGCTCCTCCTCGCCTTCGTGTTCCTCTTCTTCGTGCTCAAGCATGGCAGGGCCGTCGATTTGGATATTGTTGCTACTGCGATACAAACCATCCAGGTGCCAAGCGATATTGCCCTCGCCACCGTCCACCTTAAATACTAGGTTGTCACCACTGTTGGCGCTGTTGTGGCGTACTTCGACGGCGGACTCTACAGACTCGGGTACCGATTCCGGGATGCGATTGTCGATCACATTGACCACACCGCCGATGGCACCGTTGCCAAAGCGCAGAGTGGATGGGCCGCGCAACACTTCGATGCGCTCTGCCAGTAGTGATTCGGTACCACTGGCGTGATCCGGGCTGGTGTCGGAGGCGTCCAGGGTATCGAGGCTATTTTGCAGTACCTTGACCCGGTTGGCGCTCTGGCCGCGAATAACTGGTAAGCCAACGCCAGGGCCAAAGGAAGAGGAGCTGATGCCTAGTTCCCCTTGCAGGGTTTCACCCAAGGTGGCGGCGGCCTGCTCGCGCAACTCGTCGCCGCTGAGTATGGAAATGCCCTGAATGACTTTGTCTTTATCGCCGTGTACCGGAGATGCGGTAATGATGACTTCTTCGTCAATGCTGGTTTGTGGCTGTTGAGTGTTTTGTGCGTATGCCTGGGCGGAGATGGTACCCACTGCCAGAGCCAGCAATGATTTGCTGGCAAGAATGTTCTGTTTCATGGTGCTGCCTTGATAGTGTGTTGTGTGACTTGGCCTTAAAGGCGCAAGTGTGTAGCGGCTTTGGCCGCTAAATTGACAAAATCAGGCGAAGTGGGGAGGCCCTCTGGCTTGGGCACTGTGTAGAGACGGGCTGAGTAGCCTGACTTTAAAGGATTGTTGTGCTGGATTGTATGCCGGACTGTGGAGCTGGAAACCAGCTAAGCCCAAATAGAGCTTGCCAATATCCGCCATCTGGCACAGATAACAGTGATCGTCACTGGAGTGAGAGTGATCTGCTTGCTGCTTATCTTGTGGATCAGCGCAGCGATGGTCGTGCTGGTGGCTTGCGCACTGGTGTTCGTTGGGCCCGTGGATATGACTGACAGCAGCAACACAATTGACCGTGAACACGGCCACGAGCAGCAGCAGGGCGCATTGTGATGTCACGCGGGTGCGTTTGCAAAAATGCTGAAAGTAAGTAGTCACGGCCGTTTGATCAGTTTTGGCGTAAGGGTTCCAGGCTATTGACGCTGTTCCATCCGGTTTCAGAGAACGTTTGTGTGAATAAGCTGGCGATGTTGCACAACAGTATTATTTCTACGATGTTATATCGTAACACGAATAAAAGTGCGTTTTAAAAGGAAATTGCCAAGTGACTGGATGAGCTGGCTCTGATCAACCTGATGTTATTAACGAAGGTTGTGTTGGTCGAAAGAACGATGTATCCAGCACTGGCAAACCGCCATGGCTCAGGCCGAGCTTCTGGCAACACAACTGGAAGCGCTGTTGAACCATACGGGCGAATTCCTGGGCGCTGCTGCTGAGGTTGGCTTGGCTGAGGTGGAAAATGCGCTCTGCCTGCTCTGGGTAATGGCGCTGTAGCCACAGATCAAACTCTCCCGCCAAATCTGTGGGCAGGTTGAGGTATTCGTAGCCAGCGGCGATGGCGCCAGCTTGTTGGGCTGCGGTGAGCAGCGCCTCCATCTCGGCGTCGTTGACCACGGGAATCAGCGGCGCAACCATGGCGGCTACGGGGATATCGGCGCCAGACAGTCGGCTGATGGTTTTCAGGCGCGCCGCTGGCGATGAGGTGCGCGGCTCAATTTTGCGGCTCAGGTGGCTATCCATGGTGTGCAGGCACAGCTCAACGGTGCACAAACGTTGTTTTGCCAGCTGAGTGAGAATATCTAGATCTTTTACAATCAGATGGCTCTTGGTGATGATGTGTACCGGGTGTTTGTGAGCCAGTAGCAGTTCAAGTATTTGCCGGGTAGTGGCCAGCTGTTTGTCGTTTACCCGGTAAGGGTCACTCTTTACACCCAGGGTAATGGGAGTTGGGTGGTAGCCGGGGCGGTTCAGCTCACGGGCCAGGCGCTGTAGTGGTTGGCTTTTGTCCAGCAAGGCATTCACCGGGTTGTGGCAGTGGCGGCGCACCGGCTTTTTGATTTGAGGGGCATCACAGAGCTGGGCTTGCTGCTGAAGCCGGGGAGAGGTGAACGACTGTGCCATGGTGGGTGTGCTGGTGGGGCCAAACAACTGACGCAGAAATCCGCTGTGTTTGTTGGTACTCCGATGGCTGATAAACATGGCGTGCTCTCCTGACTTTCTGTTGCTGCCTTTAAAGGCAGTTAATACTGTATTTGCGTACAGTTAATGTGTACTGTATATGAATACAGTTTAAAGGTAAACCCCGGATTGACCTTGATTAGCAAAGACGGCGAGCAGAGAAAGCGAAATGAACATAAAGGCGATGATTGGCCATTGTTATTCTGTTAAACACGGCAGTGAGGCCTACGACAACGCGGTGCAGCTGCGTTACGAGGTGCTGCGCAAGCCCCAGGGTTTGAGCTTTAGCGATGCCGAGCTTGAGGCTGAAGCGGATTCAGGCCACCTGGTTTGTGAGTTGGGCGGCAAGATTGCGGGCTGTTTGGTACTGGCGCCCTGGCAGCAGGATGGCGTCAAGTTGAGGCAAATGGCAGTGGCGCCCGAATATCGCGGCTGCACCATTGGCAGTCAGCTAGTTCAGGCCGCTGAGAAGTGGGCCGGTGAGCATGGCTGCAGTAAAATTGTGTTGCACGCCCGCACCAGCGCCGAGGGTTTTTATAAAAAACTGGGGTTTAGTGCTTCGGGCGAAGTTTTTATGGAAGTTGGCCTGCCGCATCGGGTGATGCGGAAAGCTCTGAATGGCTAAAAAAGCTGTCATCGCGAGCGCAGCGCGGCGATCCAGAGTCTTGGCTTTGCAAGTCGCTGGATTGCCACAGTCGCTTCGCTCCTTCGCAATGACTAATGCTAGGGCAGCCAGCCGCAAGAGGCTCGCTGCCCGCAGCCGTCTTTACACCAACATCATCACGTCCTGAGGCAGGCCGCGAATAATCTTCTCAATGGTGTTGCCGCGCAACGCACCTTTAAGTCCGGTACGACGTTGGGTGCCTACCAGAATCATATCGGCGTCGATGTCCTTGGCTACGCGGGGGATCACCTGATCCGGGTCGCCTTGCTGTACGTGAATGCGCTCGTTGGGCACATCCGCCAGACGGGCAATGGCGCTGCGGTCGGGGAAGTTCATGGAATCGCTGTAGCAGTTTACCAGGTGCAAGTCGGCGTTGTAGCGCTGCGCCGCCCACTGGCCGCGGGATGCCACGGTTTGGTTAAGCTGCTGGTATTTGCTGTCTTGCACTTTAATGGCTGCCAGCAGTTTTTTGCGGGGGCGGTTGTTTTCCGGGCGAATCAACAGCACCGGGGTTTGGGCGTTGCGCAGGAAATTCCAGCGGTCGTCATTCAGTACTTTGTCGTTGCCGTTTTTGTATAGCGGCAACATCACCAGATTGGCTTGGTACTTTTCCACGGCGTTGTGCAGCACCTGTGGCAGGGAGGCTCCCCAGCCCAATTCCAGCTGGTATTCCACCTTGTCCTGAAACGCCATGGACATCAAACCGCTGAGCCAGGCCTGACCCTTGATGACCGGAGTTTTGGCCAGGTCATCGGTATCCGGGGTAACCAGAATCACCAGCCGGGAACGCTCTTCCGGCTTACGGATTTTGGCGTTGGCAATGGCGCGATCCATCGCCGGGTGAGTGTCTTGTTGAGGGTCTACAACGACCAGTACAGTTTCTTGGGTGGACATGGTTGTCACTCCAGTGGTTAAGCAGTGGTTAATAAAATCGGCGCCATTATAGGAAGCGCCAAACCACCGAAACTGATCTGGATCAGTTAAACCACTGGAGTTTTTGTGACCTTCTATACATTACGGGTAGGTATAGCTGGCTCCAAAGCCCAGTGGAATACCAACCCCCCAGTACGCCATAAGGAACAGCGACCAACACACCAGGAACACCAGCGAGTAGGGCAGCATCATCGACACCAGATTGCCGATACCGGTTTGCTTCACGTAGCGCTGGCAATACACCACCACCAGCGGAAAGTAAGGCATCAGCGGAGTGATAATATTGGTGGAGGAATCTCCCACCCGATAGGCCGCCTGGGTGAGCTCTGGTGAGAAACCCAGCTGCATCAGCATGGGCACAAAGATGGGGGCCAACAGTGCCCACTTGGCGGAGGCAGAGCCCACAAAGATATTCACAAAGCCCACCAGCAAAATAATGCCAAACAGGGTAACGCCGCCGGGCAGGGCAAGTGCCTTCAATACCTCGGCGCCTTTTACCGCCAGCAGTGCGCCGATGTTGGAATCCGCGAAGGCTTTGACAAACAGGGCGCAGAAGAATGCCATCACAATGTAGTAACCCATGCCAGACATGGATTTGCTCATGGCGTCGATCACGGCTTTGCCATTTTCAAAGGTACCGGCAATGCGGCCGTAAACCACACCGGGGATTAAAAACAGCAGCAAAATCAGCGGCACGATGGACTGCATAATCGGCGCCTGGAACGAGTTCAGCGAGCCTTCGGCATCCCGGAAAGGGGAGTCGGCGGGCAGCAATACCAGCACCAGCAAGGCCAGGCCGGCAAACATGGTCAGGGCGGCGGCCACAAAGGCCTTTTTCTCTCGAGGGGCGACGGTGCTTAAATCTTCTGCAGGTTCGATATCGTCGTTCAGTGCGGCGGTTTTTTGCAGACGCGGCTCTATCACCTTATCGGTCAAAAACCAGCCAAGGGCGATTACCAACACGCTGGAAACCGCGGTAAAGAAGTAATTGCCCAGCGGATTGACCTCAATGTTGGGGTCAATAATCTGCGCGGCGGGTTGGGTAAAACCTTGCAGTAATGGGTCCAGCGCCGAGGGTGCCGGGTTGGCGCTAAAGCCACCGGATACGCCGGCAAAGGCCGCCGCAATACCCGCCAACGGATGGCGGCCAGCGGCGTAAAAGATAATGCCCCCCAGGGGGATCACCAGCACATAGCCGGCGTCGATGGCGCTGTGGCTGAGCAGGCCAATCAAAATCACCATGGGCGTCAGCAGGAAAGTTGGCGTGCGGCGCAGCATCAACTTCAGGCCGGTATTGATGAACTTGGACTCATCCGCAACCCCCACGCCCAACATGGCCACCAGCACAACCCCCAGCGGCGCAAAGCCTGTAAAGGTCTTCACCATATTGGATAGGAAGCTGGCCAACTCCGTGCCGGTGAGCAAATTGACCACCTCAAGGGGGGCGCCGGTTTTGGGGTGGTTAATGCCAAAATCCACACCGGACAACAGCCACGACAACAACCAGACAATGAGCAGCGCGTACAAAAACAAAATGGCCGGGTCGGGCAGTTTATTGCCCACCACCTCAACCTTGTTGAGCACGCGGTTCATCAGGGTAGGGGAAGCATCGGTTGCGTTTGTCATTATTCTCGCCTCTGCAAATAGTTGGCTTATTTAAGCCGAAGGGCTGTGGCGAGGCAAATCTCTGCTACAATCGCCCACGTTCGTGGATGACACCCGCCCAGAGATAAGCGCCTGGCGCCGGGAAAACATGCGAACACCGTGGAGCACTCCGTTTTGGTTTTTTTTATTAATCAGAACGCCAGGCGGAGATTGTTGAGTGAAATGCAAGGCGAGAGGTGAGGAGCATACATACAGTATGTGACGATCATCGAGACCGCCGGGCAACGCAGCAGTTCGCCAACAAGCTCCGCCTGGGGGCGTTTTGGATTCGACGCCGGTGACAAAACCCAAGGTGCATGTCGTGATGACGACCAATCACGTAAATCCAAAGTCGTATTTTATTAGTTGCCAACGACGACAACTACGCTCTGGCGGCATAAGCCCGCTAGCAGAAGCCACTGGATGCCAGTAAACGGGAAGCTTCTGTCAAATAGAACTGGACCGCAGTGAGGTTGGCTTAGGACACCACTGTTAAACTTTACTAAGATCGCCGACCTCGTCCTGCCTATCGGGCTGAGTGACGCTAAATTAATTGATAGGGTCTAAGCATGTAGAGCCGAGGGCGGAGTGCTGACGGACGCGGGTTCAACTCCCGCCGCCTCCACCAAATAGTAGTTTAAAGAAGTCCGAGAAAGCCCTGTAGATACTGATCTATGGGGCTTTTTTGTATATACTGTGTCTGTGATTGTCTGAAGGGGTTTGATGGAAGCCCCAACAAGTTGATGGGTTTTGAGTTGGGTTTCGAGTGTTTCTCTCATCTAAACCCCAACAAAATTGAAGGGCGTACAAATGGCTCTCACTGATACAAAAATTCGCTCGCTTAAACCTCGGGATAAGAAGGTGAAGGTGTCTGATGGCAGGGGGTTGCAGTTACACGTTATGCCTAATGGTGGTAAGTATTGGAAATACGCTTACCGCTTCGCAGGCAAGCAGAAAGAGTTAGCCCTGGGGGTATACCCGGATGTCTCACTAAAGGATGCTCGCAATAGAAGAGATGAGGCCCGGAAGCAGGTTGCTAAGGGGGTAAACCCGCAAGATGTTAGGCGCGCAATGCGCCACGCTGGGATAGAGGCTAATGCGAACTCGTTTAAAGTAGTTGCGCTGGAGTGGTTTGACAAGAAAATGTCAGACAAATCTAAAAGCCACAGAGACCGTACGCTTAGGGCGCTTCAAAAGGACATATTCCCATACATAGGGCATCGCCCCATTTCGCAAGTAAGCTCTTCGGAGCTGCTTCGTGTACTACGTAAAATAGAAAATCGTGGTGCCATAGAAACTGCTAAACGAGCAAGGCAAACCTGTGGGCAAATATTTCGGTATGCAATTATCACTGACCGAGCTGAGAATGACCCCGCTGCTCCGCTGGTAGATGCTCTTTTGCCAGCTCAAAAAAGGCACCTTGCAGCCATCACTGAGCCTGATGAAGTCGGTAAGCTCTTATTGGCCATAGATGGTTTTCAGGGTACTTCCACAGTAAAGGCGGCCTTAAGGTTGTCGCCGTTGTTGTTTTGCCGCCCCGGTGAGCTTCGTCATATGGAGTGGGTGGAAATTAACTTTAATGATGCTATTTGGGAAATTCCGGCTGAAAAAATGAAGATGAAGGAGCCCCATATTGTCCCCCTTAGCAATCAATCGCTGGAGATTATAGAAGAGCAGAAGCTACTTAACTGCCGTGGGCGCTATGTGTTTCCGAGTGCTAGAGGTGCCAGCCGCCCGCTAAGTGAAAATGGCGTCAGAACGGCTCTTCGTACGATGGGCTATGACAATAATACTATGACTCCCCATGGGTTTCGGGCAATGGCTCGTACGCTGCTGGATGAGGTGTTGGAAGAAAGAGTTGACTGGATTGAACACCAGCTTTCGCATGCTGTTAAGGATAGTTTGGGGCGGGCCTATAACCGGACTACCCACTTGAAGCAGAGAAAAAAAATGATGCAGAAATGGGCCAACTACCTTGATTCACTGAAGGTGGCTGCTGCTAATTCGAAAATAGGGAAGTAAAAATGCCTAAATTTCTGATGGATAACGATGAGTTCAAGAAAGCAGTTGGTGAAATGGGCAATAAACAAAAAAAGGCCGGGTTAGAGCCATTGGAGGTAAAAAAATACAAAGAAGCGACGGAATTATTGCGCTGGCAGTCTGATTTTTTAACGCATCGCGAACGCTATGAGCAGTATTTAGAAATATATAATGAAAAATACGACCTTTACATCAAAGATGGGGTGGAAAAATCTTCAGCAGAATTTAAGGCAGGAGTTTTTGCCATAAAAGAATCCAGCGTAAAGTGTGGAGTAGGTGAAACCCAAATGCGTCGTATTAGAAGGATATTTGAACCAAAAAGTTAATCTGACCCATTTTCTTCCCCTCAATCAAGAAGTCTTAATCTTGCTTTAAATTTCAAATTTCCTAGAGAGGTTTGTTTTACTCCTAGGGAGGTTCATTTAGCTATTCCTAGGGAAGTTCTTTCTCCCAGAAATCAATCGCCTGATAGTGGTTTACTCGGCCTCATGTGATCTGAGGCTGTGGAGGTTGTTATGCGATTACTGAGAATAAAAGAAGTGTGTTCAGCTACGGGATTGCCCCGGTCAAGTGTCTACGAGGCAATCAAAAAGGGGGCCTTCCCTAAACCAGTCCAACTGACTCAGCGCTCTGTTGCTTGGCGTAGTAATGAAGTGCAAGAGTGGATCGAGTCTAGGCCTTTGGCGAGTAAATGACAAGTGTTGTTTCTTTGGGCTTGTTCGTTGCTGTGAAATTTATAGTGTAGGTGCCTCTTTGAGGATTCCGGCAGGCACTTTAAACAACTGCTGACTCCAAGTTTGGAGGGTTTGTGGAATCGACTGTCGATGGTCGCCACCGCGAGAGCGTTACATCGGTGTGGTTCTGTCGCCATGTACGGCAGACTTGCCCCAAATAGGATGGGGTTTGGGGTCAGGTGTCAAATCCAGTTTGGAGAAGAAGGGATTACAACACTATTACAAGGGGGCAGGGGCCCCCGCCAAAAAGATATAACTAACCAAGAGGCAACTAAATATGAGTGATAAGTTAGATGAGCGGGATTACGCGAACAAACGTAAACGGCTGAGGTTTCGGCTGACCAGAGAAGCAAAGTACATAGTAGACCAGGTTTTTAAGAGCACAGGCTACCAATACAACCACTCAGCATTGGAGCTTATCAGTGCAGACTTTCAAACATTCCAGCCTGTTTTCAAGCTTGTTAAACCTGTAGAGGGCAAAGAGCGGCTGATTGTTAAGTTGTACCCGGGGCAAGTTGAGTCGGTGAAGAGTGCTTTCGAACTGGCCAAAGATGGGTATACCACGACCTATGCAGGTGCTTTGGTTTACCTCTGCTTGTATCAGGCCTACCTTGGAAGGTTTATGAATCCGGAGTTATGGGAAAAAGCCAAGACGTTTACCGGCCCACTTAAAAAGTCAAAACGATCAAAAGTGAATTTAAATTCACAATCTTTCTTAAGAAAGTCTGGTAAACCTGACGGTAATAGTGATGATAATGACTGGTAAACCTGAACTAAACTAAACATATAGGCGCTTATAGCGTCGCTTTCCAGAGCTATTAATTGTGATCTTGATGCGCCCTGTAAGGAAACTGTCAATGTCGATGCCACTGGATGATAGTTGAGATTTTTCTTTCTGGGTTAGCAGCTCTAGTTGGTCACCATAAAGAGTCCAGTCGGGAACTTCAGTCTTATTTCCTGTGGCATGGTCAATAACTAGTAGTGTGGCCACCTTGGGTTTTCCGGAGTACTCATGGTCTGGCAGCCCTGTAAGGTACTCAGGGGCGTTTTGGGGCATGGGGACATACCCAATGTCCTCCCGGCACTTAAAACGCTTGAGCATCGGTGCTATACCGTTAGACAGTGGAAATACACTGTCGTCAATTGCCCGGTTAGTCATCTGGTAAAGGTACAATTTCCAGAGGTTGGGGGTGATGAACCGGACGTGTAGCATCGCATGGCAGCGGTGACACATGGGTACACAAGATGCCCAGTAATCTTCAAGGGTTGGGCCGTACTCTTCGGAGTGGTAAGGAATGCGGTCTGGGGGTAGATCAACTTGGCAACCAATACATGTTGGTTTCTGGGGTAAGATTTTGCGTTTTTGGGCGTGGTAGTAATGATTGTCTCTACCATGGCGAACAAGCTCACTCCAGCCGTTGTAGGGTAAACCTTTGTTCAATACATTCTCCTATTAATATGTTTCCTATATTCAGCTAGGAAGTTCGGAGAATCAATACAAGTTTTTGACCAAAAGCCCGGCCTATAGGGCTTTGCGTACCGTATGAGTAAATTTCCGAATGTCAGGGAAACTTCTATAAGGAAAAATGCTATGTTTCTTCAGATATAGATGCTTCTATCAGCCTGGAGCCTTCAAATAAACAGCGGACTCTATATTTCAGCTTCAGGTTGAAGCCGTTTTTAGCAGTGAATGTCGAGATCATTTGGGCTCTACCAGACGGGTGCTGAATGTATACAGCATCTAAAATTTTAGAGAAGTCTACTGTAGAGGGATAATTGGCCACTGATTTGGCGTAAGCCTCACAAGCATTTAATGCTGATGCCCGTCCAATATGGTTTACCCCAGAAAAATCGTTAGAGTTATTTGCATCTGATGGTTTGAACCACACATTGAATGGCTTTCCGTTACTCACACAAGTAACAAAGAAAACAGGGTCATTAGGTTTACTTCTCGACCCTGATTTCATAACTGTGCCGGTGTCAATTTCTGAGCAGTTTTTATTCTCACTCGAAATTTTATTTATGATTTGAACAATATCAGCCTTATAGAGCGTTGTGTCATTGTCCCAAAAGAAGTCACTTTCTGAGTAGAGTCTTTTGCCCTTAGAGTTTCGTACAATCTCTTTCAGTGACGAATTATCAACCCAGCCGATTACGTGTGATAACCACTCAGGTGACGTAATTTGCACCTCAGTCCAGTGTTTTTGCACACAAAGTCTTTTGACGGTCACTGATGGGTCAATCGTATGATAACGGTTAGTGCCAAGAGCTTTTGATAGCTTGAGATTTTTTACCCTTTGAGAACTTTTGGAGGCTGCGGAATATAGGTTGCTCTTTTGGGTGACGGCAACAACATCATTTAGTCTGATACCACCCTCTCCGCATGAGTCAGGAATGTCATTGGATAGGTTTGCGTTTGATGATATGGCTGACTTACTCTCTTCGACTTTGGTGCTTTCATCATCTGCAAGCTTTTCACTAGGCAATTCACTGGGGCCATTAACACCCCCATAAATGCTCGCCAACACGAATGAAACCACGAAGGCTCCCAAGGCGTGACGCCTTTTCTTGAATGGCTTGATTGGGTAAATTAGGCTGGTAACGCATAAGGCCAGCCAAACTAAAATTATTAGTGCAAAAACACCCTTTATTATCTCAAGCACATCTAATCTCCGTTGCCGAAACGTATTTTTTAGTCCTTAGGGCTTAACCTGATAGTTAGTCAAAGCATTCAAAGCCTATTTGGACATATACCAGCCCTTCCAGTGGGTGCCTAGAGTGCCGGAAGTAACCTTTTTGCAACTAAAGTGCTCGCCGTTTGAGAGCTTGCCGGAGACAATGTCGGGTTTGTCGCGAATTATTTTTAGGTTTTGGCCGGAGCTTTTCTTAATGCCTTCCATGCACTCGGACAACGAAAAAAAGGTAGCGTTATTCGCATAGGATTGTTTGCCGCATGATGTCAGCGCCAGCATTAGTAAAAGCGGAATGAAAAGGTATAAAGGAGTAGTGGTAGAGGAGGTGAGACCTTTCATTAGTTTTGCTCCATGAGCTTCCATATGTATTGAGTAGTCTGTAGATTAGTAGTCTACATGAAAGTGCAATAGTCGAAAACCTATATTTGGGCCAGTAGACTTGAGTGCAGAGCAACAACAAAGCAAGTACAAGCCATGTAGTCCTGAGCTACTGGCTACACTTGCCACTAATATCAAGAGACTGCGGAAAGAACAGGGGCTTTCTCAGGAGAAGCTAGCTGAGAGAGCTGGATTGCATCGAACTTTTATCAGTTTGATAGAGCGTAGTGGTAGAAATGCCACTTTGGGTGTGATTGAAGCGATAGCTAATGCACTAGAGGTTAGTGTGTATGCATTGCTGAAGCCCAGCCCTTAATGGCCTTCTGCTTTGCTTTGGCTGTGGAGAGAGAGATGACCAAATGATAAACTTTGTCCTAATGGAAGGGATTCGTGTAATTTCTAATCTCAATTTAGTGTATAAAATTATTTATAATCAATAAGTTAAATTGTCGAATGGTGTTGGGATGGCTAGTGGGAAATTACTAAGGCAGTTGATACGTTCTGGTGTAGATGGAGATGAAGGCGGATTTCGGCGGATTTCGGAAGCTCTGATTGCCGAAGAGCGTCAGAAGCACCATAACCTTTTGGCAAATGACCTTGAAAAGATTCTCTACGGCTCTGATTCCTTTAGTGGCCATAAACAAGTTACCCAACTGAACCTGAAGCAGAGTATTCCCGTTGATAAAGAACGAGGTTTGCCTCTACTTGAATTGAAAGAGCCCGTAAGAGGCCTCACAGAGGTTGTGTTGGGGAATACCAACAGAGCCGCCATTAAGCGTATTCTCAAAGAGTATAACCGTGAAGAAGTTTTACGTAGCTGGGGTATGCGCCCTGTAGAGAGAGTTTTGTTTTGCGGCCCCCCTGGCTGTGGCAAGACCATCAGTGCTGAAGCGTTAGCTTTTGAGCTAAATAGGCCGTTGTGCATTATTCGACTTGATAGTGTTGTTTCTTCATATTTAGGTGAAACGTCTGCGAACCTCAGAAAGGTTTTTGATTATATTAAGTCTTCTCCTGTTGTAGCATTGTTTGATGAATTTGATGCTCTAGGTAAAGAGCGCGCAGATAGTGCTGAACACGGTGAGTTGAAGCGTGTAGTAAATACATTCTTACAAATGTTAGATGGCTTTAGTGGTCAGAGCTTGATTATTGCTGCTACTAATCATGAAAATATTTTAGATTCTGCTATTTGGCGTCGCTTTGAAGATGTATTGGCGTTTGAGTATCCAACAGTTGTTCAGATTAAAAATTTGCTAAATATTAAGCTGCGTGGTGTGCGCAGAGAGTTTGAATATACTAAGCAAGTTACAGATTTATTTAAGAATACATCTCATGCTGATATTGAGCGCATTCTGAAACGTGCGATCAAGGATATGTTGCTGGATGGCGAAGAGTTTCTGAAGTTGGAGCATGTTCAAACTGCTTTGAATAATGAAAAATCTAGAAAGAAAAGCCTAACTAAATCTATTCGAAAGCCTGCTACTAAATAGTAAAGTTGGCCATAACGAAGGGAGTCAATATTGTGGCTAGAGACCACTTTACCTTTAATCGTGAAAACCCTGTAACAGCCAAACGTCCAAAGCGTCCTCCTCCAAGCAAGCCAAGAGGAGATTTAGCTGGTCATGGCCAAAGTATGCTTGCTTCTTTTTCTGCTGCGAAACAGAGTGCTAAAACTCAGGATCAGGGATTTGATGGCCGTTTATTATTCAAAATAGAGATAAGCGACTTCGAGGGAGCAAACCTTGAGGCTATTCCTGGCGTTGAATTAATTAGTCAGGAAGATAAAGGTGTCTTTTTAGTTTTTAGCTCTGAACAGGCACTCGAAGAGTTCGAAGCACGGCTTACAACCCTTGCAGAAGGTGGCACCCCCACTCGTAAGTCTATTTTTGAAGCATTAGATGGTTTTGATGCTTTTACTGCCGAGGATAGAACAGGGTGGGCACTTGGATATTATGGTGCTCCTGAAGCTAATCAGTTCAATGTAGATGTTGAGTTGTGGCCCCTTGGTAAAGCTGCTGACAGAGAGGCTTTGGTAAATGCGTTTGAAGAGTGGCTACCAGAGAATGGTATTACGAAGAAAGATCGTGTCTTCAATCAGTCGATTGTTCTATATCGCTTGGAAGTAAATACCCGCCAACTTGAACAGCTTCTTAACCATCGAGATGTACGTTTAGTCGACCTGCCTCCAAAGTTCAGGCTTGATGTGTCTTTGCTTCAAAGAGATATTCAGGATATTCCAGTAGTGCCTGCACCCGCTGATGATGCTCCTGCTGTTGTGGTGCTGGATAGTGGCCTCGCGACAGGGCATCCATTGTTGAGTTCAGCAGTCGGAGACTCACAGAGCTTCATAGATGGTAAAGGTAGTGATGATGAGAATGGTCACGGCACAATGGTTGCCGGAAAAGCCCTATACGGCGATGTGGCAGCTAAATTGGAGAGTGGTCAATTCATACCGGAGTTGAGGCTTTTTAGTGGTCGTATATTAGATGAGAATTGCGAGTCTGATGATAAGCTGATAGAGCATCAGGTTGAAAAAGCTGTCAGGTATTTCGTAGAAAACTATACTTGCAAGATATTTAATCTTTCCTACGGTGATAGCAATAAGCCCTACTCTGGTGGCAGAATTCGAGGCTTAGCAGTGGTTCTTGATACTCTGGCTAGTGAGCTAGGGGTGCTGTTTGTTGTGCCTACAGGGAATTATCGTTCTGATGATAGTCCTACAGCTTGGAAAGAATCGTACCCTGACTCATTAGTTGATCGCAGGCTGCTTGATCCAGCCCCATCTATCAATAGCATTACTGTTGGGTCACTTGCTCGGTATGATCAGACTATGAGTTCTATGCGTCATCCTAGTGATCCGGCTGAGCAAAGCTTTGCAGCTATCAATCAGCCGTCGCCATTTTCTAGAAGTGGCCCTGGTATTAAGAAATCAATTAAGCCTGAGTTTGTTGCATATGGTGGTAATTATGCAGTCAATACCAGAGTAGATAGCTTAATTCATAATCTTTTAGGGGAAGTGTCACTATGTAAGGATTTTACTGCTGGTCGACTAGTTGCTGAGGATGTGGGTACTTCATTTTCGGCCCCCTTTATTGCACATTTGGCTGCGCGGATTTTGGTTGTTTATCCTGATGCTACGCTAGATCAAGTTAGAGCTCTGTTGGCATCACATGCCAGCATGCCGACTGAAGTGGTGAATCTATTCGGTAAAGGAAAAGATAAGGCATTATTTACAACAGGATATGGTGTTGTTGACGAAGAAGCGCTGTTTCGTTCTCTAGATGATGACTTGTCAATTTTTGCACAAGACTCCTTGAGGAATAAGAGTCATCACTTCTATGAAATACCAATTCCTAATGAATTTTGGGCTGGCAGTAAGAGGCTAAGGCAGATCGCAGTTTCCTTGGCTCATACCCCGCAAGTTAGAACAACTCGTGTGGATTACAAAACTACGCGAATGAGTTTCAAGCTAATTAGGGCTGCGTCTCTGGATGAGGTATCAAAGCGTTTCAATCATGCTGTTCCAATAGAAGAAACTAATAAGTTTGAAGAGTATAAGAATAAACGACAGGTTACAGAAATGTGGAGAAACCACGGGACTCTCCAATGTTCGACATGGAATTTTAAGCAGGTGAGTGCTCGTGAACGATTAAAAAAATTCTTTGTTGTAGTGACAAGGCATGACTACCCCTGGGCTGAGAGTTTTCTACCAGATTTAGAATCATACTCTTTGGTTGTAAACCTTCGAGATAAGGAGAACGAAAGAGCTGAGTTGCTACAGCAAGTTGAGGCCATTCTACAGAGTAGAGTAAGAGCTCAGGTGTAGACGCTAATCTGGGCTGGTCTGGAGATATACGGGTGATTAAGACGGGGGCAAGAAAGCCACGTTCATATACAATTCATATGGATCCTCGAAATTATTTTGAATTTGAGGCTTTGGTGATGGATTTCAAGACCCAGAAAATTATGGGTTTGAAGCATGGTAGACACCACCCTTTGATTGGTAAGTCTCGCTTGGAATTTAAGAGGGATCGTGAGTATAAAGAGCCCAAAATTCTCCACGCCAGTAACAGTGCAACAGGAGATGTTTGGTTTAACACTAATGAGCAGCTTTTTTCATATGACCATTTGATTGCCGTTGATACCAACACAAATCAAGTTAATGGTGCATCGGTATCAATTACTGCTGCATACCATATTATCCCTAGGTGCCGTAATAGTAAAAATGTGTTTTGCCATGCTAGAGTGCTTGCCCTCGTAGAGCTTTGGAATGTGATGGTAAAGCCTGAAAATTTGGGGTGGTGGCAGATTCTACAAGCCATTGAAAAGCATCCCGAGGAGTATTCGGGGAAGATTGGCCTTATTGTAGATTCTGATTTAGGCAATCATTGTGCATTTAATGAGCGCCAGACTCCTATAGTTGCTGACTATTATTTGCCCGACAACGTAACTATTATTTATGGTAGTGATAAGGGAGGGGGTGAGCATCTGTCTACAAAGGCCATCAAATATTGTCATGACTTGGCTTCAGACCTGTATCGAAATAAAAATCTAATAATGAATGTGAAAGGCCTTGCATTAGGGTTGGAGGGTCTATACACGCATATTAGACAGTGGGATGTAGAATCCAACGATTTGAGGCCGTTTTGTTAGAAAAAATGGTGTTACTGAAGTCTGATGTTGGGTTTTTTGTTGGGTTGTATGCTTTGGGCTTAATAGATAAATAAATATTTCAAGTGTTTATATTGTCTATTCAACTCCCGCCGCCTCCACCAAACAGGATTTTGGGTCGCAAAAATCACCTAACTTATTGAAAGGTAAGGTGGTTATTGCGGTTCGAAACCCCTCATTCCGTACATAAGCCAACCGTTCCGAAAACACCAGTTTTAACACCGCGCGCTTGTCCTCTAATCGCTTGGAGGCCCAGAGTTTATAGGGATTTGAGAGGAAATCTAAAGCGGTTCGAAGTGTTTGGCTTTGGTCTTTTACTGGTTTGCCAATATTGGCTATTTTTTCAGCAATCACAATCTTCTCATCCTCCAGGCTTTTAATTTTTTTCTCATAGGCTTTGACGACACTCGGCAATTCAGCGTCGAGGATTTGATCCAGCAGCTTATTTGTTTGTTGGTCAATGCGTTTAAGTTCACTCTTTAACGATTGTGCATGTGATGCTTGTAGTTGTTCTTTATCCTTCCAGAGCTTATTGAACATTCTGGTAGCTACTTTTATGAGCTTGTCTGACGGTTTTAATGACTTCACAAGATCTCCAAACGCACCTTCCATATCATCGCGGCGTATAGACTTTCCGTAGCTACTACAGCCCTTGTTTTTACAGTTGTAATAGGCGTGATAACGATTGCGGCCTTTACTCCAACCCCCAGTAACAGGTTTTTCGCAATCACCACACAAAACGAAACCACGCAGGGGGAAATCGGCATTGATGTTTTTTCGCGCGGGAGCATAAGCCACGCCTAATAAGCGTTCTTGGTTCTTCTTAAAGGTTTCAAAAGAAATCAGGGGTTTGTGATGGCCTTTACGAAAGCTGATGTTCCAGGGCTTATATTCATAGTAGCCTGTGTAAACTATATTGCTGATGAGATCATGGACTCTTTGATCTCGAATATTGCCGTTACTGTCGCGAGGATACTGAGGGAAACTATCCAGAAAATACTTAACCTCTGCCTTAGTCTGGAAGCGACCTGATGCAAACCCTTCCAGAGCCTCTGTAACCATGCTTGCAAAAGGCTCTTTTGGTGAAAGAATTTTGCCGCCTGTTTTGCTTCTGATGTATTCGTAACCAACAGGCGCAGAGAATAGCCAATAACCATTTTCGAGCCTTGCTTTCATTTTTTGGATAACTTGGCGGCGATTTTGCTTGCGCTCCAACTGGCCTTGTGCGGCAAAGATTGTCTCCATAAATTCACCTTCTGGTGTATCCTCGAAGGTATAGTTCAGACATTCTAATTCTGCTTCATAGCCCATTAAGGTATGGCGGAGCTGGAAATGTGCCAGAGTATCTCTGGCTAACCTCTTTAAATCATCGAAAATAACAATATACGAAGTGTGGTCGTTTCTATTCAAGTAGCGTATTAACGACTTCATGCCGGGGCGCTTCATAAAGTCCCCTGCGCCAGTTACATCATCAGGAAAGACTTTTTCGACTTCATAGCCCTTTTCGGCAGCATACAGGCGGCAACGGTGTTCCTGACTATCCAGTCCTCCACCAGTAGTCTTTTGTTTTTTTGAAGACACACGGCAATATATGAGTGCTTTTTTAACTTCCTGCATCAACTCCATCCTTTCCAATGTCATTTTCTATAGTATGTTCTTTAACAATTGCTGATTCTCGGTTAAAGAGGTCGGGAATCATTAGTTGTACGTTGTCCACACCCCAGCCAATATCTACCATCGTTGCCATGATCTGCCACAGTGTTGATAAAAGCTCTATTTCTTGCTCTGGCGTCAATTCGAAATTGGCTAAATCCTCCCGATAGTCGTCAATATCCAGTTTTGCAACTGTGTATTCCTCACTATCACGGGTGATAGGAGGCGACGTAGTAATTCCATGCATATCTATGCTCATGCTGTCTCCTATGGGTTTATGTTGTTATTCGGTACGCAATAAAAGACCCAGTGCAGGGCATAAGCTCCGCACTAGGTTAGACGTGATTTATGGCTGGATAGTTGGCGCGTGTTTTGGCTGCTCAGGTTGAGCCTGCTTTTCTTCACGCATCTTCTTCAGCATGTCGATGTCACGAACATATTCGCGGCCATCAACTGAGTGGCTGGATTTAACGGTATTTACACCACCGAAATCATTGCGCCAGCCGACACCGATCCGGTTTCCCTTGCCATCAAATACATGATGGGTTGGTTTTCTTGAAGTGCTTGGAGAGGTTTCTTCACTCATGGTTTTTTCCTTTGAGTTAGGGTTAAAAAATAACCTTTCTCCAAAATCCCTATAGAACAAATAGAGAACATTTGTTTCAGAGTCAACAAAAAAATGACAGTCTCTAAAAAAATATTTCAACAGTTCCGAAATTAAGGAGGTAAGCGTTCACAGGATAACGCTTACCTCTTCCGAATTTGGGAAACTAACTTTCTTTGTTTGCTTTTCGGCCAAAGAGTTTTCGGGTGATATTTCTTGGAAAAGCATCTCCATAGGCTGGGTCAGGACTGTATCTTCTGACGGATAGCCCTTTAAAGTATTTATCAATTGAAAGCCGTAATGGGCGTTTGCCAGGGCGGGTCAAAATTATATTGCCATTCTTGGCATCCAGATAACGGCGCACCTGATCCGAGTCCATTACATCAACTGTCCGATACGTCTTGGTTCGATTCTTCTTTTCTAGCACGGTCTTTTCCCCTAAAAACTTTGCAATGTGATCTGAGGTTTTCATGTGACCTATTCCCATATACATCACAAAGTCTACTTCAGAGAGAAACGTTTCCCACTCATCCTGATAAATACGGATCATTTGCCCAAGATTTTGAGCAATACCGAAAAACAAGAGCCCATGCTTTCTGCCAGCGGCAAATATAGTTATGAAAGTGTTGTTAAAACCCTGACTGGGAACCTCATCAACTAGCATCAGGCATGGTTTACTATGATCTAGTGTCATTGAAAACGTATCGTAGATCATATCGGTTAATAACTTAGCAAGTGGTGCTAACCCATCACGGATGGATTGAAGAGGGGCTACAAATGACAGCACCTTATCTTTTTTTGTTTGAAGTTCTTCAAGTGGCAATGTGGTCTTGGTTAGTATTTTTGCGACTTGCGGATTGTCTAACCAACCAGTGGCATTAGATAAAGTGCTCCAAACATTGCCAGCAGTCTCACCTGCCGCCTGCTCAAGGGCTGCGACACCGCCCTGTATTGCTGTACCGTAGTTGGTGTTTTCACTCATGGAAAAAAGTAGCATTTCACTGCGTTCTTTTTTGGGGATTTCTACGATTTTCTCATCCTCATCTTCGCAATACCGAATACCCTCAACAATCAATCTCCTTACCGTTGGTAAATTCCAATAAGATTCATCGTAGTTGGAGAAGACATGCAAAATTAGCGCTTTTAAAAAATCGCGTGCTACCTCGTAGAAATATGGCTGTTTAGCTCCACTCGGTAATATAACCAAAGCATTGGCAATCCGTTCAGCCCAGACCACGACACCGGGGCCAGATGTGCGTTTTGAGGCAGCCACAAGGCAATCAAAGACATTGAAATGGGCACTTTCAAATCCAGAGATGTTATAAGGATCAAGGATTACCCAGTTTCTTTTGTCATCGATTGCCAGTCTTTCGCTAATACTTGCATCAGGGTCAATTAGAAACGCCGAGTGTGCCCACTCCGAAAGCATGGTGATAGCATGGGTACTTTTACCAGAGCCGGAAGATGCCACACAAAAGCAGTGCTTCTCTAAATGTGATCCAATGGCTTGTGGCAGTGACCAAAGGCCGAACAGCGTTGCTCGGCCTAAATACAACATACCGGGCCTGTAAAGGTAGGTAAGCGTTTCCAGTAGCCCAGCAAACCCACCTGTATGACCTCGCTTGCCAATCAGAAAAAGCTTTTCATACCAACTTTTAGGAGCGAGCCAAAAGGTTCGGTAAAACCAGCGCCAAGGCAATCGCGGCCAGTAGTGATATTGGGAAGGTGAATACAAGCCCAGCCAGCGCTGCGTGGAAATGGTGAAGAACCGCACTATCCAGTAACAGGCCAGTACCAATAATGCCTCGTCAATAGAATGAAGTGCGAACTGGATAAAGGGGTGTAATTCTGAGAAGTTGGGAAGAAAAGCCAGAAGTGAGCGGAATATTTCCTCCAGATCAGGAATGGGAGGGAGCGTTATGTCTTCCATTACTCACCGCCCAAACCCTGTCATACGCTTAATTAGGGTAGTAACTATGCCAATTGCCTTTACCCAAAAGAGCAGTGATGTGATTATCGCAATCACCCAATACAACACCGGATCGGCTTGCTCAATGGGAATAGCCAACAGACCAGAAATAACAAACTGTGAGGCCAGATGGCCGGGAACCAGGAAAATGTCTTGAATGCTCATGGGCGAGTACCTCCGCCCATGAGCATAACAATGGGAATGTCTGTTATTGGGAAACGCGGATTACCTTTAACGGATCAATGACAGCAATATGATCGGCCCGTGCTTTGTTTTCGGCAAAGCTCTCTTTAACCATATTTGCCTTGTTTCCTTTTGAAGCTGGGATATTGAAACGGTGGGCATAGGTTTTATCACCAATGCCAATGCGTAGTTCCCCCTGAACACCACCGGGGGCGTTGCCTGAGTAGAAGCCTACAACAATTTGAAGCTGTGTCAGGTCAACGCCCTTTGAAAAGACGATGGTTTCCATACCTTGTTCACTGGTGGCCTGGTTGGCTGGTAGCTTTCCCTGCACATCTTGGTAATAGCGCCCCTCAGTGGTCTTATGCTTTGCGAATGACAAAATATCCGCCCCCGCATGAGGGCGGGCAAACAAATCCAGATCACAAGCGCATTGCCACGACAGGCCGATGGTCACATTTTCCGCATGTGTGACACTGGACTGGGCAATTGGCGTAACCGTTAAAGGCCGTTCCTGTATTGGCAGTGCGTTTGTCTGATCGTCTACATAGAGGTGGATCATCTGCAAACGCTCAGTGTCTTCCGGCACATGATTGTGAGGGGGTGCTTTAGCCCCCGACAGGGCACGATCCACGGCTGGAGCTATATCTCGTGTAAAGGTAGAAAATACCCCACCCATTGCCTCCACATAGAGTACCCACCAGCGTTCAACGGCAAATTCCACCCGATCCGAGGGGTAGTTGAACCCTTTGCCGTAAACCTGATGCACCCGCCATCCACGCAGTAGTTCGGGGAAGTCGGCAGCGCCATAGACGCTGACTGCTCTCGATGCCTTCAAGTGCCCATCCCCCGGCACAGTGGCTGCCGCCATACTAAACACCTCGTCTTCCGGCACATCATAGTAGGGGCTGCCGAGGATCAGAATATCACCACCCTTTTCATCCATAGCGCCTGCATGGTTTAAGGCTATATAACGGAGAAACTGGGGAAGCTTGACTGCTCCCGGTGTTTGGGGGCGCTTCACGGCGGCAGGTACGGTTTTAGGCCAGTTAATCAATGCCTTTGCCACTCGCGCATTGTATTTAAGGCGCGCTTTGGCACTACGGTAGGCAGATTTATTCGGGAGCGAGTAGCGACCAATCACTTGAAGCTGGTACGCATCAATAAATACCGCTTCATCGCCCAGTTCCATTTTCTCAGTCAATGCCAGCAGCAGCTCTTTAGACTGGACCTGATATGTCGCCTCATTCATATAAGGTGAGACACCAACCACCAGTGTCTTAGCGTCTGCATTGTCTGACAGGCTCATACCCAGCAGCAGCGCCAAAATGACGATAAGGCCATTTTTAATGAGGTCAACAATCGAAATAGAGCGCCGAACAACCCCGAACCCGCCCTGGAGGGCATTAAATTCGGTGACTTCTTCAATCAACTGTTTATCGCGCTTGTTCCGCAGTTCAGCCAGTTCACCCAGATAGTTGGCGTGTTTCTCAAGGGCTTCTGCCAGCTCTTTTTCACAGGCTGCTAGTTCTTTTGCAAGGTCGTCATAATCCTTGTTGGCGATTTCGGTATCTTTGTCGTACTTGTTGTACAAATCCTCCGCCGCCATCGCAAGAGCAGCCGCTACGAGTACCTCTGTGGCAAGCTGGATAAAGACCAGCAAATTAGAGCCTTTGCCGCCGCTATCGCCATCCAGATCGTCAAGTGATACACCTTCTGTGATGCCGCCGAACTCCATTGAAAACACCACGGCCCAAGCGAGGACAAAGATCACCGTTAGAATATAAAGACCAAGGCTGTAGCGTTTCTTGGAGCGGGGGTCATGGAAAATATTGCCAAAGAACTTGATCGCCATTGACGAACCCATCACCACCATTGCCAGTAGCACAGCAAGCATTGGGTTATCGACGATTACAGGTTCGGCACTGGCCATAATGGCCACATAGGCATTGGTTACTCCGGTGACTAACATCACTACAAGGGCAGATAGCAGCGACACAATGGCGATCTTGTCACTGGTTCTCCATGAACGAAATTTACGCCTTGCAGACGACCCGTCGGGTTGAGCTGTATTGTGACTGACCTTTTTAGGGGTGGCTTTCAGACGGTTTTTCAAGTCTTTGATTTTGGCTTTTAATGCTGAAATCTTTTCACCCAATATTGGAATTATTGACTCCAAAATAGTCATTCTCTTGATACAGGGATCATTCGCGGTTTTTAGCGCCCGCTCTTGGGCATTCTCCGCAGCCTCCACCGGATCAAACGCATGCAGCGATTGACGGTGAAACAGTGTTGTATCGTCAACTTCAACGCGGCGAGAAAGGTGCAACCCCTTTTTAGGGGAGCGCGGCGGGGAAGTTGCTGATGTCGTCTTAACAGGTCGTTTAGTCATTGGTGAAGCCTCTATTCGCTGGTACGCTGACGCTACAGGCGTTTTGATAGCATTTTGGGAAACATCAAGTTCATGTGGCAAATAAGGGAGTAAGCACATCCATGTGCGGTGAGCTAAATTTCTTCATCCTTGTCTAGGCCTTCCATGTCACGCAACTGGTGCCATATGTCGATCAATTGAAGTCGTTTAAAATTGAGGCATTTTCGTAAAGGGCTGCCATTTACTTTTACCTTACGAAATTCCCAGTACCACTTATTCTCTAAATCGAACTCATGGATGATTGACTCTGGTAATTTGTATTGACTTCTCTTTGGGTCGGGCCAAACAATTTTTCCTTTAAAAGCTTTTATCGCCCTCTCGATTTCCAGTGGCACAAGCCGCCGTGGTAAATTGATCCGTAAATTTCGTTGCTGAACCTTGTAATAGGTGCTGGTTTTTTCAAGTTGCTTGGGAGTCTTAACTACTATGCATTCTTTGCTTTTCATACTCTCACCTTGTTCAGTGGTGAAAGTACCGGTACTCTCAGTTAAATCAGCAGTGGCCAGTTACTGATGCCAGCGGGGAATCCGCCAACAGGTTCAGTAAAACAGTTTTGGTTAATGCGCACCGGACACACTTGTCCGGCAGGTAAGAGCTGCCGTAGGGGACAGGTTTGGCTAGGGTAGTTATTGGAAAATTCGTCTATTTTTAATGGGTTTTTGTTGACTTAAAGGCTTTGGCCTGTTAGCTAGATTTGAAAATGGATTTAGCAAAGCAAGCAAAAAAGATCATGGAAGATCGCGAAGAAATGACACTGAGTGTTTTCATTGGTGATGACGATTGCTTTATTAAAAGTTCAATTCTGCTGTTGGATGCACTGATTACCAATTATATGACAAAACACAAAGTATCGGATAAAGAGGCTTTGAGTCATATTCTTGATGCCGCCATATATGAAGAGGCGGTCAATGAGCTTGGGCTAGAATGCGTTGATCGTATTGTGCGAGATTTTGCCCAAGGGAGTGATCTCCCAAAAGAGTGGGATTCAATCAAAACTTTGACGCCGAAGTAGAATATACCATTTCTATGACATAACGCTCCCTCACCTTTGATGAGGGCTGGACTCGACATATGACTTCAAAATTTGAAGGTGAAATCGCAGAAGCACTTGCACAAGAGCTTGGCGCGCCTTGTACCCGCCTGAGCTTGAAGGATGATCCTGAATATTTAGAGGTGTTTGATCGTCTCGTAGATTATGTTGGATTAAAGGATGACGACACAGGGCAGTTTGGAATTTCTGTTGACCCGTCAAATCCCAATAGCTTCTGCGACGATTACTATTGCCGACGATTCATGGGCATCAGTAGAAGGCTTAAAACGCCATACCTGCAATTTAGCGAACTTTTATTAAAATTTGATTCACAGTTAGAACTTAATTTTTGGAGACGTGTTGGTGTACACAAGAAGTTTACAAAGTATCAGGCCGAAGTATTTATTTGTTGTTCTGCATTTTCCCAAAGTGACGGACGAACATTAAAACAACACTTGGCACACTTTTTTAAATCCTGTCAAACAGAAAGAGTTAATCTAAATACCGTTCGGGGATGCGAAGAGGCTGTTTCCAACTTAATAAAAGATATGCTTCCAGATGATCTGAGCGCAAATATCAACTTTACTATTCGTAAAGGGCGCGTCAGATTTGAAAATCGCCCGTATACGCACCGCCCATTCATACCCGATAACCGAGAAAATCAACGCTATGACCAGCCATCTAGCCTACTGCGATGGGATGCTGCTGTCACTCCTTTCTTTGGTAGAGCGTATGAGCTAAATCTATTACAGGCATGGTGGAGAGAGTCGAAAAATTTAGGAGTAAGTTGTCAGCTTATCGTTGGTGAGGGTGGCGTTGGCAAGACAAGACTAGCCGCCGAATTTGCCAAAAGTGTCCGAAGTGAAAACTGGGCCGTGGGGTTTATGAAGCTTGGCGATGACGACTATTATGGCACATGGGAATGTGGTGAAACCGGCATTCTAATTATTCTGGACTACCCCGAAGAGCGCCCGCATGAACTGAAAGATTTGATGTCTAAGCTAGTTTCCATCGACACCCAGGGAAAAAAGCTACGATTGTTGATCGCTGGCCGAAGCAAAGAGTTGGTTCAATCTCTGAGTTTCGATGGGCAAAGTCTATTTGCTCGCTCAATCTGCCTTCAAGGATTCCGCAAGGATAGTAACTCAGGCTGGGACGTTTTCAAAAGTGCATTAGACGCTTTTACGGAAATTAAGCTTAACGCTAAGGCTTCAAAAAATTTCGTCAAGGTGCCTTTGAGTCGTGAAGATTTTAATGAATGGCATAACGAAGGTGTTCACTCACGACCCATTTTTGTTTTAGCTCTTGCATTTTATTTGATAGATGAAAATAGAGAGCAATGGCTAGTGATGTCCGACCTTAGAAGTGATGTTCTTATTCGGTATCTTAGTAACCGAGAGGCTCGTTTGATTGAAAGGCAAGTGCAGGGTGTAAATAAAAAAATAGATGCGAACAGCCGGAAAATAGATGTAAGAATAGCGGTCTTAATCCAAGCGGTAGCCGCAATACCTGGCACGCTCGATATGCTTAGTCTTGATTGTTTTTACGAAGATCTGGCTGATTTTTTAATGGGCTATACGATTGAAGATGTGAAGGCGGTATCAAAAATCAGTTTCGCTTTTACAGGAAAAATTACTAGCCTTGAGCCTGACATTCTTGCAGCAGATTTCTTGGTATATGCGTTGGATAAGTATGCATTTCATGAAGACTCGGGCTGGATTTTAGCCGGACTTGGATTGAGGCACGCCAGCAAGCTGGCGACAGAGAGCGTTGTTAGCAGGTTCCATCGACTTGGAAGATTGGTGCACGATAGTGAATTATTGACATCTACATCCCAAAAGAAATGCATCTGGGAAGGTCGAATGGATCAAGTAAGCAAGCATCTGCAAGATAGGCCGGAGAGTTGTTATTTCATTGCAGATTACTGTCTTGCCAACCGTGTTTCTGTTCATTTGGGGGCACTCGCAGTTTCTGCTCTTGAATATACTTCTAAAAATACATCTTCCCAAAATCAAAGACTCTACTATTTGACGAGTATTGGCATAACTTACTCAGCTTTAGGTCAGTACGAGAAGGCGATGGATGCTTTTCAATATGTTGCAGATAGATATTCATATCTTGCCAACGATGATCCAGAAAAGTATGAGGCTAGCTTGGCGAGAAGCCTACATGACTTAACCGACTGTTTGCTTCAGCAGGGATATTCAGAAAATATTCAAGAAGCCATTCAGAAGTCACTTGATATCCATGAGCACTTAGCGAAGATCAACCCACAAGAGTTTGAACCTTATTGGGCCAGAAGCTTACATAATTTATCGGTATGTTTATCTTCTCTTGGTTATGTAGATGACGCCATTAAGGCGATTGAAAAAGCGGTTCATGTTCATGAACGACTTTGTCAAAAAAATCCTGGCCAATATGAGCCAGGCTTGGCTGACAGCCTTCACTGCTTGGCAAGTCGGTTAAACCAGAAAGGAAAAATCAATGAGGCACTTTCTGTAATTGGAAACGCTGTTAAAACCTACAGACACTTGGCTTTCAAGAATCCTGAAATATACGAAATATTATTGGCGGGAAGTTTAAATAACCAGTCTAACTATTTACTCGCAAGCGGATTTCTTGATGAGTCGATTAAGTCCTTACGGGAAGCTCTCGATATCTATGAGCCGTTTGCTCGAATATACCCTGAGAAGTTTGAAATAAGTTATGCTGGTGGACTTTATAACTTGTGTAGGCTTCTCATTAGAAAGGGAGAGTTTCAAAGCGCGCTCGATAATATTCAAACTGCTATTTCTGTGTTTGAAAATCTTACGATTTCTAATGCCAGCAGATATGAACCTATCTTGATAGGCTCACGGAATTATTTGGGTTTTTGTTTAGCAAATACGAGTGAAGTAGAGGAGTCAATCAAAACATTTGAATATATCTATCATCGGTACTATGACACCAACTACAAAGATGAATTTGCGATTTACATGGAGAATAGCCAGCAAATGCTAGTTGAGATCATGGCTCGCTTTAAAACGAATTTAGATGATGGTCAAATATCGAGAATTCAGGTGTTGATTAACCGGACAAGTAATCCTAATAAAGAATAAATCTTATATAAGGCGAAGTTTTTAGCTTTTGCCACTAACTGATGCAATACGCTGATGGTGTGGTGATCCCGCGATGCGCAAGCTGTGCAGTGTAATACAATATCCGACCAAAATAGTCGGAAATTATATTGCTGTTCTGATTTTTCAAATCAGAACATACACTGCGCTTGTCAAGGAAACCCGCTGCGCGTTTCCGTTGAATCCTTCCGGCATGATGCAGCTCTGGCATTGAGTCAGAGCCGCACCAGCAAACGTATCACCGTTTGATCCCTCGCAGGACTTGGGGGTATCTGCCCCCCACCTGCACCGAGCCACAGACAATTCCATTGAGGCCAATCGCCGCCGATTGGATGCCGTGAGCCTTTCGATGCTCAACCCCGCCCACCGTTTCGCCAGTGGATGACGACCAAGGTAGCTCCTTGGATGGCTTATGGTGCTTTTCACCGATGCCCATGAGGGTTCGTGTGGGTATATTGCTTAAGTGTATTGCGTGACGCTACACAATACGATAGTGTGGTCAAATATTAACCAGCTTGAAGTTTGAACCATAGCAATATGACTGAAAATGATAGGCAAAGTGACTGGCCTCAACACAAGATGCTTGTGATGGATCGGCTAGAAAGGCTTGAGCACCAGCAGCAAAATACTCAGCAGCAGGTTCAGTCTTTAAGCCAAGATACATTGGCGCTTCAGTATGAAGCCGCTATGTACGGCACTTTTGCAGGGCTTGTACCTACTCTCGTCTTTCTTGTGATTGCTTACCTCAAATTTCACAACAAAATAAAAGATAATTGAGTCCGACATGACACAGCCTAGAGCCTTGCCTCCAATCCATCCCGGTATATACGCCAAAGAAAAAATTCTCCCGGAAGGGCTATCAGTCAAAGACGCTGCCGAAATCCTAGATATTGGCAGGCCTGCATTATCAAATTTTCTCAATGCAAACTCTTCTCTTTCAGCAGATATGGCTATTCGTCTTGAAAAAGCCTTTGGTGCTGACAAAGTTAAGCTCTTAGAACTCCAATCACAGTACGATCAGTACGAAATGACTATTCGTGAGAAATCTATTGCAGTGCGTGCTTATACGCCGAGCTTTCTTGATATTCATGCAAGGCAGATTGAGGCATGGGCCGACGGTAATTTGGAAGCTCGCTCAACTTTGGCTGTTTTGATACGCAAGCTCGTCAGTACAACGGGCATAGAGCTTAGAAAAGTGGACTTTCCTGCTTACGATAACTCGCAAAAGCCGGGATGGGATGGATATGTCGAAGCGGAAAGTGTTACACCCTGGATACCCATTGGTGCATCTGGCTGGGAGTTTGGCACCAATAAAGATATTAACGCCAAGGCAAACTCAGATTATAAAAGCAGAACTGATAGTCTTTCGGAAGCTGAAAGAAAAGGACTCACATTTATATTCGTCACGCCTAGGAACTGGCTGGGAAAGAATGATTGGCTGGACACCAAGAACAAGAAAGGTGAGTGGAAAGAAGTCAGAGCTTACGATGCAAATGACCTTGAGCAGTGGTTAGAGCAGTCTGTCCCTGCAAAAAACTGGCTTTTTGAGCAAATTGGCCAAAGTGCCGACGGCGTGTGTTCGTTAGAAAGTTCATGGAATAGATGGGCCTCTATTGCAGAGCTATCGCTCAATGAAATCTTGTTTCGAGATTCAGTGGGCGCACACTCTACAAAGCTCAAAAATTGGTTAGGTAGTGAGCAGTCTAATCCTATTATTGTCTCATCAGATTCGGTCGATGAAAGCATTGCTTTTTTGGTATGCGCATTAAAGTCAATAGATAAAGAAGGCTCGAATTACCTTGACCGTATGTTGTGTATATCTGATGCAGAGGCACTCAGATTGTCAACGAAGGGAAATACAAAGTTTGTTCCTGTTATCACCTCAAACGAAGCTGAAATGGCACTTGCGGATACACAAGGCTGTAATAAAGCAATCGTTCTGAGGCATAAAAATTCAGTGATCGGAGAGCCTGACATAAACTTGGAGCCACCAAGCTATAAAACCTTTAAAGAATCGCTAATCTCTATGGGGATAGGCGACCAGGAAGTAGATCGCTATGCAAGTGAATCTGGTCTTTCTCCTACAATACTAAGGCGGCGACTTTCAAAAATACAAGCGATCAAATTCCCGGAGTGGTCACAAGATAATCAGACTGTTAGAGAATTGACACCCATTATATTTGCTGGTGTTTGGAATTCAGGGAACGACGCGGATAAAGAAGTTTTGATGTATTTATCCGATAAAGACAACTACGAAGATATTGAGCATACTTTTTCAAATATTTTAAGGTTAGAAGACCCCATTCTCTGGTCTATTTCCAGTTACAGAGGAATCATATCAAAAGCTGACTCCCTATTTCTTGCACATAATCTAATCACAGAGGCTGACTTAGATCGGCTCTTTGATGTTGCTGAACTTGTACTTAGCGAAGATGATCCAGCTTTAGACCTTCCAGAAGACAAGCGTTGGATGGCCTCTGTTTACGAAAAAACCAGATCGCATTCATCTATCCTCAGGGACTCTATCTGTGAAACATTAGTTTTAATGTCTGTTCATGGAAACAACCTGTTCGAAAAACGTCTAGGTTTAAATATAGAAGGTAGAGTAAATAATGTTATCAGCAGCCTTTTAAGGCCTCTCAGCCAGAGAACTTGGCTATCTCAAAAAGATGATCTCCCAAGATATGCGGAAGCTGCACCTGATGTATTTTTGGAAATACTGCAAGAAGATATTAAGAGCGCCTCACCTAAAGTACATGCACTACTCGCCCCATCTGATAGTGGTGTTCTTGGAGGTGGGTGTGCTAGAGCTGGACTTTTATGGGCGCTGGAATGTTTAGCCTGGAAGCCCGAACGTCTTGCCGCCTCTACATTATTACTTGCCAGCCTTGCCGAAATAAGCATTGATGATAACTGGTCAAACAAGCCAATAAACAGTTTGTTGAGTATATTCCGGTCATGGATGCCTCAGACATCGGCATCCCTTGAGCAGCGAATAGTTGTTTTAGAGAAAATCACCAAACAAAACCCAAAAATCGGGTGGAAAATTTGTATTGACCAAATTGATCCATTGTCTCGGCACGGGACTTACAACCAAAGGCCGAAATGGAGAAATGATGCTGTTGGCTCAGGGGACGTTACATATAACATCGAGTCTGATAGTTTCAGGAGAAAGGCTTTAGAAATAATTTTGAACTGGCCCAATCATACAGAGTCCACCCTTGCAGATATTCTGCCTTGCTTAAAACATATACCAGAAGAAAGCTCTCAAAGGGTATGGGAACTCATAAGTGAGTGGAACAGTAGTTCACCCAGTGACGCTCAAAAAGCAGCTTTAAGAGAAAGAATACGGCAGTATGCTTTCACAAGGCGCGGCAGTAAGAATGTAAAAGGAGAAAATAGAGACTTTGCCCGTGACGCTTATAACTTATTGACCCCGACTGACTTGCTTCTTAAGCATTTATGGCTTTTTGAAAATCAATGGGTTGATGAATCTTCTGACGAACTTGAAGACGATGACTTTGACTATAAAAAGCGGGATGAACGTATTTCAAAATTAAGAACTGAAGCTCTCACTGAAATATTTGAAGATTCAGGGCTTAAAGGTGTACTAAATCTCCTAAAGTCTAGTGGTGCAGCCTATACCATTGGACGATTATTGGTGAAGAACATCGTTTCTGATGATGTTGAAAGTTTACTGCTACAAATAGTTACCAATTCATCGTTTGAGCAAGAAAAAATACTAAGAGATTTTATCTTAGGATTTATTGGTGCCATAGAACCAAAGAAGCTATTTCCTACGGTGGAGCGCACTCTTTCAAAACTGATCGAAAGTAAAGATCAGTCCAATGTTGTTCGATTGCTTTTGTCCAGCCCTTTCGAGCAAGAGATATGGGATATAGTTGATAAGCTGTCAAATGAACTAAAAGAACTTTACTGGACTTCTGTATACCCAGAATGGCGTAATGAAGAATCTGGCTTTATCAACAGACTAATAGATAGTCTGCTTAAATATGATAGACCAAGAGCTGCGTTTTCCATTGCGCACTTATCAATAAAAAAGCTGACATCAGAGAAAATTGTATACCTTCTCAAAGAAGTCGCTAGAAATGATAGTGAACCTTCAGGCCAATTCCCGTTCAGAGAGTATGAAATCAAGAAGGCTTTCGATACCCTGCAAAGCAGGGGGGACATATCAGAAGATGTGTTAGCTAATCTTGAGTTTTTGTATATCAGGGCTTTACGTCATAGTGACTTTTCAATCCCGAACCTTGAAAAGCTTATAGAAAAATCCCCTATTGCCTTTGTTCAGGCTTTGGCAATGGCCTACAAAAGAAGTGATAACGGGAAAGATCCCGAGGCATGGTTTGAAAACGGCAATAAAGAGGACTTAGCTGTAGCTGGTTATTCTTTACTCGACAATATCAAGAGAATACCTGGCGCTAAAGGCGAGTCTGGCGAAATTGACAAATCGGTTCTCAAGGCTTGGATAGACGATGTCCGCATACTATGTGAGGAATACGCTAGAAAAGATATTGGCGATCACATAATCGGTAAAGTTTTGTCATCATGCCCTAAAGGTAAGGACGGAATTTGGCCTTGTGAACCTATAAGGAAAGTTATCGAAGATATTGCTTCACCAGAAATAGCCAAAGGCATGTCAATTGGGCTATATAACCGTAGAGGTGTAACCAGCAGGAGTATTGGCAGTGGCGGAGATCAGGAGCGAGAACAAGCTCAAAAATATCGAAACTGGGCTGGTGAACTCTCTTTTGAATACCCTTATGTTTCAAGACTCTTGGAACAAATTGCTCGCTCTTATGATCGAGACGCCGATCATTGGGATACGGATAAAGTAATCAATATGAGGACAAGGTAATCCTTTCTTAGATGTAGATTTTTATTTAGGGAGCGCCCGGCATGCCGGGCCAAGCTCTACTCGGACATTTAGCCCTCCCCAAGCCCTATTCAGGTCTTGGCCATTCGGTAACGATCTCTCGCTCATTCCAGGGGTTTTTGATCCCCTCTAAATCAAGAAAAATGACGGTTTCTACCTGCTTCTGCTTCGCAGGGCAGACACTCCGCAATTTTTCTGAATTTCTCACGTCCGCGCCTAGTCAACCTCTATAAGTAACTCTATTCATACTCTCCTAGCTTCTAGAGCCCCCTTAATGCTGAGTATTTCCTGATACCAAGTTTGAAATTGAACCTTTGAAATACCAGTATAGAAGTTACGAATATCGTCATGTTCTGATGGGCTCAAATCGGAGTACAGGTCGCCTAGCTTATCTGCTTCTGGGATGGATAAGGGGACAATTTTCGTGAATTTTCTAAATTCAGAAACTGCTAGCCTTTTAATTTTGTATTGATGTCTTTGTTCATTGAATACAAACTGATTTGTAAGGCGCTCTATCAATCGCCTCATAAGGCCAGATAAGTGTTCTTTGTCTGCGGGTGAAGGTTCGTTTTGAGCATTCAAGTATTGGCCGATTTCTGAACAAAGATCATCCCACTTCTCTTTATACTCTTTTGCCGTTGCACAATTTTCAAGAACTTGTACTGAGACACTCTGACTTAAGTGGGCTTTATTGAGAACGGATTGCAAATTTACAAAAAAGTCCCAATTATGAGTCAGGATAATTATCTGAGTGGTAAGATTTGATTTGTGATAATCACGGATTCTTTTGCAGAAATTTGATACATAGTTGTAGTCAAAGCTAGTTACCGGATCATCAAATACAAGAATCTGATTAGGTGATGCTTCTGCTTCACACATAAAAACTGCAAGAGAATGAACTTTTTGCTCGCCTTCGCTCAATACACGATGCACCGGACTTCTGCCGATTTTTGGAGTTACGATCACATCTTGCCGATTTCCGCGACTGTCGAGTTGAACTCCCATTTGCTCCATAGATGCCCCACAGAGGGCGATATATTCTCGATCAAGTTGCTCTTGGAAAGAGTCCAAGACCAACTCATTATAGGCCTTTTTCCCTTTCGAACTCATATTCCGTAACATTGTTGAAAAATTTATCCCATTACACTTAATTGAGACTGGTACAAATTTTTCTATCTCTGCACATATGGCAAGCATTTCTTGCTTGTGATCGGATATAGTCTTATGAGCCCTCAAATTCCCAATTTTATCTTGAAGCTGCTTAATTGCGCTGCTCAGTGACTGTTCGTTTTCGGCAGATGCTTTAATAGCAGTTTCTATCTGTGATTTTGTCTCTTCGATAACTTGAACATAGATGCTTAACTGTGAATGTTTAGAGAATTCTTCAGTGTTAAAACTTGAAAAATCACCACCTTCTGGAGGCACTGAGTTCAATATCGCTTCTACCACTTGACTTAAATTTTGAAAGCAATTAACGGGGAGTTGATTTTGGCAGGCGAGATATTCATTTAGATTAAACTTACGAATCTCACTCAAAACACCGATAGCAGTACTTCTCTTGAGGTTCAGGTCTTTTATTTCATTTCGAATTTGATTATTTGTGTATTCATGATAAGCCTTAAAAAGGCTTTCAGCATTTCTAGAAAGCTTTTGGCGACATAGAGGGCAATCGGTAGAATTTGCCTTAGCATTGGAAAAGTCTGTTAATTCCGACGCATGATTTACCATCATCTGAAAGCGAATAGGGTCTATATTATCACTAGATAGTCTTGCAGATAGTTCATTCAATGTTGATTGTTTTTGTTCTATCGAGACATCTGCCGCTTGAATAAAAGAAACTGGAGATGTTCTACATTTTTGCTCAAATGATGATAATTTCGTTTTAAGTTGTTTAATCAAGGCTAATTGGGCTTGCAAGCCTTTTAGACCTTCCTTGCTGGAGGCCATCATATGCTGTTCCAGGCTTTTTGAGAGACTAGCAAGCTCTTGATCTTTATTACCAAACTCTATAATCCCATCTAGCCATGATTTCATTGGTGCAGGATTTATCGAAGACCAGCTTAAAAATGGCTCCACATTCGTATTTACAGTGGCGTTAATTTTGGATTTAAGATTCTCAATTAAAGTGGTTAGTCTTGTATTCTCTGATTGTACTTTGCTGCCTGTATAGCTCTGGAAAGATTCTAACAGTGATCTCGCATATTCAAAGAGCTCCAATCTAAATACAGAAACTTCTACGGAGTTTTTAGGATTCAGACTGTCTTCAACATTTCTCAATGCAACAGATGAATCGAAATATTTGATAAACTCATTTAATGACCCAAAGCCAGATTGTGGAGACCACTGCCTTTCCTGAGTATCACCCTCAAAAGAATAAGAAAAACTTGGTGAGTTTTGACCGCTACTATGTACATTATGGAGGGGGGAGTCCGGGTCTTCTGGGTTCGATAAAACCTTTATAGCTTGGCACAGACTTGACTTACCTGACCCATTCATCCCAAATATGAGACTTATCTTTTTCCCAGGCTCTATCTTGAGGTTTGGGGATAGCTTTTTAAAAGAACTAAAGTTGTGAATACTTGTTAGGCAGGCAGAACCAGAAGTATTTTGAGCAGTTGAAAATGCAGCAGCTGTTGGAAGCGCTGAACGCTCATAGCTTTCTAATCCGTGCAAGTATGTCCATAAAGCTTCTAACCTTTCTTGAGTTGGAATGGTGCCATCTGAGTTCAGTGCCATATCACACAACGCATCAAACCAAGGCTCATTGACGCTATCGCGTAGCTCTACTAGATATCCAACAGCATTTTGAAAGCGAGGCATGGGAAATTCACGTCCTTGATCAATTATTAGACAGTTCTGTACTGAATCAGCATCCAGAGGCGCTAAATTATACCTAAATCGTTCAATTTAAAAGAGGTTAGCAGTTACCTATCGGGCCGAGTTGATCTAAAACAAGATTCGACGGGAGGCAACCCCACTCTTTGAGATTCAAACACTGGCGCGCCCGGTAAACCGGGTCGAGCTCTACTCGGGCCTACAGCCCTCCCCAAGCCCTGTTCAGGTCTTGGCCAAAAGGTAACGATCTCTCGCGTATTCTAGGGGGTCTTGTTCCCCTCTAAATCAAGAAAAATGACGGTTTCTGCCTGTTCTGCTTCGCAGGGCAGACACTCCGCAATTTTTCTGGATTTCTCACGTCCGCCTAGTCGGCCTAGTCGCCAGAGGTTCATGCACGGCGCTGTTAGCGCTTCGCGAAGAACCTCAAAAGCGATTTAGGAGAAAAGGCCATGAAAACTGACATCTATCAAACCGTGACAAACAACATTGTTGAGGCGCTGGAGCAAGTAAGCCTAGACGACTACAAAGCCCCCTTTGCACGACTGACAGGCCAGAAAATGCCAATCAATCCAGTGACAGCTAACCAATACCACGGAATCAACACCTTAGTTTTATGGCTGGAACAGCAGGTCAAAGGCTATAGCTGCAACGAGTGGGGAACCTTCAAACAGTGGAAAGACAAAGGCGCACAAGTCAAAAAGGGGGAGAAAAGCAGCCTCATCATCTTTTATAAGCGGGTCGAGAAGAAGGACACTGACGGCAATGATCCAGAGTATTACAACATGCTTAAATCTTACCGCGTATTCAACGCCGACCAGGTCGAAGGCTATGAATCCAAATTAGAGCTGGAAGAGGGTCAACTCAGCACAGTAGAACGCATTGAACAGATTGAGCAATTTGTTACTGCGACAAGCGCAGACATTCACACAGAAAAGAACAAGGCTTGTTTTTGCCCCTCTACCGATCATATCGAAATGCCTTGTAAAGATCGGTTCTTTGATACCGACCAAAGCGCCACAGAGAACTACTACGCAGTATTGCTCCACGAGTTAACTCACTGGACAGGCGGCAAGAAGCGCCTAGACCGTGAGCAAGTAGGCTATGGCAGCAACAAAGAAAGCTATGCTTTTGAAGAGCTAATTGCCGAGCTGGGCAGCGCGTTCCTTTGTTCTCAGTTTGGCATTATGCAGCAAGGCCGTGACGACCATGCCATCTATATCAAATCCTGGCTGCAAGCCCTCAAAAATGACAAGAAGTTAATTTTCAAGGCATCGGCACAGGCTCAGAAAGCTGTAGATTTTTTAAACAACTTACAGGGAGGTTAATATGGCAGGCTCTACAGTTCAAATTAAACCAGTATGAGCTATTTTAAGCGACCTATTCAGGGTTTTTGTCGAAATATCCAGTGTTTTAGCAACACTGGATAGTGTCACAGGCGGTGTGCTGGACAGTTGCGCCTTTGCCCACTCAACTTGCTGTCTGGTCAACTTCTTGGGGCGGCCTATGTGTTTGCCGCGCTTGCGCGCAGCCTCCATTCCTGCTTTTGTTCGCTCAGAAATCAAATTTCGCTCCAGCTCGGCAAATACATTACGGATTTGATACATGCACTTTCCCATAGGGGTAGTGGTATCGATCTGATCTGTTAGAGAGCGAAACTGTATATCTCTGTTTTCTAGTTGCTCCAGCACGTCCAGGGCATGACGCAGTGAGCGAAACGCTCTGTCCATCTTCCAGATTACGAAAACATCACCCGACTGTAATTCAGAAAGTGCTTTTTCAAATCCCTGCCGATTTTTGGCAACCGCTGACACCCCCTGATCTGAATAAACTTTTAGGCACCCTGCGGCTTCCAGAGCGTCAATCTGTAAATCCAGATTTTGTTCATCCGTGGAAACCCTTGCATAGCCAATGGCTCGACCAGATAAATTGCTCATAAGCTTATGATTCCAAAGCATATATTTCTTCACTCCCTATGATAGACAAAAGGGAACCCTTTTGTCCCTTGGCCAGACCATCCCTGCAATACGCTCTGAACAGATCACGAATCCACCGATTCCAAGGAGTATCAATCTCAGTGATAGATACCCAAAAATCTTATGAAAATACTACCAAAAGGGTTCCCTTATGACCCATATGTAGCGTTCTCTGAATAGTGAATCAATAGCGAATCTCTCATATCGAAAATTGTAGGGAGCTTTCCCATGAGACGCTTATTCAAGAATGTGGTCTTTGGCTTACTGATGATAATTGTCGCTGTACCAGCAATGGCAGGAAAAGACTTCATCAAAAAAGACATGCGCGAAAAAACTACGGAGTTTGTCCAAGCTGTTGGTGCCCGATTATCAGAAGATAAGCTGACTTTTGTTGTTCACGGTGGGAATAAGAAAATGATGATGGCCGCCTACCGTGTCGCTCAGCGCTTGGATGATGAAGGAATACCAGTGGCTTTCCTGCTATCCCCTGATAGAGACAATATCGACATTACCATGTATGTGGATTATTGGGCTAAGGGCAGCTCCAAATACTGGGTTGCCGCTTACGACAACGATAAAAATACGATAGAAGAGACAGAGCAGGGATTGTATGACCAAGCGGTGGCCGCTTATGAACACGGTTTTGGCAAAAAATCGGACTCATCAGAAGAAAATTAGTTTACATATCGAGAATAAACGGCGCTTGCGCGCCGTCAGTATGTACATACTGGTCAGCAGAGCTGTCAAGCTCTGCTGCGACTTCGCCGGTTTCCAACGAAGTCGATGCGGTTTCTTTTTGTGATAAGGCGTTTTCCCGCTCACCCTTCTTTAGCTCTAAATGACTGCTTATCGCTCTCGCTACAACAGGATCATCTTGTGCTAGTTCTATCAAATAGGCTTCTCTTTCTTCTGGGGTCATCTCAGCCATGACCAGCGCATAATATTCAACGCGATCTGCCTCACCATCGGTTAATCCGTGCTTGGCGGCAAATGCATCTTTATCTTTAATAATGTCATTGATAGTCGCTTCAAGGTCAGCGTCTGTGTACTGAACACCATTGAGTTCACGCATTTTTTCTTGAAGCTCTTCCCTCTGGCGATCCAGTAGATCAATACCTTCCCGGAGGGTATCGACAGCATGTTCGTTATCGTCTTTATCGTTTGCGGCATAGGTGTTACTTGCAGTCGCCATTTTTTCTTGGCGGAAGTCTCCCTCATGCCCCTTGATCATGAAGTTTGAGAAAGCTTCATAATCGGCAGACTTTAAAAACGCTAAGGTCAGTATGCCCATTCAATATCCTTACAATTGATTCCTTTCAATTATAGAGTGAAGACCTTAACAACTGGTAAACGATGTTTTTAAAGCTAAGGTTGAAAGAAGCAGGACAGAGAAGTACTCTTTGTGCTTCACCTCGAAATGGATACATGGATGCTTGCTATGGTCGGCATTTCCCAAGCTTTATTGACAAACCACTATTTCAATTGGTTTGAGAACCCCTTTCTCACAATATTATTACTCCGGTCGGAAGACAGAGGAAATTTCTCCATTTCTATAGCTTTAGCAAAAGGTCTGGCTTTGTTGCTAGCCAAACTACAACCTTCAGTTTATGAGGAGTTAGACATTGAAGAATAATACATGGAAGGCAGGACTTTTGGTGCTGTTATTCGTTACAGCAAGCATCGTATATGCCGAATGTGGTGTAAAGTACCGTTGGAATGGTAGTTTATTTGGGCCAGGCTATGCAGCTTCGTCTGCTGAGGCGATCCAAGTCTCTTGCGCAAATGCAATGCAAAGTGCGATTGGCTCTGGAGATTGGACTAATTGTGGAGGACTTACTTGTTCTTCAACAGGTAGTTCGATATCTCCTAAAACCTATCGAATTTCAGGTAAGAATTACGCGGGTTTTACGGCCTCTGTTTCCGGTGAAGCCGAGTTTTCCTGTGATCATGTTGCCACCGGTGATACTGGCATTCAATTAACCTACTTGGTAGGGGTCGGATCGGATTTAGCAGGTCTTGATTGTAGAGACGATGATCATGCGGGCCCATCATGCGACAGTGTAGGTAATCCTATTAATTTCGCTGGTGGCAATAAGTTTCAGGAAGAGGTTGATTTTTCGTGGAACGCGCTTCAGATAGCGCGCTACTATAATAGTGCCTATGGCGAATGGTCTCACAAGAATTTCTCAAGGCTAGAGCATAGCCTTGAAGCAGGAGTTGGGGCTAGTGGCTATTTTGTAGCCAAGGTGGTTGACGAAACTGGGCGTATTCATCGATTTTATAGAAAAAGTGTTTCCGATAATTTCACCCAGATATGGGGGTATAGCGGAACACTGACAGAAAACAGCGACAACACCTATACATATACGGACTTGAATGGCAACGTAAAAACCTTTTCGGTAGAAGGAAAAATTATCTCTTTCAAAAACCGGGGAGGGGCGATTGATCTGTCGTACAGTTACCTGGCTAACTCCACAGTGATTTCTGATCAGTACGGAAACAATTGGACATATAATCTGAATAATGAACTGGTGAGCTCTGTCGATTTCAATGGGGCTAATGTGGTGTCTTACAGTCACGATGCAAATGGCCGGCTGGTATCTGTAACATATCCTGGTAATAACACCACTCGTACTTATCACTACGAAGATGCTAATTACCCGGATGCTTTGACTGGCATCACTGATGAAAACAATGTTCGGTTTGCTACTTGGGGGTATGACTCAGAGGGGCGTGCAATAAGCTCTGAGCACCATGGCAGTGCTGAAAAGGTTACGCTGGATTACGCCTATATGGATCACCCATCTGATCCACGTGTGACAACGACAAACGCCCTTGGCAAACAGACAGCCTATCACTTCACCACAATTGGTGGTGTCCGTAAGGTGGCTCAAGTGGAAGGGCATCAGTCAACACACTGCGCGGCTGCAAACCAATCCTATACTTATGACTCCAGAGGGTTTCTGCTAACTACTACAGATTGGTCAGGTAATTTGAGCCTGTATATACGCAATAGCAAAGGGCAGGTTATTTCACATACAGATGCGTTGAACACACCTGAACAGATTACGGTAAATACCGACTGGCATTCTACTTTTAATCTACCGACAGCCATCCATCAGTCCTATCGTCAGACCGATTTTACTTACGACACAAATGGTAGCTTGGAAAACAAGCAAATCACTATTACGAGTACGCAAATTGACCCTTTTCAGAAGTACACAGAGTCCATGTTGATTGTGGATGCTGATGCAGAAAGCCTTGCCGGTTGGAATCCTGAAGTGGGCACATTTCAATTGTGGGATTATGGATGGGGGCAGACATTATCCCATACAGGCAAATCAATAGGTCCCAATTCGCCGGGGGCTTCCCGTCTGTCTCAGCAAATTGATGTACTGGCAGATGGAGTCCCTGTAGCTGAAATCGATTCTGGAAGAGTCACAGCTAAACTGACATGGTGGCATCGTAGCTGGGATGGCGTAAATAATGACCCGGCACGCACCTGGTTTCGTTTTCTAGGTGCATCACAAAACTTGATATCTGAAACTATCCCAGCGTTTACTACCGCCCCAAATCAAATGACGATGACAGAGATAGAAGATCCGATGCCTGCCAATACTCGGTTTATCGAAATCGTGATAGAGGGGCAACATGTTGCAGGCTCAGGTGTGAGCTATTGGGTAGATGATTTTGAGGGCTCTTATGAGTGGTATGCGGAGTAAGAGGCAAACCTTCCAATACCCAAGATACCAAAATGGATATTAAGAATAGCAATGAGGACAGCAGGATGAACAACGTGAAAAAACAACTGAGCATAGCTGTTACTGCAAGTATGCTGGCGCTGGGTTTATCAAGTATCAGTCACGCCAGCCAAACCTGGAATTACACTTACAACAGCAATGGCCAAGTACTGACCAAAGATGGCCCCCGCACCGATGTTAGCGATGTAACCACCTACACTTACGATGCCTCTGGCAATCTATCCACCATCACGAACGCCTTGGGCCATGTTACCCAATTAACGGATTACAACGGTCGAGGTCAGCCAGAGAAAACCATTGATTCCAATGGTGTAGAAACCCTTTTTACCTATCATGCTCGCGGCTGGCTACTAACCAGTACCCTCAAAGACCCCGGTGGTAATTCAGCTAATGATGCAGTGACGACCTATGGCTACGACAATGTAGGGCAAATCACCAGCATCACTTTAGCCAATGGCGCGGTGATGAATTACGAGTACGATGGTGCTCGTCGCTTAACAGCCGTCAGTAACAATCTGGGTGAGAGGATTGAGTACACCGTTGATCTGGCAGGTAACGTAACTCAAGAAGTCATCAAAGACGGTGGTAGCACCATCGTCAAGTCCATGACCCAAACTTACGATGAGCTAAGTCGCTTGCTCACCAGTGTTGGGGCCAGCAATCAGACTACCAGCTATGGCTATGATGTTAACGGCAATGTGACTTCCATTACCGATGGCAATAACAACCAAACCACCCAATCCTTCGATGCGCTAGATCGTCTCAAAGATGAATTAAAGCCGCTGAATCAAGACATCAGTTACGGTTACGACGCTCAAGGTAATATGAATACCGTTACCGATCCCAAAGGCTTGGTGACGACCTACAATTACAATGGCTTGGGTAATCTAACCAGCTTGGTTAGCCCAGATACAGGCACCACCAGTTACACGCATGATGAAGCGGATAACCGCCTCACCAAAACCGATGCAAAAGGCGTCACTGCCAGCTACAGCTACGATGCGCTCAATCGCCTGACGGCCGTTGACTACCCCGGAACGACTCTTGATATTACTTATGGTTACGATGCCGGAGCCTATGGCAAAGGTCGTTTAACCAGTATCACTGATGCCAGTGGCACTCGAACCTTTACTTACGACTACTTTGGCAACCTGGCCAGTATTAGTGCTACAGGCAGTGCCAGCTACACCCTGAGTTATGGCTACACCACAGCGGGGCAGCTCAACAAAATCACGTATCCCAGTGGCCGTACGGTAGATTACACCTACAACAACCAGGGGGAAGTTAACGGGGCTACCACAACCTATAACGCTCAGACTCAAACGCTGGCCAGCAATTTTACCTACCAGCCCTTTGGGCCAATCAAGCAGTTTGACTATGGCAATGGCATTCAGCTAGACCGTAGCTTCGACCAAGATTATCGTTTGACCTCCCAAAGTCATGGCACAGTCAAAGCCAATAGCTACAGCTACGACAATGTCGATAACATCACGGCGGTAGACGATACGCTGGATGGCAGCCGCGACCAGTCGTTTACCTATGATGCGCTGGATCGGCTCACTAACGCTACGGGTGTATACGGCACTCTCAGCTATACCTACGATGCGACCGGAAACCGCCAGACCATTACCGATAACACCGGGACGGATAGCTACACTTATGATGCCAATAGCCACCGACTGTTAAGCACGAACAACTGGACATACCAGTATGACGCTAATGGCAATCAGGTTAGCAAGCTGGATAGTAGCGGTAATGGCTTGCTGTACGGTTACGATGACCGCAACCGTTTAGTGACTGTAACCGAGCGAGATACCAGCGCCAACCCTAACCCTCAAGACACCCTAAAAGCCACCTATACCTACAACGCCAGAGGCGAACGGGTTAAAAAGGTAACCCCCACTGCCACCACTCACTATTTGTACACCAGTGCAGGTGAGTTGTTGGCTGAACTGGATGGCAGTGGTGCTGCCGTTCGGGAATATATCTACCTTGCCAAGCAGCCACTGGCGATTGCTCAGTACAGTGCGCCAAGTTCATCAACGCTTTACTACAGCCACAATGACCACCTTGGTACACCACAAGTCATTACAAATGGTATTCAGCAAGTCGTTTGGTCATCAGACCGCAAGCCGTTTGGTGAAACTACGGTTACGACCACCACTATCGCCAACAACCTGCGGTTTACTGGACAGCACTACGATGAAGAGTCTGGGCTGCACCATAACTATTTCAGGGATTATGACCCGGAAACTGGTCGATATATTCAATCTGATCCGATAGGGTTGGGTGGAGGCATTAGCACTTACGGCTATGTAAGTGGAAACCCTGTTAAATACACAGACCCTCTTGGGCTGTTCGTTGACAGCGTAACCGCAACATGCCGGGTCAATCCTGCCTTTTGCCGCGCAGTCGGTTTGCTAGGTGGAGCTTCTGTAGTTGGACAGGTAGCTGTACAAAATGTTAATCAAAGTGCAAGCTGCCCCCCAGGATTTGGCAGCTCTACATTCCCAGACTTTTCAAGCTCTTCATCTTCGCCTTGGTCACAAGCAAATGAGTCAAGTGATGGCGAATCGGGGGCTAAGCAGACTCCTGTACCAAATGCTGCTGCTAGTAGTCCGGCAAATAGTAGTCCACCTGACCCTGAAGAAGATCCAGACGATAATGAGGGTGAAGATGGAGATACAGAACATGGTAAGCAACGAAAGCAAGAGGGTCGATCTGACCCTAACCGATCAGGTAGCGCTGTAGATCGTGTGATTAGAGAAGGGAAGCGTTACACAGATACAGAAACTGGCAATACTGTTTACGTGAAGGGCAATCAAGTTGTAATTTTAAGGCCTAATGGTCAATTTCATACTAGATTTAAAAACCCTAGATCAAATACATTGAATAGAATCAGATCAGGGCGTTGGCAATGAATGTTTTATATAAGAAAATTTCAGTATGGAAGCGTGAAGATGAAAGGACTGCCATAAAATACAACTGTTTTGAGCTTATAAAGCTAAAAAAATACTGTGTTCAGAGTGCAGACTACTACTCTATTCCTATAGACTCAAAAGATATTGCCGACTTAAGTCGGCAATATCTTGACTTATTTCTTGAGGAAGCTCCAGAAAATAGAGGCGAACTTTATGATTCCCTAGAAGAGGCTATTGAAAAATTTGATAGTGACTTCGATTGATCTAGGGGTGCCGGAGGAATGGTCTAATGCCCTCCCAACCAATATCCAGAAGATAGATAAAGGTATTGGTAGTTTTTTAACTATTGATACCGCTTTAGTTAGCTTATGGGTGTATCTTTGTGACTGGAGTTTTACGATAAATGGCTCTGAAATTTTGTCCAGTGATGTGCAAGATGAGGAAGTTTTCGAAAAGATATTGACTCCCCTTTCAGAAGAATACCTCGCCTCAATCAAAATAAGCGGTGAAAATTCCATAGTTCTTTCCTTTAGCCAAGGCTATGAGTTATCTATATTTGCTAATTTTGAGGAGTATGACGGCGAGGATGACTTGCTTATCGCTTTTTTTAAGAAAGGCGAGCCGTTGGCATATTCACCTGAGAGGGGCTGGTATCGCGGCAATTGATATGAATATCGGCAATCAAAACGGCAAGTCATCATCACGGTCAGAGCTGACCCATATGGAGGAATTTATAAACTCGCACTCTTTGCGCTGCGAGCTGTATTGACCGTGACAGAAATAATGCAGCCTATCACTCATTTCGTTGTAGATTAACTCGGTAAAGAAATTGCGAACTTTCGCTCTGATATTCTTATTGCCGCGCATAAATTCCCGTTCAAGATAATCCCAGTGTTCGACTGGTATTCCCCGCTGGCGGTGCTGCGTGTCCATGTAATAGGCAAGATAGGTAAACGCCTTTGGAATATCTAACACCACCCGCTGCGTTTCATAGGTGCCGTTCAGTTGACCAAGGCCGTCATCTCCGTCAAGGAGCTTATGAACAACTTCGGAGATGTATTCAGTTTGTTTTTGCAGTTCTCGATCCATACTTTTGGCTCCATCTGTAACCTACAGTTGGTTATCTGATCTTTCATGCTTAGTATTCACCAAATGGCCGCTCTGCTTGGGCAAAGCCCTCTGATAGCTTGTTGGATGGTTTTACCTGGAATAAAGCATCTGCCTTGGCCTGATCTTCCTCAGACAGTGGCGGTGTGAAGGAATGTATATAGTAGTCCAAGGGTGTCAGAGGGCGCGTTGTATAGCGAGCTATTGCGACCTTCAAAACGTGTTCCTTGGCCGCCTCTACATCCGTCCACCGCAGAGCGGATAGTTCGGGTACTGCACCACAGATACGATCAAGTGCGCCCCATAGCTTGCCCTCGTCATCGGCACGGAACAGGTAATACACAACCAGATCATCCATAATCAGTTCCCAGGTGTCGTATTCGTTACTAAAATTCCAGTAAAATTCTCTTTCTATCATTTGTACTTTCCTTGTTGTTATTCACCAAGATAGCGCGCCGAGATTCCGACGCGCAAACAAAGCCCGTTAAATGCTTTGTTTAAAGGCAGTTACCAGACTGTGTTTTTGTTCCTGTTTGATAATTTCACGTTTACGCATCACCTGGCTTTTCTCCACGACCTGACCTTGCATACTCAGTGAAATACGCTTGACCTGATTTAAGCGCTTATCGCGTTCTTGATGGATATTGCGTTTTGCCTGACTTCGATAATGCTTTTCGAGTGAGCGACCACTGTGAGGTGGCCCGTATCTCAGGTGTGTTTGCAGGGTCGAAGACGTTAGGCGGTGATACTCTCTATCCACCAGATTTTTTTCGTGGGTTTTGTAATAGCGGGAAATTTTGCGCTGCAAATCGTGAGCGCGTTCCTGTGTGTTGGTAACTTCACTTTTACCCACGCCCTCATAAGAAGACCGTTTACGAACGGTTTTCGTGAAAATTCTATCCGGCTTAATTTCATTGCTTGAGTCCGGTCTTGCTGCTTCATTGAAGCTGCCCGCCATCCCTGGCGTAGACGGGGGGCTATGACTGCTCATTACTCATCCACCATGTCAGCGTAGTAACGACCTGTGATTGGACGGCTTCTATTGTTAGCGTCATTGATTGCTTGTTGTGTGGCTTTTTTCAATTCTTTTAAAGTTGGCCTAAAACCACTCATTACGGTATCGCTTGTGAGGCACTTAGACGTAACGTTTAAGGTGCTAATAAACCATGCAATCAAAGGCACTACCGTAAACATGGCAATACATACCCAATGCTCATAGTCATACAGGTATAAACCGTAAAATTGACGTAGATGGTAGAAAGCCACTGCCAATGGCACCGAAAACCAAAAAAGAGGTCTTCTTAGATAGATTTTTTCAATATTTTCAATGCAATATGCTTTTCGCGCTGTTTGCAATTGATAGATCGTTACTTTGGTTTCACCCTTTTTGTAGTAAACCTGTTCCATCTTAAAGTCCCTCCTGCATCAAGCGGAGAAGTGCGCCCAGTGGGTCTTGTGGAACATCACGCAGAAATTGCTCCTGTTTCCTTCGGGCCAGCTCCTTTGCACGTTCGGCAGCAAGCCGGGCTTTTTCTCTGGCTTCCTCATCCAGCCGCTTGGCTTCGGCTATAAGGGCCATTTTCCGGCGCTGTTCTGCTTCAAGCGCCAAGCGTTCCCGTGTCTGGGTAATCCCGCATTTCTGATCGAGATTGGCTTCTACGGTTTTAAGAGACTTTAGGTAAGGCTGGGCTACATACTGGAAGCTGGCGGTGTAAATCGCAGCATCGAAGCGCCCAACCGAGAGTGTTTCAGGAACAAGGTTGTCCAGAAAGCAGGCTCTAACATCTTCTGGCAGTGGGTCTTTGGCATCGAAGCCCTGATATTGCACGGGCAAATCGGCCATCAGAATACGAGGGGTGAATACTGCGTAGTGAATTGCGCCCCACAGAACTAAGGCAATCGCAGCAGGCACCAAGTATTCCGAGGTCTTTTCAAAAAACGACTGATACATAGACTGTCTCCTATTACGGGAGATTTCAGCCTAACAAGGGTTTACCTTGATCTTGGGAAACAGGCTTTCTTGTCTGCTCAATCACTCGATTTTGGGGTGTAATACCAGCTTGTCCCGCTTGCCCTCTACCATTTCACGGTATTGGTTAATATCTTTTTCGATCACTTGATAACGGTTACGCTTAAATTCTTGCAGTCGTTGATGACGGCGTTCAATACGGTTTCGTTCTTGCAGTTGCTTGAAAACCAGACCGTCATATTCAAGTCGATCCCGGCTGACTGCCTTTGCAGCCTCGCTTTCGTGCTGGCGGATCAGCTTCTTACGCTGGCCAGTTATACGGTCAAACAGCCCTCGCAATCCTTTTCTGAACTGGCTTTGACGAGCAAGAAGTTCTTCCCGCTGACGGTTTTGGTGATACTCACTGAGTTCCTGGCGTTGGGCCTTATGTTGTACGAGTAGAGCGTTTTCCAGTTTATCAATGGATTCCAGCCGTTCCTCAATCTTGGAATCCTGTTTTGCTTGGAGATCGACAAGCCTCTGGCTCATATCGGCTGCAATCGTCTGTTTTGTCTCAGAGACAGACGAGAGCGGGGCTTCACTGCCAAGCTTGGCTTTAACGTCCTTCGTCTTAACGCCTACCCATTTAGCTACTGCAAAGACTTCGCATCGGTGATCGAGAGCAACAAAGCCGCGCCGATCCCCTTTGGCCAGCGTATAGCCTCTTTCTTTCAGGGCATGGGCAAAGCTTTTCTGGTCATCGCTTACCGCCCAGCTATCTTGAAAGGCCTGTTTGATGGCTTTGGGGTCTTTGCCAATCCGCTTGGCTTGCTGCCACTGGGCTAGGGTGAAATTTCGCGGGTCGCGACGGTCAGAATTGATAAACCCTTCGGGCATATCCCAACCATGCTCTATATAAAGGTCGCGTGACAGCGCCATGAGCTTGCGTTTGGTATGGGGCAAGGGAACCGCTGTCATGGTGCTGGTATCGGTTCTCGACCAGACGGCGTGTGCGTGGCGGCGGCCCTTCTTCTCATGGAAGACAATGGCGCGGGGTTGACCGACCAGCCCCAGCGTCTTTTCTGCCCGGTTAATGGCATCTTCAAACGCTTCTGTGGTGACATTTTCCCCAGAGGGCGGGTTCACACTCAGGGAATACAGAAATTGCTTGGCCTTGGTGCCTTTGCTGATGGCATGGGCTTCTTTAAAAGCGCCAGCCAGATCATCCGCTACGAACCCCCTAAGCTCATAGACTTCGACATGCTCATTCTCGTCTTTGAGCAGGTGCCGCGCGAGATCGCCAGCGCCGCCCCGTTGATTGCCCTGTAGGATCATTCGGATTATCCGTTATGGCCCAATGCCGACAACAGCAGTTCTCGCATAGTAACCACCGCTTGGCAGGCTTCGAGCAGTTCTTGCTCAACGATAGGGGTCATATCCAAAGTCCCGATATTGGCATGTTTAGCCAGTTGATTGAGATTTTGGGACAGACGCGAGTCTCCCAAGGCAGAAAGCACCACGGCCAGCTTACGATCATTGAGCTGTGGCTTTCTTAAAGTACGGCGCTTACTGGCGTTTTCACCGAATACCTGGGAGCGGATATAGGCACCCCAAGACTGGGAACCAGCCAATCGGCCAAGTTCGGTGCGCTCCTCGTCACTCAGACGCAGGGTGAACGGGCGAGCCACCTTACTTCTTGTTGGCGCGAGTTCGACATCTTGAGCCGCTGTATTGAAAGAATTAAAGAGGCTACTCATAGCGTTGGCCCCTTCATCTTTGGAGACAGGGGATTTTGCTCAGTAGAATCCTGATCGTTAGTGTTTGCTAACTTTTCGCGGTAGTAGGGAGTATCTTTTTCAAGGTATTCGCTCCATTGAGCCAAAGTGGTGATTAAGGCATCCGCTTCGAGAATTTTGTCAGTTGATTGTGGTACATTTAGGTTCGATGTCGGACTTTCTAGGCCCACCAATTGAAAAGCCTCATCCGCCAGGGTGGGGCTTTTTATTTAGGGCTGTCCCGTCCTGAATAACGTTGACACTTTTCAATCACCAAATTGGAAAGTGATATGAAATCAACAGCTAAGCGCACTCAGCGTGATTATTCGTTAGCCTTTAAATTGTCCGTTGTTGACCAGGTTGA
>NZ_JATAAF010000013.1 GCF_030341905.1 Porticoccus sp. W117 | reverse complement strand
CCTCTACGCTCGCTGGCAACAGGCTGGTCTGCGTTCTGCTCTCACCTTGGATGTGTCGCATACAAAAATACCCGCATCTGACGATGCGGGTATTTTGGCAGCTCGAACTGCGTTTTCACACAGTCTCGTAACAGCGGCGTTTTTTATGTCACAACCCGTAATAGATTAGCTACGGGTAATCACCCCTTTGCCCTCACGGAATGCCTTGGCGCTTTCCACGTTGGCTTTTACACCACCCTTGGCGCCTGGAGAGATAACAGACACCGCGTGCGGATTGTCCATCACAATCTCGCTGTACGCGTCCTGAATGTCTTTCATGGTGATCGACTTCAGCGCGTCGATGGCTTTCTGACGAGAGTCAAAATTGGGGTAGTCGTCGCGCAGGTCCTGCCAAAAGCGACTGACTTTTTCACCCACATTCTGAGGCGGTTGTTGCAACTGAGCCAGCGTGGCCTGCTTCAGTGACATCAATGCCTCGTCATCCATGGCGTTGAGGCGCTTTTGAAATTCCGGCAGAAATTTGTCAGTGGCCGCTTCTACCTCAGCCGCACTGGCTGTAGGCGACTGTACGACAAAGGTAATACCCGGGGTGCGATCGCTGCGTTTGGCGGATGCGCCAACAATATAGCCCAACTGTTGCTCAGTGCGCAGGCTGTTGAAATACTGCTGGTGCATGATCTGGCTCAGCAAGTGCAGCTTCAAACGCTCTTCCCGCGTACTCTCACGACCCTGGTAGTAACGCAATACAGCAGCGTCAGCGTGGGCCAGTTTGGAGATATACACATCCGGCTTGGCTGTGACGGCCAGCTCAACAATACGCTGACCTTTGGGAATCGCTTTGTCGGTGACTTCCAGCCCCAGTGTCTCGCTGATCTGTTTGGCAAAATCACGGGTTTGTTGCTCGGTGATGTTACCGGATGCCATTAAGGTCATGCGGCCTTCGCCAAATAACCACTGAGGCGCAGCCAGTACTTTTTCCAATGTTATTTGTTGCGCGACAGCGCGTACTTCTTCCACCGAATAACTATCGGCATCGAGAAGTTCATCCAGGTCGCGCCCTACGCCTCTGCTGGGTTCTGCCTTGTCGTAGTTGGCAAAGTAGCGCTTGACGTTCTCCATCATGCGATCGAACTGCCCTTGGGTAAAGGTCGGCTTCAGTACTTGCGCCAATACCTGATCCGCCAATTCTGGCAGCTTGTCAGAGAAACCGCTGAAGCTCACACCACCGGCGCCAACGCTGTAACCCACACCGGCGTTTTCGGCATTGAACTTGAGTTTTTCCAACTGCTCACCCATCAGGCCAAAGTAGATCTGGGACAGCAAATCTTCTTCCAGAGTGGGGCGTTCGGGGCGGTCGATGGCCAATTGCACCGTGGCTTTGGGGATACTGTCTTCAATGTTTGGGTAATACCACGCATCAACACCATTGGTATCAACCAGCTTCACAGGCTGTTCAGCGGTTTTCACATCCACCAAGTCAAGGTTTTCCGGAATCAGCGGGTTGCGTTCTGCCAACGTCAAATCGCTGTACTGGGAAACACTCCAGCTTTTTACGCGATCCTCTGACGGTTGATAGGTGCGGTAATCGGCACCGTAAAATTCCGTTTCCTGTTCAGGTACGACACTGGGGGCCGCGAAGGTTACCACCATATTGTCCGGAGTCAGGCTACCCAGAATATTATTGATCAATGCCGCATCGAAGCGCTGGTAGCTGGCACGGATCAAATCGCGAGGAGCGGTATCTTGCAGGGCATTGGCAAAGTTGATCGCGCCCTGCATGCTCATTGAACTGTTTTCGGAGAAACGGAAACCCATTTCCGACAGGTTTTTCATTTCGTTGTAGCGCCACTCAGTAACGCCTTCCTTCTTAACCAGAGCGATCTGATCAAACAGGGCAGCAATAATCTCATCTTGATGAGATACGCCTTTTTCAGTGAGGAAAACCCGGATAACAAAGGTATCGGTGGTGCCGTATTCCAGACCTTTACTGGCACCAAAAGCCTGAATCCAGCCCTTGGCTTTGAGGCGATCGCTCAGGTTGTTTTCACTTTTGGAGCCCAGCATAGCGGCCACATAGCCAACCGGGTTTTCCAGAGCATGTTCTGTCTGATCAGCGATCGGGAAGGTCAACACCAAAGTTCGCGAATCCTGAACCGGCTTGATCTCAATAACCTTGGGCAGCTCACCTTCGGTAAACAGCTCTGGAAAAACAGTTTCCGGCACTTTGTCGAGTTTTGGCACCGCACTGAATTTGGCACGAGCCAGTTGTTCCATCTCGTCCAGTGACTGATTGCTCACCATGGCGAGCGTCATAAGGTCGGAGCTGTAGTAAGTTTTGTAAAAATCAATCAACTCGTCACGGGCAGAACGGTTTGGCTTGTCAGACAGGGTATCCAGATTACCGGCGTTGAACTTGAACGCCTGGTGCGCGGGGTTGATGGTGTTTTCGAATACCTCAATATTGCGGATCGGGTCTTTTTCGATACGGGTGTAGTACTCCGAGTGCACCGCGTTCTTTTCACGATCCACATATTCCTCGGTAAACAGCGGACTGATAAAGAACTGGGCAAAGCGATCCAGCGCACCTTCGTAAGCGCTGTTATCTACGGAAAAATGGTAGTTGGTGATGTCGTAGGCAGTGTAGGCATTGTGGTTGCCGCCGTTGGAATCCAGATATTCGTTGTATTCGGCAGACTCCGGGTACTTTTCAGTACCCAAAAACAGCATGTGCTCAAGGAAATGGGCCAGACCATCCCACCCTTCAGGGTCCTGATACGAGCCGATGTTGACAACCAGTGAGGCCAGGGATTTTACCGCTTTGTCGTCAGAAACCAGCAATGTGCGTATGCCGTTATCCAGTTCTATGTAGCGATACTCCTTGCTGTCCAGCGGAAAGCTCTGCACCATATTAACATCCACAGTCTCTTGGCCAACAGAGGTTTGTTCTGTTTCCTTACAGCCAGTCAGAACCAAAAGAACACCGAAAAGTCCAACAAGAACTTTCATACCAACTCCCGGATAATTATTAAAACTTTAATTCGAAAAGAGAAAGCCGAGTAGTATTCTACTCACAGGAAAAGGAATAAAGTTAATTTTTGTTAATCAGACGAATGGGGTGCCGCAAAAAAGGGCGATTACTGCCAGTAGTCCGCTACCCAGGCAGCGGGGCGCAAACGGCGATACCAACGATCACCCTTGCCGGCAATGGCTTCTACCGGATTGGGAGCCCCGTAAAAAACAACAATGCGACCGGTATCCGGCTTGGTGGAAGGAAAGAACCAGCGTTTGAGGCGATTTTTGGGCAGGCAATCACGACGATAGCTGAGGCACCACTCCCGTGGCCAAAAGTTCAACTTGCCCTGCTGGCGAACGTATTCGGTCAGGTAGGTCTGCTCATTAAAGTACTGTTCGACGATCTGCTCTCGATTGCTGCAGAACTCTTCCAGCACATCCGCCATAGCACCTGCGGTGAACCGATACACAGAGGAATTGCCATTGGTGCGCCCCTCGCCCCAATCGCGAATGATGTGGAAGTCGCCTTCTGGCTCAAAGAAACAGTCGATGCTGTCAACGATGACAATATCCAGATCGAGGAACAGACAGGTGCCTTGAATATCGTAGAGTGGCGCAGAGAAAGTCAGCAGTTTTTTCCAGGCCTGAACCCGCTTTCTGCCGTCGCAGTCCTCGATATTGACGTCGACTTCGGGAATATCAAAACACTCTACTTGCTCGGCGATGCCGCTGGTGTCATCGGTGAGGCAGATAAAACGAAACGGCAAGCTGAGATGCCGGGACACCATAGAGTAGAGGCGATTCACGTAAACCGCATCGTATTTGGTGCCCCACTTCATGCAGAGAATATTGACCGTTTTAGAAGGCGACGTATGCGACATATTTGGCAGAATGCCTGTTGTTGTAATCCGCCTATGATACTGGTTTGCAACAGTCAGAGAAAGCCGCCCAGCAAACATCAGAAACCTTGCCTGAAAGGCCAATAGTCGATACCGTTGCCGCTTTTGTTAGCGGAAACCCCCATGTCCTTACCACCAGAGTCGCAGTCAAAGTCACACTCTTCTTACCGCACCATTGCCCTGGCGAAAGAAAATGAATCGCCAGAAAACCCCGGTGCCCTGGAAAAGCGCGTTGCCCTCTGCCCTGAAGACGTGGGCAAGCTGGTGGCAGCAGGGCTTGATTGTTACGTGGAACAAGGCGCCGGCGAAGGTATTGGCTTTAGCGATGGCGAATATCAGCAACAGGGCGCCACCCTGCAAACTGGGGAACAGATCTACCGCGACAAGGACATGATCATCAAATTCAAAGGGCCAAGCCTGGAAGCCATTCCCCAGATGCGTTCCGGCTGCACACTGTTTTGCATGGCACACTTTCACTCCTACCCGGAGCGTGCCCGTCTGTTAGCGGAACAGCGCATCAATGTGCTCGCCATGGAAGAGATTCTGGAAAACCCCAAGCACCAGGGGGACGAGGAAATTCTCGCCCGCACTGCCATGAATGCAGCGATCTCCCCGTTTGTGGAAAGTGGCCAGTTGGGGCAAATGGATATCCGGGTCATACAGTGGACGCCGCTGCTGGCGGGCACCATTCGCCGAGGCAGTAATCGCAACCCCGGCTCATTGAAACTGGTACAGCCAAACTGTCGCTTTGAAGAATTGGATGCGTCCGGCCCAAACAGCCTCTATATCTACGACAGCCGCACATTGGACGACGCCACAGAGGTACTGGACAAACTGCGCGCCTGCGGCACCCACCTGCAGGACTTGGCGGAATTTGAGCGCAACCATGGCGCCCAGGCCATCGCCGATTATCGCGACTCCCACCCGCCACTGGAATTTGGCATGCGCCGAATTCAGTGCCTGCACGAAACCGGCATGGCCGGCGCCCGCTACGGCCTCAAACTGCTACGCGACAACAAGCCCGAACTGGAGTTAAAAGACGCCAAAGCGGTGGTTTTGGGCTACGGCAATGTGGGCCAGGGAGCAATTCACGAAATCTACGACCAAGGGGTAACCGACATCGCCATTCTTGGCCGGGAACACACCCGTAAGGACAACATCGAAGCCTGGATTGCAGGCGCTGACCTGATTGTTAACGGCGCCGAACAAGCACCGGAGCTGCGCGGTGTTAACTACCTGGTGAGCAACGACCACCTGCAGCGGGTTGTACCCGACGGTTCTGTAGTCATTGACCTGATTGGCGGCAGTGAAACCAACCGCAGCCCGGTAGAAGCGGTACTGGCCTGCACCTTCCTTACCGATCCCCACTTCGAACAGCACGGAGTCACCGTCTCCTCCCTGTGGGGTTGGCCGATGATGGGCATGATGCGGGAAAGCGCGCTGCGCTACTCAGGCCAGATTGCGGATGTACTGCTGGGGCAGGAGCGGTTGGTTGATGGGTTAGACAAATTGACGCCGGGGGTGGAGCGGGCACTGGTTTGTGGCAAATTTTAGTTTTGTGGGAAATATTAGCGACGGGCAGCGGGCTACTGGCTGCGAGCAGATCGAGCGAGATTGTCATTCTGAGCGCAGCGAAGAACCCCTTTGCTGCAACACAGTATGAGATTCTTCGCTGCGCTCAGAATGACGTCAAACTACCAGACTGCCCGAAGCCCGTAGCGCGCTGCTCGTAGCCGTTAACTTTTCGGCTTCCTTTTCCTCGGCCCTTTTTTATTCTGTCCAGAATTAGCCTGCCCAGGCTTTTTACCGCTGCCCTTCCCCGGTGGCGGCGCGTCGGTCCACTGGCGAATTTTGATGGGTTTCTGGCAAATGCGGGCTTTTTGCAATTCACGCAGCAGCTCCTTCGGCATACCCGCCGGTAAGTCCACCACAGTGAATACGTCGTACAGCTGAATACGGCCAATGTATTTGCTGTCGATATCTGCTTCGTTGGCGATGCAGCCCACCACATCTTTGGGCATTACCCCATCTTTGCGGCCCACCGCCAGGCGGTAGCGCACCATTTCCACGTCCGGGTAATCCGCCAGCTGCTCCGCTTCAACGCTTGGCAGTTCCGGGCGGCGGCGATCTTTGGGGTCTCTGGGGCGAGTATCCGGCTCGGCAAATTTGGGGAACAGAGGCCGTTCTTTCTGCGCCTGAAAGGCTAGGGAAGCGGCGATCTCGGTCATGGAAAGCTCGCTGCCATTGGCAAACTCTTGCAGCAATTCCACGTAGGGTTCCAGCTGTTCCGCTTCAATGGTGTCGCGTATGCGGTTTTTAAATTGGGCAACCCGCTGCTCACTGACTTCCTGACCACTGGGCAAACGCAGTTCCGACAGTTTTTGACGGGTGGCTCGCTCAATGCTCTGCAACATGCGCCGCTCCCGCGGTGCCACAAACAGAATGGCCACGCCCTCGCGACCGGCGCGCCCGGTGCGGCCAATACGGTGCACGTAGGCTTCAGTATCGTACGGAATGTCGTAGTTAAATACGTGGCTAATGCGTTCCACATCCAGCCCGCGCGCTGCCACATCGGTGGCCACCACAATATCCAGCTGGCCTTTTTTCAGACGGGTAATGGTGCGCTCCCTGAGAGCCTGGCTGAGATCGCCATTGAGGGCACCAGCGGCATAACCCCGCGCTTCCAGCTTTTCCGCCAGATCCACAGTGGCCTGTTTGGTGCGCACAAACACAATCATGCCATCGAAGTTTTCCACTTCCAGAATGCGGGTAAAGGCATCCAGCTTCTGGTTGTTGTGCACCACCAGATAGCGCTGTTCAATGCGCTCCACCGTGGTGGTTTTGGCGGCAATTTTTACCTCTTGGGCGTCTCCCAGGTATTTGCCGACAATATTGCGAATGGCTCCCGGCATGGTGGCGGAGAACAGTGCCCGCTGGGCGTCGTCCGGCGTGTGGGAGAGAATTTCATCCACATCGTCGATAAACCCCATGCGCAGCATTTCATCCGCCTCATCCAGCACCACTGCTTTCAGTTGCGACAGGTTGAGGCTGCGGCGGCGCAGGTGGTCCATAATCCGCCCCGGGGTCCCCACCACCACTTGTACACCGCGCTTTAACGCGCGCAGCTGACTGCCCATATCCTGGCCGCCATAAATGGGCAGCACCTGAAAGCCTTTGATGTAACGGGCGTAGCCTTTAAAGGCTTCCGCCACCTGAATCGCCAGTTCGCGAGTGGGAGCCAGCACCAGAACCTGAGGCACTTTGAGCTGCGGATCGATGCGGTTGAGCAGCGGCAACGCAAAGGCAGCAGTTTTACCGGTACCGGTTTGCGCGGTTCCCAACAGGTTGGCACCATCGAGCAAAATCGGAATACTCTGCGCCTGAATCGGCGAAGGCTGTTCGTAACCCACATCCCGCAGGGCTTTTAGGGTGGTGTCGGCGAGGCCGAAGTCGGCAAACAGCGGCGCCTGCTGGGGCTGGGAATCGGAGGGCATGGCAATAGTGCTCGTGGGTGCCGGCCAGGAGCCGACATAAAAAGGGCGCGCAGTATACGTGCCGGACAGGGAATAAGATAGTCTATTTTTTGAGCAATTGCCGTTTCGCCAGAAACCGATCCAACACATTGGCAAACTGCTGGCGGTGGCGTTGATCCAGCTTTGACGGGCCGCCCCTGGCCTCGCCGATGGTACGCATTTCTTCCATAAAGTTGCGCATTGCCAGACGCTGGCGAATATTGGCTTTGGTGTAGTGTTCCCCTCTGGGGTTAACCGCTTCCACACCCTTTTCCACCACTTGCGCCGCCAGGGGAATATCGCCTGTTACTACCAGGTCGCCGGGTTGGGCTTCGCAGGCAATCAGGTTGTCGGCGACATCAAACCCCTGGGGAACCTGAACCGCTTTGATCCAGGCGGTAGCAGGCACCGAAAGAGCGTGATTGGCCACCAGAGTCAGTGGCACTTTAGTGCGCTGGGAAGCGCGAAACAGAATTTCCTTGATGACTTTCGGGCAGGCATCCGCGTCTACCCATATTTGCACCGCTTGTGGGGGCTGAACATCAGTCATCAATCAACCTGTTATCAAACAATCAGTCATCAAACTGTACGGGGGTAATGCGAGGCGTCAGGTCTTCCTCTTCCACCGACACAGTAAAACGGCTGCGTACCAGCAGGCGGTCGCCCTCAAATATCATCACTTCCCAGGTGCCGGTGACCACTTCGTACTGCTCGGTAAATTCAAAGGCAGCCACATGGGAAGCGCTGTCAGGGCTGAGTTCGATGACTTCTTCGTATTTGTCGTGGCGAGTGCCATCGGGTTCTTCCACACCCGGCGTCAGATAGAGATAAGTTACCCTGCTGCCCTTTTGCTTGCCGCTCACCTGGTAACGAATGCCAAACTTGGAACCCAGCCGGGCCATCACGTGGCTGGTTTCGCGAATCTGCTCACGGCCCTGGCTCACCAGTCGCTCACCCTCTTCAAGGTTTACTGCTGCCCGTTCAAACACGCCACTGGTGTAGCCTTGCAGGCGCAACTCCGCCGACACGGGCATGCCAACAGTGAATAACAATAGGGGAATGAGTAACTTAAAGCGCATGACGGCTCTCTCTGGTTCGTTGAGTCGGGCAAGGATATTTCAGAAAGATGTCAATTATATGACGAGAGAAGGGAGATGAAAGACGGGAGACGCAGGGCAGCCCTCGCGGGCTACCCTGAACAGGTCAAGTCAGTATTTAACCGAACAACCGTAAGGACGGGTGGTGGTGTAGGAAGGCTTTTTGCCGGCCATGACTTCCGGTACCACAACATCGATGTAGTTGGTAGCGCCTTTAATGTCATCAGGGCTGGGGCTGGAATTGTTATCAATAGCACCCATGTATTGCAGCACGCCCTCTTTATCCACAACGTACATGTGGGGCGTGGTTTTGGCGGCGTAGGCCTTGCCCACTACGCCATCGGAATCCATCAGCAGATGGGTGCGGTGCGTGCCCTGTGCTTCACTCATATCGCTAGCCTGATCCATAGTCACATAGCCCTGCTTGCCAGGGGCAGAAGAGACAATACTCAGCCACACCACATCCTGGTCTGTGTATTTCTTTTGCAGCGCCTGCATATGGCCCTTGCTGTAGTGCTTCACCACAAACGGACACTGATGGTTGGTCCACTCCAGTACCACAGTTTTACCCTGGTAGTCAGACAAACTCACCGTCTCGCCTTTGTGATTACTCAATTCAAAATCTGGTGCCGGGCTGCCCACCTTGGGAGCCGCCGTTGCCAACATGGGCAGAGTGAGTGCCAGAGCGGCCAACCATCTACCTGTGAGTAATGCTTTTTTCATGGTCATTCTCCTTGGGATAAGTATGAGGCTTTTACTTGATAAACGGCTTCTGGACCGAAGACGATCACAAAATCGAAGCTGGAGGGAGTTTTTGAAAAGTAATCATTAAGTGCAAAATCCGCTACCAGGCGCTTGCCCTGCTGGTTCAGTGTGGGAAGCTCTGCGTAGCTCACCAAATCCTGGGTAATAGGGTAAATCACTGGCGACTGTCTATTACCCGTCATATCTTTAAACAGCTCCACAACCACGCGATTACCCTGCAACTGGTAACTGGCGTTGAGGTTATTTGCAGCGGGTAATTGCTTACGAGCCTGGATGAAGTGTTCCACTGCTGAGCTTTTCTGCCTGCTGTCGGCTACTGGCAGCTCCAGGTTCAGTTTGGCCTTGCCAGGAATACAGACTTCCTCACACACCAGCCAGCGCACGTCAGCACCGATGGATAACGGTTTACCAACGGCAACATCGTCAGCCAGCGTTACCGGCACCATCAACAGCACCTGATGGTAGCCATAGGTCATTAACGGCGGTACAGGGATTTGTTCGGGAGCAGGCCAGTGAACCTCGCCGACAGTGACACCCTGAGGTAGATTCCAGCGGATTTGCGGAGCCTGGCCGGAGTCGCCAGGGTTTTGCCAATAAACGTGCCAGTGATCGGCGGGCTTGAATTGCACCCCCAGCCAATGGGTACCACCTGGCTGCAGAGCACTGTCTTCGCTGAGCAAACTGACAGAAATGTAATCATCCTGGTAGGCCTGAGCCTGGACACCCAGCAACAACAATACCGCCAATAGAAATCTGTTTACGCCGTTCACCCAAACCCTCCGTCACAAAAACAGCTACCGACAATGTGGTTTTGCGGCGCGGCACGCACCTGCTTTTACCAAGTTTTACATCTCGGCCGCGAGCTGCGGCCCGCAGCTTAACTAATCCCCTTACGACTGGTCTGGTGGCGCTCCCGATTGAGGTCGCGCTTGGCCGCACTCTTACGCAACATCACATAGGTGGCACCACTGCCACCGTGATAGAGCTGGGCGGTGTGAAAAGCAAGCACTGCATCCAACTGCCGCAACCAGTGGTTAACACAACTTTTTAACAGCGCGGGCTTGTGGCGCAACTCGCCTTTGCCGTGGGTGATAATGGCGCTGCGCACATCGGCCTCTACACAGTCCCGTATAAACTCAAACAACGCTCGCCGAGCCTGTTCTACGCTGTGGTGGTGCAGATCGAGACGTGCTTGCAGCGGGTACTTACCGAGGCGAAGGTTCTTGAACACGCCGTGTTGAACACCATCGCGTTTGTAACTGAGCTGATCGTGAGGGTCAACCAAGGCGATTTGTTCTTCGGAGGCCAGCTGGTTGCGTTCCAGAAAGACCTCTTTCTGAGCATCGGCACGGCGCTGCAGGGTGCCGGGCTGGGTGCGGGGCTTTGCCCGCTGGTTATGGGTGGCTTCTCGCTTGAGCGGTTTGATGTCGCTCATCTGGTCGGACACCAGATCGTGAAAGGCCTGGTTTTGAGAGCCCTGCTTTTGAGAGGAATGTTCTTCAGACATACCCCTATTCTGAAGTGGGAGCGGGCTCCAGATCAATATGTGAAGTGTCTACGTCCACCGGCGGCTGTTCACGGCGTTCATTGGCTGCCAAAACATCGCTGCCTGCGGGGGCAACGGAAATATTGGCAACGTCCAGATTTACCGCCGGCTGTTTAATTCGTTCTTCCGGACGCAACAGGTCCGCGCCCACGGGAAACAGTGTCCAGGGTTCGTCGCTGATATCGTCTTCAGCGGGCTGAACGCCCGCCTGGACGGCAGCCTTGGCACCACCATCACCCTGACGCACCTGAACCACAGCACCAGCGCGCTCCATGGCCTGCTGGTAGCGTTTGGCGGACTCCTCATCCAGATTGCGGCGAATCACCACCGGGCGGCCACTGAACAGCTTGGCCAGCTGGGCATCATCGGCCTTGAACAACTCGCGCAGGTTATCCCTCACCTCAACCATGGTGTGACCGGAGACAATGTCTCCGCGGAAGACAATCTCTAATGAAGAGTCCAGAGATGAATCAGACACGATAAGCCCCAAGTTTTTGTTTTTATGGGGCTATTAGATCAAAGAGAGGCAATCAGGTCGATTACACGGGTCTCAATTTCGTCCCTTACCTGACGAAATTGCTCCAGAGGCAGATGTTTGGGGTCTGGCAGCGGCCAATCCTGGCGTTTTTGAGCACTAATACCGGAACAACGATCACCGCAGCCCATAGTGACTACCGCATCAAATTCCAGGGTTTCCACTGTATCCAGCCCCTCAGAACGGTGGTTATGCAACGGGTAATCCCGCTCCGCCATCACCTCAATCGCCCTGGGGTTTACCTGCCCGGAAGGGTTTGAACCGGCGCTGTAAACCGCCAGATCAGCGTGTTTATGAATGTGACCAAAGGCTTCCGCCATCTGGCTGCGACAACTGTTTTCCACACAGACGAAGAGGATTTTTTTCACGGCGGCACCCCGGTTATTGCTGATGCAATATTGACCAGGATATATGCGGATGGTTTCACTTAAAATTTCTTCACTACGATAGCAAAAGTAAATTACGAAAAAGCTTTTTTGATAACAACAAAAAAGCCCGCCAAATTGGCGGGCCAAGAAAAACGAGCCTATAAAATATTAGCTGTTGTTCTGCTTCTGCTTTAACCTAGCCAAACCCAAACCTATCAAGCCTAAAGCCAACAATGCTATTGAACCGGGCTCAGGTACAGAAACCGTTTTGGGCGTAAATTTCAGGTTAAGATCCCAGTGATCGGCCCTCAATCCTGAGTATAAACTACCCTCCGGGTTATCACCTCTATAGCCCTGAATCCAGGCAGAGCCACCATAGTCACCAGTCCTTTTGGCATTCGCTCCCAATCCATACTGAAAAGTGTAATTGGGAACAAAATTGGTGATTTGATATGTATCATCATTACTGAAATCTATGCTTCCACTTACACCTGTGAAAAAGTCCATAGCTGAAGCACTGTAGAACGCACCACCTTCACGCTTGTATTGATATGGATTAGCCAAGGCATCCAGAAAGCCACTAAAACCCAGCTCTATATAGGCAGTAAGACCATCCCGATTTACCGCAGTCGCTGCGAGACTACCTGTCCACTTGGAATGGTCGTCGTCACTATCATTAACAGTGAACCAGCCTTCTGATATGGAAAAATAGTTATTGTCGTAAGTATTTCCCGTCCAGAGACCATGGTTGCCGTCAGTGTAGTCAGATACATCATACATCAAGGCGGCTTGTGCCAAGGATGGCAGCAACAGGGACAGCACTAGGGCAGAAATTATTTTTTTCACGTTATCACCTTCAAAAAGATTAACCATGCAAAACCAAAAGCACAACTCATGCCAAATATTTTTATCAATTAAAAACAAACAGTTAAGATAAAAAATAAGTAAAAGCATGGTTATATGTGTAGTTTTCCGACAGTTTACACGGAGGACAAACGGTAGCTTTTCAGCGAAGAGTAGATAGGTGGTTACTTAAGCCAAATGACTGGCATTAAAACCAAAGTATTAAGCCAAATGTAAATTGCCAACACAATTTCATTTGTTCAGTTTTTCGACAGTCACCATATAGTCCCCTACTTTCAAGCCCCTTCAAATGGCGATTTCAGATACAGCAGCATTGAATGCCAAAAGAATACTGAAGCTACCCCCAAAACCGCAGCCAGATAACACTGCCCCACACCACGGCAAACAGCAGCAGAGTCATAAACACCGCGGCAGAGCCGAAGTCTTTGGCGTGCTTGGCGAATTCGTCGTTGTGAGTGCCAATGCGGTCTACCGCCGCTTCAATGGCGGAGTTAAACAGTTCGGCGATCAGGATCAACAGCAGAGAGGCGAACATCAACAGGAATTGCACCAGGCTCTGGGAGAGGAAATACGCTACCGGCAGCAACGCCAACCCCAATAACACCTCGGTGCGAAATGCCTCTTCGTTTTTAAAACAGGCACGCAGCCCTTGCAGGGAGTAACGGGTCGCACCCAATACCCTGCGGCGAAACCAACCGGTGCGATCGAGTTTTTCCAATGCCTGCTGCATGGCTTCGCGAGCGGCGTCAGTGCGCTCATTCACGGCCTGGCGAGCGGCATCGGCGCGTTCGGTCATGGCTTGCCTGGCCGCATCCGCCCGTTCCGTCATGGCCTGTTTGGCGGCATCGGCTCGCTCGGTCATCGCCTGCTTGGCAGCGTCGGCGCGATCTTTAAAGTCAGGCATGGCTATTTGTACTCAATTGAATAAAGCGATCAAACAATTGATCCATATTATCCAGAACTGTCTGCTTGAGCGCTATATCCGTATCTTCAAGCACTGCGGCCAGCGTTTGTGGCGTCAGTCGTTCGACAAATTGATCGGCCACAGGCCGGTAACTCAAATGCCAGGGCTCTGGCGCGATACCGCCTCGATCGGCGGCATAAGGTCGAAAAAAGCCGCTGTTGCGCTGTTGTTCGAGCCATTGGCTAAGGCGCGCAAAAGGCCCATCGTCACTGTATTCTTCCGGGGTCAGCTGCAACTGATAATCCGCAGGTACCGCCGCCCGATCCCACACATCCATATCCGTGCCCCAATGATGGCGGGAAGCCCCAGGCAAAGCGCTCCAGCGCATAATCGCCTGAACCTGCTGCAATGGCGTCAATTCCATCATATCCACTTCGGCACCATCATCATCCAGTACCGGACGCTGGCCGCTGGCCTTGGCATTCCAGATCACCAACTGGCGCTCGAAGGAACGAAAACCGCTGGCAATCTGCAAGTCCATACCCTGTTCAGCCGCCCGTTGTTGCAACTGCAAAAACGCCTGCGCCGCCTCGGGGTGCAACCGCAGGTCATTCTCGGTGATCAGGTGTTCTTCTGTTTGCCCGGTTAACTGGCGATTATTCATTGCTACCATGGAACTGCTTCAGCTCTGTAGGATTGCTGCTATTCTAACCGTATCTCACTTATTTGCAGGAACAACAATGGATCAGCTCTCTCTGGACAGCGAATTGCAACTACTACAGAACTTTTATCAGATTGTGGTGGAGTTTTTTGCCAACTACAGCTTCCAGCTGGTTGGCGCCATTCTGATTTTCCTGATCGGCCTGTTTGTGGCGAGCAAGGTTTCCAAAGGCCTTAACCGGTTTTGTCTGCGCAAAGAGCTGGACCCTACCCTTTCAAATTTTATTGCCAGCATTGTCAAAATCATCATCCTTGCCGGGGTCATGGTGATCTGTCTGAACAAATTGGGGGTAGAAATCACCCCGTTTGTGGCAGCCATCGGCGCCATTTCACTGGGGGCGGGCCTAGCTGTTCAGGGGTTGCTGTCCAATTACAGCGCAGGCTTGAGCATTATTGTCACCCGTCTGTTTGTAGTGGGCGACACCATCAGTGTGCAGGGAGTCACCGGGGTGGTAAAGGAAGTACGCCTGGCCTACACCCTGCTCAGCGACGAGGATGAGGTGCAAATCCTGATTCCCAACCGCCATATCGTCGGCGAGATTCTGCACAATTCAAACCACGAAAAACTGGTGGAAGCCAGTGTTGGTGTCGCCTACGACTCGGATATGGAAAAAGTGAAACAACTGTTGCGCGGCATTTTGGACAAACACAAGTTGTGCGAAAACCGCGAGCCGCAAATCGGCATCGACGAATTCGCCGACAGCAGCGTTAACTTCAGCCTGCGCTACTGGGTGCCTACCGAGCAATACCACCAACTTCGCATGGCGGTAAACGACGACATTTTTGCCGAACTGCAGCGCGCCAATGTGCAAATACCCTTCCCGCAAAGGGAGGTGAAATTACTCGGAGAGTAGCAACACAGCAAATGTCCGCCCTGTCTTTTTGTATCGCAGTGACAGGGATATACTGTGCGCTTCTACGCAACAAACAGAGACGCTCACCATGTACGTAATTGGCCTGACCGGCGGTATCGGCAGCGGTAAAAATGCCGCTTCTCATTATTTTCAGGATTGCGGCATCGAGATTGTCGATGCCGACATCGCCGCCCGCCGGGTTGTGGAACCCCACACCGATGCCTATATGCAGATCATCGACTACTTTGGCGTCGGTGTACTGTTGCCCAGCAACGACCTGAACCGCAGTGCCCTGCGTGCCCAGGTGTTTGCCGACCCGGAAAAGCGCCAATGGCTGGAAGACTTGCTGCACCCGCTGATTTATCAATGGATGGATCAACGCCTGCGCACCGTGCAAAGCCCTTATGTGATTCTCGCTTCTCCGCTGCTGCTGGATACTGACCAGCACAAGCTGGTTGATCGCATTCTGGTAATAGACGCCACCGAAGAACTGCAAATCGAACGTGCTTGTGCCCGCGACGCCACCTCGGAAGCACAAATCCGCGCCATTATGGCCAGCCAACTATCTCGCGAGAAGCGCCTGGAACGAGCCGATGACGTCATCTGCAATAGCGGTTCTTTGGAAAAACTCGAACAGCAAGTGAAGGACACACACCAAAAATACCTGCAACTGGCTGCTGAGGCGCAACAAACCGCATGAGTAACGCACCAGAAATCAGCTGTCCCACCTGCCGTAAATCCATTGTCTGGGGTGACGACTACCCCCATCGCCCCTTCTGTTCAGCACGCTGCAAACAGATTGATTTTGGCGACTGGGCCAATGAAGCCCACAGCATTCCCGGGGAACCAGTGATGGATGCAGAGTTGTTGGATGAAACCCAGCACTAATGGTGGATTACGGCCTATGGCCTAACCCACCCTACAAAACTACAACCAGCGCTACCTCGTAGGGCGGATTAGCGAAGCGTAATCCGCCAATTCACTTCAAGGATGAAGCTATGCCAAACTATCGGCGCTATTACCAAACTGGTGGCACGTATTTCTTCACATTAGTAACCGATCAACGTCAACCAATTCTTACCCAGCCAAACAGTATTCCTATGCTTCGGCTGGCTTTTCACAAAACCCTCAAAAAATATCCCTGCCAATTAAGCGATATCGTTGTACTGCCAGACCATGTGCATTTTATTCTGGAGCTGCCTGAAAGCGATTGCGACTTTTCGTTACGGATTCGCTTGATAAAAAGTTACTTCTCCAAATCCATCAACACCGCCACCAACGATCAGGATAAGGTTTCAGTGTGGCAAAAGCGTTTTTGGGAGCACTGTATACGGGATAAAAATGATTTAAATCGTCATAGAGACTACCTTTATTTCAATCCGGTAAAACACGGCTTGGTAGATGTGCCCGCCGATTGGCCTTACAGTTCATTCAAACGAGCAGTCGAAAACGGCTTTTATGAAGAAAATTGGGGGAGACAAGAACCAAAGTCGATATTTGGTTTTGAATTCGGAGAATAGCTGGCGGATTACGCTGCGCTAATCCGCCCTACGGGTGAAGCGTTCTGTATGAGTGAGGATTAGGCTTCAGTGTACCGAAAAATTAAAACGTCAGTCCTTCAAAATCACTGTGAAGGATTTTGGTGAGTTTCAGCTTGTAGGCGAAGGCACTGCAAACCGTGGTATTGGCACCCGTTAGCGCCCGACCCATTATTCCCGCCGGTTGGCCCGTGGAGTTTTCCAACAGTGTCGACGATTCCTGCTGTTTTTCACTACTGGCCTGGCGACACATTTCCTGCAAGGTTTCCAGGTCGTATTGCCCGGCAAAATCTTTTACAGCCTCCGGGGTCTGCTCCTGCAGCGCCCAATAGTAAAACTTCTGCTGGCCATCCATGCCTTGGGTATCGTTGCCAAAATACAACCAGGCACCCGCCACCAACGCAACCGCCAATGCCCACAAATACCCTTTGTGCAGGGCCGCGGGTTTGTTGTGTTGCATCAGGCGTTGCACCACTGCTTGGTTGGCTTCCGGGAAAGGGTAGCTCCCCAGTTCGTGGGGTTTAACCCATTTTACTGGCTGGCCTTCGGCGCCGTGGGGCTCACCGTCAAACTCGGTCACCTCCCAGAATTCCAGATGAATCTGCTTGTCCGGGTAGTCGTGATGGGTTTCCACCAACCGCTGGCAGACGGTCGTTTCAATATCTAATTCCTCCTGCAGCTCACGTACCAAAGCCTGCCTGGGAGTTTCACCTTCATCAACCTTGCCGCCGGGAAATTCCCACAGCCCGCCCTTGTGAACATTGTCCGGGCGCTTGGCAATAAAGATTTCGCCGGGGCGACCACAGCAATCACCATGGATAACGGCGGCAACAACATGAATGCGCTTCAAAGAATCACCCCTACGTTCGATATTCTGCATTAATACGCACGTACTCATGAGACAGATCAGTGGTCCAAACCGTCTCACTACAGTCGCCACGACCCAGATTGATGTGAATGTCGATCTCCTCTCGATCCATCACCGCCTGACCCGCTTCCTCACTGTAACCCGATGCACGACCACCGTTTTCAGTGAGTAGTACGTCGCCGAGGTGCACAACCACTTTGTCTACATCCATGCCTTCCACACCCGCTCGACCCACTGCCGCCAAGATACGCCCCCAGTTCGGATCGGAGGCAAACAGCGCGGTTTTTACCAGCGGCGATTCGGCCACGGTAAAGGCCACATCCAGCGCCTCTTGTTGGCTGGCCGCACCAGTTACAGCAACAGTGACAAATTTGCTGGCGCCTTCACCGTCGCGAACGATCGCCTGGGCCAGCTCCACCGCCACTTGCCGTAAAGCGGCAACAAAAGTGTTATAGCCAGCGGATTTTTCACCGATAGAAACACCGGATTGGCCGGTGGCGGCAACAATCACCGAGTCATTGGTGGAGGTATCGCCATCGACGGTAATGCGGTTAAACGAGCTATCGCAGCACTCGGTAACCAGTTGTTGCAACAGGGGCTGGTCGATTTGCGCATCGGTGGCGATATAACCCAGCATGGTGGCCATATTGGGTTTGATCATCCCCGAGCCTTTCGAGATGCCGGTGATGGTAACGGTTTTGCCCTCGATATCCAGCTGACAACTTGCACCTTTGGGGCGGGTATCGGTGGTCAAAATACCTTCACCGGCATCGGCCCAGCCCTGCTCAGTCAAAGCAGCCAAGGCCTGTGGCAGTACAGCAATGATTTTCCCAGCAGGCAGTGGTTCGCCGATAACACCGGTGGAGAACGGCAACACTTCCGCTTGAGAAACACCGGCAGCGTCAGCCAACGCCTGACAGATGGCATTGGCATCCGCCATACCCTGCTCACCGGTGCCCGCGTTGGCATTGCCGGTGTTAGTAACCAGGTAACGTGGTGCAGTCTGCGCAAGATGGGCCTTTGCTATTTGCACCGGCGCGGCGCAAAAGGCGTTTTTGGTAAACACTCCAGCCACGGTGCTGCCGGGGGCAATTTCCATCACCACAAGATCCTTGCGGCCGGGAGTTTTAATGCCCGCAGAGGTGGTACCCAGTTTAAAGCCGGGAACCGGGTACATGGTTGGGAAGGTGGGCTTGCCTACAGCCATTGTTTGTTCCGTGTATTGTTATTTATATATCTTCCGTCATCGCGAAGGAGCGAAGCGACTGTGGCGATCTCCAGCCATGCACTCCGCGGCAATGACGACTTACCCCAACTTACCGTGGCACTGCTTGAACTTCTTGCCGGAACCACAAGGGCAAGGGTCATTGCGGCCCACTTTGGGCATCTCTCTCACAAAAGGCTGCGCAGCCCCTTCCAGCTTGCCGTGACACTGCTTGAATTTTTTGCCTGAACCGCAGGGGCAAGGGTCGTTGCGGCCCACACCGGGAGGTGCCTGCTGGGGTTGTTGCTGTTGCTGCTCTTCCGGTTCAGCGGCCATGGCTGAAGCCTGTGCGTGCTGGAATTCCATTTGCTGTTTTTGCTGCTGTTCCAGGCGACGCTGTTCCAACTGTTCGGCTTCGTCGGGCTGGGCGATCTGCACCTTGCAGAGAAAGCGAGTAGTTTCCAGTTTGACGTTATGCAACAGGCCTTCAAACAGTTCGAAGGACTCACGCTTGTATTCCTGTTTGGGGTTCTTCTGGGCGTAGGCGCGCAGGTTAATACCCTGGCGCAGGTGATCCATGCTGGCCAGGTGCTCTTTCCAAAACTGGTCCAGCACCTGCAACATAATCTGCTTCTCGATGGCGCGCATATCCGGGCCAACGTCATCACACTTGGCTTTGTAAAGCTCGCTCAGTTGGCTGTTCACCCGTTCGCGAATGCCTTCCTCGTTTAGACGATCATCGCTATCCAGCCACTCCTGAACCGGCGCATCCAGCAGGAATTCGGTTTTCAGGGCTTCTTCCAGACCGGCAATATCCCACTGTTCTTCCAGGCTTTCCGGGGGAATATGGGCGCTGATCACATCGTTGACTACATCCTCGCGCACGGAATCAATCACATCGGAAATATCGTCACTTTCCAGCAGGTCGTTGCGCTGCTGGTACACCACCTGACGCTGGTCGTTGGCCACGTCATCGAATTCCAGCAGGTGTTTGCGGATATCGAAGTTGCGCCCTTCCACCTTGCGCTGTGCTTTTTCAATGGCGTTGGACACCATGCGGTGTTCAATGGCCTCGCCGTCTTTCATACCCAGAGCGCGCATCATGTTTTTCACCCGGTCGGAGGCGAACAGGCGCATCAGCGGGTCTTCCAATGACAGATAAAAACGCGACAGACCGGGGTCACCCTGACGGCCGGCACGGCCACGCAGCTGGTTGTCGATGCGGCGGGATTCGTGACGCTCGGTGCCGATAATATGCAAACCACCCGCTTCAAGAACGGTGGCGTGGCGCTGTTCCCATTCCTCTCTGGCAGCGGCAACTTGCTGTTCGGAGGGTTCACCCATGTCCCGCAATTCCGCCTCCCAGTTACCGCCCAGCACAATGTCGGTACCGCGACCGGCCATATTGGTGGCAATGGTGACGGCACCGGGCCGGCCCGCCTGGGCAATAATCTGCGCTTCTTTTTCATGGAACTTGGCGTTCAACACCTGGTGAGGCACTTTGGCTTTTTTCAGCAAGCCCGACAGCAACTCCGATGTTTCGATAGAGGCGGTACCCACCAGCACCGGCGCGTTTTTCTCCATACAGTGCCTGATATCTTCAATTACCGCCTGGTATTTCTCGCCTTGAGAGAGGTAGACCAAGTCGTTGAGATCTTCACGGGCAATCGCGCGATTAGTTGGGATTACCACCACGGTCAAACCGTAAATCTGGTGAAATTCGTAGGCTTCGGTATCGGCGGTGCCGGTCATACCGGAGAGTTTGTCGTAGAGACGGAAGTAGTTCTGGAAGGTGGTGGAAGCCAGGGTTTGGCTTTCCTGCTGAATTTGCACCCCTTCGCGGGCTTCGATGGCCTGGTGCAACCCCTCGGACAAACGGCGACCCAGCATTTTGCGGCCGGTGTGTTCGTCAATCAGCACCACGTCGCTGCCTTCAACAATGTAATCCACATCGCGACGGAACAGGTGGTGTGCCTTCAAACCAGCGTGCACATGGTGCAGCAGGTTGAGGTTGGTGGATTGATAGAGACTTTCGTCCTCACCCAGCAAGCCCTCATTAATCAGCAAGCCTTCAATTTTTTCGTGGCCCTGCTCAGTGAGTTCCACGGTGCGACTTTTTTCGTCCACTACAAAGTCGCCGGTATCGAGAATCTGGCACAGGGGCTGTTTGCCTTCCTCCATCATTACCAGGTCTTTGCCCGCTTCGTTAGCCTCTGCCTGAGCGGCGCCGACGTTCACCAATTCCGGCTCGTCATCGCCCCGTTGCAGGCGAACTTTGGGCAGCTGGATTTTGTCGTTGCGCACTTTGTCCGAATGCTGCTGAGGTTTCAGCAGCTGCACAATGCGATTCATGCGCTTGTACACTTCGGAGCTGTCGCTGGCGGCGCCAGAGATAATCAGCGGCGTACGGGCCTCATCGATAAGAATGGAGTCCACTTCATCAACCACCGCAAACGACAGTTTGCGCTGCACGCGATCTTCCTGGCGCAACGCCATGTTGTCGCGCAGGTAATCGAAACCAAATTCGTTGTTGGTACCGTAGGTAATATCGGCGCTGTAATTGAGCTGTTTTTCCTGAGCCATTTGCCCGGAATACACCACCCCGACGGTGAGCCCCAGCAGCTCGTAAATAGGCCGCATCCAGTCGGCGTCGCGCTTCGCCAGGTAGTCGTTGACGGTGATGATGTGCACACCATCGCCAGGCAAGGCATTCAGGTAGGCGGGCAAGGTGGACATCAGGGTTTTACCCTCACCAGTGCGCATTTCGGCAATACAACCTTCGTGCAGGGTAATACCGCCGATCATCTGCACATCGAAGTGGCGCATGCCCAGGGTGCGATCCGCTGCCTCGCGCACTACCGCAAAGGCTTCGGGCAACAGCTGATCGAGGCTTTCGCCCGCCTGCAAACGCTCGCGAAACTCTGCGGTTTTAGCGCTCAGCTGGTCGTCGCTCAACTCCCTCAGGGGTTCATCAAAAGCATTGATTTTCTTGACGATCTTGCCCATGCGGCGCAGTTCGCGGTCGTTCTTGCTGCCGAATACTTTTTTTATCAGGTTGGCCATCAGTTTCCCTTGCTTGTCTCGATTTGGCGGAGCCAGTAATAGTCGCTATATGGGGTTGTTTTCACCGCCCTCAAGGCCATGACGGCACCTGACGGATGAAAAGACGTTTCGATATGTGGGAGCTGCCGCGAGCGCGGCGGGAAGTCAGAGGACGGTCTTTTTGATGTAGGTGGCAGGATCCACCGGGCGACCGTTTTTAAACACTTCAAAATGCACATGGGGGCCAGTGGAACGGCCGGTGCTGCCCATCAGAGCAATCAGCTGACCTTTTTTTACCACGTCGCCGGCTTTCACCAGGTTTTCTTTGTTGTGGCCGTAGCGAGTAACAAATCCATCGCCGTGTTCAATCTCAATCAGCTTGCCATAGCCCTGGCGTTCACCAGACCAGATCACCACACCGGCAGCGGTAGCGACTACGTCACCACCCTCTTTGCCAGCAAAATCAACGCCGTTGTGCCAGGCGCGTTTGCCGTGAAAGGGGTCGGTGCGCCAGCCGTATTTGGACGACATCCAGCCCTTGGTGATGGGGCGCCCGGTAACGGTGGTCTGCTGGGTAATCTCGCGATCCACCAACATGGATTCCATCATCCGCAATTGCAGTTCACGGTCATCCAGTTGGCGTTCCAGTTGAGCGAACAGTTTATCCAGGTCGGAAGGCTCTCCACCCTCAAGTCCACCACCAAGAATAGCTTCATCGGGACCACCCAAGGCCGGAACCCGACTGAAATCGAATTCGCCCTGATCAAGGCTGGCGACATCCGTAAGGCGATCGCCAAGGGCATCGATACGTACCAGGCGCGCCTGCATTTCCGCGAGTTTGGAGGTCAATGCCGCCAGACGGCGACGGGCTTCTGTACGTTCGCTATCAAGGGTATCCCGTTGCTGTTGCAGCTCCTCGTGCATGGCCTCTACGGCCTGCACCAGCTGCAGATCGGTGTTGCGGTCGCTTACCAGTTTGCCAATCAGGAAACCCGCACCGGTGGGCAGTGCCAGAAAACACAGGGACAGCACAACTTTCGCCCAGCTGTTCAAGCTGACCGTGCGGCTGCTTTCCTGATTGTTTCCAATAAAGATGATTTTCATGGCACGAGTTTTTTGCTTTTTATTGTGGTTTTCGTTCTCGTTGCTACTTGTATTGTTTTTACCAAGCGTATTCGCCACTGGATCGCCCACCACTGTAACTTTGCTAGCTGACAAACTCTGTTAACCAGGTCGCAAGACATTGAACCTTAACTACAGCACCTTAAAGCGCGGCCACAGGCTTACTGTAGCTAATGGGGGCGACAGCGTCTTCACCCTCAAAAGTGACCGTTTCCCAGGCATCAGTCTGAGCAATCAAGGCACGCAAAGACGCGTTGTTAAGGGCGTGGCCAGATTTGAAGGCCTCGAATTCGCCAATCAGGCTGTTACCCAGCAAGTACAGGTCGCCAATGGCATCGAGGATTTTGTGCTTCACAAATTCGTCTTCGTAACGCAGGCCATCTTCGTTGAGAATGCTGTATTCATCCACAGCGATGGCATTTTTCACGCTGGCACCGCGGGCCAGGCCCTTGGAGCGCATGTACTCAAATTCGTGCACAAAGCCAAAGGTGCGCGCCCGGCTCACTTCCTTCACAAAAGAAGTGGTGGAGAAGTCAATGGCGGAATGCAGTGCCCGCCCCTTGAACACCGGGTGATCGAAATCAATGGTAAAAGAGACTTTAAAGCCGTCAAAGGGCTTGAAGCGCGCCACCTTGTCGTCGTGGGTGACGGTCACTTCTTTCTTGATGCGGATAAACTTCTTGGGAGCTTCCTGTTCGGCAATACCGGCGGACTGAATCAGGAAAACGAAAGGCCCGGAGCTGCCATCCATAATGGGCACTTCCGGGGCAGACACGTCGATAATGGCGTTATCGATGCCCAAACCCGCCATAGCGGACAACAGGTGTTCCACGGTGGAAACCCGTACATCGCCATTCACCAAGGTGGTAGAAAGGGTGGTATCACCAACATTCTCTGCCTTGGCTTCAATTTCCACCACCGGAGAGAGGTCGGTACGGCGAAATATAATGCCGCTGTCCACCGGAGCCGGGTGGAGTGTCAGGTAAACCTTGTCGCCGGTATGTAAACCAACGCCAGTGGCTTTAATGGTGTTTTTCAGTGTCCGCTGCCTGACCATACGCTTGAGTTTCCACGCAAAATGAGCCGAAAAGCCGCGCATCATACCAGATACACGGCACCCAGACCACCTGCCTCCCTGTAACCAGGGAATAGCAGGTGGTAATCACGGTGAGACCGTAAAAAGCTCCGATAGTGCCACCCCACTGACAAAGGGGGAGGGATTGTGGGGTAGCGCTATCGTTTATTCAGCGAAACTCTTGTCATTGCGAGGCCGAAGGCCGTGGCAATCTCCTAACTAGTGACACTTTGCCTGCTGGAGATCGCCGCGCTGCGCTCGCGATGACGGTAACCCTCAGTGACTCGCCACATCCATGTGGCTAGGGCTGCGCCCGCCAGCGCTGCGCTCGGCGCCCTGATCGGCTGTCCTGCCGATCAGTCAGCCTGCCTACGCAAAAACGCCGGAATATCCAGATAGTCCATATCCTGTTCCGCTTTCGGTTCCTCCAGCTTGCGGGCAGTGGCCTCTGTACTTACCGGGGGCTGCTGCATCTGGGCCTGGGCCGGATTGCCAGCCGGGCGACGGGTTTGTGCCTGGCCACGACGCACCCGGTTAACCGCGGGCTTGTCCAGTTCACCATAGTCCACTTCGCCGTTGTTTTTGCGAGGTTCCGCCTGCTGGGTGGTGTTGTCCACCACTTTAGTGGGCACAAAGTCGCGACCCAGGCCAGTGGCCACCACGGTTACCCGCAGCTTGTCGCCCAGGCTTTCGTCGATAACGGTACCGACAACCACCGTGGCATCGTCAGAGGCAAATTGCTCAACCGTGTCACCCACATCCTGGAACTCACCCAGAGACAGGTCGGGGCCCGCGGTGATATTCACCAGAATGCCCTTCGCACCTTGCAGGTTGATGTCTTCCAGCAGCGGGCTGTGTACCGCAGATTCGGCGGCTTCGCGAGCACGCTGATCGCCCGCCGCTTCGCCGCTGCCCATCATCGCCATGCCCATTTCCGACATGACGGTGCGCACATCGGCGAAATCCACGTTGATCATGCCCGGGCGGATAATCAGGTCGGCAATGCCCTGAACCGCGCCCAGCAACACGTCGTTGGCCGCTTTAAAAGCAGACAACAGGCTCGTGGAGCTGCCCAACACCGCCAACAATTTCTCGTTGGGAATGGTGATCAGCGAGTCCACACGGTCGCGTAGGTGTTTGAGTCCTTCTTCGGCGATGGCCATGCGCTTCTTGCCTTCGAAGGAGAATGGGCGAGTTACCACCGCTACCGTAAGGATGCCCAGTTCTTTGGCCACATCCGCCACCACCGGCGCGCCGCCAGTACCGGTGCCACCGCCCATACCGGCGGTGATAAACACCATATCAGCGCCCTGCAGCACATCGGCAATGCGGTCGCGATCTTCCAGCGCCGCCTGGTGACCCACTTCCGGGTTGGCCCCGGCACCGAGGCCACGAGTGACGTTGTTACCCAGTTGCAGGACGGTGGCGTTGCCAATGTCCTTGAGCGCCTGAGCGTCGGTATTGGCGCAGATAAATTCCACACCTTCGACGTTGCTGTCGATCATGTGCCGCACGGCGTTACCACCACCGCCACCGACACCGATCACCTTGATTTCCGCTGAATCCGGAATGCTGTCTACGATTTGAAACATAAGTCTTCCCCTTTGTTTTCCCTAAATACTGTTGATACCCAAAATTGTTAAAACGCTTTTCATTGCGAGGAGCAATGACGACACAGTCGTCATAAACTCCCCTGAAACCACTGTTTGATACGGCCGACCAAACCTTCACCTCCACTATCGGAACTACTGCTGGTGCGTCGCACCGGCCCTTCCTGCTGTTGCTGCATGCCGTACAACAACAGTCCAACTCCGGTGGAATAAATCGGGTTGTTCACAATGTCTGTCAGTCCGGTGATATTGCTGGGGGCACCCAGGCGTACCGGCATGTGGAAGATTTCCTCCGCCAGTTCCACCACCCCTTCCATCTTGGCAGTACCGCCGGTGAGCACGATGCCCGCGGCCACCAGGTCTTCAAAGCCACTGCGACGCAGTTCCCCTTGAATCAAGGTAAACAACTCGTCGTAGCGGGGTTCCACCACCTCCGCCAATGCCTGGCGAGACAGATCGCGAGGTGGGCGGTCGCCAACGCTGGGCACTTTGATACTCTCTTCCGGGCCCGCCAGGTTAGCCAGCGCGCAGGCATATTTGATCTTTAACTCCTCTGCGTGCGGGGTAGGAGTCCGCAGCGCCATGGCGACATCGTTGGTCACCTGATCACCTGCGATGGGAATCACCCCGGTATGGCGAATGGCGCCTTCGGTAAAGATGGCAATGTCTGTGGTGCCGCCGCCGATATCCACCAGGCACACACCCAGTTGCTTTTCGTCGTCAGTGAGCACCGCGTAGCTGGACGCCAGCTGCTCGAGAATCACGTCTTCCACTTCCAGACCACAGCGGCGAATACACTTTTTGATGTTCTGGGCAGCGTTGGCAGCACAGGTCACCAGATGCACCTTGGCCTCCAGGCGCACACCGGACATACCCAGCGGCTCACGCACCCCTTCCTGGTTGTCGATAATGAATTCCTGGGGCAGCACATGGAGAATTTCCTGGTCCGCCGGAATCGCCACAGCCCTTGCCGCATCGATCACTCGCTCTACATCCTGGGGGTTCACCTCGCGATCGCGAATGGCGACGATGCCATGAGAATTCAGGCTGCGAATATGGCTGCCGGCGATGCCCACATACACCGAGTGAATGTGGCAACCAGCCATCAGTTCCGCTTCTTCAATAGCCCGCTGAATGGAGTGCACGGTGGATTCGATGTTCACCACCACGCCTTTTTTCATGCCGGTGGAGTGGTACATGCCGGTACCGACGATCTCCAACTGACCATCGGGACTCAGCGAACCGACAATCGCCACCACCTTGGAGGTGCCGATATCGAGTCCAACGATCATGCGCTCTTCGTTACTAGCCATTTTTTGCTTCCCCACTCTTTTGTTTGCCAATGGCGGTCTGGCTACGCCAGCTCACGGCCACGCCATTGGGGTAACGAATATCAATCTGTGCAATCTCTCCCTGGCGATGGCGCAACACGGTGTCGTACACCGCCAGAAAGCGTTTTAATTTTTCGGTGACATTGCCCTGGCCCACTTCAATCTCCAAAGCACTGTTTTCGACAACACCAGTGCCACTGGCCGCCACCACTTTCAAATACCAGGCGCGGCGGTTGTCGAGGCGAAACTCCATGGTCTTCAGCCCCGACGGCAACAACATCTGCGCGGCGTGTTGGTACTCTTCCATAATCGCCCGCGCCTGTCCCCGCGGGCCCAACAACAGAGGCAGGCTTTCCAGACCGCTGTTGTCTTCAATATCCAATGCCTGACCGCGACTGTTGAGGAAGCCGCGTCGGTTCCAGCGGGCGATGGGCATTTCCTCGGTCACCGAGATTTCCAAATGGCCGGGCCAGCGGCGGCTCACCACTGCGTTAGCGATCCAGGGGTCGCGTTCCAGCTGGCTGCGAATTTTGCCCAGCTCCAGACTGAGGAAGCCGCCATTCAGTTGGCCGCGCACCAGGCGAGCAATTTGCTCACGGCTAGCGTATTTAAAATCCCCTTGCACCGAGATGCGCTCAATAGGGCGATCCAGGTTTTGGTACAACAGCACTCCACCCCACAACATGCCGAGGGCAAAACAGCTCCATAACAGGGTGAACATCGCGGTACGCAACAGCGACCACAAACCCTCGAAGCGAGGTTCCCGCTGATTGCGTACGGCGCCTTTTTTGTTTGCTGCTCGAGTCATATCAATTCATTGATGTCCGTAAAATTTCCACCACCAACTGCTCCATATTCATGCCTTCCGCCGCGGCCGCTTTTGGCACCAGACTGTGGTCGGTCATACCGGGGATGGTGTTTACTTCCAGCACCTGAAAGCGGCCATCGCTGTTGCGCATCACATCCACCCGCCCCCAGCCGCTGCAGCCAATACTGTTAAACGCTTGCAAGGCCAATTGCTGTAGCTGGTGAACCTCGCCACCGTGAAGGCCACAAGGACTGAAATAACGAGTGTCATCACTCAAATATTTCGCCTCATAGTCATAGAAGCCGTTATCGGTTTCTAACCTTATCGGCGCTAATGCTCTGCCATTAAGGATTGACACAGAATATTCCGCCCCGTCAATCCAGCGCTCGGCCATTACGTCACCGTAGATGGCTGCATGCTGCCAGGCATCCTGCAACTGCTCCGGGGTTTCCGCCCGGCGCATGCCGATGCTGGAACCCTCACCATTGGGCTTCACCATCACTGCACCACCCAGAGACTCCAGAGCCGCCGCCCAATCGCTGTTCTCATCCAAAATGGCAAACTCGGCGGTGGGCAGGTCGATACCGCGCCATAATTTTTTGCAGCGCCACTTATCCATGGCCAGCGCCGACGCCATCACGCCACTGCCGGTATAGGGAATACCAAGCAGTTCTAGCACCGCCTGGTAACTACCATCCTCATCGCCGGGGCCATGCAGCACCAGCATGGCGCGATCCATATCCACAGACTGAATCGTGGTCAGCGGGTTGTCCTCAACCACCACTGGCACCGCATCCACACCAGCACGCAGCAACGCTTCGTACACCGCCTGACCAGACTGCAGCGACACCTCCCGCTCTGCGGAGTTACCGCCGTAAATCACGCCGACGCGACCAAAATCGAAAAGCTCGCTCATCGTTGATCGCTCTCTTTTCTCGGGAGATGAGAGGTGGAAGATGGGAGATGGCAAAAAGTTACTGCCACTCTGATTTTCCGTCTCACGTCTCTCATCTCACATCTCTCGTTAATCACTGCAACTTCCTCTCAGTCAGCAGTTTCACCAGCTTGCTGACGCTGCCCGCCCCCTGGGTAATAACGATGTCACCAGGCTGAACGATGTCGCGGACAATGTCCGGCACCGCTTCAATGGATTCTGCGAAAATCGGATCCACCAGGCCGCGCTGGCGAATGCTGCGACAAAGGCTGCGGCTGTCGGCACCGGGAATGGGCTCCTCACCAGCACCGTAAACTTCCGTCAATACCAGGGCATCGCTACTGGACAGTATTTGCACAAAGTCTTCGTACAGGTCGCGGGTACGGGTAAAGCGGTGTGGCTGGAACACCATCACCAGGCGGCGCTGAGGCCAGCTATCGCGCACCGCTTTAATAGTGGCGGCCACTTCCCGGGGGTGGTGACCGTAATCGTCCACCAGCATCGCTTCGCCACCGCGACCAGCGCCGGTGGATACCGGGAATTCCCCATGAATTTCAAAACGGCGGCCGACACCGCCAAATTTGCTTAAACCCTCGCAGATGGCGCTGTCATCAATGCCCTCATCGGTGGCCACCGCCACTGCCGCAGTGGCGTTGAGTACGTTGTGGGCACCGGGAATATTGAGCGCAATATCCAGTGTCGCCTTGCCTTCCGGGCGATGCACCTTGAAGTAGCTGCGACCTTTATCACTGCGCAAATCACTGATGCGGTAATCCGCCTGCTCGGAAAAACCATAGGTGAGCATGGGCCGGGACACATCCGGCATCACTTCCCGCACACGCTCGTCGTCCACACAGACCACAGCCAGCCCGTAAAACGGCAGGTTGTGGAGGAACTCCACAAAAGTCTGCTTGAGTTTGCCCTCGTCAAAGCCGTAGGTTTCCATGTGGTCGATATCGATATTGGTGACCACTGCCACCAGCGGCTGCAAGTGCAGGAACGACGCATCGCTCTCGTCTGCCTCCGCCACCAGATAGCGGCTTTCCCCCAGGCGGGCATTGGTGCCGGCGCTGTTGAGGCGACCACCGATCACAAAAGTCGGGTCTTTATCGCCCTCGGCAAAAATAGACGCGATCAGGCTGGTGGTGGTGGTCTTGCCGTGGGTGCCGGCTACAGCAATACCGTGGCGGTAGCGCATCAATTCCGCCAGCATTTCTGCGCGACGGACGATGGGAATACGCTGGTCGCGGGCACGCACCATCTCCGGGTTGTGATCGCTCACCGCGGTGGAGTTCACTACCACGTCCACGCCATCCACGTTGCTGGCGGCGTGACCGATATGAATAGTCGCACCCATATCCCGCAGGCGTTTGGTCACCGGGCCATCGTTAATGTCCGAGCCGGAAATCTGGTAGCCCTGGTTGAGCAGCACTTCGGCAATGCCGCACATGCCAACACCGCCGATACCGATAAAGTGAATGCGCTGGATACGGCGCATCTCCGGAATCTCAAATACGCCGCTCACCTTGCCACCGTCTGTTGTTGCTTTACTCATTTGCATACCTCCTCACAGGCATCCGCCACCGCGGCCACCGCTCCCGGCTGCGCCAGGGCGCGGGCGTTTTCCGCCATGGTTATCAACTGCTGGCGCACCCCTAGCAGTTGTTGCAATTCCACCGCCAGCTTCTCCGGGCTCAACTGCGCCTGTTGAATCTGGCGCGCTGCACCGTTGTCCACTAACCACTGGCCATTTTTGGTCTGGTGGTCGTCGATGGCATGGGGGAACGGGATCAGGATGGAACCCACACCCGCTGCCGCCAATTCCGACACCGTCAGAGCACCGGCACGGCACAGCACCAAATCTGCCCAACCATAGGCTTCCGCCATATCGTCGATAAAGGGAACCACATGGGCTTCAATTCCCACTTCCCGGTAACCCTCCGCAGTCACCACTGCTTTGTCGCGACCGGTCTGGTGCCAGATATTGGGCCACTCCTCCCGGGGCAAACGGGCGATGGCCTGAGGCAGCACCTCGTTAATGGCCTGAGCACCCAAGCTGCCGCCGAGCACCAACAAATTCGGCGTATCGCCATTGCGCTGCAGACGTTGCCCCGGTTCCGGCAAGTCGATAATTTCCCGGCGCACCGGATTGCCGCAGTGATTGCCTTTGGGCAGGGAACCGGGAAATGCCTCCATCACCCTCCGCGCCAGTTTCGCCAGCCAGCGGTTGGTAGTACCCGCCACCGCGTTCTGTTCGTGAATTACCACCGGAATGCCCAACAGGCGCGCTGCCAGACCACCGGGGCCGGAGGCAAAGCCACCCATACCCAGCACCGCGTTGGGGCGCTGCTGGCGTAACAAAGCACGAGCCTGTGATACCGCCTTGAGCAGCAAAAACGGCGCTTTCAGTAAGGTCGCCACGCCTTTGCCGCGCACGCCAGCCACGTCGATAAAATGCAGTGGAAAATCGTTGGCGGGCACCAGCTGGGACTCAATTCCCCGGCGGGTGCCAAACCACTCGATAGCTACACCGCGATCGCGCAATTCACTGGCCACCGCCAGTGCCGGGAACACATGGCCGCCGGTTCCGCCGGCCATCACCATGACTTTTCTGGGCGCCGCTTGAGCTACGTCAGTCATCGCGCCCTCCCGCCCGCTTTTAACGGTTTTTTCTTGGCGACCGGGGCGTGCAACTCCATGCCGAAACGCAAAATCAGCGCCACCATCACGCAGCTCACCAAGAGGCTGCTGCCGCCGTAACTGACAAAAGGCAGGGTCAAACCCTTGGTGGGCAGCAAGCCAGACGCCACACCGATATTGATAAATGCCTGGCCCGCCAACAGCACGCCGAGACCAAATACCGAGTAAGCCGCAAACCAGTCGCAGCGGCGCACCGCGCGGCGAATAATGGCAAATACCCGCCACAGCAACAGACCGAACAAGGCAATCAACGCCACCACACCCACCAGGCCAAATTCCTCGGCGTACACCGCAAACACAAAGTCGGTATAAGCCTCTGGCAGGTAGCCCAGCTTTTGCACACTGTTGCCCAGGCCCACGCCAAACCATTCGCCGCGACCAAAAGCGATCAATGACTGGGACAGCTGATAGCCACTGCCAAACTGGTCCGCCCATGGGTCCAGGTAGGCCACCAGGCGCTTCAGGCGATAGGGCGAAAGCACCGCCGCCAGACCCAACAGGCTACCGGCCAGCCCTACCAGCACACCCACCTGCCACAATTTGGCGCCGGCGAAAAACAACATGGCCAGCACCGTGGCTGACAGCACCACCGAAGAACCCAAATCCGGTTCCAGCAGCAACAAGCCCACCAACGCCGCGAGAATGCCCAGAGGTTTGCCAATCTCTTTCCAGTTGTCCCGCAACACCTGTTGGTGGCGCTGCAGATAACCCGCCATAAACAGCACCACAGCCAGCTTCACCAGTTCAGATACCTGGAAAGTCATCGGCCCCAGCCCCAACCAGCGGCGGCTGCCATTAAAGCTGCGACCAACGCCGGGAATCAGCACAATCAGCAACAGCGCAAAAGCCGCCGCCAGCAACAACAGGCCGTAGCGGTACCAGAAAGCCACCGGAATATTGAGCACCACCAAACCTAATACAGAGCCCAATGCCAGATACATCAACTGGCGCTTAAAGAAATACAGGCTGTCGCCAAAATTCACATCGGCAAAATTCACCGAGGCGGAATAAATCATCACCACGCCCAGGGTGATCAGCGCCAACACGGTCAGCAGCAACTTGCCGTCCAGATGCTGGAAGTCGCCAGCAATAAGCGGTAGCTGCAAACCTCTGAGATTCATGACGGCACTCATGACAGCGCCTCCGCCGCCTTGGCAAACATCTCGCCGCGGTGTTCAAAATTGTTGAACATATCGAAGCTGGCGCAGGCCGGTGACAACAACACCAGGTCACCGGGTTGTGCCAACTGGCGGGCGCGGGCAACTGCCGTCTGCAAAGACTCATGTCTTTCCATATCCGCCGCATCGGCAATGGCCTCGCCAATGCGGTGGCCATCAACGCCGATCAACAGTGCCAGCTTGACCGTGGCGGCCACGGCACTGCGCAGTTCGTGAAACTCGGCGCCTTTGCCATCGCCACCGGCGATCCAGAAAATATTGCGACGCTCGCTGTCTGCCAAACCTTCCAGCGCCGCCAACGTGGCGCCCACATTGGTGGCTTTGGAATCGTTGATATAACTGACGCCGTCCAAGGTACGTACAGTCTGGCAACGGTGGTCGAGACCAGGGAATTCACGCATGGCTTTCGCCATGGCGTCCTCTGGCAATTCCAACACCGCTCCCATGGCCATAGCCGCCAGAGCATTGGCCCAGTTGTGACGGCCTTTGATACGCAGCTCATCCACCGGCATCAGATCACCGTCAGCACCGTGTAACCACAGTTCGCCATCGCGATTGGCGACGCCGCACTGGTGCTTGTCGCTTTCGGTCTGCTCACTGGCATCCAGACCAAAACTGGAAATCTGTGCGTCACCATCAACAGGACGGGTGGCGCTGTCATCGCGATTGCAGACAATATGTTCGGCACCGTGAAAAATTCGCTGCTTGGCCGCCAGATAACTGGCCATGGAGCCGTAACGATCCAGATGGTCTTCCGACAGGTTAAGAATGGTGGATACCGCCGGTTTCAGGCTGTGGGTAATTTCCAGCTGAAAACTGGACAACTCCAGCACATACAGCTCGCGGTCATCCGCCAGCAGCTCCAGTGCCGGAGTGCCCAGATTGCCACCCACCGCCACTCGCAAACCGGCGGCTTTGGCCATTTCCCCCATCAGGGCGGTAACTGTGCTTTTGCCGTTGGAGCCGGTAATGGCAGCCACTGGCGCCTTCACGTGGCGGGCAAACAACTCGATATCGCCAATCACATCTATATCCCGCTGCTTGGCCTGCACCAGCAACGGCTCATCCGGTGCCAAACCGGGGCTGACCACCAGCTCAGCGGCCAGCTGCAACACCTGCCCTGCATCTGCACCCAGGAAGCACTCAACATCGGGAAATTCGTTTTTGAATGTCTCCAGCAATGGCGGTGCATCGCGGGTATCGCAAACCACAAAGGCCACCTGACGGCTCGCCAGAAAGCGCGCCGCCGACAAGCCGGTAACGCCGATACCCAGTATCGCCGTTACGCTGTTTTGTGCATTGTGGTCTGTCAGTTTCATGTTCAATTTAATGTTCGGTTTTCAACGTCTCTCGTTTTACGTCTCACATCTCACGTTTTAACGCAGTTTCAATGTCGCCAGACCGATCAGCACCAGCATCACGGTGATAATCCAGAAGCGCACAATCACCCGCGGCTCTGGCCAGCCTTTCAGTTCAAAGTGGTGATGGATAGGCGCCATACGGAACACCCGCTTGCCCGTCAGTTTGTAGGAGGTAACCTGGATCATCACCGACAGGGTCTCCATCACAAACACACCACCCATAATGAAAAATACAATTTCGTGGCGCACGATCACGGCAATAACGCCCAGTGCCGCCCCCAGTGCCAGGGCACCAACGTCACCCATAAATACCTGAGCCGGGTAAGTGTTAAACCACAGGAAGCCCAACCCGGCGCCACCCAGTGCAGCGCAGAAAACAATCAACTCACCGGCACCGGCGATATAGGGAATGTGCAAATAATCGGCAAACTGGCTGTGGCCGGTGAGGTAGGCAAATATCCCCAGCGCACCACCCACCATCACCGTGGGCATAATCGCCAAACCGTCGAGGCCATCGGTGAGATTGACCGCGTTACTGCCACCGACAATCACAAAATAGGTGAGCGCGATATAGCAAACCCCACCCATGGCGGTGAGAGGCAGTGCCACGTCTTTAAAGAACGGCACATAAAGAGTGGTTTCTGCCGCCGAGCCAGCAGTGCAGTACAGAAAGATAGCGGCACCCAAGCCACCCACTGACTGCCAGAAATATTTCCAGCGAGCGGGCAGACCGCGGGAGTTCTTTTCCACCACTTTGCGGTAATCATCCACCCAGCCCACGGCACCAAAAATAAAGGTCACACCCAACACCACCCACACGTAGCGGTTTTCCAGGTTGGACCACAGCAGAGTGGCGATAAAAATGGCCATCAGAATCAGCGCACCGCCCATGGTGGGAGTGCCAGATTTACTAAGGTGACTCTGGGGGCCGTCAGTGCGTACCGACTGCCCAATTTGCAGCAGGTTCAGCCTGCGGATCATCACCGGGCCCAGCCATAGAGAAATTCCCAGCGCCGTCAGCACCCCCAGAATGGCGCGAAAGGTGAGGTACTGCACCACACCGAAGGCGCTAACGTACTGCGACAAATAATCAGCCAACCAATAGAGCATTATTGTTCTCCCGCGCTGGCAGCCACCAACGCTTTGGTTATGTTTTCCATACCGGAACTGCGCGACCCTTTTACCAACACGGCCATTCCTGCCCCCAGCTGAGGCACCAGTGCGGCGAGCAAATCCTGCTGGTTGTCAAAGTGCTGTCCGCCTTCGCCAAAAGCGGCACTGGTGTTGGCGGACAAGGTGCCCACCGTCATCAGTTGTGCCACACCGGCCTGGGCGGCGTATTCCCCTACTTCAGCGTGCAAGGCGACTTCGTCATCGCCCAACTCGCCCATATCTCCCAATACCAGCACGGGGATACCGGGCAGTTGCAACAGCGCGTCCACCGCCGCTTTTACCGAGCCGGGATTGGCGTTGTAGCTGTCGTCGATCAGGTAGTCGCCACTGGTCAATTCCAGCAACTCCATACGCCCTGGCACACTCTGCAAGGCGCTGAGGCCGGCACCGATATGAGCGACTTCCACTCCGGCAGCAAGGGCAACACCAGCAGCGGCCAATGCGTTAGCCACATTGTGACGGCCGCTGATGGTGAGATTGACCCCCACCTCGCCCTGAGGGCTGTGCAAGGTAAAGCTGCAACGCCCCAGCTCATCGGCACGAATGTCGCTGGCAAAAATATCGGCAGCGGCATTCTCCACACTGAACGTCAGGCAGCTGCGCTCGCCAATCAGTCCGCGCCAGCGATCCACATAAACTTCGTCGAGGTTGAGCACGGCGGTGCCGTCTACCGGCAGGCCGCTGTAAATTTCACCCTTGGCATCGGCAATGGCGTCAACACTGCCAAAACCTTCCACGTGGGCGGGCAAGACGTTATTCACCAGAGCCACCTGAGGGCGAGCCAGCTGACACAAATAGCCGATTTCGCCGCCGCCACTGGCACCCATTTCAATCACCCCGTAGCGATGCTGATGTTGCAGGTTCATCAAGGTGAGAGGCACACCGATGTGATTATTGAGATTGCCTTTGGTGGCCAACACCGCAGACTCGCCCACCGCCTGGGCAAAGATCGCCGCCAACATTTCTTTCACAGTGGTTTTGCCAGCGCTGCCGGTAACCGCAACCACACTACCCTCAAAGTCACGCCGTTTTAGATGGGCCACCTGCCCCAAGGCTACTGTGGTATCCGGCACCACCCACTGGGGTATTTCCAGGCTGCGATCCGGCGCTTCCACTACCAGCCCACAGGCCTTCTCTGCCGCTTGAGCCAGGAAGTTGTGAGCATCAAAATTTTCACCTCGCAGAGCCACAAACAGCTGGCCGGAGGCGATATTGCGCGTATCCGTAGAGAGGCCGTCGAAGTGGCAATCCGGATGCATCAGGGTGCCGCCGTATTCAATAGCAGCGCGGGACAGACTGAGAGCAGGCATTTCAGTGCTCATCATCCCCTCCCAGGCCCACCGGCCCCAAATGCGCTGCCAAATCGCCTACCGGCTGCTTCAAGGCCCGTTGCTGCAATAGGTCAACAGCCTGCACCACATCGCTAAATGGCAGGCGCTCGCCATTTACCTCTTGATAGGTTTCATGACCCTTGCCAGCGATCAGTACGCAGTCGTCATCGGCGGCGCAGGCGATAGCCTCGCCGATGGCAGTGGCACGATCTGGCGCCACCCTTACCGCGGCGTTATCCGGCATACCGGCGAGAATATCGAGAATAATCTGATCCGGGTTTTCGCTGCGCGGGTTGTCGCTGGTTACCACCGGGCAGTCCGCCAGGCGCGCCGCCACTTCACCCATTTGCGAGCGCTTGCCGCTGTCGCGATCGCCGCCGCAGCCAAATACACACCACAACAGTCCAGAGCAATGACTGCGCAGGGAGGTGAGTGCTTTTTCCAAGGCATCCGGTGTGTGGGCGTAATCCACCACCACCGCTGGCAGCAGATCCGCTTCTACCTGAGGGTTGACCAGCTCCATACGGCCAGGCACAGCGGTCAATTCCGGCAGCTGCGCCAACACTTGATCCAGCGACCAACCCTGACCACAGGCCGCGGTGATAACCGCCAGCAAATTACTGAGATTAAAGTGAGCCAGCAGCGGTGAACGCAACTCACCGTCGCCCCATGGCGTACTGACCTTGGCACAAATACCCTGTTCGGTAAGCACCACGTCTGTCGCCGTTACATCGGCGTTGGGATTATCGATACCGTAGTGGTAGCAAGCCACTTCACTGGATAATTGCGCAGCGATGGTGGCGCTGGCCGTGTCGTCGCTATTCAATACCGCCAGCTTCAAACCCGACTGTTTAAACAGCTGTGCCTTGGCGGCCAGGTAACTGCCCATATCGCCGTGGTAGTCCAGATGGTCACGACTCAAATTGGTAAATATCGCCGTGTGGAACGGCAGCGCCGCTACCCGGCCTTGCTCCAGGCTGTGGGAGGAAACCTCCATCACCACAGAGCCGGCGCCATTGTTTTTCAATTGCGCCAAACACTGCTGAGTGCCGATGGCGTCCGGTGTAGTCATGCCGGTTTCCACCAAGTCACCGTCTACCAGGCCGTAACCCAACGTGCCAATAAACCCGGCCTGTTGATCATTGCCTCTCTCAGCAAACAACCGCTGCTGCAACTGGGCCAGCAATTGACTGCAGGTGGTTTTGCCGTTGGTGCCGGTAATTCCGGTCAGGTGAAGTTGTCCGGTAGGCTCGCCGTAAAAACGCCCGGCAATGGCACTCAACTGCTGAGCCAGTTCATTAACAGCAATCACCCGAGGCTCTGCAGCCAACTCATCCGACAAACCCTGAACCTCTGCAATCACTGCAACAGCGCCAGCAGCTAATGCCTGTGCGGCAAACTGACGACCGTCGACGCTGAGCCCAGGACAAGCGACAAACAAGCCACCAGGCACGACCTGGCGGCTGTCGGCGGTAATGGCACTGACCGACAGCACTTGCTGCTCAGCAGAAAGCGCAACGCCGGGCAGCAATTGGCCCAGCGTTTTGGCTTGTTCAACTTGAGGATTGTGGGGCTGCGCCATCATGTAGCCCCTCCTACAGGTGGCGACTCTTTGAGAGCCGTCACTTGTTCACTGTTATCAGTATCCGGCGGCACTCGCAGCAATCGCAAGGATTCTGCCATTACGCCGGAAAACACCGGCGCCGCCACCGTACCGCCGCCGTGGCTGTCGCCGATAGTGGGCTCGTCGATCACCACCACACACACCAACTTGGGGTCATCCGCCGGAACTGCTCCGGCAAACAGGGCGATATGGCGATCATTGTCGTAGCCTCCGCCCTTGGCCACTTTGCGTGCGGTGCCGGTTTTGCCCGCCACTTGATAAGCGGCCAGTGCCGCTTTGGTACCGGTACCGCCGGGCTCAGTCACTGCCTTCATCATATCCATCACCTGGCGGGCAATCTGCGGTTCAATCACTTGTTGGGCGCGACTGGGCTGGCTGTTTTTTAACAGTGTCACCGCTCTTGATTCACCGCGAGCTGCCAGCACGGCGTAGGCTTTGGCAATTTGCAGGGGCGAAGCGTTGAGGCCATAGCCGAACGCCAACGTGGTGCGAGTGACGTCGTCCCAGCGGCGCGGCGCTGGCAGGTAGCCTTCAATCTCGCCGGGAAATTCCAGCCCGGTTGCCTGCCCCAAACCACCGCGGGCAAACACTTCGCGCACGTGGTGAGGGTCCAGCGCCAGTGCTACTTTTGAAGTACCCACTTGACTGGACTTGGCCAACACCCCAGCCATATCCAGCACACCGTAGCCGAGCGGGTCTTTAATGTCTTTGTAGCCTACCCGCACGTAGCCCATGCCGGTATCAACAACACTGTTGGGGCTGAATTTGCCGCTTTCCAGGGCCGCCACCATGGTGAAGGGCTTCATGGTGGAGCCAGGTTCCACCCGGTCAGTAACCGCGCGATTGCGCATGGCGGCAGCGGAGCGGGAACCCTTGGCGTTGGGGTTAAAGGAAGGTTGGTTGGCCATGGCCAGCACTTCACCACTGGCCACATCCAGCATCACCACGGAACCGGCTTTGGCACCAAAGCGCTTCACCGCCTCTTTCAATTCCCGGTAAGCCAGGTACTGCAAACGCAGGTCGATACTGAGCGCCACATCCTTGCCAGGCTGTTCACGACGGATCAGTTCCAGATCTTTGATGACATTGCCCTTGAGGTCTTTGAGTACCCGCTTGGCGCCGGGCTTGCCGGTAAGGTGTTCATCAAAGGTCAGTTCGACACCTTCCTGGCCACGATCGTCCACATTGGTGACGCCCACCAGTTGAGCGGTGACTTCATGGGCCGGGTAGTAACGCTTGAACTCACGGCGCTGATGAACACCATCGATTTTCAAGTCCATGATTTTCTTCGCATCCGCAGGCGCCAACTGGCGAGCCAGGAACATAAATTCCTTGTTGGCGTAACGGGCAAGACGCTGCTGCAGATCGTCAGCTTTAACCCCCAACTGACCTGCCAGACGAGCAATCACCGCTGGATCATTGCTCAATACCTGCGGGTTGGCCCACAGGGTGGCTACCGGCGTACTCACCGCCAGTGTCTCGCCGTGGCGATCGGTAATCAGACCACGATTGGCGGGAATTTCCCGCACCCGCACGGTGCGCGCATCCCCCTGGTTTTGCAGAAATTCAGCACCGCGATCCTCGTCGGGCATGACCTGCAAACGGGCGATGTGCCACACCAGCAACAGCGGCAACGCCAACAGGCAAGCCACCACCGCAAAAAAGCGCCAGCGGGAGATGGTGATGCGTTTTGCCTTATTTATACGGGCAGTGTTTTTACGGGCAGTGCTCATGGCCGCACCACCACAATGTCGTCAGCGATGGGGGCACGCATACCCAGCTTGTCCGCCGCCTGTTGCTCAACGCTACTGAAAGAGCCGTGAGCCGCCTGTTCCAACAACAACTGCCCCCACACCACTTGTTGCTCGTGGTGGGATTTTTCCAGCTGGCTGAGTTCGGCAAACAGAGAACGGCAGCTGTGGCTGACATTCACCACCGCCAAGGCAGACACAACCACTGCCAGCCACAGCACAGCTGTGACCCAAGGGAGTGATTTTGTGTTTGCTGATCGACTCATTATTTATGCCAGTTTTTCCGCCACGCGCATAATCGCGCTGCGTGAACGGATATTGTCATCCACCTCGCCGCCTGAGGGCTTGAGAGGCTTACCCAGTGACTTCATACGCCGCGAATCCGGCTCATCTCGTACCGGCACCCCGCGGGGCAATTGCGGGCCGCGTTCCTGATCGCGCACAAAGCGTTTAACGATACGGTCTTCCAGGGAATGAAAACTGATCGCCACCAGACGACCGCCAACCGCCAGTACATCCAGTACCGCTGCCAACAGCTGTTTGAGGTCATCCAGCTCACGGTTGATATGGATGCGAATTCCCTGAAAGGCGCGGGTGGCGGGATGCTTGTGTTTTTCCCAGGCCGGGTGGGCATCGGCGACAATTTTGGCCAGCTGGGTGGTGGTGGTAATATCTTGCTGCTGGCGAGCACTGACGATGGCCTTGGCCATGCGGCGAGCGAAGCGCTCCTCGCCGTACTCTTTTAATACCTGAGCGATCTCATCTTCTTTGGCCCGCGCCAGCCACTTGGCCGCGCTCTCGCCAGATTCGGTGTTCATGCGCATATCCAGTGGCCCTTCCCGCAGGAAGCTGAAGCCGCGATGGTCGTCATCCAGCTGAGGGGAAGAAACTCCCAAATCCAGCAGCACACCCTGCACACTGCCGGTGAGATTGCGTTGTGCCACCTGATCACCAAGCGTCGCGAAAGAGTCGTGAATCAACTCAAGGCGCTGATCATCTGCGAAGCGTTTGCGGCCACTGGCAATGGCCTCAGGGTCTTTGTCGAAAGCCAGCAGACGGCCATTTTCAGAAAGTCGCGCCAGAATGGCGGCGCTGTGACCGCCGCGACCAAAAGTGCCATCGATATAGGTACCGTCCGGATCGGTGACGAGCGCATCCACTGCCTCATCCAGCAGCACTGTCGTATGTGCAGTCTGATCCTGTTGTATCACTTTCGGCTCCACGCTTTCTGTCCCGACTTTTTTAGTTCACTAAAGACTCAGTGAAAGCATTTCTTCCGGTATAGGCTGATCGTCCATGCTCTCTTCCAAACATTCCTCATGGTGTGCGTTGTAAAGCCCGCCATCCCAAATTTCAAAACGGTGGCCGACACCCAGCAAACGTACTTTTTTGTCCAGCGAGGCATGCTGGCGCAATTCCGGCGGCAGCAAAATACGCCCACTGCCATCAATTTCCACCTCGCGGGCATTACCGATCAGCAGGCGCTGCAAGCGGCGGGCTTTGGGGTGGGAAGGCAGGCGGGAAATCTTGTTTTCGATCTGGATCCACTCATCCATGGGGTACAGCAACAGGCAGCGATCCTGGACATCGTTATTCACGGTCACCACCAGGCGACCGCCACACAGCTCCATAAGCTCATCACGGAACCTGGCCGGTACCGCCATGCGCCCTTTGGCATCTATGTTGATGTCGTTGCTGCCCCGAAACACCGCTTTATCCAGTTTATTGGTTATTTTCTGTTCAATTATTCGTGGTGCTTGGCCGAAAGTGGATTAATCAAAGACTCAAAACGACACAATTACCCACAATCTGCCACTACACGACACTATATGCTCATCAAAAGAGAAGTCAAGGAAACCAGGCGGCAAAAAGTTAAAAACGTGTGGCTAAAATCGCCGAACTGGACGACATCGTTCAAGAAGTGGAATTTTTAAAAACAAAAGACAAAGCAAAACAGAAAGGTACAACAGCAACTTAAAGCGACACTTTAAGAAATTTATAAGATTTTGGAATAAGAGGGAGAGATTCGATCAAAAAATAGATAAACTGATCAAAAAATATACAATTTTGATCATTTCGTTACGGGTTACGCGTTTCGGGTTGCGCCTTCGAAACCCGAAACGCGTAACCCGTAACAGTCAACCTAAAGCATCATCCGCTACATGGTAGGTGGGATCTTCCATCACATTCACCTCCACCAGTTTGCCTGCTTTCTTCAGCAACAAACGGCATTCCGGGCTGAGGTGACGCAGGTGCAGGGTGCGACCAGCGTTTTGGTAGCGTTCCGCCAGAGCGTCGATGGCCTCGATAGCGGAGTGGTCACAAACGCGGGAATTTTTGAATTCTACGATGACATCTTGTGGGTCGGCGCGGGCGCTAAACAGATCGCGGAAGTTGCTTACCGAGCCAAAGAACAGCGGCCCGTGAATGTCGTAAATTTTCGAGCCATTCTCATCGGTGCTGATTTCCGCGCGAATATGCTTGGCGTGCTCCCAGGCGAACACCAGCGCCGAGACAATCACCCCCACCACCACGGCAATGGCCAGGTCAGTCACCACCGTAACGCCAGACACCAATACCAATACAAAGGCATCGCCACGAGGGATCTTGCCCATAATGCGGAAGCTGGACCACTCGAAGGTACCGATCACCACAATAAACATCACCCCAATCAGCGCTGCCAGGGGAATCTGCTCAATCAAACTGGAAGCGAACAGAATAAAGCACAGCAAAAACAGTGCCGCAGAAATGCCGGACAAACGCCCGCGGCCGCCAGAGTTAATATTGATCATGCTCTGACCAATCATGGCGCAGCCGCCCATGCCGCCGAAGAATCCGGTGACGGTGTTAGCAACCCCCTGCCCTACGCATTCTTTATTACCGCGACCGCGGGTATCGGTCACCTCGTCAATCAAGGTCAACGTCAGCAGGGATTCGATCAGGCCAATGGCCGCCAGAATAATGGAATACGGCAGCACGATCATCAGGGTTTCCCAATTAAACGGCACTGCGGGAATATGAAATTCCGGGAAGCCACCGGCCACCGAGGCCACATCACCCACGGTCTTGGTGTCGATAGAAAGTCCAATCACCATCAAACTCACTACCAATATCGCCGCCAGGGAAGCCGGAATCGCTTTGGTGAGTTTGGGCAGGAACCAGATAATCGCCATGGTCAAAGCAATCAGTCCGGCCATAATCCAGAACTGGCTGTAGCCCATAAGAGCACTTAAGCCCTCACCGCTCAACAATCCGGACTCCACCTCCGGCACCGGAATCTGCCCCAGTTGGGCCAGGAAAATCACAATCGCCAAGCCGTTCACAAAGCCCAGCATTACCGGGTGCGGTACCATGCGGATAAACTTACCCAGCCGCAGCACCCCGCAGAGAATCTGGATCACCCCCATCACCACCACCGTGGCAAACAGGTACTCCACCCCGTGCTCCACCACCAGCGACACCATCACCACCGCCAGCGCCCCGGTGGCCCCGGAAATCATGCCCGGCCGGCCACCAACAGCAGCGGTAATAAGCCCCACAATAAAGGCAGCGTACAAACCCACCAGCGGATCCACATGAGCCACAAAGGCAAACGCCACCGCTTCCGGCACCAACGCCAGAGCAACAGTTAAGCCAGAGAGCAAATCGTTTTTAATGGACTGGCGCGACGGAATGGCAGCGAGAGAGACGCTGGACATGGGAACTCCTGAGAACTGGGGTATCGGTTAGAAGGCGCGGGATGCTAGCACAAACCGTACTATGGCGAAACAAAGCCGCCAATCGGCTTTCCAGGCAGCTTACCTATCTAGGCACCCCCCTATCTAGTCACACCGACGGGAGCGATCGCTCCCGTACTGCTTACCCAGTATGACCACTAAGATGCCACCAAGCACCAATGCCGATGACAACAGCAGCCGCAAGGAAATCCCTTCACTGGCAAACACCACACCACCGGCGGCAGCCAACACCGGCACCAACAATTGCAGAACCGCCGCCTGCAACGCCGATAGTCCACCCATGGCCGCGTACCAAATGGCGTAACCGATACCGGAAGTCACGCCACCAGACACCACTGCTAACAACACGCCCCTTGGGGATAAAGCCGCCTCCTGATATGTCAGGGCCACCAAAACTACAACCAGCGGCATGCAGCGCAAAAAGTTATAGGCGGTATCAGCCAGCGGGTTTTCAGAGTTTTTGCCTGCCAGAGTGTAGAACCCCCAGGCGATACCCGACACCGCCATCAGCACAAACCCGGTAAAAGTGGGCGTTGCCAGGTCCGGCAGCACCAGATACACAAAGCCCGCAAATGCCACCAGCACACCCAGCCATTCCAACCCATGGAGCCGATACCCGGAAGCCAGGCTCACCAGGATCATAGTGATCTGCACCGCGCCAAACAGAATCAACGCGCCCACGCCGGTTTCAAGAGAGAGATACGCAAAGGAAAACGCCAAGGCGTAAACAAACAGAAAAAACGCCGCCTTCCAGCTGCCCTTCGACTGAGTTACACCAGCAGAGGGTTTAACCAGCTTGAGAATAACCAACAACACCGCCAAGCCCGATAACAAACGGATCGCAGTAAAACTGCCCGCATCCATGGCAGCGTCTTCAAGAGCCAAACGGCAAAGCACCGAATTACCGGCGAAGGCAATCAGAGCAAGGCAGGTGTACAGGGCGATTTTCATAAGTTCTCGCTACGCCCTTAACATCCGAGACAGTAGTTTATTCACTACCTTTGCTTGTGTGGGTTTTAGGCTTAAAACTCACAGGAACACCGCCATAAATACCATTCATCGACGGGCTTAGCCAATATTCAAAACCATACATCAGTTTCTTAACCCGCGAATAGCTAGGCTTATCCCTTTTTATAGACCAGCCACTTACGGACAATGTAATCAAATGCTTCTCATCGTCTGTAAAGCAATCAAAAACATATACCCGTGATTGAGGCTTCTTTGACTTACACATTAGTGAATAGCCACTTTCACCGATAGATTTATAGACCGCATCACCTGAAGGTAAAACTTCAAATTCAGACAGCACTAAATCATCTGAAGCAGGGAATTCACCACTTGGCTCCCACTCGCCGACTAAATCATCAAATTTAAGAGTGTCAGCATTCCCATGCCATGAGAGCACCAATAGTATGGAAAACAGTACAGTTCTCATCTCAATACCACATAGCAGAAGCTATTATTACTCTTTCTTGGTGTCGCGCACCAAACCATGAGCCACACGCATTTCGTGCACAGCCTCACGCACCAACACTTTCTTTTTGCCTATCAGGAAATAACGATCCTCATCGGTGCTGCCCACCGACTCGTACCACTCGCCGTTGATATGAATAGACGCCGCTCCAGAAAACATATTGGTTTTAAAATCCGCCTGGCCGTCCATGCCGTAATCCTCCACCTCCATAATATGGCCGCCGTTTTTATCCAGCACGGAATAAGAAAGCAGATCAAACACCCCATCGCCGTCGATATCGGCGAGGGTGACGTAGGGCTTGTCGGTGGTGCGTTGGTAAATACCAATGGAGACGCTACCTTCTGACCCACCATCGACAGTCATATAAACATCGGGGGTATTTTCGTTGCCAATAATATGGGTGACAGGCTCGGCGCACAAACTGGCACTAGATAAAGCAGCACAAAAAGTGGCTAGTATTTTCATAACATTCCGTTTACTAAGTTGCTCTTTTTATTACTCCCGCGAAAGCGAGAATGAAGATAATCTGGACGCCCATCATTCATATGGATAGCTTCAAACTGCTTAGCTTTTGTAGTGCCTCATCTTCTCGAAGTTTTGCAACAACATGATCCTCAAATATATATAACCCAACATGGGTCGAACGTGTATCAAGTGATTCGCCATTTACATCCCTGGCAAAAGCATACTCAAGATACACAACCTCCCCCGAGCTAACCTCCAGTTCAAACTGAAGTAATTTATAGCCAAATGCAGATTTATTAACCAAGGCAGCTTGATATTTGCCAACATCCACCTCAGTGACTATATAACCGCTCCCTCTTACACAACCTTGCTCAATATCATCGAGAGTCAACTCCAAACAGGTAGTGACACCATCTTTTAATGCAGAATCCGGTTTAAACAAATAAATAAGTGCTTTCCCTTCAGGTACAGAGACATGCGTCTCAAATAGCGGGCCACTTGCATTCATTGCGGCGCACCCTGAAAGCAGCAAGAATGAAAGAGCAACAGTGATTTTTTTAATCATAATTTACTATCCTTAGATTTATTTTTATTTCAACAATGAGGCCTATTAGTTCGCAGCACTCTCCAACAACCCACGCTGGTAATACGCCGCACTTTTATCCACCTCACCCAACTGCGCCATCAGCCTTGCCAACTCAGCGTAAATCTCTGGCGCATGGGACAACCCCAAAGCCGATTCCAGATAGTCACGAGCCTTACCCCAAAGCTCGGCTTTTTGCGCCAACCTCCCCAGAGCCAATAGCAGCGCCGGGTTGTTGGGGCGCTCTCGCAGCCAGGCTTCGGCGATTACCATCTGAGTGCTGACATCGCCGCCAACCAGCAGACCGTAGCGGCGTATCAGGCTGTCGTCCCAATGATTATTAAGTGCACTGTGAAGCAGTTTTTCGGCTTGCTGGCCATCGCCGCGGGCTTGCAGGTGATCGCTGTAAGCCGCCACCAATTGAGCGTTGCGTTTTACAACTGAGGGCATGGATTGCCGCAGTTGGTCGATGGCTTGTTGGTGTTTGGTTTTATCACTGGCCTTATCCGTTTTGGCCCAACGCTCTGCCAGGGACGCCATTTGATTGGCATAGACTTCAACTTCCAGTTGCTGAAATTGCTGCCTGTCGTAGCCGCTGTCCTTGCGCAATTGAGGCAACAATTGCTGCAGGTTGTGCCAATCGTTGAGGCCGCGGTAGGCCTTTTCCAGCAGCCGCAGAACATTGGTGTGGTTAGGGTATTCCTGGTGCACTCGGTTAAGAATGGAAAGTGCTTCTTCGTAGCGCTGTTCTTTCAAATACAACCGCGCCTTGGCGATTTCCACGGCGGGGTTATCTTCTTCAGCGATTTCCTGGGCTTTGTTGAGCAGGGTTTGCGCTGCCTCCCAGTTGCCTTCCTCATAAGCTGCAGTGGCAGCGGCCAGATAATTCACCAACGGCATACCTGACTGGTGAGCACCGCGCACCAGTTGCTGACGGGCTCGCTGCCAGCGACCTTCAATAAAGTACAACAGGCCACGGGCGGTTTGTGCCCGACGGCGGCTCAGCCTCGCCCGGCGCCAGCCGGCAAATACTTTCAGGGTACTGAGCAAACGCCACAGCAAGCGCGCCACCAACCACAACAGAATCAGGGCAATGACAGCTGCCCACAAGTTCATTTCGATGGTGGTGTTACCCACAGCAATTAACAGGTAGCCACTTTCCCGGCTCATCAGCCAGGACAAGCCTGTGCCCAGCAGCAGCGCGGCGGCGAAGATCAGTACCAGGCGCCTCATTGCTGGTCTCCGGCTTCAGCCCCGGCGGTGGGTTGCTCGTGGCGCAGATGCCAGAGGTTGATATAGTTGCGCAGCGCCTGCAACGAGGCACTGATTTCCGGCAACTGGCTGGTCACTATTTGTGTGGAAAGCGTATCCAGTTGTTCGCCAAATACTTGAGAGGTGTGGTCTTTGGCAAAGTGCTGTTGCAGCCACTGGCGGCATTTTTCCAGGCTGGCACGGTACAGCTGTGGCTCTTCACGCAACAGGGCCAGTTGCGCCTGCTCCATCATCACTCGCAGGTTGTGGCGCAGGTATTGCTCCTCCACTCCCAACAGAGGCTCGACCGGCTCGTCGCGCTGGCGAATGCGCACGTAATCTTTCATGCCATTGGCAAAATCGCTGAAATGACCGGCCACCCGGTCGCCCCAACTCTGTTCACTATCCACCGTTTGCGAAGGAGCGGCTTGAGGTATTTGTTCTTTTAAATCCAGTGCCAGGGTCAGTTCTGGAATGGTTTCGTTCAGGGCGTTGAGTTGTAGATACAAACCCTCGCGATCCACGATGGTGGCAATTTTTAATGCGGTTATGTCTTTGGCGATCTGGCTACGCACGGCAAACAAGTCCGGATCGTCGAAATCTTTGAGAATGGCGTCAGCGGTTTGTAACAGAGATACTGGATTGGCGGTGCTGCGCTCGGTAAGCAGGCGTTGGTTGGCCAGGCGCAACAGGTATTCCGCCTCGGCCAACAGCCAATCGTCCCGGGTCGAGACTGACAGGTTACGCAAGCGGCTGCCCTGGCTGGTGACTCGCCGCTGCAGTTCATCCAACTGCTGGCGATTGGCCTGGTCTACCTGATCCGCCTGTTGCAAGCGCGCTGCCAGCGAATCCAGTTCCGTGGAATTTTGCTGTTGTTGCAGTTGCTGCTGTAGTTGTTGCAGTTGCTGCGCCTGCTGATCCAGGCGTGCCTGCAACGCTTGCTGTTGGCTATTGCCAGTGGTTTGCCAATCCTGCAGATAGAGCCAGCCGTAGTAACCACCGGCCCCAATCCCGGCCAGCAATAGCACGGTGACTAACAGCGCGGGCCAAGCGCTGCGGCGATTACGAGTACTGCGACGCGACTTTCTGGCAGAGGCTTTTTTGCCTGCGGACTTTTTACCAACGGAACGTCTGTCGGTGGAAAGGTCTTCTATATCCAGAGGTTCCGGCAAGTGCTGGGGTTTGGATGTGCTGGTTTTCTTGTCCGCCGCCGCTTTTCTGGCTGACGACTTGTCTTTTTTCTCATCGGACGGCTGCTCAGCCCGTTTGGTCAGGGTGGGAGGCTGCTGGCTGTTGTCGGCCGCAGGTTGTTCGGGGCCGCCCTTTTCGGAGTCTTCCTTTTTCGGGGTGTCAGGTGTTTTATGGTCTTTATCCGTCACTGGCCCATTTCTCTGCGAAATTGATAGATGTCAGTCGCTAATGTAACACCTGCTTAAAGCCGAAACCATGTCGCCCGGCACAGCGGAGTTGGCGACCTGAAGGTTTACAAAACCCTTGCCTGTCGCGATATCCGCTATCCGCTCACTGGGCACTACCAGAGGCAATGCAAACAGATCACCATGCAGTACTGTGGGTACCTGACTCAGCAAGCTCTCAAGCAACTCCGCGGAGTGTGCCACCACGGCATTCAGGCCATTCTGCAAAGCACGGACGATATCCTCCTGATGCTTGTTGGTGGGGCTGCGACGATACAGGTTTAACTCATCCACCTGGGCGCCGCGCTGTTGCAGCTGATCCGCCAAAAACTCACGCCCCCTCTCACCTTTGCAAATCAGGATTTTCGTATCTTGCAAGTGCTGCAACTCTGGCAGCGCCAACAAGCCTTCGCTGGTTTGGGTATGGGAGGGTACCTGGGCATCAACCCCCTGCTCCGCCAACACCTGACGGGTGCTGTCGCCAACCGCAAAAAACTGCAACCCCACGGGCAGCTGCGGCCAATAGTGGTCGATCCAGTCAGCGCCCAGCAACGCTGCCGGGCGGCTGAAAAAAATCACGACTTGATAATTGGCCAACGCCATTACGGTGGTTTTGATTTGTTCCACCGGCTCGCTGGCAGATTCAGCGGTGAGAGGCACAACAAAGGGATCAATACGCATCACTGGCAGATGCAAAGGGTTTGCCCCAGTGGCTGCCAGCTGTTCGATAAATTCATCCGACCCCAACTGCGGCAGTGCCTTGGGGCGAATAACCAGAACCTTCTTTCCCGCGAAGCTCATTGGCTTCCATAGACTTCGGCAAGAATGGCACCGGCACCACTTGCCAACAGTCGATCCGCCAACACGATACCCAGTTGCTTAGCATCGCTGGCCGGGCCGCGAATATCATCCCGCAGGATACGGGAACCATCTACCGCGCCCACCAAGCCACGCAGCCATAACTGGTTATCAGGTTCCAACACCGCATAGCAGGCAATGGGCACCTGGCAGCCGCCCTGCAAACGGCGGTTCATGGCGCGCTCGGCGGTTACACACACAGCGGTGTTGTGGTGGTGCAATGGCGCCAGCAAATCGATGGTGCGCTGATCGCTGTTACGACATTCAATACCCACCGCCCCCTGACCACCGGCGGGCAGAGAATCTTCCGGGGCAATACGGCTGCGAATGCGCTCGCCCATTTCCAGACGAATCAAACCGGCGCTGGCCAGAATAATGGCGTCATACTCATCATTATCCAGCTTGGCCAAACGGGTATTGACGTTGCCGCGCAAGTCGAGAATCTGCAAATCTGGCCGCGATTCACGCAACTGACACTGACGGCGCAGGCTGGACGTCCCCACACGACTGCCCGCTGGAAGTTGCGACAAATCGTTGTATTGATTGGAGACAAACGCATCGGTAGGGTCTTCCCGCGGGCAGATGGTGGTCAGGCCCAAGCCATCGGGAAACTCCATAGGCACATCCTTCATGGAATGCACCGCAATATCCGCGCGCCCCTCCAGCATGGCCACTTCCAACTCTTTAACAAACAACCCTTTGCCACCGACCTTGGCCAGGGGTGTATCAAGAATTTTGTCGCCTTTGGTAGTAAAACCCACCAACTCCACCGCCAGACCAGGGTGGTGTTTTTGCAATTCGGCTTTTACGTATTCCGCCTGCCATAAAGCTAATGGGCTTTTGCGGGTGGCGATTCGGATGGGGTTTGTCATAACGGTTGCGGGTTGCAGGTTGCGGGCTCGAACCATAACAAAGCTACGAGCAGCGCGCTACGGGCACCAACAGAACTTGCTACGGAGTGCACCAACCCCCTTCGCCCTTGCCGAGCGACGGAGGTGACATAGGGTGAAACGGACAGGACGTCCGTTTCAGCGCAGCGGGTACAGGAAGTACCCTCTGCGCGACCCTGCCATGGCACCGGAGAAGCGAGGACAAATCGGCAGGAAAGCCGATTTGGGCGCCAAAGGCGGCCCGTAGGGCCGAGCGCCATGGAAGGCGCGAGTCACTGCCCGAAGGCCAAGGGCGACTGGGGCGTGCTTTTTTGATTCCTTTTTTGCACGAGCAAAAAAGGAATTCGCCCAGCAGGGCGAAACCCTTGCTAAAAGTTTTCCCAAGAACAACGACAAAGCTCAAGCCACTAGATTGCCACGTCGCCTTCGGCTCCTCGCAATGACGGGGTCTACAAGCGCCGGTGCTGAGCAATAGGCATATTTTTCTTTAACCGCTGAATTTCACCCAAATCCAACTCAGCAAAAATCACCCCTTCACCACCATCCATTTCCGCCAGTACATCCCCCCAAGGATGAACAATCACAGAACCACCCCAAGTAGGGCGCTTGGGATGATCGCGGTCGCCCATATTGGCGCCGATAACGAAACACTGGTTTTCCACCGCGCGGGCACGCAGCAACAGCTGCCAGTGTGCCTCACCAGTGACGGCAGTAAAGGCTGACGGTACGACGACAATTTCCGCGCCACGATCTGCCAACTCCCGATACATTTCTGCAAAGCGCAAGTCGTAACAAACACTTAAACCTAACTTGCCAAAGGGGGTATCCAGCACCATTGGCTCAATACCAGGGCGGTAATCGTCCGATTCCCGATAGTGCTTGTGAGCGTCACCCACATCCACATCGAACAGGTGAATTTTGTGGTATTGCGCCCTTTCTTCGCCCTCGCTATCCACCACCAGGCAGGCGGCATAGCCTCGCTCATCTCCCGACTCAGCCACGGGAACGGTACCGCCTACAATCCACATGTTATGGCGTTTGGCCTGCTCGCTGAGAAACTGTCTTACCGGGCCAGTAGCGTCGGCTTCATCACAGGCTGCCTGCCGCAGTTCTTTACAACCATAGTAGGCAAAATTTTCCGGCAGTACGGCCAGCTGGGCACCCTGCCCCGAAGCTTCTGCCAACAGTGCCTCGGCCCTCTGCAGGTTGTGTTGCAGATCGCGGGTACTGCACATTTGAATGGCGGCTACTTTAGTCATTACGTACCTTGCTCCGATTGGGCTTCAGTCTCAGACGGTGATGCTTTTTCTTCAACGATGCTCTTTTTATCAGAGAACACTTTTTCAATTTCAAACTCCGGGTCGTCCCAGGAGCCGTGAATTTTGTAGCTGAGACTGGAAAGTTTATTCACTTGCCTCTTGAACACTTTGCTGATTACCCAGGCACCAGCAGCCGCTGGCAGGTTAACCGCCAGCGCCGCTACCCAGGGCAGGTTGGTACCCACCGGCAGAGTGGCCACCAACTGAGTATCGAGTTGCTCGTTGATCATGTCGATGTTGCCGTACATTTTCATGGTACCCGACGGCCCTTTGGCGACAATGGCTTCGGGAAAGCGTAGATAGCCGCTGTCAAAAATCAGGCTGCCATGGATATTGTCGTAACTCAGACCCTTGCTGAACACGTCGGAAAAATCCAGCTTCAGGCGCCGTAACCAGGTGCTGAAATTCAATAACCCCACCACCCGTATAAATGGGCTGGCGCCGCCAGTGCTCTGCTGGATGGTGCCCTCGCTCAGGTTAAAAGTTATCTGGCCCATCAGGTTGTTGCGATCAAACTCCCAGGGGCGGCCGGACCAAGTCAGTTCACTTTGGAACGCCGCATTGTCGCTTTCGATAATCGGTTCCATACCGATATTTTCCAGCACCTGAGTAATATTGGTTGACTGCATGGTGCCACTGTAACTGCTGCTGTGCTGCTCGCCGTCGTAGCGCCACTGGAAATTCCCGTCTGCCTGCAGGCCAAGCACCTGGGCATTCAGGTCGCTGATGGTCAGACCTTGTTCGCTGGCATCCAGAGAAAATGACACCGAACCCAGCTGCCGCTCACCCAACTGCAGATCGTCCACGGAAAACGCCATACTGCGCAGGGTGCGTGGGTCAAACGCAGCAGCGCCGTCGGCATCCTCTGTACCTTCGTTGCCTGACTGTGGCAACTCCGGCAGCTTAAGGTGCTCCAGATCAATCACCATGGGGCGGCTGTTATCCAGAGGGATATTCAGCTTACCCGCGGCAGCATCGGACTCGAGGCTGGTGCGCAACACCGAGCCCACCAGAGTGCCACTGAGGTGGGCATTTTCCAGGCTGAGTGCAGATACCCCCAGCTCGCCCACACGCACATCGAGAATAGCCGGTGGCAACCAACGCCTTGAGGTGCCCTCACCCTGATTTTGTTCGGGGCTGTCAAAAAGTGTCAGCAGGCTGGATTGCCAATCCACCAGGTTGACGTCGCTGACATCCGCCGCCAGCAGCAACACCTGATTTTCTGGCAACTCCAAATCAGAGCGATTGACACCCAGGTAGCCACGCTGCAGGTATTTACCCTGCCACTGGGCGCCAGCACGAACACTCTGGCCGTAGGACGCCTCAATATCCACCACGTCGCCAAAGGTGAGCAACACCTCAAGGCTCTGCTCCTGGGTTGCTTCCTTACCAAAGGGCTGCGGCAAATCAACAGCGACACCTTGCAGCTGGCTTTGCACGTTAATCGAGCCGGGCCGTTCGTCTTCACCTCCCGGCAATGTTACCAGTGCGTGATAGCGGCTCTCGCCCTGTATCTGTTGCTCAATGTCCAGATTGAAGTGTTGTGCCAACAGCGCCGGTTGCAAAGCGCCATCTACAGTCAGTTTCAGGCCTTCATCTTCAGTGGCCAGAGTGGCGGTGGCGGGCATACCCCAGAGTTTGCCTGTTAGATTGTCGCCGTTAAGACCGTTGTCCAGATCAAAGTGCACACGCCCGGCAATGTCATCAATACGCACCTGGTATTCCGGCTGGGAAAGCTCGCCATCAACCACATCCGCCACCACCTGATAACGACCTTTTTGCCAATCGCCTTTCAGGGGAACCTGCAGATCCACACTGGCGCTGACCTCACCGCCCAATTGCCAGCCTTCCAGGCCATCCAGTCGCGATCTGAGCGGCGAACGGCGCAACAACTGGTAAGTCTGCTCGCCATTGGCGGTGCCACTGGCGCGAATATTGAGGCGTTGATCACCCAGAGCATCCATGTCCAGTTCACCGTTGGCGATCTCCATGCCACCCATACGGGCACTGTCAATATGCCCCTCCAGCTGATCACCGTGATACAACAGGCGACCGGAAAATTCTTCCAGCGCCGGCCACTCCGGGTGATAAATCAGGCGTTCGCCATTAGCCGCCAGGTGCAGCTGTATGGTGCGCTTATCATCCTGCCCCTTGCGCACCGAACCCCGGTAGATCACACCGGCTTCCGATACGCTGATGTTGTCCAGGGCGCGATCCAACCAGGCGGTTAAGTTGGGGTTCAGAACCGTGGGTACAAATTGATCCCGATAGCGGGAGTGACTGTTGAGCACCCCCAATTGCAGGAACAGCTGCGGAGCATCGTCACTGCGCACAATGGGTTGATACAAATAAAACTGCCCTTTCATCTGACCGGCCGGGGAATCTGCCTGCAACAGGCTACTGGTCAGGTAGAGCAGATTGCGCTGGCGATCCCAGGACCACCCCAGAGTGCCTGTCACCCGGTTCACTTCAATAGCGCTGTCAAACAGCTTTTCGAAGTGGATACTGGCGTCGCTGCTGTCCAGGGCCAGCATGCCATCGTAAATGGTGGTTTCCAGGTAGCCGTCCACACCGCTGGCAGCAGGGACACCTTCGTAAGCATTGATCGCTACATCCCTGAGGTTCGCCTTCAACACCAAGTCCGGAAGTCCATCTTCCAACAGCACCGCGTCGAGGCTGACATTATCCACATGCCCGCGGGGCTCAATGGCGGCCATGGCATCTGCCACTTTTTCTGGCAGAAAGGCGCTATTGACCAATAATTTGCGCAGCGCATCGACACTGAGGTAGTTGATATCCAAACCGAATTCGCCCCAGCGGTCACCCACCCTCTGTTTAAAGCGAATATCCAGGGGCATGATATTCTCTTCACCCCACTGAAACTTCAGCCCTTGCAGCGCCAGCCCCCAATCCTCACCGGGTTGGTACCAGCCGGTGATGTCGGTGTTCAAGCCGGTTACCACAGGCAGCGCCAGAGCTTTGTCCAATGGCAATTGGTCGGTTTGCAGGCGACCACTCATTTCCACCCGGCCGCGGTCGCCCCACTGCATCCACAACTGGGTGGCAACGCTGCCATCCAGTGTGGCCAGTTTCTCTTTGTAGACAGGTAATAGCTGGGACAAAAAGTCGCCAAAGGAGGTCAGGTTGAGTTGTTGCAGTTCTATATAGGCTTGAGCCTGAAACTCATCCAGATCCCGGTAGTCACCCTCCCCCTCAAACACAAAAATGGCGGCGGGTTCATCGTCGGCATTTTGTTTCTCGTCATCGAGTCGATCAGCGGTCGTGATGCCAGCGATAATGCGGTGAAACTCATCGTTGTTTTCAACAAGAATCTCACCCGCATCGAAGGCCAACTTTGCACCGGAGTAAAAATTCAGGGATATGGACAAGCTACCCACATCAATCAGCGAACTGTAGAGCAGCATATCCAGGGGGCGAATGCCGCCGCTACCTCCGGTCAGAGGAATGCCAGCCAGGGACCAGCGGCCGTTGGAATCTTCCACCAACTGCAAGCTGACATCGCTGAGGCTGAGCTTGCGCCAGATCAGCTGGCCGTGCCAGATACTGGCAAAAGGCTCCAACTCGGCACTCAACTGGCCAATGCCAATATGGCCCGCATCGTCTGCAGTAATCTGCACGCCATCGGCAGACAGGGTGGGCGCCAGTCGCGGCCAGGTGCCGGAAAGCCGTTGCAACTGCACCTGTGCACCTAACAGGTTGGAAAGTTGCTGTGATATCTGGGGGCGATAGTCGTCCAGATAGGGCAACATGGCGCGCCCCAGCACCACAACTACCGCGTAACTGATAACCACCGCGGCCATGGAAAACCACAGCCAGCGGGTCAGTTTGCTAAGTAATTTCAGTGCTTTCATGTGAATGCCGGGAGATGAAAGATGTGAGACGGAAAACGGAAAACCACACCCCCTGAATTGAGCGCCGCGTCTCCCATCTCACATCTCTCGTCTCTCATGTAACGCCTAAACCGGAATAATGTCGTACTGCTCCTGAGAGTACATCGACTCCACGCGGAACTGAATTGGCCGACCGACAAATTCCTCCAGGTCCGCCACGTTGGCGGATTCCTCGTCCAGCAGGCGGTCAATCACAGGCTGGCAGGCCAGTACCAGAAACTTTTCGCACTCAAACGCGCGGGCCTCGCGGAGAATTTCCCGCAGAATTTCGTAGCACAGGGTTTCCACCGATTTCACGCTGCCGCTGCCGTGGCACTGCTCGCAGGGTTCGCAGAGCAAATGCTCCAGACTCTCGCTGGTGCGCTTGCGGGTCATTTCAATCAGACCCAGCTCCGAGGTGGTCAACACGCTGGTTTTGGCGCGATCCCGCTCCAGCGCCTTTTCCAGAGTACGCGACACCTGACGCTGGTGCTCTTTTTCACGCATGTCGATAAAGTCGAGAATAATAATGCCGCCCAGGTTGCGCAGGCGCAGCTGGCGGGCGATGGCGGTGGCCGCTTCCAGGTTGGTTTTGAAGATGGTTTCTTCCAGATTGCGGTGGCCGACAAAAGCACCGGTATTCACATCCACTGTGGTCATCGCCTCGGTCTGGTCAATCACCAGATAACCGCCGGATTTCAATTGCACCTTGCGCTGCAGGGCTTTCTGGATTTCATCCTCCACCGAGTAGAGGTAAAACAGCGGGCGCTCGCCGGGGTAGTGCTCTATCAACGGCAGCAAATCCGGGTGATATTTACCGGCAAAGGAGCACATCTTTTCGTAACACTCGCGGGAGTCCACACGAATTTTCTCCACACCGTCGCGGGTCATCTCCCGCAGGGTGCGCAGGTGCAGAGGCAAGTCTTCAAACACATTGCTGGCCAGCTTCGTCACCGGAGCGCGCTCGACAATGTCCCGCCACAGGCGCTGCAAGAAGTGCACGTCCCGGCGCAACTCGTCCGCAGACAAGCCCTCGGCGGCGGTACGAATTATATAGCCACCATCGGGGCTGGCCTCGGCGGAGAGAATTTTTTCATCCCCCTCTTCCGCTAACGCGGTGGATAGCTCTGCCCGCAGCCGATCCCGTTCCGCCTCTCCTTCAATACGCTGGGATATGCTGATGTGGGATTCTTTGGGGATATACACCAGGTATTTGGAACACACCGACAACTTGCTGCTGAGCCGCGCACCTTTAGTGCCCAGAGGGTCTTTGGCCACCTGCACGGTAACACCCTGGCCGTCGTGCAATAGCTGACGAATGTCCTCTACTTTCTGTTCACTGCCATCAGCGGCGGCATCCACATGAATGTCATCCACGTGAATAAAACCGGCTTTTTCCAGGCCAATATCCACAAACGCCGCCTGCATGCCGGGCATTACCCGCACCACCTTGCCGCGGTAGATATTGCCCACCACACCTCTTTTCAGAGTGCGTTCAATGGCCACTTCCTGGAGCACACCATTTTCCACCAGCGCCACGCGAGTTTCCATGGGGGTGATGTTGATCAGGATTTCTGCGCTCATGGGTGATGCACCTGATGATGGCGGCAGTGAGCTGAAGCTGCTGAGTATTCGGTAAGTGGTCGCACGTCGCACGTCGCACGTCGCACGCTTTGGTTCAGTGCTTTCGTCATTCCCGCGAAAGCGGGAATCCATCTCTCTACTTCGTCATAAACATGGATCCCCACTTTCGCGGGGACGACGCCAACCTTTCTGACAGGGTGCTTGGTTTTAGCGTGCGACGTGCGACGTGCGACGTGCGACCACCTGTTCTTTAGTATCAAAGCCTGAATCACCTTTGTACGTCCCTCCACACTTCTATCCCAAACTCCGCCAACAAATCTGCCGTTTCTGCCAATGGCAATCCCACCACATTGGAATAACTGCCTTCAATGCGCTCCACAAATACTGCCGCTAAACCCTGAATACCATAGCTGCCCGCTTTGTCCATGGGCTCGCCGGTCTCCCAGTATCGCTGGCACTGCTGTTTGTTGAGAGTACGAAAGTGTACGGAGGTTTCCACATAACGAGTCACAGAATGCTGTCCATCCACCATGGCGATACCGGACAGCACCTGATGGCAGCTGTTGGAGAGGCTCATCAACGTATCCACCGCGTCTTGCTGATCACGGGGTTTTCCGAGAATACGGCCGCCGTGCACCACTGCGGTATCGGAACCCAGTACCGGCAGTCGACTTTCTCGCTGGGCATCAAACCCCGCTTGCGCCTTGGCCAATGCCAAACGGGTGACATAGTCTCGTGGCATTTCGTCAGCCAGCACCTGTTCCGGCACGTTTGCCGGTGCAACCGCAAAAGCAGCACCAATTTGCTGCAGCAACTGGCTGCGCCGGGGGGAGCCGGAAGCGAGAATAAAATCAGCGCCATTCACTGTACAGCTCCAAGTGGGATCAACGCCGGGTGAGGCGCATCATCAGTGTGTAGAACAATGGCCATAACAGCGCCGATGTGATCGCCGGATACCACACCAGTGTCCAGCTGGTTCCACTGCCAGCGGATGTATTGATGCTCATCACCACCAATTGCGTCATCGCCACCAACAAAAACACCAGACCACTCTGGTGCCACACGTGCGCATGCAACAAGCGTTGACGAAACAGATGCAACAGGTAGGCGCAAATGCCCAAGGCCAGGGCGTAGCGACCAAATACACCGCCGGTTACTGCATCCATTACTAACCCCGCCGCCCAGGCAGTGGCGATGCCGTAGTAGTCCGGGCGATAAATCAGGGCAAAGGTCAGTACCAGCAGCACAAACTGGGGCCGCCACAGGGCAACGCCACCAAACAGAGGCCACAGCTGCAATACCAGGGCAGTCAGCAAGGCGACAAACAGTAGCCCGCGACCTTGGGACTGTTTGCGACGTCTCATTTGCCGCTGCTTCCGAGTTGCTCTTCGGAGGGGAATACCAACAGCACAGTACGGCGCCGATTGAGGGGTTCACTGGGGGCCACTATCACTTCCACAAACGCCTGTCCGGGGTCGTGTTCAATGCGTTCCACCGTGCCCACCGGATAGCCCGCCGGGTAGCGGTCGCCGAGCCCGGAGCTTTCCAGCAAATCGCCCTCGGCGATGTCCATGGTGGGAGAGATATAGCGCAACTTCAGGTTGCCATCGCCAATACCCTCAGCGATGGCCCGCAAGCCATTGCGGCGCACTTGCACCGGCAGTGCGTGGCGGCTGTCGGTTATCAGCAATACCCGGCTGTGGCCGCTGAATACGTCGACTACTTGCCCCATCAGGCCATCGGCACCCAGCACTGCCTGGCCGACAAATACGTCGTCAGCACTGCCGCGATTGATGGTAAAGGTGTGTGAGAGGGGGTCTGGGGAAATACCGATCAACTCGGCCACCTGTACCCGGTCTTTGACCATTTCGGTGGCGTTGAGCAGGCTGCGCAGGCGAATGTTTTCCGCTTCCAGCCCAGACATACGTTGCTGGCTGGCGCGAAGTACCAGTAATTGCGCTTTCAACTGATGATTTTCACTGGTGAGGTCGGCGCGGCTGAGAGTGGATTCTTCGCCCCACTCCGCCATACGCCCCGGCAAGTCTGCCAGCCAGTGCAACGGGTAAACCACTTCTTCCAGATAATTGCGCGCCGGCTTCAGCCAAGTGGTGTAGCTGTCCACAAATACCAGCACCAGGGCGAGCAAACCTAGCACAAGGATGCGCCTTGAGGGAGAGCGACCTCGTGCAAACAGGTTTTTGATAGTGGTTCCCCTGTGATGTTAGTAGTTTTCGTCATTCCCGCGTAGGCGGGAATCTACCATTTCGCAGAAATGGATCCCCGCCTACGCGGGGATGACGGTGATATGCCATCAGGGCGACAGTATATCCAGGTTGCGCTTGTCCATAATTTCCATGGCACGGCCACCGCCGCGGGCCACACAGGTGAGCGGATCTTCCGCAACGATTACCGGCAAACCGGTTTCATGAGTCAACAAGCGGTCGATGTCACGCAACAGTGCACCACCGCCGGTGAGCACAATACCGCGCTCGGCGATGTCCGACGCCAATTCCGGGGGCGACTGTTCCAGCACCCGCTTCACCGCCTGGACGATGCCCGCCAGTGGCTCCTGCAAGGCTTCCAGAATTTCGTCGCTGTTGAGGGTAAAGCTCTTGGGCACACCTTCCGCCAGATTGCGGCCGCGCACGTCGATCTCACGCACTTCGCTGCCGGGGTAGGCGCTGCCCACTTCAATTTTGATGCGCTCGGCAGTGGAGTCACCGATCACACTGCCGTAGTTGCGGCGCACGTAGTTGGTGATAGCCTCGTCGAAGCGGTCACCACCGATACGCACGGAATCAGAATACACCACACCATTCAGTGACAGGATGGCGATCTCGGTGGTACCACCACCGATATCCACCACCATGGAGCCGCAGGCTTCTTCCACTGGCAGGCCAGCACCAATGGCCGCCGCCATGGGTTCCTCAATCAGGTACACCTCGCGGGCACCGGCGCTGTCGGCGGATTCGCGAATGGCGCGCTTCTCCACTTCCGTGGCCAGGCAAGGCACACAGATCAGCACTCGCGGGCTGGGGGGTATCAGGCTGTTCTCATGTACTTTCTTGATAAAGTGCTGAAGCATTTTTTCGGTCACCTGGAAGTCGGCAATCACACCGTCTTTCATTGGCCGGATAGCGGTAATGTTGCCAGGGGTACGGCCCAGCATGCGCTTGGCTTCCACACCCACCGCTTCAACAATTTTCTGGCCGTGATGATGGCGAATGGCCACCACCGAGGGCTCGTTGAGCAAAATGCCTTTGTCGCGGACATGAATCAGGGTATTGGCGGTTCCCAAATCAATAGAAAGGTCGTTGGAAAAAAGTCCGCGCAGTCGTCTAAAAACCATCAGTTTGTTATTCCTTGTTGGCACTCTTCAGGAAGGAGGTTCAGGAAGAAGGTCGCCGAGAAAATCTTGTGTAAATTGTAGTTATTCAACGTGCCCCGTAACTGCTCAGATTGCGTGTCAAAGCGCGCAGGGCAAGGCGAAAATTGTGAGTTTACACGTGTAAATAATCAATTTTTAACACAGCCATGTGTGCTTTGACACGTGAGCTGAATAGTTAGGGTAAATTTAACCCGCGACTGTAACAACCACGGGGGTTGAGGGCAACAACAACCGTGCGATTGTCAGTGGATTTGTGATAACTTACGCCGCCTCTATAAACCCACACTCAACCAGGCAATCACCCGCTTATGAGTATTGAACAAAAAGACATCGCCAAAGTGGCCACTCTGGCGCGTCTGGCCATCTCGACCGAAGAGATCGACGACACCACTGACCGCATCAACAAGGTGTTGAATCTGGTGGACCAACTGCAGGCAGCGGACACCGACAGCATTGCCCCCATGGCACACCCTCTGGATGCAGTGCAACGGCTGCGCGCCGACAGCGTTACCGAAACAAACAACCGCGACGGCTTCCAGGCCATCGCCCCGGCCACTGAAGATGGCCTCTACCTTGTTCCCAAAGTGATTGATTGATGCACACAAAGACCTTTCCCAACACAATAGCTGAACTGGCCGCCGGGCTGCGTGCCGGAGAGTTCACCAGCGTCGAACTGACCCAACACTATCTGGATCGCATTCAACAGCTGGACAGCCAATACAACAGCTTTATCACTGTGACCCCTGAGTTGGCTCTGCAACAGGCGGCCGCTGCGGACACGCGCCTGGCAGCTGGGGATGCACCATTGCTGTGTGGCATTCCCATCGCCCATAAAGACCTGTTTTGCACCGCGGGTATTAAAACCTCCTGCGGCTCGAAAATGCTCGACAACTTTGTGCCCCCCTACAGCGCCACCATTGTGGAGAACTACCAGCGCGATGGCGCGGTGATGCTGGGTAAATTGAATATGGACGAGTTCGCCATGGGCTCCTCCAACGAAAACAGCTTTTACGGCCCGGCGAAAAACCCCTGGGACACCGAGCGCGTACCCGGCGGCTCTTCCGGTGGCTCCGCCGCGGCGGTGGCCGCGCAACTGGCGGTGGCTACTACCGCATCTGATACTGGCGGCTCCATTCGCCAGCCGGCATCCCTGTGTGGCCTTACCGGCATCAAGCCCACTTACGGCCGGGCATCCCGTTACGGCATGGTGGCCTTTGCTTCCAGCCTGGATCAGGCGGGCGTTATTACCCGCAGCGCCGAAGACGCGGCGATTATGCTCAACACTCTGGCGAGCTACGACCCTAAAGACTCCACCTCCATTGATCGCGAAGTACCGGATTACACCACCGACCTTGGCGATGATTTGAATGGCCTGAAAATTGGCGTACCCAAAGAGTATTTTGAAGCGGGGCTGGATGCGGACACGGAAAAAGCCGTACGCAATGCTTTGGCAGAATATGAAAAGCTGGGCGCTGAGTTAGTGGAAATCACCCTGCCCCACACCCACCTGGCGGTGCCCGCCTATTACGTGATTGCCCCGGCGGAAGCCTCTGCCAACCTGTCTCGCTTTGACGGGGTGCGCTACGGCTACCGCTGCGAAGACCCGCAAGATTTGATGGACCTGTACACCCGCAGCCGCGCCGAAGGTTTTGGCCAGGAAGTAAAGCAGCGAATTATGGTGGGTGCCTACGCCCTGAGCGCCGGTTACTACGACGCTTACTACAAAAAGGCCCAACAGGTGCGCCGCCTGATCAAGAAGGACTTTGTGGATGCCTTCGAGAAGGTTGACGTAATTATGGGGCCAACCTGCCCCAATCCGGCTTTCAAGCTGGGGGAGAAAACCGCCGACCCGGTGGCCATGTATCTGGAAGATATTTACACCATTTCCACCAACCTGGCGGGACTGCCTGGCATGTCAATTCCGGCAGGCTTTAGCAGCGGCTTGCCCGTTGGCTTGCAAATCACCGGCAATTATTTTGATGAAGCACACATGCTCAATATCGCCCACCGCTTCCAGCAGGTGACCGACTGGCACAAACAAATGCCGGCGGAGGTTCAGTCATGAGTTGGGAAACTGTTATCGGCCTGGAAGTGCACGTGCAACTGGCCACTCAAAGTAAGATTTTTTCCGGCAGCAGTACCGCCTTTGGCGCCGAGCCAAACACCCAGGCCAGCGCAGTTGACCTGGCCATGCCCGGCACCCTGCCGGTACCCAACGAAGCGGCGTTCAAATACGCGGTGATGTTTGGTTTGGCCATCGACGCCGAAATCGGCAAAGAATCCGCATTTGAACGCAAAAACTACTTCTACCCGGATTTGCCCAAGGGCTATCAAACTACGCAGCTGGAAAAACCCATTGTTGGCCCCGGCCGTGTGGAAATTGCACTGGATGATGGCAGCACTAAAGATGTGCGGATTCACCACGCTCACCTGGAAGAAGATGCAGGGAAGTCGCTCCACGAGGCTTTCTTTGGAGGGGAAAGTCATGGCATGTCAGGGATAGACTTAAACCGTGCCGGCACACCGCTGATTGAAGTCGTTACGGAACCGGATATGTCCAACGCCGCTGAAGCAGTGGCCATGGCTAAAAAGCTGCACAGCATTGTCACCTCACTCGGCATTTGCGACGGCAATATGTCGCAAGGTTCCATGCGCTTTGACGTGAATATTTCCGTGCGCCGCCCCGGCGAACCCCTGGGCACCCGTACCGAAACCAAAAACCTCAACTCATTCAAATTTATGGAAGAGTGCATTGCCCGGGAAGTGCAACGGCAGATCGATGTGATTGAGGACGGCGGCCAGGTAGTGCAGGAAACCCGCCTGTACGACGGCGCCAGCAAAGTGTCCCGTTCCATGCGCAGCAAAGAGGAAGCCAACGATTACCGGTACTTCCCCTGCCCGGACCTGCTGCCAGTGGTGATTGAAGACGACTACATCGAAGCCCTGCGCAAAACCCTGCCAGAGTTACCGGACGCTCGCAGCACCCGCTTCCAAAGCGATTACGGTTTGTCCGCCTACGACGCCAACCTGCTGTCGGCAGATGCAACAACTGCGAGCTACTTTGAAAGCGCCGCCCAACAAAGCGATGCAAAACTGGTGGCCAACTGGATGATGGGCGAATTGGCAGCGCGCCTGAATGCGGAAGAAAAAGAATTTGCCGACAATCCGATTGCAGCAGAACAATTGTCTGCATTGGTGGCGCGAATTTCCGATGGTACCTTATCCAATAAAATGGCACGCCAAGTCTTCGATCATCTATGGACTGGAGAATCCGACGTAGACGCCATTATCGACAAACACGGTTTAAAACAAGTCTCCGACTCCGGCGCTATCGAAGCGTTGGTGGATGAAGTCATCGCCAACTCGCCACAACAAGTGGACAACTACGTTAAGGCGGACGAAGCCAAGCGACCGAAGATGATGGGCTATTTTGTCGGCCAGATTATGAAAGCATCCAAAGGCCAGGCGAACCCGCAACAGGTAAACGCGGTATTGGCTGAAAAGCTGGCCGGGCTCCTGTAACTCCGCAGGTTTACAAAATTTAACCGGCGAGTGGCTGACAGTTTCTCCCCCCTGGCATTTAATAACGCACCTGCAGCGAATAAACGCTGCAGGTGCTTTTTTATTTTGGAGGGAAAAATGAAATTGATCGTGACACTCGCCACCGCACTAGTGGCAACAAGCCTGGCAGCCGATGACCAGGCATTGCAGAGAGCCATTGACGGCAACCACCGTATCGCCGAGCACAAAGCCCGCGACCAATACCGACACCCGGCACAAACCCTGGAGTTTTTCCGCATCAAACCGGGACAAACCGTGGTGGAAATAACACCGGGATCCTGGCAATGGTACACCGAAATTCTTGCCCCATATCTGGGCAAAAGCGGCACACTTTACGCCGCCTCAGGCCAGACTGAGCCTTTCCAGCCCACAGAAGAAATGCTGTCCAAATTGAATGAAGAGCAGCGCAAAATGGCGCTGGCACGAGCCAAACAGAAGCTGCCTATCATTCAAAAATTTGAAAAACATCCGAAAGTTTTTGCCAATGCCAAGCTGGTTAAATTCAACCCCTTCGAAGACGTTCTCGACGTACCTGCCGGCAGCGCTGACCGAGTGCTGACCTTCCGCAACGTACACAGCTGGACTGGCCAGCCCGGCGGCGGTGAAAAAGCCTTCGCTCTGTTTGCCAAGGCACTTAAACCCGGCGGTTTGCTGGGCGTGGTGGAACACCGCGCCGACAAGGCAAGCGGCCAGGGCTACGTAACCGTCAGTGACGTCGTCAAACTGGCTGAAGGTGCGGGCTTTCGACTCATCGACACCAGTGAAGTAAACGCCAACCCAAAGGACAGCAAAGATTACGCACGCGGCGTATGGGCACTGCCACCCAGACTTTGGGCCAATGACGGCAATAACGAAAAATACATAGCCATCGGCGAAAGCGACCGCATGACGTTGTTGTTTGAGAAACTGTAAATAGCCCAAATAGCGGACAAGTTTCTGGACTTGTCCGCCAACAATCCCTAGAATCTCAACCTTCATCAAGAGATATGGCTGACGCCATCGCCAACCTGCCTGCTTGGGCAAGGTGGTTCCCCCAAAGTTACCGCAATACGGGGAGATGAGGTTCAAGGTACTTGCCGTTAATACCTTGAGCAATCATTCGAGCCAACGTCAGCCTCCTTTACGGAGGTTTTTTTATGTCTGCCGCAACAGCCACACGAAAATTCTGTCGCCACAAAATCGCGCACAGCACAGAATATTTTGTGCCGCCTCAAGACCCGATTTTGGGAATTCAGGATTCGCACATCGCACCGAATATCACCCTGAAAAACTGGCACAACAAAGCCACTGTGGTACAGGGCGAAAACGGCCCACTGTATATCTATGTCTGCCCCGGAGAGGTTACCCGATTAAACCGCAAGGTGTTTTCTGTAGCCGCCTACTCTCTGGATAAAAAAGCCATTGCCTGGAGGCAGCAGTTTTCAACACCGGAAGCCGCTGTAAACTGGGTGAGCCAATATGCTTTATCCTGACAGTCCCGACCAAAGCATCACTTACTTACCAGCACATTGACCTTTTCAGGTGCAGCGCCATTACTGCAAAAATTGATCAGGCGCGTAATCATGGATGAAGATATTGCCTGCCCTTTGCCAACCAGCAAGGTGCCTGAGGACGTGACAATATCCGTGGCGACAATCATCCCCTCCATCAATTGAGCAACATTGATTTCCTTAACTACTTTCTCCGTGGCAACAGAGATCACTTGCTCCAGCACCGTCAATACTTGAGGGTCATAGCGACTGCTATTTGTTTTAAGCCTGGACAGTGCTTCTTCCGCGGAAAGCCCCCGAGTTTCGCCAGCCACCAAATCCATAATCGGCTTTAGCAATCGGGCTCCCAACGGAATCTGATCGCCTGATACACCATCATCAGGCAGTCCAGTGCCGTCATAGCTTTTATTTTGATAGCGTATTGCCTGGGAGATCCCCTCCATGCGAGGGATATTATTGATCAGTTTGGCCCCTACCTCAGGATACCGGTCGTACACTTGCTGCTCATCCTCACTCAAAGGAGCCCCCTTGAGCAAGCGATCCAAAACTCCGTCGGACAAGGTCACTTTGCCCACCTGACCGAGCAGCGCCGCCGCCTCCAGATCCCATGATGAAACAATGCCCATTTTACTGGCACAGCTGGAGACGTATTTACTGATGACAGACGCATGGCCAAAAATCTTCGGGCTGATCAGTGAGAGAATTTCCACCAGCGCATCAATACTTCCCTTTACAGTGTTCTCCAGTAGTTCCTGCTCCATCTTGAGCAATTTATAGTGATCCAGGGCTGCATCAATCACCTGTGCCATTTGGTCAGGGGGGCAGGGTTTATTTAAAAAACGATACACGTCACTGGTGTTGATTGCCGATACGGCAGTTTGTTGGTCGGCGTTGCCGGTAAGCATCAGGCGCACCGTATCCGGATAGCGGTTCTTGACCTCACACAGAAACTCAACACCATTCATTTCTGGCATATTCATATCAGAAACCACGACGGGAGTCGGCCCCTCAGTCTCCATCAGGCTGAGGGCTTCTTTCCCACCAAGGGCCGTCACAACCGTAAAGCGCTTTCTCAAGGTACGGCGATAGCCATCGAGAATGCTGGACTCATCATCAACAAATAATACTTTTTCAGTCATATCAGCTATCTACCTGATCGCAAAATTCTTCAGTAACACGAAGCCATCGCTGCAGCGTTTCAGCACCGATGACTGTATTCAGATAGTCCGTATCCAGTTTGTCGTTTTCGAGGTCAATCTCTTCTCCATCCGCATGCGCACTTAACAGGGCCCAGGCGAAGTGCAAGACTGCCAAAGGAGACAGCTCATCAATTTGGCTGTCTGCCGGACAACGGTGCCAACGCACCGCTTCCACTACCGGAAATGGCATTGCCCATATGCCCAACAAATAGCTACCCACATGTGACAAACTGGGTTGACCTCCACTCCAGGCAGCCATCTCTGAAGGATAGACGCGGACAATCAACTCACCCAAATTGCACATCATTCCCGCTATTTGTCCATGATCAATAGCTCTGGCAGACAAGCTACTTTCCTTGCCAAGTTTGCCACAAAGAACTCCCACTCTCTGAGTGGCCATGTTAAGGCGTTCTATTTCTTCAATGCTGCCTTGATCCGATTTAAAGCTGGAGAACACACTGGTGGAAAGCGCCAGGTTTTTCAGGGTGTCCATCCCCAATATAGAGGCCGCCTGACTGGGTGACTCTATATGTCTGACCAAGGCAAAAAATGCTGAGTTAACAATTTTTAATATGTTGGCGGAAAGAGCCACATCCCGAGCAATTATTTCCCCTACCCGCTCCAGAGAAGAATCATCGGAACAGGTTTCTCGCATCAGTTCATCGTAGATCGCCGGCAATGTGGGGAGGGCGTCTATAGAACCCACAAATTCTTTTATTCCACTCTCTTCCAGTGATTCCTGAAGATGCAGAGCGCGATTGATTGATTTGGTAATCTTGTCACTGTCTGCGGGTTTGGAGATAAATTGATGAGTGGCATGCAAACTTTCCAAAATCATTTCTTCATTGGCATACCCGGAAAGCACAATCCTCAACGTAGATGGCGATAGTTCTTTAACCCTGGAAAGCAATTCCCCACCATTCATATGGGGCATACGCATATCACTGACAATAATATCGAACGAGTTATCGTCCAGTTCTGACAACAATTCATCGCCGGATAGGTAAAAATTCATTTTCCATTCTTTTCGATTACAACGCAGCATTCTGCGCAGACCATCCAAGACATTTTTATCATCGTCGACAAAGGCAATCCGTTTCATATTTTTCTCCATATGACTCTAATTTTTGTTTTTTTGAGATTGTGATACAGGCAATACAATACGGAATGTTGCCCCCTCCCCAGGCTCACTCTCCACATCTATTTTTCCGCCGTGGTTTTCAACGATAAGTCGGTAGGCAATACTCAACCCTTGGCCAGTACCTTTGCCTACTTCCTTGGTAGTAAAGAATTGATCGAAGATACGATTTTTCACCGACTCCGACATACCCGCACCGTTATCACTGATTTCTATACAAACTTGCTCCTCAAGAGTTTTTGTTCGAACAGTAATCAAGCCACCCAAATTATCGGGATCATCAAATTTATCGACGATGGCATGGGCAGCATTGACGATCATATTCAGCACCACCTGATTAATATCTCCCACCACACACTCAACCATAGGGAGATCTTCATCGAAGGCTGTTTCCAGTTTGGCAAAATATTTCCATTCAGATTTGGAGACGATAATAGTACTTTGCAAAGCCCCATTTATATCTGCAAATTCAAGAGACTCTCCGGGGTGGGAGTAGTCCTTCATAGCACGAACAATGGTTGCTATGCGCTCGATACCACCCGCTGATTGCGACAATGCTTGCGGCACCTCATCAGCAAGGTAGTCCATATCCGCCCTATCAAGTAATTCACCGATGACTTGTCTTGTAGACTCCCCACCGCTCTTTTCAACTTCTGCCTCGATGTCTTTCACCAAGCCAATTAATTCACCGGCCGATTCTTGAAGGAATACCAGGTTATCGGAAATAAACTGAGCAGGGGTATTGATTTCATGAGCCACACCGGCAGCAAGCTGCCCCACAGATTCCATTTTTTGCGCGTGGTGCAGTTCTTCCTGTATGCGTTTTTTATCTTCGCCGGCTTTTTTGAATTCATTGATATCTGACACCAGACCAACAACCGATTTGACGGCACCATTTTCAACAATAGGTACACCCACCTCCCTCACCCAGAGCTCATTCCCTGATTTTTGCATCACTCTGTATTCAACATTAAAGGGCGCATGCTCATCCAATGATCGCTCAAACGCGCTGCACACCGATGGCAAATCGTCCTGATTGGTATATTTCCTGATATCCTCTTTGGTAGACATTTCTCTGGGGCTGACACCCCAAATATCTTCAGAGCCTCGGCTCATATAGCTTACCGAATCATCAACGATATCGTACTCATACACACAACCGTGAAGATTGTTAATGATGGCATCCAGCATCTCTCTCGATTCTTTTAACTCTATCAGAGCTTTTTCCCGCTCTTTTTGTTCAGCCTGCAAATTATCAGTAGCCAGCTTCAGATTTTCTGTACGTTTGGCAACCACTTCTTCCAGGTTTTCGTTATGCACCAACAGCTGACTCGCCAATCTGCCAGACCGCACCGCTTGAAATATGCCATAAAAAAGAACAATCAGCGCCACTGCACCAAAACCGTAGCGATACATTGATGAACGCTGGCTGTGCTGGTGATACTCGCCATCCAGTTTGTACTCAAAAACATCCAGCTGTTCTTCAAAATCCTTTGAGAGCACCACTTCATCCCTGACGATGTCACTTATTATTGACTCCCTGGTATTAATAACTTTGAAGTGGCCAATAATAAACCCTAAGAATTCGTCAATATCCTCAAATGATTTTCTGTGTCTCTCCCGGATAATGCTCAAACTGCTATCAAGGGCGCTATCGTTTTCATCAATCATTGCGTGAATGGCTTTTAAAGCATTCGCCTCCAGCTTATCCAAATCATCATTCAACACTCGATTATCCGCGTGCATCTGGCGAAGATCTGCTATGAGTTGAAAAACAATGAGCTGGGAATTTCTGAATACCGAAAAATTAGATTTAAAGTCTTCAACAACCTGTGCACGGCTGGACTGCGCAGCAACAAGGCCAGCAGAGGAGATATCAATCTTTTTCTGCCCCTCCAACCAACCGCCAAAAACAGATTTCTCTTCCTCCGACAACTGGGAATTTAACGAATTAGAGCTGGCAAACGAGGACAGCAGATTATTGATTTCAGATACTTTTTCAACCATGCCATCATAATCAACAACAAACCCACCTCGTACCTCCAGAAGCTGGGCATGCAGTTGTTGTGATGACAACCGTAGCTTTGACAGCAAACTCTTCTGGTACTCATAGCTGGCACTGTACCTATTGATACTCAACAAGGAAAAAGTCACCAGTAGCACCAAAAAGAGGCCTATCAAAACCTTGGCGTATACAGAAAGAATGGCTTGTTTACTCATAACAAATCCTCCCTGACTTGCCCGGATAGCGATTTTAAAAATGCTTCAATTGCCCTTACCTGATCAGCCGTTATTCCCCTTCCCAGCTGATAGCGCGCCATCGTGCGGATGGCATCGGGCAAGGTTTCTGCGCTGCCATCGTGAAAGTAGGGGGCCGTTTGTGCCACATTGCGCAGCCCGGGCACTTTGAAGGTATAGCGGTCTCGCTCTTTCCCGGTAACATTAAAGCGGCCGTAATCCGCCTCAGTAATACTGCCCCTGTCACGAAAATAATCCCCCATGATGCCAAACTGTTGAAACATATTGCCCCCTACATTCTGTCCCTGGTGGCAAGACACACAGCCCATACGCTTAAACAACCGATAGCCTTCTTTGGCTTGATCTTCAATGGCCGACTCATTTCCTTGCAAATAGCGGTCAAAGGGGGAATTCGGCGTTACCAGCGCACGTTCATAGGTGGCAATAGCGCGAGCAATATTGACCGACGTAATACCGTCTTGATAAACCTCTCGAAATTCATCCACCCAAGCTGAGCTACCGGACAGCTTTTCAATTACCTCTTGCCAGGAACTGCCCATCTCCAGGGGGTTGTGTATGGGCCCCTCTGCCTGCTCTTCAAGGGTGGCAGCACGGCCATCCCAAAACTGGAAGGCATTAAGGCTACTATTGAGCACCGTCGGGGAATTGATTGGCCCAACCTGGCCATCCACTCCCACAGCAAAAGGCAAATCATCGTCACCTCCACCGCCAACCTTGTGGCAAGAAGCGCAGGAAATGCTGTTATCGCGAGACAATTCTGTACTGTGAAACAGGCGCTTACCGAGCTGCACCTCACGTTCGTTCAGGCCACTGGGAGAGGTTATCGGGACTATTGGCTCGCTTTGAGATGACAAGCTAAAAAAGAATAACAGGGGGATAAATACACGCCTTTTGCCGCAACGGTTCAGACACTTCATTACTACTCTCCTTTATGTAGCAAACCGCTAGCGATTGCCGTAGGATAAATCAGCTTCAATTCAATTTGTATCCAACTTTTTACAATTTTTACCTTATCGACATACCAGCCAATAACCTTTAACTTTTTATGGGTATTATCTTTTCCAACCATTAGAAGCGAGCAATACTATGGCAAACCAGCATCCAGGCATGCCCAATGATAAGGACACCCTGCTGGCCATTATCGAAAGTCTTAACGACGGCGTTGTGGTATGCGACATGGAAGGCAACTTCACCCATTTCAACAAAGCAGCGAATAAAATCCATGGCTTGGGCGCTTCTTCTGTAGATCCCGACAGTTGGAGCAATACCTACGGCATGTTCAAAACCGATCGTACGACCCCCTTCCCTCCGGAACAGCTACCACTGGCTCGCGCCATGGCTGGGGAGACTACCCACAATGTTGGCATGTGCATTCAGAAACATGGTGAAGATTCACCGATGAAGTTAATTGAGGTAAATGGCGCTCCAGTGATTTCCGCAGAAGGAGAGCAGATTGGCGCAGTTGTCGTGTTTCGGGATATTGAAGAAAAAGCCCAGCTTCAGCAGCAATTGCTACAAGCTCAAAAGTTGGAGGCCATTGGCCAATTAGCTGCTGGCATCGCCCACGAAATTAACACTCCAGTGCAGTTCGTCCACAATAACCTGGAATTTCTGGAACGCTCATTTGGCGAAGTGATGGAACTGTTTCAGCAGATGCAATCACTATTGCAGCGCACTTCAGGCTCTCTGGCAGAAGAAGGGAAACAGCTATTGGAAGAAGCAGATATGGAGTTTCTCACTGAGGAAATACCGGAAGCCTTGAAACAATCTTGTGACGGCATGAAAAACATCGCAGAAATCGTCTCTGCCATGAAAGGGTTTTCTCATCCAGGCAGCAACAACAGACAACTTGTAGACATCAACAATGCCATTGAGAACACTCTTATCGTAATACGCAGCGAATGCAAGGATATTATTGATTTTGAAACCAGTCTGGACACTACGTTACCTAAAGTGCCCGGATTCCCGGCGGAACTGAATCAGGTCTTGATCAACATTATTCTTAACGCGGTACAAGCCATTTCAGGCCAACTCAAAGAGGCCGGTTGTGCAGGTGGCCGAATTACCATTACCACAGGTCGAAACCAAAAAAAACAGATAGTGATCCGTATAGCAGATACAGGGCCGGGGATTTCAGAGAGTATTCAACACAAAATTTTTGACCCGTTCTTCACCACCAAAGAAGTGGGCCAGGGAACAGGTCAAGGCTTGGCTATTGCCCACTCAATTGTAACCAATAAGCATAAAGGCTCTATCGAAATAGAAAGCAGCAGTGGCAAAGGAGCCACCTTCACCATCAAGCTGCCCATAGCCGAAGTTTCGCGGATTTAGAAGCCAAAAGACTGACTGTTGTTACAACCTAAGCGGGCTTAATGCGCCGCACCAACATGCTTTTCAACGGTGGATTTAAAATTGTCATCACTGGGCTGAGGCAGCTCACCATCTACCACTTCGCCGCTGGGGCCAAACAGCACAAAACGGGGGATGCCATAGATATCCAGCTTCACTGCCAGATCATCATCAAAATTATCTTCACAGATTAACTGCAGTCCCAGAGGCTGGTCTTCATCCAGAGCATCCACCCAGGCATCAACATCGTCGTCCATGGAAATACCCATCACAACCAGATTGTCGTAGTGGTTTTCCTGCTCAAACTTCTTCAAGTGTGGCGTCTGCTTGCGACAGGGAACGCACCAGGAGGCCCAGAAGTCCACCAGCACGTACCTGCCTTTATGATCGGACAAATTGTGCACTTCGCCTTCACGATCCGGAAACGAAAACTCGATGGGCTCGGCATTGGCAACAACGGGCAACAACAGGGCAACGGCAAATAAAGGGGCTAACAGCTTTTTCATGACGTCTCTCCAAAATAGCGGCAAGGAGTTTGCCACAGCAAGCGTATCAACGCCGCCCATTTCACATTTCTTGACACTGTTACCGCAAAACACAATAAACAGCGCTGATTATTCTGTGATCCCTTTAAACAAAATAATCAGCACCGCCACTGGCGCCACAAAACGAATAAAGAAGCGCCACGCCTGATAAACAATCGGGTTTTGAATATCCAGTTCATCCATACTGGATTTGCGGCTGATAAACCAACCGGCAAATATGGCGATAAACAAACCGCCCAATGGCAACAGCAAGCGACTGGAGAACACATCCATTAAATCGCCAAAGGTATGACCAAAGAGCGTCCAGGTCATTTGGCCACTAAACGCCAAAATAGAAAGCACACTGATAGCGGCGGTAATCAAGGTAATGATGATGGCACTTTTTTGGCGGCTGGTGTTTTTGCGCTCTTCCGCCCAGGAAATCAATGGCTCCAGCAAACCAACCATGGAGGTAATGGCTGCCACTGACAACAACATGAAAAAGACAATACTCACTCCGTAACCACCGGGCATTTGGGAAAACGCCACCGGCAGGGTTTTAAAGATCAAACCGGGGCCGCTTTGCGGATCCAAACCGTTGGCAAACACCGCGGGGAATATGGCAAAGCCAGCGAGCAGCGCCACAAAGGTGTCGGCTAAAACAATGATGAATACAGATTTGCTGATGGAGATGGATTGCGGCAGGTAAGCACCAAAGGTCATCATCCCGGCCATACCCACGCCCACAGAGAAGAATGCCTGGCCAATGGCTGCCAGCCAAACAGCGCCGGTAATCTTGCTGAAGTCTGCGCTAAACAGGTAGTCCACCGCCTCCGGAAAACCACCGGCAAACATATGGTAAATAACCAGCGCCACCAACAACAGAAACAGAGTGGGCATCATTATCTTTACCGCTTTCTCGATGCCGTCTTGCACGCCCCGGTAAATAATAAAACCGGTTACGCCAAGGGCAATAGCTGTCCACAGCAGCATACCGGGCACATCCTGCACCGTTGCCGTAAAGGTTGACTCCGCAACCGAGGCGTCTATACCCACAAAGCCAGTATTGAGAGCCTTCCAGAAGTAGCTCAATACCCAACCGGCAATCACACAGTAAAACACCTGAATGGTCAGCGCGGTTAACAAATTCATACCACCAGCCGCACCCCACACCCGGCTTGTACCTTCCTGCTTGGCAACCGCTGCCATGGAGCCCGGAGGCGACAATTTGCCTCGGCGGCCAATCATCACCTCAGCCATCAAAATCGGCACGCCGATGGCAAAGGCGCAAATCAGATACACCAGTACAAAAGCAGCGCCGCCGTTCTCACCGGTCATGTAGGGGAAGCGCCAGATATTACCCAAGCCGACGGCAAAGCCCACCGACGCCATTAAAAACCCAAAACGGGATGACCAGTTTTCGTGTTGCCCGGCAGCCGCTGCCATCAGAACCCCCTACCCTTGTTGTAATTCAGTATTGTAATTTTGTGGAACCCACTCGCCGGGCAACTTTATCAGCTATCTACAACGGAAACAAAACCGAAAATAAAGGAATAAAATTCCAAAAATAACCATATATTAAAACGTAAAAACTTATTAACAATTCTTAACGGGACAAATGGACGATCATCACCCATACTCGCTGCCTTAAATTTATCGGGAGTGCACCATGTTAAAAGCCATTTCAAAAACCCTGTGTTCCATTGCCGTAATGACTGTTGCTGGCGGCGCGCTGGCAGCAAAACCTGAGCCCTGGATCACTGACATGGATCAGGCGCAAAAAACCGCCAAAGCCGAAGGCAAGGACATTTTTGTTTACTTCACTGGTTCCGACTGGTGTGGCTGGTGCATCAAGCTGGATGAAGAAGTTCTGTCCAAGCCCGTGTTTGTGGACTACGCCAAGAAAAATCTGGTGCTGGTGGAACTGGACTTCCCCAACGACGAAGAATTGATCAGTGAAGAACAGCTGGAACACAACGAAGAATGGCAAGAAGTGTTTCAGCCCGAAGGCTTTCCCAGCATCTATCTCACCGACAGCAACGCCAAAAGCTATGCGATGACCGGCTACGAAGAAGGCGGCGCTGAAAAATACATCGCCAACCTGCAAGCCCTGCGCGACGGCAAACAGGCCACCGCAAAACTGCAAAAACAAATCGCCAAAGCCTCTGGTGTAGAGCGCGCCCGCCTGCTGGACAAACTGGTGAGCAACGACAGCGCTATCGTTGACGACCGCGAAGGCAAGATCATCGAGATTGCCGAACTGTCCAAAGGTAAAGACGACGCTTTGTTCAACAAGTACAACGCCATTCTGACAAGTCAGAAAATCGCCAAGGATATGAAAGCCATTGGCCGCGATATCAGCAAAGAAGAAAGACTGGAAAAAGTACTGGCAGTTTTCGACAACTACAAACACCTCAAAGAGGGCCACGATCTGGAAAGGTTGCTGGCACAGCTGGGTGACTCATTTATCGGTGCCGATCAAGGCGAAAACGGCGTCAACTTTATGCAGAGCGTTGTTGCCGACGACAGTTACTCCATGGGCATGCGCCAATCCGCTGCCCTGTTTAAAGGCATTATCAACGCCAACACCACTGGCGGCTCTCAGCAAGATTCTCTGAGCTACTACGAACACGCCATTTCCATGGATCCGGAAAGCGGCCCCGGCCAGCGCGCCAAGAGCTTCAAGAAAAGAATGCAGGAAGAAGCTGCCAGCAACGCACAATAAAGCTGGCTGCAAACAAAAAGCCCCGCTTTCTATGGAAGCGGGGCTTTTTGTTTAGCAGTGTCCCGTCCTGAATAACGTTGACACTTTTCAATCACCAAATTGGAAAGTGATATGAAATCAACAGCTAAGCGCACTCAGCGTGATTATTCGTTAGCCTTTAAATTGTCCGTTGTTGACCAGGTTGA
>NZ_JATAAF010000012.1 GCF_030341905.1 Porticoccus sp. W117 | reverse complement strand
CAACACTACAATCACGTTCGGCCACATAGTTCATTGAATTATCTGCCGCCCGTTGCTTTTGCAAATCAGGCGGCATAGATTGGGCAAGTCTCATCGAAGCTGTGGTACTAAAGCTGGGGAAAGGTCAGCTCGAGTCAAATCCCCAGGTCTTCTACGCAGCTACCACTGCCACGTACACTGGCGATTCATAGTCTCCTTTCAATACTTGAATGGCGCACATGAAGCACTTCGACGGTATCGTCAACAATGCAATATGAAGCCTATATTTACCGATGATGAAATTGCGAATGCCAAGCTGGATATCAGCTGGAGTAGTTCAGACCAAATCTGACACATCCTCTTGAAAAAGAGAGGGTTACCGATTTTGATTGAAGGTGACTAAACCTGAAATCAATCAAAACCAAAAGGTAACCCTCATGCTTCATACTAACGGCAAGATAGTTAAACACAAGGTCGGCCTGCTAAATCACATGCTCAAACATGAACTACTCTGGCAATTTAGGATCGAGACTATCACCCGCTTCAATATACATGCTCTCAGGATATAGCTCTTTTAGATACATTGCGTAGTCTTTGCTACCTTCATCTTTAACAGCATCTAAAGATAAGATAAGTTTTGAAATGTACTTCTCACTGATTTCAATCTCTCCGAGCTGCCTATAATAGTTAACAGCCAAATACAGATATTCCAGTTTTTGAATTTCATCTAGATCTCCTTCCAAATTCTTTACAATCTCAGAGAGCGCTTTTTTCCGGTAATTATTTGCCCTCTCATGATCTCCAATACTTTGGTACCACCTAGCCAGGACCCTTAATAGCTGATTATTAAATGTATTATCTTTTTGTCTTAATGAGTAGATATTTTCTAGTAGATTAAGTTTTGTTTGAGTACTTGCATCCTTTGGAGGATTTTTAAGCAGATAGTTTTTAATTTCCTCTCTCTCATTGGGGGTCAATCCTGAAAAGTCACCTATGAATGCAGTGAAACCTGACTTTTCACAGAACCATATGCCATATTGATCTGTCAGAGGCCAAAATACCTGATCATACTTCGATGGCCAAAAATAAATATAACTCCCGTAGCTAATAGGCTCGTGAACCGAGCATTTCTCCCCTTTAAAGATAGGATCATCAACTTCAGTCTCGCCCCAGTTAGTTGCTTTCGCAGTCGCGCTCAAAGCCACGCACAATATCAATAAAAAAATCTTCATCTTATATATCCTTTATATAAAGCTTTTGATGCTGATGAACCGCACAACAACCAGAAAATCGCGACAGCGGTTACGCCCGATCTGGCTATGCACTAATCCTTTATTTTTTTCACATTTCCTTCAGAAACTGAATATAAGCCGCCCTTTGTACTTACAAAAAGAGCAATATTCGCTAAGTTACTCTGTAGAACGTGAAATTCACTCGGTTCGGGTTTTAAATGAGTAACAAATTTTGCAGCTGAGTCTTTTTGCGTAGGTCCTAGGTTTATACAACCCTTGGTAGAACTAGAGAGAGAGTCAATATCAACAGTATTATCGTTAATATTGCCAACAAAGTGTCTACCAATTACGACACCTTTACCTTTTGAAGCCACCAGATAGAATTTATTTTTATCAGCCAAGACATAAGCTCGATACTTGTATCCCGGACATTTATTCTTACTTAAGAATTTTTTGATTTCTTTTGTATTTGAGAATGATTTAAGCTTCACATAGGATTTAGATTTGACCGCTTCAGTCAAGCTATTTCCAAGGCTTTGTATCTCTTCAATATTATCTGCGTAAGAATAAAAACAGAGGGATAACAACATAGCGCCTATAAAGCATTTCATTACTTTCTCCTTTGATAAATAGGGAGCAAGATTCAGTCTCCGAGCTCTGACTTCCATCAATCCCACCATAAATACAGTGTTTTTGATTTCCTCATTTCAGACTCAAGGGCTTCAACAGTGCCAGTCCCTTGATCCACCACATCTGGGCAGAATTCATACACCTCTTTTGCGAACTGCCGCCAATCAATACCATCTTTCGTTACATCCGCCTGAAGCCAATCCATGCCAGCTCCTAGCAGCCTGAGATCAAACCTATCATTCCACTCGATATATTTTTTGAGTACATCATCCGCTGTGAGGTCGTAGTTCAAGCCGTTGGTTTTAACTGTCTTCAGGTACTGAATAGAGTCTTTAGTGGGCACAACTGCGACTTCATCATCACCATAGCCAAAGTTGTTATCGTAAAAATAGGCCTGATAAGGACTATCAGAGAGGTTTTTCCTAAGAGTCTTAACTACATTCCAGCCTGAATTTGGCTTCACTTTCAGCAAAACCCCCTTTGCTTTTACTTGATTGTAATCATCGTCATAGGTATGAAGCTGTTCTACCCCTTTAATCGCTGATATCGAGCCAAGAGCATTGGCCTCAATATTATTAGACGCCAGTAAAATTTGGTCTTCCTCCGAAAAGTCATACCCAAAACCAAAGAGCAATAATCCTGCTAAAGCCAATACACTAAATTTCATTTGCATTTATCCACCACTTCAAATTGATTTAATGCCTATTTACTAGAGCACGCTCCTGCGACTCATTACTGATTTTGGTATTTCTGTATCAATTCACCTGTCTCGTTACCTTCCCGGCTGCCATCAGCACGGTTCCAGATATAGTCAAAAATGTCTTTCTGGCTCACTGTGACCTCAGCACCGCCATGGAGGTCGGGTATTTTGAAGGGTTCGTTTTTCAGAAGCCCCTTAATGCTGTCATCGCGCCAGGTGATTACCTCCACCCACATCCATTCAGTACCACCATCTGGAGTCTCGAAAGGAGCTTTTAGTAGAATGTACTCGCCGGGGTTAAGGCCTTTATTGAAAGCTTCTTTCAATAAAGACAGTTTTTCTTTGGCCCTATTGCTGGCGGCCTCTATCTGTTTGTTTTGTTCTACGTAGACGATGGAGTCTTCCCAGCCAAACAAGCGCGATAATAAAGCTTCCTGTTTGGCGTGCAGGTCTCTTCCCTCTATATCGTGGAAAGTCAGCTCCAACAGGATGTTCTGTGGATCGCCTTCTTCCCATTTGCCTGATGCAATACTCAGGGTAACTTGACGTTCAGCATTGTCGAGTAAGCTTTCCAGCATTTCTTTCTTAAAAGGCGTATCAGCCAATTGATCGATGTTGAGTGTCAGCCGGCCATCTGCTTCGGGCACAACTCCTTCGGCCAGAGACTGAGCGACGATATTAATCAGATTGCCCATTGAGCGATTAGAAGACCAAGAAAACTTGTTCACCACGATATCAGGCAACCCAAACTTCGCCATGCCCAAGGTGATAGCCCGCACGTAGTCTGTGTCTTGATAAGCGTGTATCACGGTATGTTGGTGAGCAAGTGGAATGTCACCGTGCCAAGCGTCCAATCGTTGAACCTTCCAGACATCAGGAGTGAAAAGCTCACGAGTTTCTGAGTCCCACAGGTAACCGCCGTTCTCTGTAGCCAGTCGATGGCTGAAGTTGTTTAGTGCCTTCAGGTGCTTGATGTTTTGTTCAATGGGATAGGCTGCGGTCAACACAATGGCCAGCTCAGCCTGCTGCAGCTCTTCTGCCTCCTGGCGGGACAAGCCTCGGCCAAAATAGGACAGTGTTTGCATATCTGGCGGCGGCAGTTGATTTTTCAGGTCTCTAAACTGTTCCAACCGGTATATGGGGCTAGTGACCTTATCAGGCCACTCTTCCGCCTTGGTAAACCCAGGAACTTCGTGCTGCATCAACTTGCCCAGGTTAGCAGGCTCTTTGATCAGGTACAGAATAGTTTGGTAATAAACCGTATCAGCAGGCTCAGGCTCCTGAGCCGCCGTGTTTGCTTGCAACACACATAAAGACAGTAACGTCAGCGCAAGAAATCGAGTGAGAGTAAAGCGAGGACAACAGGTATGGTTCATGAGGCAGGAAGTCCAAATATCCTTATAAAGGCTGGGAGTATAAACCACTTCCCCGCCATGCTGCCTAATCTATCCCCTTCTACCGATAAAAGCAGCACTCTTAACATCACTCAAAGTTGAAGAGGCGATTTAAAATCAGAATTACAATTCAAGGTTAGCAAACTCCAAATCGTATTTTCCCAGCAGCTGTTTGACCCGGTGGGAGTCATTACTAGATTTTTTAGCCGCCCTACTTACATTAAAGAGCTTTCTGCCAGCATCCGCCATTGACCTGGATGATCTACACACCTCGATAAGAGCTGCCAGCTGAATTTGCTCATAATAATCCATAGTAGCGGCATACCCAGCACCCAAGACGCTATCAATCATCTCAACATGCCCTTCTCTATCTTGAGCTCCCACCTGCCACTTGCGCTTGAGGCGCATGATTTCCTCATCCACCAGATCGACAGTAACTCGACCACCATCAGCCAATGTTCCCATACGGGTAATACTGGCGTTGAGGTCTCGAAAATTGGCCGACCAAACTGCTTCGGCAGAATGACTAAATGATAGGTATCTATCTCGGGCCGCTTTGTTGAACTTAACCAGATAACCCGATTTCGTGGAGAATTTTTCCAACTCGTATTCCAGGTTGGGTTCTATATCCTCTTTTCGCTCGTTCAGAGATGGCAGTCGATAGGTCCAGAGGTCAATGCGGGCAAGAAGATCTTCCCGAAACGCCCCTTTCTGGCACTGTTGGATAAGATCTTTATTGGTACCCGCAATCAGCTGAAAGTCGCTACTGACCTCTTTATCGGAGCCAAACGGCATAAAGCGCCTGTCTTCGACAGCCCTGAGCAACATAGCTTGCTCATCCAGCCCGAGCTCTCCGATCTCATCCAGAAACAGCAATCCATTATTGGCCTCCATCAACAAACCAGGACGGTCCGCTGTAGCACCGGTAAATGCGCCTTTCTTATGGCCAAACAATGCTGACATGGCATTTTCACCACGTAACGTGGCGCAGTTCACGGCCACCAAAGGACCAAATAATTTACCCCGCTGCTTACGAAGATCATAAACCCGCTGCGCAAGCCATGACTTGCCGGCACCCGTTGGCCCGGTAATCAATATAGGCTCACTGGAACGGATAGACACTTGCTCAAGCTGGGCAATCATTTTATTAAAGGCGGTATTATTGGTCTCTATGCCACCTTTCAAGTAACTGGTGCCCTCTTGGTGCTCTTTCTGAAAGCGCGAGGCTATTTGGTCGTACTTCGACAGGTCCAGGTCAATAATTTGATATTGCCCTGGTGCATTGCTGCCACGCTTAGCAGGCGATGTTTGCAACAGCTTTCCTGGCAGATAGCCAGCTTCAGTCAGCAGATACAGGCATATCTGTGCCACGTGCGTACCGGTGGTGATATGCGTGAGGTACTGCTCTTCACTGGTCTGAAAATCATAGCCACGAGTGAAATCCAGCAAAGTGCTGTAAACCGTCTCAAAATCCCAGGGGTCATTAAAGTTAACCAGGTGATGAACCACCTCAGTTTCCGGCGATACCCTGGCCACATCTTCGGTAACTTGCTCAGCGAGGCGTTTTGAGTGGTTATCAAATAACAACTCCAGCCGGTCGATAACCATATCTTCGTGTTGGCACATGGAAACGGTGGGACGCCACTTGTCCCAGCGCTTTTCTCTCTTGCCGCGCCGGTCCAGGATAGTCCCAAGAATACTGATCGCTACTGTTCTCATAATATCGAATATATTATTTTTATATCTATTTTGATAGTTAAATTTAACTTAATTTTTTGCTGCAATCACTAGCCTCAGCATAATAAAAATATTTATTCTTTTATTTTCAGCAACTTAAGAAATATTTTCACCTCACTACAAAAGTTGGCCCCCGCCTTGCTATACCCATAACAAGAAAAACGAGAACAGCTATTTACAGGAATTGAAAAATGAATGAACAAACTTACGAAGTGATGCAGGATGGTGGCGTACCTATCAAGTCCTGGACTGTGGGCGTACCTTTTGAAGATAAGGCCAAAGATCAGCTGAAAAACATTTCCCGTATGCCCTTTATTCATAGGTGGGTAGCGGCCATGCCCGATGTGCACCTGGGTAAAGGCGCGACTATCGGTAGCGTAGTGCCCACATTGGGCGCAGTAATCCCCGCTGCAGTGGGTGTGGATATTGGTTGCGGAATGATGGCGGTTCGCACCAGCCTTACCGCTTCCCAGCTGCCGGATAACCTGGCGGGTATTCGCTCAGCGATTGAGAAAGCTGTACCTCACGGTCGTTCTGCTCGCGCCCGAGGCAACCGGGATAAAGGTGCCTGGACTAATGCGCCGGACGACGTAATGACTGCCTGGGCACAACTGGCAGGCCAGTTCGATGTGCTGCAAGAAAAGCACCGTGTGCTGAAAAACACCAATAACCTGAACCACCTGGGTACGTTGGGTACCGGCAATCACTTTATTGAGATGTGTCTGGACGAGCACGATGCAGTTTGGTTAATGCTCCATAGCGGCTCTCGCGGAGTGGGTAACCGTATTGGTACGCACTTTATCGAGATGGCTAAAAAAGACATGGAACGCTGGCATATCCATCTGCCGGATTCTGATCTGGCTTACCTGCCGGAAGGCACTGAGCACTTTGATCAGTATGTGGAAGCGGTGGAATGGGCGCAGGAATTTGCCCGGCTGAACCGCGAGGTAATGATGGCCCGAGTCATTAAAGCCGTGCGCGATACCATGAAAATCAACTTTGAGGCGCGTATGGAAGCAGTGAACTGCCACCATAACTACGTCTCCCGCGAAAACCACTACGGCAAAAACGTATTGGTCACTCGCAAAGGCGCGGTACGAGCCCGCGAAGGTGAGATGGGCATTATTCCCGGCAGCATGGGAGCAAAGTCTTTCATAGTTCGCGGCCTGGGTAACGAAGAGAGCTTTTGCAGCTGCAGCCACGGCGCCGGACGAGTGATGTCTCGTACACAAGCCAAGAAACTGGTTTCACTGGAAGAGCATTGCTTGGCCACAGCGGATGTGGAATGCCGTAAGGACCAAGGTGTAATCGATGAGACCCCTTCTGCGTACAAGCCCATCGAAAAAGTGATGGCAGCGCAAAAGGACTTGGTAGAAGTGGTTTACACGCTGAAGCAAGTCGTCTGCGTGAAAGGTTAACGGTTTACAGGGATGTTTTTACGCCAGGGGATGGCGACCGTTTTTGACGGACGCTTGCGGCTAGTTGTGAATAAACAAGCTAAAGAGAAAGAAGAATGATCACTATCGACGGCTCTCAAGGCGAAGGTGGAGGGCAAATATTCAGAACCTCGTTGACCCTGGCCATGTGCCTTGGCAAGTCGGTCTGCATTGAGAATATTCGGGCAGGCAGAAACAAGCCGGGATTATTGCGCCAGCATTTAACCTGCTTGCGGGCTGCTCAGGGCATTTGCAATGCTCAGGTCAGTGGTGATGCAATGGGATCATCCAGGGTGACGTTTGAACCCGGAAAGGTTAAATCAGGCAGCTACCATTTTGCGATTGGCTCGGCGGGCAGTACGACGTTGGTATTCCAGACGGTGCTACTACCCCTGCTTCTTGCTGATGATATTAGCGAATTAACTCTGGAGGGTGGAACCCATAACGGTATGGCACCGAGCTTCGAGTTTATTGAACGGTGCTTTTTACCAATCATAAATAAAATGGGTTGCCATGTTGAGGTGGAACTAGAGCGATACGGTTTTTACCCGGCAGGCGGCGGATTTTGGAAAGCCCGAATACAACCAACCAAGGGAGTCAAGTCTCTGGATTTGGTCAAGCGAGGCGAAATTATTAAGCGAAAAGCTGTCGCCATATCTGCGCGCGTGCCAGAGCATGTGACAGAACGCGAGTTGGCTCAAGTGCAAAAGAAATGCTACTGGAGCGAATCAGAGTTGACGCAAAAACTGGTTAACTCCGCAGGCCCTGGCAACTTACTATCGTTGCAAGTTGCATCAGAAGCAGTTACGGAAGTGTTTGAATCTGTTGGCGAACGGCATGTCAGTGCAGAGCGAGTTGCCGGGCGAGCGATGAAGGATATGAAGCGTTATCTGGAAGCAGATGTACCAGTGGGTGAGCACTTGGCCGATCAACTGGTATTGCCTATGGCATTAGGTAATGGAGGATGCTTTCGTACTCTACAACCAAGTCAGCACTTGCTGACAAATATTGATGTGATTAAACAAATGACAGGAGTAAACATCTCGCTTAAAGAGCTGAAAAAAGATTACTGGGAAGTTTTTGTCGATAAATAGTTTTTAAAATTCGGAAATTGATTGACATAATATTTTTGAAGATTATTATTGCCAACCAAATTATATTTTTTGAATTTTTAATCGTCGCAATGAAGATAGACTTTATCTACAACACACTTCCCAAGCACAGCTCGATACTGTGCCAGGATAGTTGCGACCAAAATATAGTGCAATTTAAAAATAGCCAGCCAATGTGTGCTGGGTTAGATCGTGAACACCTGAACGTAGCGTATTAGTTAGCTTTCAACCTGGAAGGCTAACTGGCCTTTCAGGTTTACAATGAAATGATATTTTATTGTAAAGCCCGGCAGGCCACCTCTTTACGAGGTAACTGATCCGGGCTTTTTAGTACCCGAAAGAAAATGATGAGAACAGTGAGGAGAATAGCTTGCTGAGTAATTGGACAGAACAACTTTCGAATTTTAATGAACTGTGCCCGCAGATAAGTGGGCAGAGGGAAGATGCGCCCAAAAACTATGTAAGCCCCCTCTTCTCTCATAAACAACGTAATTTTCTGGCTCACTCAATGGCAGAAGGTCAGGAGAAACAACAATGAAGTAGTCTTCGGAAGTTCCGAATGGCTACGCCATTCGGATCAGTAGAAAGCAATTTCGAAACCCCGTCTGGCAGCCCCAGTCGGGGTTTTATTTTTTAGTGTTTTTAAAAGCTGTTGGCCTGTAGCTGAGTGGTAAAGCGTCCGGCTGTTAACCGGAATATCGCAGGTTCGAGTCCTGCCAGGCCAGCCAAATAATTAATTATTTGCCCCATTGGCCCAATTGGAAGAGGCGCCAGATTTAGATTCTGGAGGTTCTTGGTTCGACAAATTTGCAGGAGAGCAAATTTGGGCGCCGCAGGCGGGCGCAGCCCGAGAGCCATGGATGGCTCGAGTCACTCCAAGATGGGGCACCAATTTAGAAATAAGTGTTGCTACGGTGGTGTTAGCTCAGTGGCAGAGTGCCTGGCTGTGAACCAGGAGACCAGGGTTCGATCCCCGGCGCCACCCCAAATGCACAGGAAATATGCGGTGTAGCGTAATGGTAACGCATCGGACTTTGACTCCGATATCCCTGGTTCGATTCCAGGCACCGCAGCCAATGTTAATGATTTTTTGGGGTATGGCATAGCGGTTGTGCACCGGCCTTTTAAGCCGGCATAGGTGGGTTCGACTCCCACTGCCCCAACCACGGACTCGACCAGTCCAGCTGATTAAAAAGCTCTACAGGAGTGGAACTTTGGTCAGCGGCGCTGAAGGTGGCAGGTTCGATTCCTGCATCGGGTGTTAGTGCTCAATGCCGAGCACGATATTGGAGAAGGAGAGAAAAATGGCAATGCAAAACAGCATTCTAAGGCTGAACAAAACAGGTCTGCCTCAATCATGGGTTACCCCTGAAGAGGCTGTGGTTCTGTATGTGAAAGAGCAAGTGCTGTGGAGCCTGGGCGAAGACCACTACCGTATTAACGGTGGCATCAATAGCCATGGTGAGCGCTCGTCTTTGCTGCTTGCCCCCATTATTGCCTGCGAGGGTGACATAGGGAAAAGAGCCTTTATACCGGCATTGAGCAATCGCCTGCTGTTTCGCCGCGACGGCCACCGCTGTATGTACTGCGGACAGCAGTTTGATGATCGGGTACTGACCCGAGATCACATTGTGCCCCGTGTGCAAGGAGGCCCGGATGTCTGGGTAAACGTGGTTGCCGCCTGCGCCCGTTGCAATAGCCACAAAGGTGGCCGCACACCGGAGCAGGCAGGTATGGAATTGCTGGCTATTCCCTTTGAGCCAAATGTATTTGAGTTTATGTACTTGGCAAACCGTCGCATTCGCGGCGATCAAATGGAGTACCTGCAAGCTCGGTTTACCGGGCAAAGATGCTGGCAGGCTGCTTAATGCAATAAGCGGTCTGTCACAACAAGGTTTGGGAACTGTTATTCAAATTAGCGGAGCCGATTCTGATTATCGGCCTGGCACAAGCATGCTTCATGTGTTGTGTACCAATTTGATAACCGGCCTAAACACCGACTTTGTAGCTCAGTTGGGTAGAGCAATCGACTCATAATCGATCGGGCGCAGGTTCGAATCCTGCCAAAGTACCAGTCGTCTGAAACACGACAAAAAGGTAAGGCCGAGAGGCCCGGGGTTCGAGTCCCCACAAGGTTCAGGTCCTTGCTAAATAAATCTACCAGAGGCTCATGGTTCTGGAATGTTTGACATCAATCGTTTGATTCGAATTTTGGATCAAACGAGAGAATTGACAAACTGGAACGCCGATCTCACTGCCGCTATCAGGGGAGTTTGTAGACGGTGTCTGGTCAAGTTTGCTGAATACGGGTTTTACGCGCGCAGTAGTTAACACAAAGGCGCAATGAACCAGATATTCGCAAACCACTGACCCGCCACCCACTGCAGATCAAGCTGTCAGCCCCAGGGTTTTCGGGTGAGCCTCGCTTTATTTGTAACCTAAAGAACAACAAGAGAAAGGAGAGAAAAATGATGTTATGGAATACTGTAGATATCGCCGATAACGAGCGGGCATTACTGTACCGGCGCAACCGGCTGGACCGAGTACTTGAGCCCGGCCGCCATCGCATTAACGCATTGGCTGGCAAAACTCGCCTGGAAAAATACGATGCCACTAACATTGTTTTTGACCACGCCAAAGCCAAGTTCCTGCTCAATACTCAGGCCGAAAAGCTGAATGGTTTTATTGACCGCTTTGAGCTGACCGATATGCAGGTAGGCCTGTTCTACCGCGATGGTCACCTGGTGGATATTCTTGCACCAGGCACCTTCCTTGCCGTATGGAAGGGAATCGAAGACGTGCGTATTGATGTGATCGATATCAGCGAAAAGTTTGCCATTGATAGCAAACTGCTGAAGTTGCTGGGCCGCGGTTTGGCCATTGGCAAAAGCCGCAACGCCTCCAACGCCATCAACTATGTGGAGGTACCCGACGAGCACGTGGGTCTTCTGACCGTTAATGGCAAGTTTCAGGAGCTGCTGCAGCCAGGAAGCTACGGTTACTGGAGGTACAACCGCTCAGTAGCCGTCAAACTGCTGGATTTGCGCTTGCAAGCGATCGAAGTCAGCGGCCAGGAAATCCTGACCAAAGACCGTGTCAGCTTGCGGGTAAACCTAAGCGGTAGCTACCGGGTGATCGACCCCAAGATCGTTGCACTCAAGCTGAACGACTTCGCCAACTTTGTCTATCGCGAGCTGCAACTGCACCTTCGCGAAGCGGTAGGAACCCAGACGCTGGATAACTTGCTGGAAGACAAAGACAGCTTGAACGTCGCCATTGCAGACGGTATTCGCAGCAAGCTGACCGAGTACGGAATTGAACTGGCAAGCGTTGGTGTAAAAGACATTATCTTGCCCGGTGATATGAAGGAAATTCTGAATCAGGTTGTAGAGGCTCAAAAAGAGTCTGAAGCCAACCTGATCAAGCGTCGCGAGGAGACTCAGGCGATGCGCTCCCTGCATAACACCGCCAAGCTGATGGAAAACAACCCAATGCTGCTGCGTTTGAAAGAACTGGAAGCACTGGAGCGTGTCACCGGCCGCATCGACAAGATCTCCGTTTACGGTGGTCTCGATAGCGTGCTGAATGATATGGTCAAGTTGTCTCCCAACAGCTAAACCCGCCATCTATTTGCTATTGCGGCGAATAGATGGCTTTCACTGATAGGTGACATCATGATGATGGAACATGTGATACCTAAAGAAACCCGAGCAGAAATCCTGCGACGAATACGCGCCGCCGAAAAAGAACACAGCGTCAAAATTCTGTACGCTGTGGAATCCGGCAGCAGAGCCTGGGGGTTCGCCTCACAAAACAGCGACTTTGATGTTCGCTTTATCTACGCGCACCCAAAAGATTGGTATGTGGCTGTAGATCTGGAAGATAAACGGGATGTGATCGAATACGAGATAGTCGACGAAATAGACATCAATGGCTGGGATGTTCGCAAAGCACTGAGGCTTTTCAGCAAGTCTAACCCCTCGTTTGTGGAGTGGCTCCAATCACCTATTGTGTACGTAGATGATGGCCACTTTGCTGAACAAGCCAGAAGTTTGCTTAGCCGGGGATACTCTGTTGAAAAAGGCATCTATCATTATCGCAGTATGGCCAAAACCAACTACCGTGGTTACTTGCAAGCAGAAATCGTACCCCTGAAAAAGTACTTCTATGTGCTGCGCCCCCTGCTCTCTGTCCGCTGGTTAGAAGAGTACCGCGAACCTCCGCCCATCGAATTTGATCGGCTGCGCAAGCTAGTGCCTGACGGATCAGAACTTGATCGGGAGATAACTGCTCTTTTGAAACGCAAACAAGCCAGCACCGAAAAAGAGCTTGTACCCGCCATCAAGGCGCTCAATGATTATGTGGAATCGGAGATTGAGCGTTTGAGCAACCTTGATTTGGATAAGGCAATGCTTAGGCCTGATATGTCAGATTTGAACGAGTTGTTTCATTCAGTATTGGGGGTAGCATGACAAATCAAGAACTATGGAATCGGCTTCGTAATCACAAAATTGCTGATCGGCAATATGATTTATTTATCACCAAGCTAAAGCAAGAAACTGGCTGGAAGCATAATCACTGTCTAGAGGTAGTAGATGAATACAAGCGATTTTGCTATCTGGCCACCTTGCAGCAAGGTATGGTTTCACCCTCCCCTGCGATTGATCTTGTATGGCATTTACACCTGACATTCACTAAATCCTACTGGGGTCGGTTTTGCTCAGAAATACTTGGAGCCGAGCTGCATCACACTCCCTCAGATACTCAGATGCAAATGCAATTCGAGAAAACCCTTGCCCTTTATCGAGCCGAATTTGGCAAAGAGCCGCCACAATTAGTATGGAATTCAAAGCCAAATAATAAGAGTCACATACTGAAGTGGTTTGTACCCGCAGCGTTAGCAGGAACCGTAGCGACTGCCTTTGCAGAAAGTGGGGATCAAAGCACCAGTTGGTTAGAAATAGGGTTTTGGTGTGTCGTGGGCTTTTTGGCTCTGCGATTTTTGTTTGCCAGCTTCGGTGGTAAAGGTGGTGGTAAAGACGGTCGCTGTGGTGGAGGTTGCAGCAGCTCATGTGGTAGCTGTGGGGGAGACTAGTAGATACCTGTGGGGGTAGATTTGATAACTCACCCGCTGAGACATAAGCAGTTATTTCAAACTCCTCAGGTATCCATGCAGAATCTCTGCATCCAAGCCATGCAGCATCAACCGAAATCCCGCCTGTAAAGTCGACACAGGTACTGACGGATGCCGATTATTCACCAAACCCAATGGTATGGCATCATTCAGTATTTTACCGATGTAAATGGCAATCGTTTCATCCAGCTGTAAAGAATTACTAGCACGCCAGAAGTCTCGATCGGATAGAAACAGCGCGTACAAAGGCGTATACATTTCAATAGCTGTCTGTAAGTCCAACACATTGAATGCCTTCTCTTTAGGTAACTCAATATCAAACTCGCCATCGGTAATAGAACCCAAATTAAGGTGTTCGGGAGCTGTCAGATCCCGCCCCTCTTCCTTCAGCTTGTGATTTAACTCCAAAATAAAGTTGAATATATTCAGATCGTGAATCAGGAAGGTATCCTCGATTAAACCTTCCAAATTATTGGGACGCAGGGGTTCGGTACTCTCGATGGTGACCTTGGCGTTATCAGCAATAAAACCCAGTATCTCCGTGCCGATATGGAAGTGCCTCAAAATTAGGTAATTGGCATCGTTTCGGACGAAAGTTTTCAATCCCCAATAGATGGTTTTGTGCAATATCCGCGAAGAACTACAACGCTCGGGCAAAATGACTCGAAGAAGTTGCACCAAAATAATATTTAGCCGCGCAAGCGGACGAACAATGGGCAGAAGCAGTCGTCGGGTCCAAGTATTGTGACCACGCAGCAGCGCCTGCTTGGCAGGATCGTGCATAGGCAAACTGCCATCCAGATAGAGTGCCAGCCAAGGATTAGGGTCTTTTGTATTGATGGTTTGATTGTCGAAATCGTCAGACCAACTCATCAGTAGTTCCCCAGTTCTTCCAACTGCAACAGATAAAGCCTGGCGGTTACCCGCGCGGTCTTGGCAATGCGGCCGGCTAAGCCATCATCGCTGAGAATACCGCTTTGCAGCGCATCTTCCAGTTCACCAATATGCTCTTCGTCGTGATCAGCATGGTATAGGTAGAAACTCACTTGATCATCGCTCAGTCTCAATTGTTTCTGAATTTTCTGAGCGAAGGTGCGGGCAAACTGTTTTCCCAATCCCTCGATAATGAACATTGCGCCTAACAGGTCGAATGGATTGGGCTGACTGGCTTGGTGAAACATCCACGCAGACAAGGCTTCACTACCTATATTCTTTTCACTGTTGGCCAACGTCTCTACGTCGCCACCTACTGACAAGTAATTTGCGTCCAACATCTGATAATCGCGATGCTCAGTATTGGCATGACGAATAAAAGTAGAGCGTAGTTCCGGGTAGCGATTATCAATAGAAGAGGAGGCTCGGGCGATCCAACGACTGCCTTCTATAACCTGCTGACGATGGTTTAGCAGGATTTGGCGATAATCTTCCAGCTGTAATTGATCGCGCATAATGCGCTCGATAATAGGCACTTTCAGGAGGCGACTTTCAAAATCGGTCCATGTGATTATGAGTTGACGCATTACAGCTTGTGCCGCTGTTTTAGAGGATTTCATTTCCATATCTGGTTAGTCCTTGTTGGTGACAACAGTGAGGTGCATAAATGAGGCTATACAACGGCCGCTTTCTGGCACGAAACAAAGAATAGTCTGACCCGGCTGTAGATCTTGTTCGCGCAAGAGTTCTTCCAACATCAAAAAAATCGAAGCCGAGCCGGTATTACCTACAGTGGTTAGATTATTAAACCAACGCTCCTCCGGAATCATAGCCCCAGCGCTCTTCATCAGTTTTTTCATCTCTTCGCCCAAGGATTTGGCCGAGTAATGAGGTAAGTAATAGTCAATGCTTTCTGGATTAAAGCCGTGTTTGTCCATCAGACTCAGGTAGTACCCAAGCCACACCGGGAACATTTTATAGAGCAATTCAAAATCCTGTCTCAGTGCCATCGCGCCTGCTTGGTAAGCTTCCTGCGGTGAGGCATAATGGCTCCAAGGTAAATTTTCCCCTGGCACATTGCTACTGGAGCCAGCGTACATACAAGGATCGAAGCGATCAGCAAACGATTGAAGGTCAATCCAGTCACAGCGTAAGGACACTCCATCCGATTTGGGGTTGGGCTCTATAAATAAAGCACCAGCACCATCGGACAATGTCCAGCGCAAGAAATCCAGATCGATGGGCGGCTTGCGAGCCTCTTCCTCTGCAACACAAGATTCATAAAAGCCAGGGCGAAACCAGCGGCTTGAAAACTCACTGCCACAAGCAGCGGCTGTTTGTTTATCGCCAGACCTGATATTCAGGTAAGCGTTTTTAATAGCCATCATGCTACTAGCGCATACACTTTGGAAGGATGCTAGCTCTAGCGGCGGTATGCCCAATTCACCATGCACAGCACTGGCAAACCCAGGCACCAATAAATCACCCTGAGTTGTACTGGTAGCCAGTAGTTGCAAAGAGGCTACATCGTGCTTGGCGTTCGCCGCTGCTGCACGTATCGCTTCGGCAGCCATTTGAGCATTGGTATAAAGGTGATTACCTTCAATATCGACAGCGTAGTGGCGAGTCTTGATGCCGTTTTTGCGAAGAGTGGCTGCTCTGAAAGCAGAGGGCTGACCATGAATACAGCCAATATAATCTTCTACTTCTTTATTGCTGATAGTCGGGCCAGGTAAGAAGCGGCCAACTCCGGTGATATAAGCGTCCTGCATGTGTAGTTTTTATCCCTCAGTGTTTATAGTTCGTCATCATAATCATAAAATGGTGATGATGAGAATACATTCTGAATAGTCCAGGTAAATCGGATAAAACATCAAGGCCTCCAATTCTCTAGATGCAGCGTCACTACTCGCTATGACGGGGTGAAACCCAGCTCACTCCACCCCCACCAAGTAAAACAAACAATCCGTCGCTGCAATATGCGGGTTTTCCGTCACCATAAATAGTTTCAGCGGCTGCCGGGTACACAACATCCCTTCCCGCTGCTCAAAAAACTCGTCGAGGCGATTGCCGCCCTCACCGTCTTTCACCTGCAGCGCCGCCATGCCCTGCTCACCCAGCCAGGCCAGTTGTTGGCCAGTTTCCACTTCGCCAAAATTCAAATTTTGAACACCGCGCTGCAAGGTAACATCCGCATCCGTGGGCTGGCTGCTGCAATCAATTTGGAACCCTTCCTTCAGTTCCAGGCGCATAGGATGACGATACAAATCCAGTTGTACGGCAGCGGCATTTTTAAACAGGTGGGGGCGCAGCAGGTATTCCTGTAACCCCTGGTAAGCCACATCATCGGACTCTGCCTGCCGGGCACCGCCACATTCAATGGTAACGACGGGGCAACCCGGTTCGGTTATTTCCATCAACGAGCCCAGGCTCAGATCCGTATACACCAGGCGCGATGTAAACAGGTTGGCCAGGGACATATGCTCAACACCAAATTGGCTGGTAACTGCAAACGCCGGGCCATCGCCGGAGGTGTTGTGCAGGTCGACAATGGCTTCCGGCTGCAGGCCGGCCAGGGTATCAATCAGGCTTTTGGCGAGCTGGCCCTGATAGTCATCAAATGGCGGCTTAAAGCAGCGGTTCATGTCCCGGCAGCCCGGCAACAGCCGGTGGCTGAACAGTGGCTCTGTCAGCGCGGTAGCGATGCACGCCAATACCAGTAATGTATTTGTAGCAGGCTGGAAACCTTCCCGTAGCAGGCGGTGAATGGCTTTGGCGCCAGAGGGTTCGTTGCCGTGCAACAGCGTAACCGCTACTCGTGTAGTGGACGGGTCAGCACCAGGCAAACTAATTACCGTGGGGCCGCTCAGGTGGCATAAGAATTCTTCCAGGTTTTCGGGTATCTCATTGGGAGCAGGCGCTTCCCAGGTATTCCACAACGGCTCCGCTTGTCCCATGGTTTTTTCTTTACCCAATCTCTGTACTCAACGCTTCATACAACATAAGTTACTCGTAATTCCACTGGGCCACAGGAATGTTGCTTTTGGCCCGTTCCCGATAGAGCGTCACCATGCGCGACAGGGCTTGCTCCCGATCCAGGCTTTTGTGCAGGCGATTAAACTGGCCCAGCTGCCAGCTGGCACCGTTGCGGTGGCAGTCTATGCGTTCAGAGATTACGGACAAAAAGCGCTGCACTTCACTGTAGTCCACACCGAGGCGTGCCAGCCCCGCTTCTGCGGTGGGCAACAGGGATTCCGCCAGGTCGGTGATGTTTATTTCGTCGAGGCCGATATTGCGCTTGGTTGGCCAGATTACCCTGGCATCAATGCCATCCCGCGCCGCCCGGTAAAAATTGTATTCCGCGTATTCGAACGGCAACAGGGTCGCCATTTTATCCGCCTGCTCGCGCATGCCCGCTGCCAGCCCGACAAAAAACGCCGCATTGGCTGCCATATCAACACCAGTTGGGCCCGCCGGTAGCGAGCGCATTTCTATACGCAGGTGGCCATTGTCGCCGGTACTGTAGATCGCCCGGTTCCATGACCACACGGTGCTGGTGTGCATTAACAGTTCGTGCAGCTCTGGCAGGCGGTTATCCACCATGTCCAGCGGGTCTTCTTCATGGCATTGCGGAATCAGTGGTGGGTAAAGCCGCGCCATCTGCTCGAACAGTTCTGCGGCGCTGTGGCGTGCCCAGCCGAGCCCAAAGCAGACTCTACGGGGCAAGCGCCATTCCAGGTTTTGGTTAGGTATTCCCTCCAAAGATTGCTGGAACAGAGGAATGCGGGTTTCGTGCCACAAACGGTGGCCGAGCATAAACGGCGAATTGGCCGCCAGGCCAAGTACTACCGGGGACACCAGCTGAATGGCGTTCCAGGCACTGGCAAATTCTGCCGGCTGCACCCGGTAGTGCAACTGGAACGAGGTGCAAGCCCCTTCCATGGTGATATGAGCGTCGCTCAGATTCAGTGGGTCAGCGCCGTTGATTTCCAAACCGAAGGTAGAGGCATCGGGTTTGTGTACCCGCTTCAGCATATCCACCAGGGCGTGATAGCGGGGTTCGTCGGTCATGGCATCGGCGCCAAAGTCTGTTTCCCGCAGAGTGGGCAGAATGCCTATGGGCAGCACCCGGCCATTAAAATCCCTGGCAATTTTGTCGAGCTTGTTGAGTGCATCCCTGGCGTCCCGCTCAATGGTGCTAAACGGCGTGCCGCGAGCAGGCATGGGCTTGAAGTTGTATTCCAGGTTGTAACGGTTGAGTTCCAGGGTAAGCAGCGGGTCGTCAAAGGCTTTGAGGATTTCCCGGTTGCGGTGCAATGGCCTGCCTTCCGGGTCTACCAGGTAGACCTCCATCTCCGCTCCCAGAGAGGCCTCCCCTTCGCCAAACCCCGGCTGTGCCAATACATGTTTTAGTGCTGTGAGATTACGATTGAGTTTTTTACTGAAATTTTTATAGTCGCTATCCGTAAATTCGGCGCGATCAACTGCCATCCCCATAACTTACCCCGATAAACAAGTACTCTCCGTAAGGGTTTGCGAAACTACCCTGCTCCGCTGCCCACTTATTGTTGTACCTGCATATCTCAGCACTCGCAAGTAATTTCTGGTCAGGTAAATCTAGGTTAATTTCTCTTGATTTAGCCCAATGGGTTTGTATGATTAGCCTAGATATTTACTCAATGGAGTCTGAAATGGCTGAACAACATTATTCTGTTTCAACCAAAGCCGCTGCAACCACCGCCCCTCGCGGGATTGAGTCAGCGGTCGAGATCAATAAGGTTCTCAAGAATACCTATCTTTTACTTTCCATGACGCTGCTATTCAGTGCCGCAGCAGCGTGGCTTTCTACTACTATGGAAGTGGGCCACGGACTCGCGCTAGGTGCCAGCATAGCCGCTATCGTTGTAGTCTGGTTTGTATTGCCACGTACCGCCAATTCTGCCGCCGGCTTGCCCGTTGTATTCCTGTTTACCGGCCTGCTCGGTTTCTCTCTTGGGCCGATCCTCAATCACTACCTGTCCATGCCAAATGGCTCAAGCGTTGTAATGCAAGCACTAGGTAGTACGGCTGCAGTATTTTTAATACTCTCCGCCTACGTTATTAATACCAAGAAAGACTTTACATTTTTGAAAGGCTTTTTATTTACTGGCTTTATCATTGTTTTTCTGTCTTCTATTGGTTTAGCCGTTGCAAGCCTTTTTGGCGTTCAATTAAGTGGAGCCTTTTTAGCTGTCAATGCATTGTCGGCACTTGTATTCTCTGGCTTTATTCTTTTTGACACCAGCCGCATTGTTAATGGTGGTGAACGCAACTACATTATGGCTACTACCCAGCTCTACCTTGATATTCATATTCTGTTTACCAATCTATTACACTTAATCGGCTTTGCTGACGACTGATCAAAAAAGCCCGGTTCGCCGGGCTTTTTTAATTCCCCTTTCTCCAGACCATGAAATTTTCCCTGATCGTTCTCGGCGCCCCCGGCAGCCACCAGGCTGCATCATCCGCCCTGCGTTTTGCCAATGCAGCACTTGAAAGCGGGCACCAGATTTATCGGGTGTTTTTCTATAACGATGGTGTCCACAACGGATCACAACTGCTGACACCACCACAGGGCGAAGACAATATCCGGGAAGCCTGGAAGTCCCTTGGGGAAAAGCATGGCACACGCATGACCGTGTGTATCGCCTCCGCCCTGCGGCGCGGCATTGTCGATAGCGAAGAAGCCGAACGCTACGATTACAACAGCGGCAATCTGGACGAGCCGAACTTCAAGTTGCAGGGACTGGGGGAGCTGGCAGATGCCGCCTTGCAGTCCGACAGACTGATCACCTTTGGTCGCTGAAATGGCTGATAACAGCTTGTTATTTATTCTGCGCACCGCACCCTACGGTTCCTGCCTGGCACGGGAAGGATTAGAAGCCGCTCTCGCCGCTGCTTCCTTGGGGCAAAGTGTATCCGTGCTATTTATGGACGATGGGGTTTTCCAACTGGTTAACGACCAACAACCGGCGCACATCGGCCAGAAAAACAACAGCGCCATGGCTGCAGCACTGCCCATGTACGACATTGAGCAGCGCTACGTAGATGAGCATTCACTGAACAACCGCAAACTGTCCGCGGAAAATATCGATCGGGGTTTTACCGTGTTGAATAGCGATGCTGTGCAAAAACTGATGGCAGGCCACCGCCATATTGTGAGCTTCTGATGATTCTGCACACCGTTAACAAATCCCCTTTTAACAATCAGGCTTACGACAGTTGCCTCCGCAACCTGGGCGCTGATGATGTGGTTCTCTTGCTGGAAGATGGTGTCTACGGGGTACTTGCGCTGGAAGAAGAGTTACCCAACAACAAAGTATTTGCCCTGAAGGGTGATATTGCTGCCCGTGGTTTGGGTAGCAAAGTGCCACCACAGGTTACGGTGGTGGACTACCCGGAATTTGTGCAGCTGGCCTGTGAGGCCAGTGCCGTACAGAGCTGGTACTGATGTCATTCGCTACCGACAAAGAGGGGTTTTTGACCGATCTCAATGACTGGTCAGAAGATGTTGCCACCACTCTGGCCAAAGCGGAAAACATTGAGCTGAGTGAACAACACTGGGAAATTCTCCACCTGTTGCGCCAATTTCAGCAGCAGTTTGATATTTCCCCGCCCATGCGCCCGCTGGTCAAATACGTGACTCAACACCTGGGGCCGGACAAGGGAAAAAGCATTTACCTGACCCGGTTATTCCCACCAAACCCGGCAAAAATCGCCAGCAAAATTGCCGGACTGCCCAAGCCGGAAGGATGCCTGTAACTGGTTAATGGCAGCGAGACTTAAAAATTGTCATCGCGAGCGAAGCGCGGCGATCCAGTGGCTTTGTTTATATGTCAGTGTGTTAAAAAGACACTAGATTGCTTCGCTGCGCTCGCAATGACAATTTGAGAGTTTTGCGTGTAACCCCGCAACAATGGAGGCCACCATGTCACTGGCACAAGAAACCTGTGAAGCCTGCCGGCCAGGCTCCCCCCAGGTTAGCGATTCAGAATCGGCGACTCTCCTCACTCAGCTTCCAGACTGGCAAATCGTCGATATCAATGGCATTAAGCAATTACAACGAACATTTACGTTCAGCAACTTTCGCGACGCAATGAATTTTGCCAATCAGATTGGCGAAGTGGCAGAAAGCGTCAATCACCACCCCGTCCTTTTGGTGGAATGGGGCAAAGTCACCGTGAGCTGGTGGACTCACACCATCCGCGGCCTGCACCGCAATGATTTTATTCTGGCAGCGCGCACAGATGAGCTGGCCCTGCCGTAAACCAATCGTTACAATCCAAGCAAACCCACCTACTGATTACCTTTATGCGCCTACTGGTCAGCTGCAAAAACCGCCCTGGCATTGCCCTGGAAATACTCGACACCCTGTCTCGCCATAACATCGACCTGCGCGGCATTGAAGTCAGCAAAGATGGCCAGGTATTCCTGCGCTTTCAGAACCTGGATTTCGACGCACTGCAAAAGCTGATGCCGGAAATCCGCCGCATCAGCGATGTAAAAGACGTAGTGCGGGTGCCCTACATGCCTCTGGAGCGGGAGCAGAGCGAAATTCACACCTTGCTCCACACCCTGCCAGACCCGGTTATCTCCATGGATCAGGAGGGCAACATCAGCGTTGCCAACGGTGCCGCCCTGAGCCTGCTGAAGCTGGATATGGAGGAAGCCCGGGGTAAGCATCTCAAGCAGTGGCTAAAAGGCTTTAACCTGGCCCAGTGGCTCAATAGCCCCAGCGAAGTCAATTGTCAGCTGGAATTTGCCGGCTACCCCTACCTGGCCAACATCAACCCTATTACGGTGAGCAACGACAACACCTTTGCCGGTGGCGTGGTGGTGTTCAAAAATGCCGCCCAACTGGGGCGCCAGATCGCCGCCTGGAACAAGCACAGTGGCCACTTTGAATTTATTCAGGCGAAAAGCCCGCGCATGAAGCGCCTGCTGCGCCAGGCCAAGCGCATCACCGAATTCGACGCGCCGTTGTTGATCACCGGGGAAACCGGCACCGGCAAAGAATTGCTGGCCAGAGCCTGCCACCAGAACAGCCTGCGCAACGAGCAGCCGTTCCTCACCATCAACTGTGCCGGCTTGCCTGAAGACGCCGCCGAGAGCGAACTGTTCGGCCAACAAGACCCAGACGGCACGGTTCACAAAGGGGTGTTTGAGATAGCCGACGGCGGCACTGTGTTTATGCAGGAAGTGGCCGAGCTACCACAAAGCCTGCAGGCCAAATTTTTGCGCCTGTTGCAGGATGGCAGTTATCGCCGGGTGGGCAGCGAGCAGGAGTTACACAGTGAAGCCAGAGTCATCTGTTCCACACAAAAAGACCTGCACGCACTCTGCGAACAAGGGCAGTTTAGAGACGATTTGCTCTATCGCCTCAACGCCCTCAGCCTGGACATTCCGCCCCTGCGGGAGCGCCACGAAGACATCATGCCGCTGGCGCGCCATTTCCTGCGCCAGTACAACGCAGCCAGCCGCAGTCGACTGCATCTTTCAGAACTGTCACGCACGGTACTGGAAGGTTACTCCTGGCCCGGCAATGTGCGCCAGCTGCAAAGCGCCGTGCAACAAGCGGCATCGGTGGCGCAGGGGGTGGTGATTGAACCGGAGAACTTCCAACTGCCCGGCTACGCCGAGGAGTGGGGCTTGGTAAACCGGGAACACGTCACCACCCTGGATGCCGCCATCAAGGGCTTTGAATCCGAACTGCTGCAACGCCTCTACCCCGCCTATCCCTCTTCTCGCAAACTGGCGCAACGGCTGGGCATTTCCCATACCGCCATTGCTAACAAGCTGCGCGACTATGGTATAGGGAAAAAGTCGCTCAAATAAGCCTTTCCAGAGTCGTCCGTAAATTTATATTTACAAAATTCAAAACTTATCAAGCCCGTTTTCAGGGCCTCTTTACTAGGCAGAGAAAAGCCCATTTTGAGAAAATCCCGGCTTTCTCATATCACCAGTGAATTACCCAGAGGCCCGCACATGAGCGTACAACTCGCCACCGAAAACCCCCTTGGAACCGACGGTTTTGAATTTGTTGAATACACCGCCCCAACCGCCGAAGGCATTGCCGAGCTGAAAGAGTTGTTCAAGCTGCTGGGCTTTTCTGAAGTGGCCAAACACCGCAGCAAGGAAGCCTGGCTGTTCAAGCAGGGCGACATCAACTTTATCATCAACGCCGAGCCCTCCTCCCAGGCGGCTGCATTTGCCGAGAAGCACGGTCACAGTGTCTGCGGTATGGCTTTCCGCGTAGAAGACGCCGCCAAAGCACACGCTTACGCCCTGTCCCAGGGAGCCGAGCTATTTAAATCCGACGTGGGCGCCATGGAGCTGCACATTCCCGCCGTCTACGGCATTGGCAACAGCACCCTGTACTTTGTAGACCGCTACGGCAGCAATGGCGAAATCTACGATGTGGACTTCAAGTTCTACGACGGCTGGAGAGAGACCGTAGCAGCCAACGAAGGCGGCCTTAAAGACCTGGACCACCTGACCCACAACGTACACACCGGCAACATGGAAACCTGGGCCAGCTTCTACGAGAATATCGGCAATTTCCGTGAAATCCGCTTCTTTGATATCACCGGCAAGAAAACCGGCCTGGTATCCAAGGCCATGACTGCCCCCTGCGGCAAGATCCGCATTCCTCTGAATGAATCCTCTGACGACAAGTCACAGATCGCCGAATACCTGCGCGAATACAACGGCGAAGGCATTCAGCATATCGCCCTGTCTACTGAAGACATCTACCAGACCGTTCGCAACCTGCGCGCCAAAGGCATGGACTTTATGCCTACTCCAGACACTTACTACGAGAAAGTAGATAGTCGAGTGCAGGGCCACAAGGAAAACGTGGACGAAATGCGCGAACTGCAAATCCTGATCGACGGCGACCCGGAATCCTCTGGCCTGCTGCTGCAAATCTTCACCCAGACAGTAATCGGCCCTGTGTTCTTTGAAATCATCCAACGCAAAGGCAACGACGGCTTCGGCGAAGGCAACTTCCAGGCACTGTTTGAGTCCATCGAAGAAGACCAGATTCGCCGCGGCGTTCTGGACTAACAATTAATACGTCCGTCATCCCCGCGCAGGCGGGGATCCATGCGCGCCGCTGGGCGCACCCTTGAAACAACAAGGAATCCTCGTATGCCAAACAAATACGACGACCTACAATACCTCTCCGGTTTTAACAACGAACACGAAACCGAAGCTCTGCCCGGTGCACTGCCCCAAGGCAGGTTTTCGCCGCAGAAAGTGGCCTACGGCCTGTACGCTGAAAAATTCACCAGCACTGCCTTTACCGCGCCGCGCCATCAAAACCGCCGCACCTGGTTCTACCGCATTCGCCCATCCGTAGCCCAAGGCGACTATCGCCAGATCGACCAGGGGCTGGTGCGCAGCGCGCCTATTACTGAAGTGGTGACGCCGCCCACCATGTACCGCTGGAACCCGCTGCCGGTTCCCGCAGAGCCCACCGACTTTGTGGATGGCCTGGTAACCATGGCCGCCAACGGTGACCTGGGCGCGCAAGCGGGTATTGGCATTCACCACTACCGCATCAACCGCTCCATGGAAGACCGCTACTTCTATAACGCCGATGGCGAGCTGCTGTTTGTGCCACAAATGGGCGCCCTGGCGCTGCACACCGAATGCGGTATCTTGGCTATTAAAGCCGGTGAAATTGCTGTGATTCCCCGGGGTATCAAATTCCGCGTTGAACTGCTGGACGAACAAGCCCGCGGCTACCTCTGCGAAAACTACGGCGCCCCCATGGTGTTGCCAGAGCGCGGCCCGGTGGGCTCCGATGGCTACGCCAACGACCGGGACTTCAAATACCCGGTCGCTGCCTACGAAGACCGGGAAGGCAATTTCCAGCTGGCGTGCAAATTCGGCGGCAATCTATTTACCTGCGACATCGACCACTCCCCGTTGGATGTAGTGGCCTGGGTGGGCAATTCCGCGCCGTACAAATACGACCTGGAACGCTTTAACACCATGGGCACCATCAGCTACGACCACCCGGATCCGTCCATCTTTACCGTGCTGTCGTCGCCCTCGGATACGGAAGGTGTGGCCAATCTGGACTTCGTCATCTTCCCGCCCCGCTGGATGGTAGGCGAAAACACCTTCCGCCCCCCCTGGTACCATCGCAATATCATGAGCGAATACATGGGCCTGATTTACGGCGTGTACGACGCCAAGGAAGAAGGCTTTGTGCCCGGCGGTTCCAGCCTGCACAACTGCATGTCGCCCCACGGCCCGGAAGCAGCAGTATTCGAAAAAGCCAGCAACTGCGAACTGCTGCCGGAAAAACAAGAGGCTACAATGGCCTTTATGTTCGAGTCCCGCTACGTGATACAGCCCACCAAATACGCACTGGAAAGCGAACAGCGGCAGCAGGATTATTTGGATTGCTGGAACGGGCTGAATAAGCACTTTACTGGCGAGCCATAACTGACAACATGTCATCCTGAGCGCAGCGAAGGATCTCACAGCTAACTCATGCAAAGAGATTCTTCGCTGCGCTCAGAATGACAATAATCGAGAATACACAATGACCACTCTGTTAAACGAAACCCACGACCCCGCCCTCACCAGTTGGGTCGAATCAGCCCAAGGCAGCGACTTCCCCATCCAGAATCTGCCGTTTTCGGTATTCCGCCGCGCCGGCAGTGACGAAGAATTCCGCGGTGGCGTTGCCATCGGTGACCAGGTAATCGATATGCAAGCGCTGGCCGCTGCCGACATCCTTGACGATGCCGCTCAGGAAGCCTGTGAAGCCGCCGGTGAACCTATCCTCAATATGCTGATGAGCATGGGCAAAGACGCCAACTCCGCTCTGCGCCTGGCGCTATCCCGCGCTCTGCGCACTGGCTCTGAACAGCAGGCCGAGGTGGAAAAATGCCTGGTTGCCATGGCCGAGGTGGAATACGACCTGCCCTGCGTGATTGGTGATTACACCGACTTCTACACCTCCATCCACCACGCCACTGCGGTAGGCTCTCTGTTCCGCCCGGACAACCCCCTGCTGCCCAACTACAAGTGGGTACCCATCGGCTACCACGGCCGTGCCTCTACCGTTGACGTATCCGGCCAGAGCTTCCCCCGCCCGGTCGGTCAAACCAAAGCGCCGGACGCCGCCGAACCCAGCTTCGGCCCCTGCAAGCGCATGGACTACGAACTGGAAATGGGCATCTACATCGGCGAAGGCAACGCCTTGGGCGAGCGAGTGGATATTGAAAACGCCGAAGACCACGTGTTCGGCCTGTGCCTTTTCAACGACTGGTCTGCCCGCGACCTGCAAGCCTGGGAATACCAACCCCTGGGGCCGTTCCTGGCTAAGAACTTTGCCTCTACCGTTTCCCCGTGGATCATCACCACCGAAGCTCTGGCGCCATTCCGCAGCGCATTTACCCGCCCGGAGAGCGATCCGCAGCCACTGCCCTACTTGACCAGTGACTTCAATAATGAAAACGGCAGCATGGACATTCAGCTGGAATGCCTGATCGAAACCGAACAAATGCGTAACGCTGGCGAAGCACCTGCCAAATTGTCGGAATCCAGCTTTAAACACAGCTACTGGACCGTGGCACAAATGGTGGCCCACCACACGGTGAATGGCTGCGCCATGCAGCCCGGCGACCTGCTGGGCTCCGGCACCCAATCCGGCCCGGAGCACGAAGAAGCAGGCTCCCTGCTGGAACTAAGCCGCGGTGGCAAACAAGCCATCACACTGCCCAACGGCGAGCAACGCACCTTCCTGAACGACGGCGACAGCGTGATTATGCGCGGCTACTGTGAGCGCGATGGTGCGGTGCGTATTGGTTTTGGCGAAGTGGTTGGCACTGTGCTGCCAGCGTTGGTGTAAGTGCTTCGTTAGTTAGCAAGGAAAGCCCTGCTTGTGCGGGGCTTTTTTGTAATTGATTTGGTCGCACGTCTGACGTCGCACGTCGCACGCTAAAACCAAGCACTTTGTAGGTCGGGCTTTAGCCCGTCAGGACTCGCGCTACGTAGTGCAGACTTTGACGGCCTGAAGGCCGACCTACAGGGTACTGGCCAAAGCGTGCGACGTGCGACGTGCGACGTGTGACCTGTTGTTAAGAATAGTTTTGTCACCAACTCATCTATATTGTCTTAGTGGCACCAAACAACAGGACACAAACATGAAACTCTACGGCTACTGGCGCTCCTCCGCCGCTTATCGCTGCCGCATCGCCCTTAACCTGAAAGGTGTGGACTACGATCAAGAGTCTGTGCATCTGGTGAAAGACGGCGGTCAGCAATTCAGTGACAACTACACCGCCATGAACCCGGCGCAACTGGTACCAACACTGGTGGATGGTGAGCTGGTGTTAAACCAGTCCATGGCCATTCTCGATTACATCGAGAATAAATTCCCGCAGCCTTCCCTGTTTCCTATAGACACCGCCGCGCGCGCCCAGGTGCTCGCCCTGGCCAACGATATCGCCTGCGATATTCATCCCATCTGTAACCTGCGAGTGCTGAAACACATCACCGGTGAGCTGGGGGCCAGCGAAGAACAAAAAGTGCAGTGGATTCACAATTGGATAAACAAAGGCTTTTCTGCACTGGAAATACAGGCAAATAAATATGGCAGCAACGGCAAATTTTTATTTGGCGGTCAGGTGACCTTGGCAGATGTGGTACTGATTCCGCAAATTTACAACGCATTGCGGTTTAGTGTGGATATGGAACAACACCCAACCCTGAAATCCATTTGGGAGCACTGCAATACGCTGGAAGCGTTTGAAAAAGCATTGCCAGAAAATCAGCCGGATGCGGGTTAAAAAATTCGGTAAAAAATGACGTAGGGCGGATTAGCGTAGCGTAATCCGCCTTTTCTATTACTGCGAACTAAACGGTGGATTACGCTCCGCTAATCCACCCTACAAACTGTTATTTCCCTCTCCCAAATCAAACATATTTCGTCATCGCGAAGGAGCGTAGCGACTGCGGCGATCTCCATCTACAACGCGCAAAAGTCACGAGATTGCCGCGTCGTTTTACTCCTCGCAATGACGGAGGCTTTTTGTCAGCCACACCCCAATATCCAAAATTTCCGGCAAGCTAACATTGTGCTCAATGGGGTAGGTTTTGTAGTCCACATCATAATCTTTGCCACGCAACAACTGATTGGCTTTTTGCCCCAGCACTTCCGGCACTACCGGATCGCGAGTGCCGTGCATTATTTGGATAGGCAAACTCTTATTGGCCTCAGAAAATTCAATATCGTCGGCAGTGGCAAAGTACGTAGATAGCGCCAGCAAACCTCCCAGAGGCTTTCCATATCGCAACGCCAATTCGTAGGCCACCGCTCCACCTTGGGAAAATCCGGCAAGAATAATATTCTGACTATCGATGCCCTGTTCTATCTGTTGCTCAACCAGCTTTTCTACAGCGTCCGCCGAAGCACGCAATTGCACAGCGTCCACCTTGCGGTCGATATTCATTTCCAAAATATCGTACCAAGCCGGCATCACGTAGCCGCCGTTGATGGTGACCGGCATTTCCGGTGCATGGGGGAAAATAAACCGTACCACCAGATCACTGGGCAGCTTTAACTCTGGAATAACCGGCTCAAAGTCGTGGCCATTGGCGCCCAGGCCATGAAGCCAGATTACGGCAGCTGTTGGGCTGGGGGCGGTTTCTATTTGAATGTATTGCAAGTCTTGCACGGGTATTCCTTACTCAAAGTTGTCATCGCGAGCGAAGCGCGGCGATCCAGAGTCTTGGCATTAAAGCCACTAGATTGCCGCGTCGCTTCGCTCCTCGCAATGACGAAGAATACAAAAAGGCAGCCCTCCGGCTGCCTTTTTGAAGCGTCCGACCTCAGACGTCAGACTTCCGACCAGGAAATTACCAACCGGTAATTTCCTTCAGTCCTTCGCCAATATCCGCCAGGCTGCGAACGGTTTTTACACCGGCATCCTGAAGAGCGGCAAACTTCTCGTCGGCAGTGCCTTTACCACCGGAGATGATGGCCCCGGCGTGGCCCATGCGCTTTCCGGGAGGTGCGGTAACACCAGCGATGTAAGAAACCACGGGCTTGCTGACATTCTCTTTAATGTAAGCCGCCGCTTCTTCCTCAGCAGTACCGCCGATTTCACCGATCATGACGATGGCTTCGGTGGCTGGGTCTTTTTCAAACATTTCCAGAATGTCGATAAAGTTGGAGCCGGGAATCGGGTCACCACCAATGCCCACACAAGTGGACTGGCCAAAACCGAAGTCAGTGGTTTGTTTAACCGCTTCGTAGGTCAGAGTACCGGAGCGGGAAACGATGCCCACTTTACCGGGCTGGTGAATATGACCGGGCATAATGCCGATCTTGCACTCGCCGGGAGTGATCACGCCGGGGCAGTTGGGGCCGATCAGGCGTGCACCCAGTTCGTCACACTTAACCTTGGCTTCCAGCATATCCAGAGTCGGGATGCCTTCGGTAATGCACACGATCAGCTGGATGCCGGCGTTGGCCGCTTCCAGAATGGAGTCCTTACAGAACGGCGCGGGCACGTAGATAACGGACGCTTCCGCGCCAGTTGCTGCAACCGCATCGGCAACGGTGTTAAATACGGGCAGGCCCAAGTGTTGTTGGCCACCTTTGCCGGGGGTTACACCACCCACCATATTTGTGCCGTATTCAATGGCTTGCTCGGAGTGGAAAGTGCCCTGGGCGCCAGTAAAGCCCTGGCAGATTACTTTGGTGTCTTTGTTAATCAAAATACTCATGGTCTACTTCTCCACTCAGTTGCCAGCAGCGGCTTTTACCGCTTGCTGTGCAGCATCGGTCAGGCTGGTCGCGGCGATGATGTTGAGGCCACTGTCGGCCAATACCTTGGCACCCACTTCGGCGTTGTTGCCTTCCAGGCGAACCACCACAGGCACTTGTACGCCCACTTCTTCAACCGCACCGATTACACCTTCGGCAATCAGGTCACAGCGCACGATGCCACCGAAGATATTGATCAGTACCGCTTCCACACTGTCGTCGGAGAGAATGATCTTGAAGGCTTCAATCACGCGCTCTTTGGTAGCGCCACCACCCACGTCGAGGAAGTTGGCGGGCTGGCCGCCGTGCAGCTTAACGATGTCCATGGTGCCCATGGCCAGACCAGCACCGTTCACCATGCAACCGATGTTGCCGTCCAAAGCCACGTAGTTCAGGTCCCACTGGGCAGCGTGCGCTTCGCGAGCGTCTTCCTGAGAGGGATCGTGCATTTCCTTAACGGCTTTTTGACGATACAGCGCGTTGGAGTCGATGACGACTTTGGCGTCCAGGCAGTGCAGGTTGCCTTCGTCAGTGATTACCAGCGGGTTAATTTCCAGCAGCGCCAGGTCTTTTTCCTGGAACATTTTTGCCAGGCCCAGGAAGATTTGGGTGAATTGCTTCACCTGAACACCTTCCAGACCCAGGCGGAACGCCAGGTCGCGGCCTTGGTAAGGCTGAGCACCTACCAGCGGGTCAACTTCCGCTTTGAGGATTTTCTCAGGGGTTTCTTCCGCCACCTTCTCGATTTCAACACCGCCTTCGGTAGAGGCCATGAAAACAATACGGCGAGTGGAGCGGTCAACAACTGCACCCAGGTACAGCTCGTTGGCGATATCGGTGCAAGTTTCCACCAGGATACGACTCACAGGTTGGCCGTTGGCGTCTGTCTGGTAAGTCACCAGGTTTTTGCCCAGCCATTGCTTGGCAAATGCCTCTACGTCTTCGTAGTTATTTACCAGCTTTACGCCACCCGCTTTACCGCGGCCACCAGCGTGCACCTGGGCTTTAACAACCCAGGTGTCGCCACCAATTTCTTTTGCAGCCGCTACCGCTTCAGATGCGGTTTCGCAGGCGATGCCAGCAGAAACCGGCAGGCCGTATTCGGCGAACAGCTGCTTCCCTTGATATTCGTGTAAGTTCATAACTTCTAATCTCTGGATGGATATTTTTTGTCGCACGTCGCACGTCTGACGTCGCACGCTAAAACCAAGCACTCTGTAGGTCGGGCTTTAGCCCGTCAATAAAGGCACTACGTAGTGTCGAATTTTGACGGCCTAAAGGCCGACCTACATGGGTTCGGATAAAAGCGTGCGACGTGCGACGTGAAGCGTGCGACCACTATATTCAGCGTGCCCAGCCTAAGCGCACACCGCACTACAATACTTACTTCCTTTTCTTACGATTGGGCATATGAATGGCATGGCCATGCACAGCCAGTGCCGCTTCTTTTACGGCCTCGGAGAAGGTTGGGTGGCCGAATACGGTCATACCAATATCTTCTGCACTGGAGCCAAACTCCATGGCAATGGCCACCTGCTGCACCAAATCGGCAGCGCTGGGGCCAACAATGTGGCAGCCCAGAACACGGTCGGTCTCAGCGTGGGCCACTATTTTCACCATGCCTTCCGCCTGGTCTGCAGCCACCGCACGGCCAATGGCCATAAACGGGAAAGTACCCACTTCGTAGGGCTCACCGGACTGCTTCACTTCTTCCTCGGTAAGACCCACAGAAGCGATTTCCGGGTGGGTGTAGATCACATTGGGAATAATGTCGTAGTTCATGGCAGTTTTCTGACCGGCGATGCGCTCAGCCACCATCACGCCCTCTTCCGAGCCTTTGTGTGCCAGCATCGGGCCGCGTACTACATCACCCACCGCCCATACGCCAGGGGCGTTGGTGGCACAGTAATCGTCGACGAAGATAAAGCCGCGCTCGTCCAGGTTAACACCACTGTCTGGAGCCAGCAGGCCCTCGGTGTAAGGACGGCGGCCAACACAAACGATCAGCTTGTCAAAAGTTTCCTGTTGGGTGCCTTCGCCGTTTTCGTAGCTTACGGTAACCTGGCCATCTTTGACTTCACTGCCGGTAACACGGGCGCCCATGCGGATATCCAGGCCCTGCTTCTTGAAAATCTTCAGGGATTCCTTGGCAATCTGCTTGTCCATCATGGCGAGGAAGTCTGGCAGCGCTTCCAGTACCACCACTTCGGAACCCAGGCGACCCCAAACACTGCCCAGTTCCAGACCAATAACACCAGCGCCAATCACACCCAGGCGCTTGGGCACTTCCTGCAGTTCCAAAGCGCCGGTGGAATCGATGATCACATCGTTGTCCACTGGGGCAACCGGGATGTTAATGGGCAGGGAGCCGGTGGCGATAATTACGTTGTCCGCTTCCAGGGTTTGCACACTGCCATCAGCAGCGGTGACTTCCACCTTATGGCCCGCCAACAGACGACCAGAACCAAATACAGAAGTCACACCATTGGCCTGAAACAACCCGGAAATACCACCGGCCATTTGCGCGACAATTTTCTCTTTGCGGGCGATCATTGCGGGCACATCCACGCTCATTTCGCCGGTCACAATGCCGTGGGATTGATAAGCGTGGGCAGCGTCGTGGTATTTGTGGGAGCTATCCAGCAACGCCTTAGAGGGAATACAACCCACGTTCAAGCAAGTGCCACCGTTGACCATTTTGCCGTCTTTCTGCCACTTTTCCACGCAGGCGGTTTTCAAGCCGAGCTGGGCTGCACGAATGGCAGCCACATACCCTGCCGGGCCGGAGCCGATCACTACGACATCGTATTTATCAGACATTTTTACATCCTAAATCAATAATTTATATCGATAAGTTAAAGTTAAATCTTTACTTTGTCATTCCCGCGAAGGCGACCATTAAATCTCCAAAAGGATCTTGGCCGGATTCTCAATCATTTCTTTAATCGCTACCAGGAATTGCACCGCTTCTTTGCCGTCGATCAGGCGGTGATCGTAGGACAGAGCCAGGTACATCATCGGACGAATCACCACTTCACCGTTCTCAGCTACAGGGCGTTGCTGAATGCTGTGCATGCCCAGAATGGCGGTCTGCGGTGAGTTGATAATCGGTGTAGACAGCAGCGAACCGAACACACCGCCATTAGTGATGGTGAAGGTGCCACCAGTCATTTCATCAATAGTCAGTTTGCCATCGCGAGCTTTGCCACCCAATTCGGCAATTTTGGCTTCGATGTTGGCAATGCTCATTTGGTCTGCATCGCGCAATACGGGTACCACCAGGCCGCGTTCAGTGGACACTGCAACACTCACATCCTGATAACCGTGGTAAACGATGTCTTTGCCATCGATAGAAGCGTTGACTGACGGGAAGCGTTTCAGAGCCTCTACCGCGGCGCGCACAAAAAAGCCCATAAAGCCCAGCTTGGTGCCATCGTGGGCTTTTATGAAGGCGTCTTTGAACTGGGCGCGCAGATCCATCACCCGGTGCATATCCACCTCGTTAAAAGTGGTCAGCATGGCAGTGCTCTGGGTGACGTCCAGCAGGCGCTCGGCAATACGGGCGCGCATACGGTTCATGGGCACACGTTTTTCAACCCGTTCACCGGGGATGACTGCCGGCTCTGCAGCAGCGGGAGCAGCTGGGGCAGCTGGGGCGGCAGCACCCTTGTGAGCCACCACGTCTTCTTTGGTTACCAGGCCATTCTTGCCGGTACCAGTAACTTGTTGCGGGTCGATACCGCGTTCTTCTGCCAATTTGCGAGCAGCTGGGGCAACCGGCTTCTCGCCATCAGCGGCAGGCGCTTCCGCCTGAGGTGCAGCGTCTGCAGCCGGTGCGGCACTGGCAGCGGCGGCTGCGCCAGCCTCAATACGGGCAATCACCTCGTTACTGAGAACCGTATCGCCCTCGCCTTTGAGGATTTCCTGCAACACACCATCTTGAGGAGCGACAACTTCCAGCACCACTTTATCGGTTTCGATATCCACCAGCAGGTCATCGCGGCTTACCGCTTCGCCCGGTTGCTTGTGCCAGGTGGCAATGGAACCCTCTTGAACTGATTCTGGAAATGTCGGGGCCTTGATTTCGACTGACATTGTTTTGTTCCTTGGTTTTTTTCAGTTAATTATTGGTTACAGCCATCACCTAGGAGGTGGTTAGCGCTGCACGTACAAAGCGTTGCTGTTCTTCCAGGTGAGTGGACATATAGCCCGCCGCTGGCGCAGCAGAGGCCTCGCGGCCCACGTAATCCAGGTAAACATCCGGGTAGAATTTGTGCAGGATACGGCGCATATGATGCTGACTGCTGTACCAAGCACCCTGGTTCACTGGTTCTTCCTGACACCAGACCACAGATGTCAGATTTTTAAACTGGTCGATCACCGCTGAAAGCTCATCATCCGGGAACGGGTACAGCTGCTCCAGACGCACCAGAGCAACATCTTCGATGCCGCGTTCAATACGCTCTTCCAGCAGGTGGTAGTACACCTTGCCACTGCACATCACCAAGCGGGTTACCTTGGCTGGGTCTACCTGATTGTCACCAATCACCGAGTGGAAGCTGCCGTTGGCCAGGTCTTCCAGAGACGAGGTAGCCAGCTTGTGACGCAGAATCCATTTCGGACTCATCACCACCAATGGGCGACGCATGGGACGCACCGCCTGACGACGCAACATGTGGAATACTTGGGCCGGGGTGGTGGGAATGCACACCTGAATATTGTGTTCTGCACACAATTGCAGGTAGCGTTCCAGGCGCGCTGAGGAGTGCTCAGGCCCCTGCCCTTCGTAACCGTGAGGCAACAGCATGGTCAGGCCGCAGAGACGACCCCACTTGTGCTCACCACTGGTAATAAACTGATCGATCACTACCTGGGCGCCGTTGGCAAAGTCACCGAACTGCGCTTCCCAGATGGTCAAGCCGTTGGGGTGGGTAGTGGCATAGCCGTATTCAAAGGCCAGTACCGCTTCTTCCGACAGGTAGGAGTCGTAAATATCAAAGCGAGGCTGACCCGCCGACAGGTTTTGCAGTGGTACGTAGGCTTCGCCGTCTTTCTGGTTGTGCACCACGGCGTGACGGTGAGAGAAGGTGCCGCGGCCAATGTCCTGACCGGTCATACGTACCTGATAGCCCTCTTCCAGCAACGTGGCGTAGGCCAGCAGTTCCGCCATACCCCAGTTCAACGGCAGCGCACCGCCGGCCATTTTGCGGCGGTCATCGTAGATTTTGTTCACCTGGCGCTGAATCACAACACCATCGGGTACGGTGCTGATGCGTTTGGCCACATCCTGCAGTTTGTGCAGGTCGTAACCGGTATTGCCGGGCACCAGCCAGTCATGGCCCAGATAAGGGCTCCAATCGAAGTGCATGACTTCCTTGGGCTCTGGCACCAGGTTGTGAGTAACGTCTTCGCCATTATCCAACGCCGAACGGTAGTCATTGAGGAACTGAGTACCCTGAGCATCGGAAATCACCCCTTCCTTCACCAACTGCTCCGCGTACAGGGCACGAGTGGTTTTGTGGCTGCGGATTTTTTTGTACATCAACGGCTGGGTGGCCGAGGGTTCATCGGTTTCGTTGTGGCCGCGACGGCGGTAGCACACCAGGTCGAGAACGATGTCTTTCTTGAACTCGTAGCGGTAATCCATGGCCAACATGGTGGCAAACATCACCGCATCCGGGTCATCACCATTCACATGAATAATCGGAGCCTGAACCATTTTGGCAATTTCAGTGGAATACTCGGTAGAGCGAGCATCCTCTTTGCGGCTGGTGGTAAAGCCCACCTGGTTGTTGAGCACAATATGGATAGAGCCGCCAGTTTTGTAAGCCCGGGTTTGTGACATCTGGAAGGTTTCCATCACCACGCCCTGGCCGGCAAATGCGGCATCACCGTGAATCAGGATGGGCACTACCTTACTGCCCTCCGGGTCGTCACGACGATCCATCCGGGCGCGGCAGGAACCCTCTACCACTGGGCAGGCAATCTCCAGGTGCGACGGATTAAAGGCCAGCGCCAAATGCACTTCGCCACCAGGGGTCATCACATTGGACGAGAAGCCCTGGTGGTATTTCACGTCGCCGGAGGTGTTAACCAGCTTTTTGCCTTCAAACTCTTCAAACAGCTCTGCCGGGTTTTTACCCAGTACGTTCACCAGTACATTAAGCCGGCCTCGGTGAGCCATACCCAATACCATTTCCTTGGCACCGTATTCACCGCCGCGACGAATCAGGCCGTCGAGCATAGGAATCAGGCTTTCGCCCCCTTCCAGACCAAAGCGTTTGGTGCCGGGGTATTTGGAATCCAGGTGTTTTTCCAGACCTTCGGCAGCGGTCAGGCGCTGCAACACATCAATACGGGCGCTGCTGTCGTAATTGGGGCGGGAATGCACACTCTCCACCCGTTGCTGAAGCCAGCGCTTCTCAGACAGATCGGTGATATAGCCCACTTCCGGGCCAACGCTGCCGCAGTAGGTTTCTTCCAGTGACTGAACGATTTCCCGCAAGGTCGTTTCGTCTTTGCCAATAAACAGTGAACCGGTTTGGAAAGTAGTATCCAGGTCGGCACTGTTGAGGCCGTGAAAGTGCAAATCCAGATCCGGCGAACCGGGGCGCTGCGCCAAACCCAGAGGGTCCAGTTTTGCCTTGAGGTGGCCGCGAGAGCGATAGGCACTGATCAGTTGCAGGACTTTAACCTGCTTGCGCTCGTGCTCGATATTGACGCCACCGGAACCGGGCGCCGGGCCTTTGCGCGCCTTGCGTCGTCCAAGCAATTCAAAGTGCTGCTGGATGGTGGCGTGGGAAGTATCCGGGCCGCCGCCATTGACGCGAGGTAGAGAATCAAAAAAGGCGCGCCATTCGTCTGGCACGCCATTTGGATCGTGTAAGTAGTTTTCGTAGAGCGCTTCTACATAATCAGCGTTGCCACCGGAGAAATGGCTGCTGCGAATAAACTGCTCGGTGATGCTTTCTGGCATCGCTATCGTTTCCTCAAGAAAGGTGGATTACGCTTCGCTAATCCACCCTACAAAAATATTTTCGAAACCGTAGGGTGGATTAGCGAAGCGTAATCCACCGCTCGGAGTCAGCCTTTACTGGACAGCAGCATATGGCGGATATGGCCAATAGCCTTGGTCGGGTTCAGCCCTTTTGGACACACCGCCACACAGTTCTGGATGGTATGACAGCGGAACACGCTAAACGGGTCGCTGAGATTTTCCAGGCGCTTTTCGGTGGCCTCGTCACGACTGTCCGCCAGGAAACGGTAGGACTGCAACAGGCCAGCGGGGCCGATAAATTTGTCCGGGTTCCACCAGAAAGACGGGCAAGACGTGGAGCAGCAAGCGCACAGGATACATTCGTACAAGCCGTCCAGCTTCTCGCGATCCTCCGGAGATTGTTTGCGCTCGATGCCTTCCACCGGCGTGTCGTTCTGCAGGTAGGGCTCCACCTTCTTGTACTGGGCGTAGAACTGGCTCATATCCACAACCAGGTCGCGGATCACCGGCAGGCCAGGCAGTGGGCGCAGCACCAGCTTGCCGTTGGGAGCTACTTCTGACAATGGCTTGATGCAAGCCAAACCGTTCTTGCCGTTCATATTCATGCCATCAGAGCCGCATACGCCTTCCCGACAGGAACGACGGTAGGCCAGGCTGGCGTCCTGCGCTTTAAGCAATTCCAGCACGTCCAGCACCATCAGGTCACGACCCTTGGTATCTACCTGGTAGCTCTTCATGTAGGGAGCGCTGTCCGTTTCCGGGTTGTAGCGATAAATCTCAACATTCAACATGGTACAGCCCCTCTCTTAATAAGTACGCGCTTTGGGTTTGAAGGTATCGACGGTGCTGGGCGTGAAATTGACATCGCGTTTGTCGACTCGCTTGTCTTGCGGGAAGTACAAGGAGTGGCACAGCCAGTTTTCGTCATCGCGCTCCTGGAAATCCTCGCGGGCATGGGCGCCACGGGATTCCTTACGCTCTTCCGCCGCCACTGCAGTGGCTTCCGCCACTTCCAGCAGGTTTTGCAGTTCCAGCGCTTCGATACGAGCGGTGTTGAAGGCGGCGCTCTTGTCATCCAGACGAACATTTTCGATGCGCTTGCGCAGGTCGGCCAGTTTCTCGATGCCTTCTTTCATAAAGTCACCGCGACGGAATACACCGAAGTGGTTTTGCATGATGCTCTGCAGCTCGGTGCGCAGCTCCGCAGCACCTTCACCATCGTTGGTGTTGTTAACGCGATTGAGACGCGCCATGGCCGCTTCAATGTCGGCGTCGCTGGCGTCGTCCAGCTCAATGCCTTCGCGCAGCTGCTTCTCAATGAACAAGCCAGAGGCACGGCCAAATACCACCAGATCGAGCAGTGAGTTACCGCCCAGGCGGTTGGCACCGTGCACAGACACACAGGCCGCCTCACCACAGGCGTAGAAGCCGGGGATGACCACGTCATTGCCATCTTCATCCTGAGTCAGTGCCTGGCCATTCACGTTGGTGGGAATGCCACCCATCATGTAGTGGCAGGTAGGCACTACCGGAATCGGGTCTTTGGCCGGGTCGGTGTGGGCGAAGGTTTTGGCCAGTTCCATAATGCCGGGCAGGCGGCTGTTGAGAACTTCCTCACCCAGGTGATCCAGCTTCAGGTACACGTGATCGCCATTCTCGCCACAGCCACGGCCGTCGAGAATTTCCAGAACCATAGAACGGGCTACTACGTCGCGACCTGCCAGGTCTTTGGCGTTGGGGGCATAACGCTCCATAAAGCGCTCGCCGTCTTTGTTGATCAGGTAGCCACCTTCACCACGGCAACCTTCGGTAACCAGCACGCCAGCACCGGCAATGCCGGTGGGGTGGAACTGCCACATTTCCATGTCCTGCATGGGGAAGCCAGCGCGCAAGGCCATACCAATACCGTCACCGGTGTTGATGTGGGCATTGGTGGTGGAGGCGTAGATACGGCCAGCACCGCCAGTGGCAAATACCGTGGCTTTGGATTTCACGTACACCACTTCGCCGTCTTCGATGTTGATGGCGATAACGCCCACTACAGCACCGGAGCTGTTTTTCACCAGGTCAACGGCAAACCACTCGTTGAGGAACGTCGTATTATTTTTCAGATTGCTTTGGTACAGGGCGTGCAGCAGCGCGTGACCGGTACGGTCAGCGGCAGCGCAGGTACGGGCCGCCTGACCGCCTTCACCAAATTCTTTGGACTGGCCACCAAAGGGGCGCTGGTAGATGCGGCCTTCTTCGGTGCGGGAGAACGGCAGGCCCATATGCTCCAATTCAAAAATCGTTTCCGGGCCTACCTGACACATGTACTCAATAGCGTCCTGGTCGCCGATATAGTCAGAACCTTTCACTGTATCGTACATGTGCCAACGCCAATCATCGTTGGGGTCGGCACTGGCAATGGAACAGGTAATGCCGCCCTGGGCGGATACGGTGTGAGAACGAGTGGGAAATACTTTGGTGATCACGGCAGTATTAAAGCCGGATTGTGCCATTTGCAGCGCTGCGCGCATGCCGGCACCTCCACCCCCTACAACAATACCGTCAAATTCAATCGTTCTTATATCAGCCATGGGCTATGTATCCCCTTGTATGCTGTCAAATTGTGCAGAATATTTGGTCTGGCACCTTCGCACCCAGATGGATTGGCGCAAATTCAAAGCGTGCCGCAGTAGTTCTTTTGTTATCAATAAAAAGGGGCGTAACCCCTTCAAAAGCCGGCTGATTATAGGATCGTTACAGAGCCATTACAAATTCCTCCCGCCTTCACTACCTCAGGTTTTAGACTTTTGTTTCGTTCTCTACCCAAAAGTCGGCGTCAAGCGTGTAAAACAGTTACAAAACAACAATATGAGTTGACATAAATCCCGCCAAACGATAGCTTTCCCAACGGTTCTTCATCCAGTTTTTAAGGGTTTCCCCGATTTCTGGCTTGTTATTTTCTCATACGCCTATCCCGATAGTGGTATAGGTGTTCGAATGGAGTTTCTATGTCTGACAGAAAAGCGTTTCTCACACTTGAAGGTAGCGACGCAGCCATTGAGCTGCCCGTATACAGTGGCACCGCCGGCCAGGACGTGGTCAACATTGCTCCGATGGCATCAAACAACCTGTTTACCTTCGACCCCGGCTTTACTGCCACCGCCTCCTGCGAATCAAAAATCACCTATATCGACGGCGCCAACGGGGTTCTGCTGCACCGGGGTTACCCTATCGAGCAGTTGGCTGAAAAATCTGACTTTTTGGAAACCTGCTTCCTGCTGCTGAATGGCGAACTGCCCGATGCAGAGGAAAAGAAGCAGTTCTACAACACCATCACCTACCACACCATGGTGAGCCGCTCTATCGAACTGTTCCTTAACGGTTTCCGTTACGACGCCCACCCGATGGCCATTATGTGCGGCTCCGTTGGCGCCATGTCCAGCTTCTATCACGACTCACTGGACATCTCTAACCCGGAACACCGGATGATTTCCGCCCACCGCCTGATCGCCAAAATGCCGACCCTGGCAGCCATGTGTTACAAACACTACATCGGCCAGCCCTATATCTACCCGGACAACTCCCTGAGTTATTCGGAAAACTTCCTTCACATGATGTTCAACACCCCCTGTGAACACAAAGAAGTGAACCCCATCCTGGCCCGCGCTATGGACCGCATCTTCCTGCTGCACGCCGACCACGAGCAAAACGCCTCCACCTCCACCGTGCGCCTCGCAGGCTCCTCCGGTGCCAACCCGTTCGCCTGTATCGCCGCCGGTATTGCCGCCCTGTGGGGACCAGCACACGGTGGTGCCAACGAAGCGGTACTGACCATGCTGGAACAGATTGGCGATGAGAGCCGCATCGACGAGTTTGTCGCCCGCGCCAAGGACAAGAACGACCCGTTCCGCCTGATGGGCTTCGGCCACCGGGTGTACAAAAACTTCGACCCCCGCGCCACCATTATGAAGCAGACCTGCGACGAAGTGCTGGAAGCCCTGGGCGTGGAAGACCCCCTGCTGAAAATCGCCAAGCGCCTGGAGCAAATCGCCCTGGAAGACGAATACTTTATCCAGAAGAAGCTGTACCCCAACGTGGATTTCTACTCTGGCATCATCCTCAAGGCCATGGGCATTCCGGTGGAAATGTTTACCGTTATTTTTGCCACCGGCCGCACCGTGGGCTGGATCGCCCACTGGAACGAAATGCTCAGCAACGCCTACAAAATCGGCCGCCCCCGGCAGCTGTATACCGGTGCTCCCAAGCGGGATTATCCTGGCTAGTAGCGCCCTGTTAGTGAATTCTATAAAGCCGTCCAGTTTGGGCGGCTTTTTTTGTAGCGGTCGCACGTCTGACGTCGCACGCTAAAACCAAGCACGCTGCCCAAAAAAACACGTCATCCCCGCGTAGGCGGGGATCCATGGATCGCACGAAGCAGCCAAATGGATTCCCGCTTCCGCGGGAATGACAAAACCACGTTGGTTTTAGCGTGCGACGTCAGACGTGCGACGTGCGGCCAACGCCTTTACCCAATCCACGCAAACCCCTACACTTGTCACCATAAGCACAACAACCACTCACTGCCGTATGGTGCCGATACTCGCTCGCTTTCTTACGCCACTGCTATGCCTGGTAGCAGCGCTGGTCGCCCTTCCCCACGCATCCGACGTTCCCGGTGAACAACTCGCCTCATTGCCCTATGTTATCTGCGCCCTTGCGGCGCTGATTGCCCTGATCGCTCATCAGGGAAGAGAGCTGGCCACAGCACTGTTGGCAATACTCTGCTACTGGTTAATTCGCAACCACCTGCAAGCGGCACTATCCACCCAGCCTGCGGGGCAGATATTCTCCCTGTTGGCCCTTTGGCTGCCCATCGCCATAGGCGCACTGTTGCTATTGCCAGACACCAGTTGGCGCCACCCAAGTGGCATTATCGCAGTACTGGCGGCACCTCTGACCGCACTGTTAATGAGTGGCCTGTTCGCTATTAACCCGCTGTGGTTCGGCGACCAAGCCAGCGCCTTGCTGGCTACCAGCTTTCACGGATTGAAGCTCCCCACACTGGCCGCCTTCCTGTTTATTGGCGTCTCACTGCTGGCAGTTTTCCGGTTGCTGTGGCGCAATAACTACGCCGACAGCAGCCTGCTGGGCTGTGCCCTGCTGACTGGCATTACCCTTGGCTGGTTCCAACTGGCCAATATTTCTGCCGTACTGTTTGCCACCATCGGTCTGGTGCTGCTGATCAACCAGGTATTGAGCTTCCTGCATATCGGCTACCGGGACGAACTCACCCAGATCGCCAACCGCCGCGCTCTGCACAAAGCCGCCAAAGAATTGCGCAGCAATTACAGCCTGGCCATGGTGGACATCGACCACTTTAAAAAAATCAATGACAAACACGGCCACGACCTGGGGGATCAGGTTCTGAAAGTAGTGGCCGGAAAACTTCGCCAAGTGGGCAGCGGAGGTAAAGTATTCCGCTACGGTGGTGAAGAATTTTGCCTGTTGTTCAACGGCAAAAACGCCGAGCAAACCGAAGAAGAACTGGAAAAACTGCGCCAGACTATCGCCGAATACGACATGGTAATGCGTGACAAACACAGCCGCCCACGGCGGCAGAAAAACGGTATCAAAAAACGCGGTGCCACCCCCCGCAAAAGCAATATTCGCATTACCGTCAGTATGGGATTGGCGGATAGCTCAGTGGCGGATGGTGCTTTTGAGCGAGTAATGAAAGCGGCGGACAATGCGCTTTATGGGGCTAAAAGAAGTGGGCGGAATCGATTGAAGGTGGCAGCTTAACCTGTCTTGCAGAGAAGCAGCGATCTCTCGCTGCGCCGCAAATCTGTTAAATACCCCGCGAAATACTAAGCCCATAGTGACCATCTTTGGATTCACGCAACGGTTCATAACAGTCCATGAATGCCAACAATGTTTCTTTGCTCTGAGACATCCATTTCTCTCCATTTATTATCTTCATCGTAAAGGAGTCATCTTGATTTAAATTAAACTTGCAAAGGCTTTCATACTGCCCCCTTGTAAATATATCAGTCATGCAATCCAGCCATGCATCCAGGTTTCTACCGTAGCCATCAAAGAAGCCCATTTTCTCTTGAAATTCATTATGAAATGAATCCCAGTCACGTATATTCGAACCGTCTATTGTTACTTCGCAATTCATGGCTTTGCGTACTCACAAGTGCTGTTTTTTTTAAGTCTCCTGCCCCTCTACAACCTGCTTCAAATTTGCCAACCCAGCCTCAAAATCCGCACCCACCATATCGTCCATCATCAAACCAAAATAGCGACTCAATAAATTCCAGCCGTGATCCGTATCAAAGCCCCAGGTAATTTGGGTCATACCGTTGGTATTACTCAACCGATAGTGCGCTTTGGCGGTGCCGTGATCACCAAAGTCGAGAAAGGTTTCCAGGTGATCGCTGGGCTGGGAAGCTGTAATTTCCTGTGACCCGGAGCCCACTTCTTTGTGATCGCTTTGCCAGGACATTTTGCTACCAACGCCCGTAGCGGGGCCGCTGAATTGGTAGCGTGTATTGGGGTCTTTTTTCGCCCAAGGTGACCAAAGATTGAATTTTTGAAAGTCATTCAGGTAGGCAAAAACCTGGGTTTGAGGGGCATTAATCACCGTCGAACGTTCCACATGGGTACTGCCCGGCAGCACAAAGCCAACCACTACCAGCAACAGTACAATCACTAACAAACCTTTTAGAAATTTCATGGTTCTTTCCCCTTGTGATCAGTAATGGAAACCACACGTAGGGTGGATTAGCGAAGCGTAATCCACCAATGACTCAGGAGGCGGCGGATTACGCTGTGCTAATCCGCCCTACGGCAATGACGGGGTAGTTTAAATAGCGCTAAAGCCCAGCTCCAAGTCTGCTTTTATATCCTCAATATCCTCCAGCCCCACCGCCACGCGAATCAGGCTGTCGCGAATTCCAGCCTGCTCTCGCTGCTCATCCGTAAGGCTGCCATGAGTAGTAGTGGCTGGGTGAACGATGGTGGTTTTGGCATCACCCAAATTGGCGGTGAGTGACAGCAGCTGGGTGCTGTCGATCACTTTCCAGGCCTGCTCACGACCGCCGTGAATTTCAAAAGCCACCACACCACCAAAGGCCTTTTGCTGGGCTTTGGCCAGTTCATGGCCAGGGTGATCCGGCAGGCCCGCGTAATACACTTTGGCCACTTTAGGATGTTCATTCAACCACAGAGCCAGCGCCATGGCACCGGCAGAGTGCGCCTCCACGCGCAGGCGCAGGGTTTCCAGACCTTTGAGGAACACCCAGGCATTAAAGGGGCTCATATAGGGGCCGGCAGCGCGTATAAACATGCGCACCGCGTCGATATGTTCTTTGCTGCCCACTACCGCACCACCCAGAGCACGACCCTGACCATCGATGTACTTAGTGGCGGAGTGAATCACAATGTCCGCTCCAAACTCGATGGGCTTTTGCAGTGCCGGGGTACAGAAGCAGTTATCTACCAATAGCAGTGCTTCATGTTCGTGGGCCAGATCAGCCAACGCGCGAATATCGCCAACCACTGCACGGGGGTTGGAAGGGCTTTCGATAAACAGACCTTTGGTGTTGGGCTGGATGGCAGCCCGCCAGGCATCCAGATCATCCAGTGCCACATAGGACACTTCCAGACCAAAACGGCTCAGGTGTTTGGTGAACAGAGAAATGGTGGCGCCAAACACATCCTTGGAGCAAATAATGTGATCGCCCGCGTTAAACAGTGCCATGCAGGTACAGAGAATCGCCGCCATACCTGAGGCAGTACCTATACCCTCTTCCGCTCCTTCCATGGCGGCGATGCGCTCTTCAAACACCCGCACGGTAGGGTTGGTGTAGCGGCTGTAGACATTGCCGTCGCGCTCATTGGCAAAGGTAAGGGCCGCCTGTTCGGCGTTATCAAACACATAGCTTGAAGTGAGGAACAGCGCTTCGGAGTGCTCCTGCTCATGGCTGCGGGAAATGCCGCCGCGAATGGCCAGCGTATCGAGGCCCAGCTTTTTGTTGTCTTTGTTCACAATTGATTACCTGAAAAATACGTTCTGGCCACCTTAGAGCCAGTAAAGAAAAATCTCGTCATTCCCGCGCAGGCGGGAATCCATAAGCCACAGCATTTACAGACTTTAGTGCCGCCTTCAAGATGGATCCCCGCCTGCGCGGGGATGACGTTCTGCTTAGATTAGCGTGCCGCCGAGGCGTTGTGAATACCGATCAAATCGGAAGATTCCGGCCCCTCGCCTTTGCCATCTTTGGCATTGTCGTTGCGGGCGGCGTTGAGGGCATCCAGATAGGCTTGATCCACATCGCCGGTGACGTATTCACCGTTAAACACCGAGCAATCAAAGTGGTTGATATCACTGTTGCCCTCTTTGGCAGATTCGATCAGATCGTCCAAGTCCTGATAAATCAGCTTATCGGCGCCAATCTGCTCGGCGATCTCTTCCACTGTGCGGCCGTGGGCAATCAGCTCTTCCGCCGACGGCATGTCGATGCCGTACACATTGGGGAATTTCACCTCCGGCGCTGCGGATGCAATGTACACCTTGCTGGCACCGGCATCGCGAGCCATTTGGATAATTTCTCCGCTGGTGGTACCGCGCACGATAGAGTCATCCACCAACAAGACGTTCTTGCCCTGGAATTCCAGCTTGTTGGGGTTGAGCTTCTGGCGCACAGATTTCTTGCGCTGTTTTTGCCCCGGCATAATAAAAGTGCGGCCGATGTAGCGGTTTTTCATAAAGCCTTCACGCAGTTTCAAACCAAGGCGCTCGGCAATACTCTGGGCAGCCACACGGCTGGTATCGGGAATAGGAATCACCACGTCAATGTCATGGTCAGGCATTTCCCGAAGAATTTTCTCCGCCAGTTTTTCGCCCTGGCGCAGGCGGCATTTGTACACCGACACATCATCGATCATGGAGTCCGGGCGGGCAAAGTACACGTGCTCAAAAATGCAGGGTACCAGCTTGGGGTTGTCCGCACACTGGCGGCTGTGAAGTTTGCCATCCATATCAATAAACAAAGCTTCACCGGGGTAAACGCTGCGCACCAGTTCATAACCCATGGTATCCAGGGCAACGCTCTCGGAGGCGATCATATACTCGGTACCGCCAGTGCCTTCGCGCTTACCATACACCAGCGGGCGAATGCCCAGCGGGTCACGAAACGCGAACAGACCGTAGTTGGCGATCAACCCAACTACCGCATAGGCACCAGTGCAGCGACCGTGGAGGCGCTCAATAGCGGCAAAAATATCGTCGGCGCCGGGCTTCAGCTTGCCTTGAGATTGCAGTTCGTTGGCAAACACATTGAGCAGCAATTCGGAATCCGAATCGGTGTTCACATGGCGCATATCCGATTTGAAAATATGCTCATGCAACTGGGCCGAATTGGTCAGATTGCCATTGTGGGCCATGCAAATACCGTAGGGGGAATTCACATAAAACGGCTGCGCCAGCGCCGGGCTGGAGCTGCCCGCTGTGGGGTAGCGCACATGGCCAATGCCCACATTACCCACCAGATGTTTCATATGGCGGGTGTGGAAAACATCCTTCACCAGACCGTTGTCTTTGCGCTGGTGAAACAAGCCATTTTCACAGGTGGTAATTCCCGCCGCGTCCTGCCCCCGATGTTGCAACATGGTAAGGGCGTCATAGAGTTCAAGATTGACGTCACCGTTACCAAAAATACCGACTATGCCACACATACTGTTAGCTACCTGGAAAAGAAGTTTGAGTTTGCTGTTCAGGGTTGGGGTTGAGGTCAGGGCTGAGCAATTGCTTGCCAGATTCGTACAGTGAACCACCCATTTCAGCGGCCCACTGTTCAAATTTGAGGAATTGAGGAATCAAGCGCGACTGTTGCCACCAGGGGTCTTCATCCACCGGCAAAGCTTTGGGCACCAGCACCAGAACAATCAGCACCAACACCAGACCGCGGGCGATGCCAAATAGTGAGCCAATCAGCCGATCGGTACCACTAAGACCAGTGGCCTTTACCAGTTGCCCGATAACATAGGTCACCAGCATGCCCACCAACAAGGTGGCCAAAAACAGTACTACCCAGGCAACAATCAATTGCAGGGATGGGGTTTCGATCAGGTTGGTAAACTGGCTGGCAAGGGATTGGTAGAAGTTGGCGGCAATAATCACAGCGGCCACCCACACAGCCAGCGAAAGCGCCTCACGAACAAAGCCCCGCACCAGACTGATCAGCGCGGAGAGTGCGACAATAGCGATAATCGCCCAGTCAGCCCAATTCATTGCTTGTATCCACTCGCAGTAGGTGGCGCGATTCTAACAGAGACCTTGTTCAACATCAGGGCTCAAAAGAAAGAATTTTTGATTTGAGTCGGTATTTACTGTCAACTTTTTTCTGCACCCGCTGCAGTGTTTGCTTGTCTGCATCCGGGCCCACATAGACAAAAAACAGACCTCGGCTGGGATTTTCTCGCAGGTAGGCCTTGTAGCCGTCCGCCAGCAGGGATTGCTCGAGCTTTGCTGCCCGCTGTTTGTCACTAAAGGCTCCCACCTGGATCACCCAGGCGGCGAGCATACCCTGCTCATTCAAGCCCGGAGCCGGCGTTGTTTCCTCCACCGCAACCGCTGGCTCTTCGGTGTCAGATTCTGGTTGCTCTACAAGCGGCTCGCTGTCGTCGGGTTGGAAGATGCGTTCTGCGGGTTTCGGGTACTGAATGTTATCCGGGCGCGCAGGCTCTTCAAAAGGTCGGCTGGAAATATCGGGCCGTGAGGGAATATACGAGTTGCGGTCAATGTAACGCTCACCACTGAAATCAAACAACATGGGCAGAAAAATAATCGCCAGCGCCGCCAGTACGAAAGCGCCCACTACCCGTTGTTTCAGACCGTCATTCACTGTTTGTCACCCCTGTGCCACTGCAACGCGGCAGCCACGGTAAAGAAAGACCCAAATACCACCACCGTGCCACCAGCTCCGGCTTTTGCCAGAGCCTGCTCAATCGCACTACCAACACTGCTGGACTCGGTATTTGAGTGGCCGCCATTGTACAACAGTTGACCCAGCTCTGAGGGTTGCGCCGCACGAGGGTTATCCACCAGCGGCGGCAAGAACCAGTGCTCTACCAAACCGCCAAAAGGAGCGATGACCTCAGCCAAGTCCTTGTCCGCCATCATCGCCAATACCGCCTGACACTGGCGTTCTTTTGGCAAGCGCTCGGCCAGCAATTGTGCAGCGGCTGGATTGTGTGCCACATCCAGAATCAACTGGCGATCACCCATGGCAATGCGCTGGAAGCGGCCAGGTAAATTGACTTGAGGCAGCTGCTCGGCCAGCTCCTCGGCCGTCAACTCCACCCCCAACAATTGCGCTGCCTGCACTGCACAGGCAGCACTGGGGTATGGCAGGTGGTTGGGAACCAACTCTGGGGCCAGAGTAAAATCTTTGCCCAAATACAGGTCTCGACAACCGTATTGTTGCGCTTCGGCGACAAAATTTCCGGGCAGATTCATCTCGCCGCACAACAATGGCCTGTCAGGCCGAGCGATACCCAGCTTTTCGGTGGCAACTGATTCGCGGGTATTGCCCAGGTACTCCTGGTGATCCAGGTCGATACTGGTGACCACCGAGATGTCCGCATCAATGATATTCACCGCATCCAGGCGCCCACCAAGCCCCACTTCCAGAATAGCCATATCCAGCGGCTGTTGAGCCATCACCACAAAAGCCGCCAGAGTGGTGAATTCGAAATAGGTCAGGGAAACATCAGCGCGCGCCTGCTCCACTTTTTCAAAGGCGTCGATCAGCTGAGCATCGGATACCGGCTCATCATTAATGGCGATACGCTCATTAAAACGCAAAAGATGGGGAGAGGTGTAGGTGGCGACTTTGAGTCCGTTGCCTTGCAACAGTGCCGCCAGGGTGGCCACACAGGAACCTTTGCCATTGGTGCCGGCCACAGAAACGACTCGCTCTGCCAGCGCCCTGCCCGCCAAAACAGTATCGCCGAGGCGTTTATACACCTCGGCGATGCGATCCAGGCCCAGATCAATTTCCGTGGGATGGCGACTTTCCAGTAACGCCAACCAATCGTGAAGAGAATTCAACTTGTGCAACGGAGTCTGTTACGAAACTTCCTCAGCCTCTGCTTCCTCTTGAGGAGCTTCGGGGAATTCCGGCTTGCCGGTGAACTTGGCCAGCAGACGGGCAACCGTATCGCGCATTTCCGGGCGCGGAATAATCATGTCGATGGCACCGTGATCCAACAAAAACTCGGCGCGCTGGAAACCTGCGGGCAGTTTCTGGCGGATGGTCTGCTCAATGATATTGGGGCCGGCAAAGCCCGCTCGCGCACCGGGTTCGGCGGCATTGATATCACCCAACAGCGCCAGACTGGCAGAAACGCCGCCGTAAACCGGGTCAGTCATAATCGAGAAATACGGCGTGCCCTGCTGCTTGAGCTTTTCCACAATGGCGCTGGTCTTAGCCATTTGCATCAGCGAGATCAACGCTTCCTGCATTCGCGCACCACCGGTGGCCGGGAAGCAGATCAGGGGAATATTTTCTTCCAGCGCCAATTTCGCGGCGCGGGTGAATTTTTCACCCACCACATAACCCATGGAACCGCCGTGGAAGGCGAACTCAAAAGCCACCACCACGATGGGCAAGCCTTTAAGGGTGCCGCGCATGGCAACCACCGCGTCTTTCTCGCCGGTTTTTTTCTGGGCCTCGCTAAGGCGGTCTTTGTATTTCTTGATGTCCTTGAATTTCAGCCGATCGATAGGCTCTACGTCGGTGCAGATTTCCTCGCGACCATTATGATCCAGAAAAACATCCAGGCGGCGGCGGGCACCTATACGCATGTGGTGAGAGCACTTAGGGCACACGTCCATATTGCGTTCCAGCTCTGGACGATAGAGCGGCGCACTGCACTTGGGGCATTTTTTCCAGAGGCCTTCCGGGACGTTCTGGGTGCGATCTTTCTTCTGGGTAGTCAACCCTTGGGGTTTGATTTTCTCAAGCCAGCTCATTGCATAAACCTGTGTACTTTTACTTTATTAGGAATCAAGTGATGCACGAATTTCGCTCACTATATCACTGATAATAGTGGGAATTGAGTCATATTTCCCGTCTTCTGCGTTCGCCATGGCAGAAACAATGGCGCTACCCACCACCGCGCCACTGGCAGGGGCCGAGGCGGCCTTTGCAGTGGCGCCATCTTTAATGCCAAAACCGACGCAGATAGGCAGCTCGGTAAGCGAGCGAATCTCCGTCAATTTCTGTTCCACCGAAGCGATATCCAGGTGCCCGGCACCAGTAACTCCCTTCAGGGAAACATAGTAAATAAAGCCCCCGGCCTGACTGGCAATCGCGCGCTGGCGCTCAATAGTAGTAGTGGGTGCGATCAGGAAGATATTCTCCAACTGCTGTGCCCTGAGCACATCGGTAAATTCACTGGCTTCTTCCGGTGGCAAATCAACGGTAAGTACTCCGTCCACACCTGCCGACTTGGCTGCTGTAGCAAAGCCGTCGTAACCCATTTTTTCAATGGGGTTGGCGTAGCCCATCAAAATAACCGGCGTATCAGCGTCTTGCTGGCGGAATTCTGCCACCATATTCAGGGTATCCCGCAGGCTGGTGCCGTGTTTCAACGCCCGTTCGTGGGCCAGCTGAATAACCGGACCTTCCGCCATGGGGTCAGAAAACGGTACGCCGATTTCCAGAATATCCGCCCCCGCTGCCACCAGTGCGTGCATGGCGGGTACGGTGGTTTCCGGGGTAGGGTCACCGGCAACGATATAAGTCACCAGCGCCTTGCGGCCATCGTCTTTTAATGCCTGGAGTTTTTTGCCAATACGATTCATAGCTATACCGTAATACCGTCGATTTCCGCCACTGTAAGAATGTCCTTGTCACCGCGGCCTGACAGGTTCACCAGCACAATTTGCTCCGGGCTCATGGTCGCCGCCAGTTTTTCCGCATAGGCCAAGGCATGGCTGGATTCCAGGGCGGGCATAATGCCCTCTATCTGGGTCAGTTTGCGGAACGCCACCAGTGCTTCATCGTCGTCGATGGTGACGTATTCCACCCTTCCCTGATCCTTGAGCCAGGCGTGTTCCGGGCCAACACCGGGATAGTCGAGGCCTGCGGATACCGAGTGGGTTTCGATAATCTGGCCATCTTCATCCTCCATCAGGTAGGTGCGATTGCCGTGCAATACGCCAGGCACGCCCACAGTGAGCGGGGCTGCGTGTTCGCCGGTTTCCACCCCGTGGCCACCCGCTTCCACACCGTACATGGCCACGGATTCGTCACCCAGCATAGGGTGAAACAAGCCGATGGCATTGGAGCCGCCACCCACACAGGCCACCAGCGCGTCCGGCAGTTTGCCGGTCATTTCCAAACATTGAGTGCGAGCCTCGCGACCGATCACCGACTGAAAGTTGCGCACCAACTCCGGGTACGGGTGAGGCCCGGCACAGGTGCCGATGATGTAAAAGGTGTTGTCGACATTGGTAACCCAGTCGCGCATGGCCTCGTTCATGGCATCCTTGAGGGTGCGGGAGCCGGAGCTCACCGGGTGCACCGTAGCCCCCAGCAATTTCATGCGGTAGACGTTGAGTGCCTGACGGCGCACGTCTTCTTCACCCATATAGACATGACATTCCAAACCCAGACGGGCACACACAGTGGCACTGGCAACACCATGCTGCCCTGCCCCGGTTTCGGCAATAATCCGGGTTTTGCCGCTGTATTTAGCCAACAGCGCCTGACCTATGGTGTTGTTAATTTTGTGAGCGCCGGTGTGATTGAGGTCTTCCCGCTTCAGGTAGATTTGCGCGCCACCGGTTTCCCGGGACCAGCGCTCGGCGTGGTACAGCGGTGATGGCCTGCCCACATAATGGGCCAGGTCGCGGTCAAACTCCGCCTGCAATTCCGGGTCAGCCTTAAGCCGAGCGTAGTTGGCCTCAAGCTCATCCAGAGCATGCATCAGGGTTTCCGACACAAAACGACCGCCGTAGGGGCCAAAGTGGCCGCTATTGTCAGGGTACTGGTTGAAATCAATCGTTGAACTCACTGCGATCTCCAATTACGCGCTTTTAGCGCGCTCAATAAACTGCTGCATTTTTTGCGGGCACTTTTTACCGGGGGAACTTTCGACACCACCGCTGATATCCACGGCGTAAGGGCGCACGGTCTTTACCGCTTCGACCACATTTTCCGGGGTCAACCCACCGGCCAAAATAACCGGTTTATTCATCGCCGGTATCCGCTGCCACTCAAAGGTTGCCCCAGTCCCGCCGTATTTATCTGCCTGCCAGGCATCGAACAACAAGCCGTGGGAATCACCAAAAGCCTGCACCTGCTCCGCCACACCCAAATCCGGCGCCATACGAATGGCTTTGTACCAGGGGCGGCCAAATTGCCGGCAAAAGTCGCTGCTTTCATCCCCATGAAACTGCAAAACCTGCAGGGGAACCGTACCCAACACCTTATTCACCTGCTCGGCAGAGGCATTCACAAACAACCCTACCAGAGTGACAAAAGGGCCAACGGCAGCGGAAATTTGCCGGGCAACATCTGTTTCTACAAATCTGGGGCTCTTGTCGTAAAACACCAAGCCAATGGCATCTGCACCTGCTTGTAAAGCATGGCGAGCGTCTTCCACAGAAGTAATGCCACAGATTTTTACGCGAGTCGACACAGCTGTTCAGAGTACCGGTTGCAAAGCAGCGGATTTTAGCAAAGTCGTCTAATGGCAGCTATGCAAATTGTTGTTAGGTCAATAGTTTTGAGCAACGCCTATAAAGGTATTCGGTGCTCACAAGGCAGCCGCCTCAATGGCTCAGCAACACAATGAGGGCCAGGTGGCAATTGGGGAAATTCAAACTCGGCAGGATAACTGACATTCACCAAATACAACCCCTGCGGGGGCGCGGTAATGCCCGCCTGATTGCGATCCCGCACCGCCATCAGCTCGTCGATCCACTCCGGTTTTTTTTCACCGGCACCAACCGCTATCAAAGCTCCGGCAATATTGCGACACATATGCAATACAAAAGCGTTGGCACGCAGTTCGATGATTACCAGTTCCCCCTGACGCCATACATCCACATAATGCATGTTGCGATTGGGGGTTTTCGATTGACAGCCGGCGCCACGAAATGAGGAAAAATCCCGTTCACCTAGCAGGTAGTTAGCACCCTGCTGCATGGCTTTTTCATCTAACGGCAAGCGCTGCCAGGTCAAACCGCTGTGACCCAATGCAGGTCGATAGGGCTGGTTGCTGATCACATAGCGATAGGTGCGTGCGGTTGCACTAAAGCGGGCGTGAAACTGTGGGGAAACTGGCGAGGCCCAGTGTACACGGATACTGTCTGGCAGGTTGGCGTTGGCACCGAGAATCCAGTTGCGCGCTTCCCTTTGTGCCAGGGTATCGAAGTGAATTACCTGGTTGGTGCCGTGGACGCCAGTATCTGTGCGACCAGCGCAGGCAACAGTAATGGGTTCTGCTGCCACTTTTGACAGCGCCCGTTCCACTTCCGCCTGAACGCTGGGGCTGTGGCTCTGCCGTTGCCAGCCACAAAAAGCACTGCCGTCGTATTCAACGACGGCAGCTATGCGTTGCATGCCTTCTGGCATTTTGTCTTCGGGGCTCAACAGCATATTGCGTTGATACCCCTTGGGGGCTTCTGACATATAGAAATCATCGTCATTGCGAGGAGCTGCAGGCGACGCGGCAATCTAGTGATTTAAAAACAAAGACGCTGGATCGCCGCGCTGCGCTCGCGATGACGGACACAGGATTATTCCAAGTCGTCGAGCAGCTTTTTGGCCTCGGCTTTTTGCTCGTCGCTGCCCTCTTCAATCACTTCTTCGAGCATTTCACGAGCGCCATCGGTATCACCCACATCGCTGTAGGCTTTGGCCAAATCCAGCTTGGTACCGATTTCGTCGCCTTCCATATCCAGATCGAAGTCATCGTCGGCGTCTTCCACTACCACTTCAGGCTCACTCTCTTCTTCCGTGGCAGTCGCCTCTTCTGCTACCTCTTCCTCGGGCTCATCGTCTTGTTGAGCATCGGCCTCATCGGCGTCTTCTGAATCTGCGGCTTCTTCCTCAACAGCTTCAGGCTCATCTTCGGCAGAATCTTCTTCGCTACTGTCATCTGTCTCGCCATCTTCGTCCTGAGGCTCATCGTCCAGATCCAGCTCAACGTCAAAGTCCAGATCGTCATCAGCGTCTTGTTCAGCTTCCTCATCCGCTTCATCAAAGCGGGTGAGTATTTCGTCCAACTCTTCATCCTGTTCTTTATCGGACGGCTCATCCTCTTCCAGAGATTCATCCTCTTCTTCAAAGTCGAACAGCTGATCTTCATCAGACAAATCGACAACCTCTTCCTGAGGCTCCTCCTCTGGTTCCGGCTCAGATACCAGCGCGGCAGGTTCGGGCTCCTGTTCTTCCGGTTCGGTTTCATTCAGCTCAGCAATGGCGGCAGCGGGTTCCGGCTCCTCGAAGGTCGGCTCCGGAGCCTCGTCAAAGGTAAACTCATCGGCGTCATCGTCTTTTTTGCGACGCAAACCCAGAGCCACCAACAGGGCAAGCAACAGGCCGATTCCCGCCATCAGGTAGTATTTGTACTGCGCCAAAAATCCCTGCTCAGACTCTGCCGCCACTGGCTCTGCGGGTACTTGTTCTGCACTTTCCTCGGCAGTTTTTTGTGTTTGTTGTGCGGCTTCAGCCGCTGCTTGTTGATTCTGGGCCTGCGCCTGTTGCGCCTCTCCCAGAGTGCTGTTTTGTATCTCTACAATGCGGTCGTTGGTGGCCACCTGCTGTTCAAGCAGCGCAATACGCTCGCGGGCTTCTTCCAGTTCCCGGTCTTTGCGAAGCAGTTCTTCCTGAGCGATGGTCAAGTCATTGGAAAGGCGTTCGCTGTTTCCAGCGCCACCAGCCTCACTGCCATCGTATTCGGATACTGAGTAATCTTCCTCCGCACTGGCCGCATCCTCAGTGGCCGCAGACAGTTTAAGGCGGCCATCGGAAGACTGTTGGTCGTTTGATGACGGCGACGGTGTGTCTGCTGCATCGATCAGGGCACCGCTTTGGGTCTGCTGGCTGATGTCTGCCACTGCATCGCTGTGGCTGCTGTTGATTTGTGAGCCCGCTGGCAGGCGCAGAATTTCACCGCTTTTCAACAGGTTGATATCACCACGCACAAAAGCACGGGGGTTTAACTCGTGAATGGCTACCATGGTCTGATGGATGCTGGCACCTTGAGGACGGGAGCGTTTCGCGATGCCCCACAAGGTATCGCCACGGGCCACTTGGTAATCGCCACCGGCTTCCAGATTGCTACTGGCCGCTGGCTGAGGTGCTGGGGCCGGCCGGGGAGCAGTGGCTGGCTTGGCACTGGAGCTGCCGGAAGAACTGCTCTCAACCGCTTTGGGCTTGGCTTTTTCGTCAGAGTAGACTGGCAGGTCAACCAGCAAGGTGTAGTTGCGCAGCAGGCGACCGCTGGGCCACTGCATCTCCACCAGAAAATCCAGGAAGGGCTCTCGCACCGGCTTCTCGGATTTCACAATGACTTTGGGGCGCGAGCCGGACAGGTCAACTTCAAACCGCAAACCACTGAGAAAGTAGTCACGAGGCACACCGGCACGTTCAAAGTCCTTGCGGCTGGCGAGATTGACGAACAATTCCAATTCGTCCAAATCCCCCACACTCAGCAGTTCAATTTCCGCATTCAGCGGCTCATTGAGAGCGGAGTTCAGTTTGATCTCACCTAAACCCACTGCCGATGCAGCTTGAGAAACCAAAAGCGCCAACGCAGCGCTGAGAGCTTTGACCTTTGGGAAAGCCATGATGTGATAGTCCTATCTACATTATTGTGTTGGCGCCCCGGCCATTGCGGGCGTGGGGCGCATTTTTACAGGTACGTTTCTATCAGCAATTCCGCGATTTGTACACTGTTAAGTGCGGCCCCTTTCCGGACATTATCCGACACAATCCACAGATTGATACCATTGGCGTGGGATATGTCTTCGCGAATGCGTCCCACGTAAACCGCATCCTTGCCAGCAGCATCTCCTACCGGAGTTGGATAGCCCCCGGACTGGCGCTCATCCAGCAACTCTACACCAGCGGCATCCACCATCAGCGCACGCACTTCGTCTTCACTGATGGGCACTCGGGTTTCAAGGTGCACTGCCTCAGCGTGGCCATAAAACACCGGCACCCTCACACAAGTGGGGTTTACCCGAATGCTGCTGTCGGCAAAGATTTTCTGGGTTTCCCAGACCATCTTCATCTCTTCCCGGGTGTAGCCGTTGTCCTGGAAGTCGTCAATATGAGGCAGCACATTGAAGGCAATTTGCTTTGGATAGATTTCTTCTTCAGCAGGCAGCCCATTGAGCAGCTTGGCAGTTTGCCCGGCCAGCTCATTGACGCCTTTGCGACCACTGCCTGAGACAGACTGATAAGTACACACGTTAATGCGTTCAATGCCCACCTCATCGTGAATGGGCTTTAACGCCACCAACATTTGAATGGTGGAACAATTGGGGTTGGCAATGATATTACGAGCGCTGTAGTCACCCAGAGCATCGGGATTGACCTCCGGCACCACCAGAGGCACATCGTCGTCGTAGCGAAATTCAGACGTGTTATCGATCACCACACAACCGGCATCCGCCGCCACAGGGGCGTATTGCGCGGACACGGAACCGCCGGCAGAGAACAGCGCAATCTGCACTTTGGAGAAGTCAAATTCCGCCAGATTTTCCACCAGCACCGGGCGTTTGTTGAACAACACAGTTTCACCAGCGGAGCGTTCGCTGGCCAGCGCGTAAATTTCACCAATCGGAAATTCCCGCTCTGCCAGAAGCTCCAGAATTGCCTCGCCAACAGCGCCAGTAGCACCGACGACGGCAACGTCGTAGCAGTTCGTAAATTCGCCCATTTAAGATTCCAACAGGATGCGAAGCATACGGCGCAGCGGCTCGGCGGCACCCCACAGCAGCTGGTCACCCACCGTAAAGGCCGACAAGTATTCACCACCCATATGCATTTTGCGCAAACGCCCAACCGGGATATGCAAGTGGCCAGTGACCGCCGTTGGGGTGAGGTCGCGCAGGGTATCATCGCGGTGATTGGGCACTACCTGCACCCAGTCATTGGCCTCGGCCAGCATCGATTCCACTTCGTCCATGGGCACATCGCGGTTGAGTTTTACCGTCAGCGCCTGGCTGTGGCAGCGCATGGCGCCAATGCGGACACAAACCCCGTCCACCGGAATAGTTTTGTGACCTTGCAGAATTTTGTTGGTCTCCACCTGGGCTTTCCACTCTTCTTTGGATTGACCGCTTTCCAGCTCTACATCAATCCAGGGCAGCAGACTACCGGCCAGTGGCGCGCCAAAATTGTCGGTGGGGAAACTGTCGCTGCGCATGGTATTGGCCACCTTGCGATCGATATCCAAAATGGCAGACGCCGGATTATCCAGCTCCACAGCGACGTTATCGCGCAGCACACCCATCTGGCTGATCAGCTCGCGCATATTGCGGGCACCGGCCCCGGAAGCCGCCTGGTACGTCATGGCACTGACCCAATCCACCACGCCATTTCTGAACAGACCGCCCATGGCCATCAGCATCAGGCTGACGGTGCAGTTACCGCCAATAAAGTTTTTCACACCGCCCGCGATGCCGTTCTTGATCACGTCCAGATTCACCGGATCCAGTACGATCAAGGCGCTGTCGTCCATACGCAGTGCCGAGGCAGCGTCAATCCAGTAGCCGTTCCAGCCGGATTCACGCAGTTGCGGGTACACCGCCTTGGTGTAATCGCCACCCTGACAGGTAACGATAATATCCATAGCGCTGAGTTCGCTAATGTCGGTAGCGTCCTTGAGGGTTTCAGTCGCCTCTGCCGGGCCTTCCTGCCCTACCTGGGAGGTGGTAAAAAATACCGGTTCGATATCGGCAAAATCGTTCTCGGCACGCATGCGTTCCATCAATACGGAGCCCACCATGCCGCGCCAACCTACTAGACCTACTCGTTTCATCGCACTTCTCTTTATTACATCTCAATGGCGATCTGTTGACCGCCTAAAAAAACAGGGCAGGAAGTGTAACGCACCCCCTGCCACTATTCGACCTTACTCTAGCAAGCGTTACTGGGCAGCCAACGCCTCAACAACTGCGGCACCCATTTCACTGGTGGAGACTTTGACATCGCCATCGGTGTAAATATCGGCGGTGCGCAGACCTTTATCCAGCACGGTGTCAACCGCACTTTCAATGGCATCCGCCGCCGCACTCATATCCAGCGAGTAACGCAACATCATGGCAGCAGAAAGAATGGTCGCCAGCGGGTTGGCAATGCCCTGCCCGGCAATATCCGGGGCAGAGCCGTGACAGGGTTCGTACATGCCCTTGCCGCTGGCATCCAGAGAGGCCGAAGGCAGCATACCAATAGAACCCGTAAGCATCGCAGCGGCATCAGACAGAATATCGCCAAACATATTGCCGGTCACCATCACATCGAACTGCTTGGGCGCGCGCACCAGCTGCATGGCGGCGTTGTCCACGTACATATGGCTCAATTCCACGTCCGGGTAGTCTTTGGCCACTTCTTCCATAATTTCGCGCCACAGAATAGTGGCTTCCAGCACATTGGCTTTGTCTACGGAGCAAACCCGGCCATTGCGCTTGCGAGCGGATTCAAAGGCCACCACGCCAATGCGGCGAATCTCCGACTCGCTGTATTTGTAAGTGTTGTAGCCTTCGCGCTCGCCGTTCTCCAGCTCGCGAATACCCCGCGGAGTGCCAAAGTAAATGCCACCGGTCAGCTCACGCACAATCAGAATATCTAGACCGGATACCACCTCTGGCTTCAGGGAAGACGCATCCGCCAGCTGCGGATAGAGAATCGCAGGGCGCAGGTTGCCAAACAGCTCCAACTCAGAGCGAATACCCAGCAGGCCACGCTCCGGGCGAATGCTGCGCTCGATATTGTCCCACTTGGGGCCACCCACAGCGCCCAGCAAAATGGCGTCTGCCGCTTTAGCCTTGGCGGAGGTTTCTTCCGGGTAAGGTGCACCGTGTTGATCAATGGCTGAACCACCCAACAGGCCGTGATCAATCTCCAGTCCCAGGTTAAATTTTTCATCCGCAGCACGCAGAACGCGCTCCGCTTCGGTGACAATTTCCGGGCCGATACCGTCGCCGGGTAAAATAAGAACCTTCTTCGTCATCTTTTATCTCTCACTTCGCTTTTATTGGTCGCACGTCAGACGTCGCATGTCGCACGCTAAAACCAAGCACCTTTTGTAGGTCGACCTTCAGGTCGACACCCTCGGTGTCTTAGGTGAACAATGTTGTCGGGCTAAAGCCCGACCTACATCGAAGATGTGTTTTTAGCGTGCGACGTCAAGCATGCGACGTGCGACCCAAGTCTTTTTACTTAATCGCCCCAAACAACCAAGGGCATTGCTGTTTCCAACCACCTTCAAACTCACGAATGGCGTCTGCGTCTTGCAAGGTCAAACCGATATCGTCCAGGCCATTGAGTAAACAGTGTTTGCGGAACGGGTCTACGTCGAAGGGAATGTCGTCACCGTCCGGGCGCTTGATCAGCTGGGCGTCCAGATCAATGGTCAACTGATAGCCGTCGTTGGCTTCCGTCGATTTAAATAAATCGTCAACTATATTTTCTTCTAAAACAATGGGTAAGAGGCCATTCTTAAAGCTGTTATTAAAGAAAATATCCGCATAACTGGGAGCAAGAATGGCGCGAAAACCGTAATCCACCAGTGCCCAGGGGGCGTGTTCGCGGCTGGAACCGCAACCAAAGTTTTCCCGCGCCAGCAGAATGGAAGCGCCATTATAGCGGGGCTTATTCAAGGCAAAATCTTCGTTGATCGGGCGCACACTGCAATCCTGCCCCGGATAGCCTTCGTCCAGATAACGCAATTCATCAAACAAATTCACACCAAAGCCGGTGCGCTTAATGGATTTGAGGAACTGCTTGGGGATAATCATATCGGTATCCACATTGGCGCGATCCATGGGCGCAGCGATACCTTGCAGAACGGTGAATTTTTCCATGGTTACGCCTCCATCATCTGGCGAACATCGGTGAAGTGGCCGGCAATAGCCGCGGCCGCCGCCATAGCGGGACTCACCAGATGAGTTCGACCGCCAAAGCCCTGACGGCCCTCAAAGTTACGGTTACTGGTGGAAGCGCAATGCTCACCGTTACCCAGCTTGTCCGCATTCATGGCCAGGCACATGGAGCAACCGGGTTCGCGCCACTCCATACCGGCATCGGTAAAGACTTTATCCAGCCCCTCTGCCTCTGCTTTGGCTTTCACCGCTTGTGAGCCAGGCACAATCAGCACTTGTTTAACGGAATCCGCTACTTTACGCCCTTTGGCCACCGCCGCAGCTTCCCGCAGATCTTCCAAGCGAGAGTTAGTGCAAGAACCGATAAACACCCGATCTACCGGGATACTGCTGATATCCTGCCCCGCTTCCAGGCCCATGTACTCCAGGGCGCGGCTGATGCCATTGCTTTTCACCGGGTCGCTTTCGTCTGCAGGGTTAGGTACGGTGGCGTCCACTGGCAATACCATCTCTGGCGAGGTACCCCAGGACACCTGAGGCTTGATGTCAGTACCGTCCAGCTCCACCACAATATCGAACTCGGCGTCCGCATCGCTATGTAAAGTGTTCCAATAGGCCACTGCCTTGCCCCAATCGTCTCCTTTGGGAGCGTACTCGCGGCCTTTGACATATTCGATGGTGGTATCGTCCACAGCCACCATACCGGCGCGAGCACCCGCCTCAATGGACATATTGCACACTGTCAGGCGCCCTTCCATCGACATATCTCGGAACACCTGGCCACCGAATTCGATAGCGCAACCGTTACCACCCGCAGTGCCAATTTTGCCAATAATGGCCAGCACCACATCTTTGGGCGTAACACCTGCGCCCAGTGTGCCGTCCACACGCACCAGCATATTTTTCATTTTGCGCTGAATCAGGCACTGGGTCGCCAGTACGTGCTCCACTTCAGAAGTACCAATACCGTGAGCCAGGGCACCCAAAGCACCATGGGTGGAGGTATGAGAATCGCCACAAACTACGGTCATTCCCGGCAAGGTAGCGCCCTGCTCCGGGCCCACTACGTGAACAATGCCCTGGCCAGGGTCATTGATGCCGTGCTCAACAATACCGAATTCGTCGCAGTTTTCGTCCAGAGTTTTTACCTGAATCCGAGAAGTTTCGTCTTCAATGCCATCCACACCCGCCAGGCGCTCGGCACTGGTGGTGGGTACATTGTGGTCCGGGGTGGCCAGATTGGCGTCTACTCGCCAAGGCTGGCGATTCGCTAAACGCAAGCCTTCAAAGGCTTGGGGCGAGGTGACTTCGTGCAGCAATTGCCGATCGATATAGATCAGCGCAGTACCGTCGTCGCGCTGCTTGACCAAGTGTGCATCCCACAACTTGTCGTAAAGGGTTTTACCCGCCATTGGCTAATCTCCTGAATGGGTTATAGAGCGTGGCTCGCGAGGGATAAGTGACCGGCATTCTAATCTGCTCTTGCAATAAAATAAATTCATCTTTTTAATACATTGGATTCCCAAAAGGAATTCAATGTGTGAGACGAAAGACGGGAGATGAGAGATGGATACGTCGCTGTTAGAGGCCTTTGTTGTGGTGGCAGAAGCGGAATCTTTTTCTGTGGCGGCGGATCGCTTGCACCTGACTCAATCCGCGGTCAGCAAGCGTATTGCCTTGCTGGAACAACAGCTGGATTGCCGCCTGTTTGACCGCATCGCCCGCACGGTGAGCTTAACCAGCAGTGGCCGTGAATTGCTGCCCAGAGCACGGAGTATTCTTGGAGAACTGCAAGCCACTCGCCAAGCCATTGCCGATCTTAGTGGTTCGGTAAGCGGCACATTGCGTCTGGCTATCAGCCATCATATTGGCCTGCGACGATTACCAAAAGTATTGAAGCGTTTTACCCGGGAATTCCCGGATGTGTCTATCGATATGGCGTTTATGGATTCCGAGAGCGCCTACGACAATATCCTTCATGGCCATTTTGAGTTGGCAATTATTACTCTGTCACCCAAGCCTCACCCAAAAGTCATCGCCCAGAGTATCTGGCCAGATGAGCTGGCGTTTGTGGTGGCGCCAGATCACCCTCTGACGGAAACGCCATTTGCAGTAGAGCAGCTGCAAAACTACCCGGCCATTTTGCCGGAGCTCAACACCCACACCAGTCAAATTGTTACAGAGCTGTTTGCGGCGCAGCATTTAAAGCTCAATACCACCATGACCACCAACTATTTGGAAACCATCAAGGGTATGGTGGCTATTGGCATGGGTTGGAGTCTGTTGCCGCTGAGCATGCTCGACAACACGGTGACCGCCCTGCCCGCAAACGACCTGAAATTGGAACGGCAGTTAGGGTATATCCACCACAAAGAAAAAACCCTGTCCAATGCGGCCAGGGCGTTAATTGAGATGCTTCGGGCTACGGGCTGCTAGCTACGAGCAGACTGAGCGAAATTGTCATCCTGAGCGCAGCGAAGGATCTCTTTACAAGCGGATAGATGTGAGATTCTTCGCTACGCTCAGAATGACGGGATACCACCAATCTGCTCGCTGCCCGAAGCCCGCCGCTCGCAGCCGAACTAAAACTGATCTTCAGCCAACTCCATCGTGGCTTCGTGACCAGAAATAATCGCCTGCATATAGCCCAGAGTACGGGGCAATACTTGTTCAGCAAAGAAGCGTGCTGTAATCAATTTGTTCTTGTAGAACTGGGCATCGCCGTCACCGGCGTCCAGTTTCGCCTGCGCTGCCAAGGCGGATTGCGCCAGCAGTGAACCCGCTGCCGTAGTACCCAACAGCATCAGCAGGTTAAAGGACACCGCGCCAGGGAAACTCCAGTCCGCCATCACGTTGGTGAAAATATGGCGAATGGCTTTGTCACTGGCATACAACGCCTGCCCAAGGCCTTTGTGAATTTCCCGCAGGGGTTTGCCGGCAGCCTCTACTTGGGCAAGGGTTTTCTGGAATTCTGCAGCCAACTCTTGCAAAGATTTACCTTGATCCTTCAGCAGTTTGCGGCCAATTAAATCCAACGCCTGAATGCCGTTGGTACCTTCATAAATAGGCAGAATACGAGCATCGCGCTGGTGTTGTGCAGCGCCGGTTTCTTCCACAAAACCCATGCCGCCGTGAATCTGCACACCCAGATAAGTGACTTCCTGAGCCATTTCCGTACACCAGCCTTTCACCAATGGCGTCAACAGGTCTACGCGACGCTGATGGAAAGCCGCCTGTTTTTCATCCGGATTATGTAGGGATTTATCCACATGGGCCGCCGCCTCATAGGCCAACACACGACCTGCTTCGATCTGGCTGCGCATCAGCATCAGCATACGGCGCACATCCGGGTGTTTGATAATGGGCACTCGGCCATCCACACCGATCATCTCGCCTTGAACGCGGTCGCGAGCGTAATCGCGAGCCTGCTGGTAGGCGCGCTCACCCAGTGACACCCCCTGCAAACCCACCGACATTCGGGCGTGGTTCATCATCGCGAACATATACTTGAGGCCTTGATTCTCTTCGCCCACCAAGTAACCCACTGCGCCGCCTTCATCACCGTAACTCAGTACACAGGTTGGGCTGGCATGGATGCCCATTTTGTGTTCCACCGAAACCGGATAGAGGTCATTGGCTGCTGTAGTAGCGCCATTTTCATCGTGGAGGTTTTTCGGCACGATAAACAGGGAAATGCCTTTCACCCCTTCCGGTGCATCCGGGGTGCGCGCCAGCACCAAGTGGATAATGTTGTCAGTGAAATCGTGATCTCCCCAGGTAATAAAGATTTTCTGGCCACTGATCAGGTAATGGTCGCCCTGGGGAACTGCCTTGGTGCGAATGGCCGCCAGATCGGTGCCAGCCTGAGGCTCGGTAAGGTTCATCGTGCCCGCCCACTCACCGGAGATCAGCTTGGGCAAGTAAAATTGTTTCTGTTCATCACTGCCGTAATTTTCAAGAGCGGCGATCACCCCTTTACCCAACAGTGGGCAGAGGCTAAACGCCAGGTTGGCACTCTGGCACATTTCGTCCAAGGCAGCACCCAGCAGATGGGGCATACCTTGCCCACCGTATTCTGCGTTGCCCGCCAAACCTGGCCAACCGCCCTGTACCATTGCGGTATACGCTTCTTTCAGACCCGGAGCCGCAACCACTTTCTTGTCTACTACTTTGGAGCCCGCTTCGTCCGCATCCCGGTTGGTGGGAGCAATTACTTCACCAAAAAAGCGACTGCCTTCAGCGAGTACCGCTTCAACGATATCGTCTGTAGCCTGTTCATAGCCGGGAAGTTGAGCGATATCGCCCAAGCCGAGAACGTCTTGTAGAAGGAATTGAATATCTTGCAGGGGCGCCTGATAGTCGGACATGGTGTCTCCTTAAAGAATCACAACAATGATTTTTATTTGTCCAACGATAGTATGGAATTATCCCGTGGTGATAGACCGTTTCGTGACTGGGGAGTTTTGAGAATTGACCAGATATCGAATTTTGGTCACGGCCTTCGAAAGGCTATCAGTCGCCACGCTTTAGTGAATCGGGGTTAGCAACATCCCCTTGCTCGTTCAGCCCCGGGTACTCAAGCCCCTTGGCTTTGCAATAATCCGCAATCACCGGATGGCACCATTCAAACAGGGTTTTGTGATATTGCTGATCCGGCAGGCGACGTTGATCGTAAAAGCCCGCAGCTTGACGTTGGCGTTGAGCTTCAGAAAGGATAATGGCGCAGGCGACACTGACGTTAAACGATTCCACCATACCCAGCATGGGCACAGTAATTTCCTGATCGACCGCGGCCAGCGCTCCATCGCTCACCCCTTCCCGCTCGGCACCCAATAACAGAGCCGTGGGTTGGCAGTAATCTACCTGGCGAAAGTCCACCGCTTTTTCCGAAAAGTGCGCAGCGACAATTTGAAAGCCTTTGGATTTCAGCGCCTCGATAGGCTCGGCCACACTTGGCCAGATATTGGCCTGCACCCATTTTTGGCTGCCCATGGCAGTGCCGGTGTGGGGGCGATATTCGCCTTTGGAGTAAACCGCGTGAATTTCCGGAATACCGACGGCATCGCAGGTGCGCACAATGGCAGAGAGATTCTGCCCCTTGTGCACATCGTCGGTTATTACGGTTAGGTCGGGTTGTCTTTTATTAAGGACCGCCGATATTCGCTGGAAACGTTCAGGTGTCACGTTACTGAATAGTGTGGCTATTGGAGCCCATCTGCTGGGTAAAGGTTTCCGCACTCATGGGCTTGCCATAGAGGAAGCCCTGGGCGAAGCGGCAGCCAACACCGTGGAGGTATTTTTCCTGAATGGTACGCTCTACACCTTCTGCCACCACATCCACACCGAGCACATCGCCGAGGCCGATAATGGCGCGCAGCAGGCTGTCGTTCTGCTTGCCAATTTTGATGTCGTTCATCAGTTTGCGATCCACCTTGATCACACTCACTGGCAGCTCTTTCAGATAACCGTAGGGCGCCTTGCCGGTACCAAAATCGTCGATGGAAACCGCGACACCAATATCCGCCAGTTTTTCAATAAACTGTTTACTGTGACTCAGATCCACCAAAATGCTTTTCTCAGATATATCCAGCATCAGGCATGATGCAGGCAGGCCGGATTTTTCCAGGGCACGCTCCACCATTGTGGGAAATTTCTTGTCCTGCATCTGGGTAAGAGACACGTTCACCGACATAAACTGTATCGGTGCACCCTGATCGCGCCATTTGCTCATGCGCTCACAAGCGGACTCCAAAGCCCAGTTACCCAGCTCGCGAATCAGACCCGCCTGCTCCGCCAGAGGGATGAAAGTATTGGGCATTACCTGGCCACGGGAGTGGTGGTTCCAGCGCATCAGCGCTTCGCAACCAATCACTTCGCCGGTATGAATCAGCACCTGGGGTTGGTACACCAGTGACAGCTGATTGCGTGGGATCGCCATGCGCAGTTCCGAGTTGAAGAACAGATCGGAATTCTCATTGTTAGCCTGTTTGGCGGACAGGTAGTAGTAACCATTACGACCTTCGGCCTTGGCTTTGTACATGGCCGCATCAGCACCCTTCATCAGGGTAATCAAGTCTTCGCCATCATCAGGGAACACACCAATACCAACACTGGCAGACACATAAAATTCTTTGTCGTGGAGGTTAAACGGCAGCTCGAATATACCGAGGATTTTCTTCGCCAAGCCGCGTACTTCGTCGTTACCACCCACATTTTCGGCAATAATGGTGAACTCGTCACCGGCCAAACGGGAAACGGTATCCGCTTCGCGGACAATACCCCGCAGGCGCTCACCCACTTCTTTCAGCAGGCTGTCGCCCACGTGGTGGCCCAGGGTATCGTTGATCTGCTTGAACTCATCCAGGTCGATAAAGTACACCGCCAGACGGTCTTTCACACGACGTGCCCGCTTGATGCCTTGATCCAGGCGGTCGAGGAACAGGCGACGGTTGGGCAAGCCGGTCAGGGAATCATGGTTGGCCAGGTAGCGCAGCTCTTCCTGAGAGCGTTTCAGGTCAGTCACGTCAGAGAAAAACGCCACGTAGTTGCTTACTTCACCATCGGCATCGTAAACGGTTTTCAGGGTCATACGGCCAGAGAACAACTCACCGGATTTGCGCTTGCTCCACACCTCGCCGCGCCATACGCCGCGCTTTTTCAGGTCGCGCCAAACCTTTTTATAGAAAGACACATCCTGGCTGGCAGTGCGCGGCAAGCCGAGTTTTTCACCCAGTACATCTTCGGCGCTAAAGCCGGTAATTTCGGTGAAGGAGTTGTTGACTGATTCGATCACCCGACGGTTGTCAGTTACCACAATAGCATCGGCGGTAAAAGAGAATATCTTGGATGACAACCGCAGCTGCTCTTCCAGCTCTTTCTCGCGAGTCAGGTCCACCGATACACAGTGGATCATATCCACACTGCCACTGCCGGATTCATGGCTCTGAAAGTGGTGGCGGAAAAAACGGCCATTAATAGGCTGGTAGGACATAAATTTGCCCCCCTTCCTGGCGCGCTCAATATCACGCAACAGTCCGGGAGAGCTTCGGAATACCTGGCGGGCATCGCTACCGGTCACGGCCTTGCTGGCGTCGGCAACATTCTTTTGGGCGCGACCGCGAATTTCAGCAATGCGACCATGGCTATCAATGGACCACACCATCACTGGAGAAGAAGAGGAAATCACATCCAACAGCAGGCTTTTGTTGTCCATCTGGTGCTGTTGGCGACGCTGCAACAAGTCCGAGTACAACACCGCAGATACACACAGCCAGACAATCGCCGTCATCACCAGCAGTTGCCACAGGTTGGTACCGCTTTCCATGTTCTGCACCAACAGCAGTTCAATCAGGGCGAACAGTACTGTGATGCCGATCTGTTGTTTGATGTAACGCCAGTCCAAGGCTCTTCTCCGTAATATCCATGTGGGTCATATTGAGAACCACAAACATTATTATTGTGACGCAGTTCCGATTTGAATTATACGCAGTTCCATTGGATAGTCACCGCATTAGGCAGCACTAATGCTTAAACGGTAGCTAAGACGGCCTGAGTGCGAAGATAGTATTAGAAATTTGCCACTCATAGAGTTTTATATACCGCTGAGAAAGCTCATGACCGCCCAATACACTCAGACTGTTGATATTAAGCTCGCGGCAAAAGCGCCGAGAACCCAGTAACAAGGCCATGCGAAGTAGAAAGTGATATGAATAAATGGTGCGGGTAGACGGAAAAATTTGTCTGGAACAAATTTTGGCAGCCGCAGGCTGGCCCACAGGGCCGAGCGCAGGACGCGCGAATCACTTGAGCCGGCGGTTCAAGTCCTGCCTCGATTCATACAAGACATATCGGCCTTATTGGCCGTGGCGAGTATATAAAAGTGTGGTGCCCGGAGCCGGACTTGAACCGGCACGACCGTGAGGTCGGGAGATTTTAAGTCTCCTGTGTCTACCAATTTCACCATCCGGGCGACGGTATGCACAGTTGCCAGAGTGGCGTGCAGAGAAAGTGGAGGCGCGGGCCGGAATCGAACCGGCATCAGCGGATTTGCAATCCGCGGCATAACCATTTTGCTACCGCGCCAAGTGCCGCCTGCGGGCGACGAAGGCGGCTATTCTAGGGAATCTCGAAAAAGAATCAAGCGCTTCTCGCCCCTGCTATGAAATCACTACAGGGAATCGGATTTCACCAGCTCATCCCAGGCGGCTTTCAGGTACACGTACATAGACCACAGAGTGAGAATCACCGCCCCGTAGAGCAGCACCAAGCCGATAATGTGGTACACCCTGTCAGTCTCCGGGTTAAAGAACAACAATACACTGATGGCCACCATTTGCAGGGCGGTTTTCAGTTTGCCCACCATAGACACCGCGACGCTGGCGCGCTGGCCAATTTCCGCCATCCACTCGCGCAGGGCCGACACCACTATTTCGCGGCCGATAATTACCAACGCCGGTACCGCAAACAGAAAGCTGGGGTTGGCCTCCAGCAACAGAATCAACGCCGCGCTGACGCTGAGTTTATCCGCCACCGGGTCCAAAAAAGCACCAAAGGGCGTGCTCTGCTCCAACTTGCGGGCCAGATAGCCATCGAGCCAATCAGTAATTGAGCCAAGAATAAATATCCCCGCCGTTACCGGATAGCGCCACTCCCAGGGCAGGTAAAAAACGACGATAAAAATCGGGATCAACGCGATTCGCATCAGCGTCAGAATGTTTGGGAGGTTCCACATATAAAAGGGCTCGGTTCTTTTCGTTTTCTATATTGTTGTTGCTATCCCGTCATTCCCGCGAAGGCGGGAATCCATGTATTTCAGTGCTTCGTGACAATATGGATCCCCGCCTGCGCGGGGATGACGACCTTCAGGGTGGTAATAACGAACTTGGAATTTCAACTTACTCGTTGTGAAGTGCACTGTAAATAGTTTCTGCCAGTTTTCGGCTAACGGTTGGCACTCGCGCCAGGTCTGCCACACTGGCCTGCTGTACCTGTTGCAGACCACCAAAAAACTTCAGCAGTTCACGACGTCGTTTAGGGCCAATACCCGGTATACCTTCCAGTGGCGAGGTGCGGCGCTTTTTGTCGCGGCGCTGTTTGTGGCCGGTAATGGCAAAACGGTGGGCTTCGTCCCGTACTTGCTGTATCAGATGCAGCACAGATTGTTCGGCAGCCAACTCCCGATCGCCCTCGTCCGTGGCCAGGTACAGTGTTTCCAGTCCGGGCTTTCGGGTTACACCTTTGGCAATACCAACAAGGGCCACCCCCACTACACCCAGTTCGGCAAGAATGTCCGCCGCCTTGTGCATCTGCCCTTTGCCGCCGTCGATAAACAGCACATCCGGCAGCTTGCCCTCGCCCTTTTGAATGCGGGTGTAACGCCGCTTCAACGCCTGGGCCATAGCGGCATAGTCGTCGCCGGGGGTAATGCCGTCGATATTAAAGCGGCGGTAATCGGATTTTACCGGGCCACTGTGATCGAACACCACGCAGGAGGCCACTGTGGCCTCACCACTGCTGTGGCTGATATCAAAACACTCGACTCTTTGGGGCACATCTTCCAGTTCCAACATGCCCCCCAAGGTTTCAAAGCGGCTGCTCAAAGAGGCCAGTGCCGCTACTCGCCCGGAGAGGTTTTCAGCAGCAGTGCGAGTCGCCAGCTCCAGCCAGCGGGCACGGGTGCCACGCACCTGGTGCTTGATGTGCAGGCGTCGCCCTACCTGCTGACTCAGCACCTGCTGAATTAAATCGCTGTCGGAGATTTCGCCGTTAACGACAATTTCTTCCGGCGGGTCTGCGGCACCGCGACCACGCAAGTACAGTTGCGGAACAAAATCCGCCAGCAGCTCCGCAGCTGTCGTCGCCAGGGGCACTTTGGGATGATAGCTGCGGCTGCCCAATATTCGTCCGCCGCGTACGTAGAGCACATGCACACAGCAGTGGTCCCCCTCCATAGCGGCGGCCACCACATCGCAATTGCCACTGCCACTTTCGATCACCTGCTGGGCTTGCACTTTGCGCAGCGAGGCAATCTGGTCGCGCAGCTCGGCAGCGCGCTCAAACGCCAACTGCGCTGAGGCCTGCTCCATCTGCTGTTCGAGCACCCCCATCAGGGAGTCGGCGGTGCCATCCAGAAACAGTCGGCTGTGTTTCACATCCCGTTGATAGTCTTGCTCATCAACCAGGCCCACACAGGGAGCGGTACAACGCTTGATCTGGTATTGCAGGCAGGGCCGTGAGCGATTGCGAAAGAAGCTGTCTTCGCACTGGCGTACGCGAAACGTTTTTTGCAAAAAACTCAACGTTTCCCGCACCGCCTGCACGCTGGGAAAAGGGCCAAAGTAGGTACCCTTGCGTTTTTTCATGCCCCGGTAAAAGCCCAGGCGGGGAAACTGATCCCGATCTGACAGAAAGATGTAGGGGTAGGATTTATCGTCCCGCAGCAGAATATTATAGGGCGGACGGTACTGCTTGATCAGGTTTTGTTCGAGGATCAGTGCTTCCGCTTCGGTCTCGGTCACCGTCACTTCAACGCCGCCAATACGGCTTACCAAAGCGCGAGTTTTTGGCGCCAGACCACTTTCTCTGAAATAGCTACTGACCCGCTTACGCAGGTTTTTCGCTTTTCCCACATAAAGCACTTTGCCCTCAGCGTCGAGCATCTGATAGATGCCCGGACGTTGGGTAAGCTGTTTAAGAAAGGCCTTGCTGTCAAACGAAGCAGAAGAGCTCATAGGCTTTCGGATGGGTCCACCAGGCCGTGGCGCACCGCCGCCAAAGTCAGTTCCACATCGTTGCTGACACCAATTTTGTCATAAATGCGGTACTTGTGGGTGTTGATGGTCTTGGGGCTGATTTTGATAATCGCAGCCACTTCGTTAGCGCGGTAGCCGCTGGTAATCATCTGGGCGATTTGCAACTCTCTTTCGGTAAGCTGAGCAAAGGGTGAGCCACCTTCAACCCCCTTGAGACTGCCAACCGCCATCTGGCGGGCCACTTCTGGGCTGATGTAGGAGTCCCCCGCCATTACTGTATCCAGAGCACTGCGCACTTCGCTGGCATCGGCGTTTTTGGCAATATAGCCGCGGGCGCCAGCACGCAACATTTTGGTGGGATAGAGTTCATCACTGGCGGCGCTAAGGCCAATTACAATCACTTCGGGGAACAGGGAGGTCAGCCGCGATGTGGCTTCAATGCCCCCCATGCCGGGCATACGAATGTCCATAAACACCACATCCGGCTTGTGATCACGCACCAGATCAATGGCCTCCTCGCCACTGGTGCCTTCGGCGACAATTTCAATATCCTCCACCTCAGCGAGCAAACGGCGGATGCCCAGCCGCACCAGATCGTGATCATCTACCAGTACTACCCGTGTCATCTGAATCCCCACCTATCCCTCACTTGCACCCCATTAGAGTGCCTTGAAGCCTATCACCCTTGTAAGATATTTCCTACAAAAATGGGGACAAATTGGCGGTTTTGAAATGGCTTTTAAAGCACTATGATTAACCGTCAAAGCAGCTTCTATATGGATATAAACGTGAAAATAACAAACAACGTATTACTTCTTTTATCTGCCGCTCTACTGTCTGCCTGTGGCGGAGGCGGTGGTGGCAGTGATAACAGCGGCCAGACAACACCCCCAGCCTTCCAACAGGGCGTGTTCCAGGCTGCCAGCAATTTCGAGGCCCGCTGCCAAACGCCACGCACGGGCACCAACCCGGCAACCGGCACGGCCTACCCGGATAGGCAGGGCTCTACGTTGCAGGAAAACAACTGGTTGCGTTCCTGGAGTAATGACCTGTACCTGTGGTACGACGAAATCGTCGATCGCAACCCGGCAGATTTCAGCGATACCGAAAGCTACTTTGAACAACTGAAAACCAACGCCCTTACCTCCTCTGGCAACCCGCGGGACCAGTTTCACTTTACCTTTGATACCGAGCGCTGGCGCCAGCTGTCGCAATCCGGGGTATCCGCCGGTTACGGCGCCAACTTTGCGGTTTTGCAAACCACGCCGCCACGCAGAATTGTGGTGGCCTATGTGGAGCCTGGCTCCCCTGCCGCCAATGCTGGCCTGAGCCGCGGCACCGAGGTGCTGCGAGTGGATGGTGTTGATGCGGTCAATGGTGGTACACAGGCTGATGTAGATGTTATTAATGCTGGCTTGTCTCCCAGTGCCGCTGGTCAGTCACACACTTTTGTTGTGCAGGATGTGGGGGCGACATCCAGCTACAGCGTTACATTGCAGTCTGGCAACATCACGTCAACGCCGGTACTAACCACCGACATTATCAACACCAGCAGCGGCGATGTGGGCTATATCCTGTTTAACGATCATATCGCCACCGCCGAACAGCAATTGCTGGACGCAGTCACTCAAATGGCTAACGCCAATATCACCGACCTGGTGCTGGACCTGCGCTACAACGGCGGCGGTTTTCTCTCCATCGCCAGCCAAATGGCCTATATGATCGCCGGTTCCAGCGCTACCTCTGGGCGTACCTTCGAGAACCTGGTGTTTAATGACAAGCACCGGGTCAACAATCCAGTCACTGGTGAGCGTCTGGCGCCCAGCCCATTTCGCTCAACCACTACCGGGCTTTCTGCCACTGCGGGGCAGGCACTGCCTTCCCTCAACCTGTCACGGGTATTTGTACTCACCACTGCCGACACTTGCTCCGCCAGCGAGGCCATCATCAACGGCTTGCGAGGCATCAATGTGGAGGTAATCCAGATCGGCTCCACTACCTGCGGCAAACCCTACGGTTTTTATCCCCAGGACAACTGTGGTACCACCTATTTCACCATTCAGTTTGCCGGTGAAAACGACGTTGGCTTCAGCGATTACAGCGACGGTTTTTCACCTGCCAACGCCACCAGCAATGTCGGCGAACCAGTGGCTGGCTGCGCAGTGGCTGATGACTATTCAAGGCCGCTGGGTGACCCGGCAGAACGCCTGCTGGCCACCGCATTGCAATACCGCATTGATCGCACCTGCCCTACCCCCAGCGCGATTGTTGCACGACAGAGAATTGACAGCGGCGCGGCACTGGAAGTACCGGGAGGCGGCGTAGTGGGCAAGCCACTGTGGTTGCAAAATCGCATTCTGGAGCGCAACTGATGGCCGCTAAAGCCCTGCTGGTAAGTTTGCTGATCGCCATATTGCCCGGCTGCCAGTTACCGGCAGCAAGCGATGCCACACCTGCGCTTCTGGTGCGTGGTGAGCAACAGTCAGCGACACATCCACTGTCTGGGCTGATTTCCAGTGTACTGAATGGTGCCAATGTCACATTGGCGGATGATGCGTTTTACAACAGCAGCGAAGTGATTATTGAAGGCCCACGCCTGGGGCGAACCTTCGAAAAACCCAACCACTTTCGCCTGTGGTGGGACAACGGCGATTGTGTGTTGGAGCACGTTGAGAGCAAACAGAAATACACTTTGTTTGGTTTACAGTGTGTGGAGGAAACTCATTTAAGCACATATTGAACAAACACTGGTCATTGCGAGGCAAATCGGCTTTCCTGAAGATTTGTCTCGCAATGGCGGAATCAGATAGCCTACAAATTCCTCGCCACGAATTCCTGAATGGTTTTCAGGTCATTGTCTTTCACCGTATAGCGCTCCTTGCGCTCAAACAGATCGGCCATATGGTGGGGCAATGGCGGATCCTGGGGGTAACCTGCCTTGCGCACCGCTTCCGGGAACTTCGCCGGGTGGGCGGTGGACAGGCACACCATGGGCACATCGGTACCGCGGCGGCAGGCACGGGCGGCGTCTACACCGGTAGCTGTGTGGGGGTCTAACAGATAATCGCTGTTGTCGTATTCCCTGGCGATAACTTCCACCATGCGGTCATCGTCGCAGCGGTAGCTGGAAAACAGCTCACGCGCTTTTGCCAGAGCCGTTTCTTCCATTGACGCCTGACCATTGTTGAAGTCTGACATCAGCTGGCGAATGGCCTCGCCGTCGCGGTTGTAAAGGTCAAACAGCAGGCGCTCAAAGTTGCTGGAAATCATAATATCCATGCTCGGCGACAAGCTGTGTACCAGCGGCTGTTTGCTGAAATCGTTGTTGCTGATACAGCGGTGCAGCACGTCGTTGGCGTTGGTGGCAATCACCAGTTGTTCAATGGGCAGGCCCATTTGCTTGGCAATATAGCCGGCAAAAATATCGCCAAAATTGCCGGTGGGTACACTGAAAGAAACCGCCCGATGAGGGCCACCCAATGACAGCGCCGCGTGGAAGTAGTACACCACCTGGGCCATGATGCGCGCCCAGTTAATGGAATTTACCGCCGCCAATTGACGATCTTCCGGCAGGAAGGACTGATCCGCAAAGCTGGCTTTCACCATGTTCTGGCAATCGTCGAAGTTGCCTTCCAGGGCGATGTTGTGAACATTGGGCTCCAGGATGGAAGTCATCTGGCGACGCTGCACATCGGATACCCGGTTGTGTGGGTGCAAAATAAAAATGTCGATGTTCTTGCAGCGCTTGCAACCTTCAATAGCGGCAGAGCCGGTATCACCGGAAGTGGCGCCCATTACTACTACTTTCTGACCGCGCTTTTCCAACAGGTGATCAAACAGGTTGCCGAGAAATTGCAGGGCAAAATCTTTAAACGCCAAGGTAGGGCCGTGAAACAGCTCCATTACCCACAGGTTGTTTTCCAACTGCACCAGTGGCGCCACGGCGCTGTGGCGAAACGTCTGATAGGAACGGTCGATAATGTCTTTGAGGTCGGCGTCTTCAATTTCGCCATCCACAAAGGGCTTGATCACTTCAAAGGCCAGCTCGTTGTAGGGCAAACCCGCCCAGGCGGCGATTTGCTCACGGCTGAATTGGGGGATATTTTCCGGCACATAGAGGCCGCCGTCAGTAGCCAGGCCAGTAAGCACAGCCTCTTCAAAACTTAACGCCGGCGCCTGACCGCGAGTAGAAATATAGTGCATTACAATGCCTCCACACGAATGCGGGCTACTTTGTCCTTCACCTCTTGCAGCGCCTCTACCTGGGCGATGGCATTGAGTACAGTACTTTCTTTAGCGGCCCCAACCAACAGAATAACCGGCACCACCGGTTCGTCGCTCTCGTGCTCTTTCTGAATCAGAGACTCAATATCGAGGCCGTTATCCGCCATAATAGTGGTGATATTTGCCAGTGTTCCGGGGTGATCTTCCACCATTAGCCGCAAATAACTGGCACTGACCGAATCGGCGATATCCAGCACAAGCGGGGGGTTGGGGTGAGAAGCGTTGTAGCCCAGATGCCCTGTTCTGAATTCCGGCGCCATACTCAGGGTACGAGCCAGATCGACAATATCAGAAATGACCGCTGAGGCAGTAGGTTCGGCGCCGGCGCCGGCGCCGTAATACAGGGTTGGCCCAACCGCATCGCCCTGCACCATCACCGCATTCATTACCCCATCCACATTGGCCAGCAAACGGCGCTCACCCACCAGTGCCGGGTGTACTCGCAGCTCTACGCCCAAATCGGTTTTGCGGGCTATGCCCAGGTGCTTGATGCGATAGCCCAGCTCTTTGGCGTACTCCACATCCTGGGGTTCTATTTTGCTGATGCCCTCGGTAAATACCTTGTCGAATTGCAGAGGAATACCAAAAGCCAGAGAGGCCAGAATAGTGAGTTTGTGGGCGGCGTCGATGCCCTCCACATCAAAGGTGGGGTCGGCTTCGGCGTAACCCAGCTCCTGAGCCTGTGTGAGCACGGTATCAAAGTCCACACCCTTGTCGAACATCTCGGTAAGAATAAAGTTGCCAGTGCCGTTGATAATGCCCGCAAGCCACTCAATACGGTTGGCCACCAGGCCTTCGCGCATGGTCTGAATAATGGGAATACCGCCAGCCACAGCGGCCTCGTAGTGCACCGCCACACCCTGTTGTTCAGCAGCGGCAAATATGTCGTTACCGTGCAGAGCAATCAATGCCTTGTTGGCAGTCACTACGTGCTTGCCGTTGGCAATGGCCTTCATCACCAGTTCATAAGCGGTGGTGGTGCCACCAATCATCTCCACCACCACGTCCACTTCGGCATTGTCGGCCACGTCAAAAATATCGCGGGTAACGGCGACTCCTGAAGTATCGCAATCGTCCCGGTCGCGGCGCGCGCCTACCTGAACAATATCCACCGGAATGCCGGCCCGTGCGTTGATGTCCTCAATGTTACGGCGCAGTACGTTGAACGTACCGGAACCCACCGTGCCCAAGCCACAGATACCCAATTTGAGTGATTTCAAGGTGCCTCCCAAGGCGTTTGCGATGGCGGCCTGAAGATAGAAGTTAGCCGCCTGAAAACGGCCACGACCTTACCCACAGCCACAGACAGTGTCAATGACGCATTGGCAGTATATGTATGCTTTGGTGAGAGAGTTGGTCAGACCCGAAAAATTGCTGAACGCACCTTAAAGCCCAAGAACACTTCTCAATCTGCTGGCAGGCAGGTAACCGGGGATCAGGGTGCCATCACTGAGCACCATGGCCGGGGTACCGGTCAGGCCCATTTTTTCCACCATTTGCAGATGGTTGGCAATGGCCTCGGTTTTGCAATCTCTACGCGGTAAGTCGTAACCCTGCTTGGCTCGATCCATGGCTTGCAAAGGGTCATCGGCACACCATACCGAACGTATTTTGTGCTCTGATGCTGAATCCATACCGGCACGGGGAAAGGCCAAATAGCGGACTTCCACACCGAGGGCATTAAGCGCCGGTATTTCCTGGTGCATCTTGCGGCAGTAGCCGCAGTCGATATCCGTAAACAAATGAACCACCGCCTTGGTGGCACCACTGGCTTTATACACCACCATATCGTCTACATTAGCGGCTTGAATCAGATCACGGCGAATGGGCGCGTACACGCCATCCAGCCAGTTTTCGATACGGCCCAGGCTGGTTTTGTTGAGATCTCCCTGAATAAAGTAACTGCCATCAGCGGATGTATAGATACTGGGGCCGCCGACAATCTGTACGTGGTACAAACCATCGATAGGAGTGGCAATAATATTGGTGAAGTTCAAGTCCGGGCGCCATTTTTTCAGACCAGCAAGAATCTTTTGTTGTTGCTGATCCGTCACTTCCGCCAAGGCATTGAGAGAACAGAAAGCAAAAGCCAGAAAAGCGATCCAGGTACGTACAGCTGTCATTGGGTTATCCAGATTGAGTCGATAGCGATTGGAGTCTAGGGCAAGGTGGTGGTTCCCGGCAACACTCGAATAGGTACGCTTTTTTACCCTCTGGGGTGATGCTTGGCATGCAGTTCCTGCATCCGCGCATTGGCGATATGGGTGTATATCTGAGTGGTGGACAGGTCGCTGTGCCCCAACAGTAACTGCACCACCCGCAGGTCAGCACCGTGATTCAGCAGATGGCTGGCAAAGGCATGGCGCAGGGTATGGGGGGACAGTGGCTTGCTGATTCCCGCTGTGGTTGCACACTGTTTGATGCGATACCAGAAGGTTTGCCGGGTCATTTGTTGGCCGCGAGTGCTGGGGAACAACACATCACTCTGGCGGCCATTGAGTAGCTCCGGGCGCCCATGGCGCAGGTAGCGCTCCAGCCAATCCTGAGCCTCCAGGCCCAGTGGCACCAGGCGTTCTTTACTGCCCTTACCAAATACCCTTATCACCCCCTGACGCAGATTCACCTGTGGGATGGTCAACCCCACCAGCTCGGACACTCGCAGTCCACAGGCGTAGAGCACTTCCAGCATGGTGCGATCCCGCAAGCCGATGGCCTGACCGAGATCCGGAGCATTCAACAGTCGCTCGACATCTTCTTCGGTCAAGGTTTTCGGCAATGGCCGCCCCAGGCGAGGGTTATCGATATTATTGGTGGGGTCTTGCTGCAGGTGATTTTCTCGCACCTGATAACGGTAGAAACCCCGCAAACAGGAAAGCATTCGCGCTATGGAACGGGCTGCCAACCCCTGCTGCTGGCGATGGGCCAGATAGTCCTGCAGCTGGTAAGCACTGGCATTTAACAACGGGCTTTGCAGCCAGTTGGCAAACTGTTTTAGATCCCGGCGATAGGCAGCGAGGCTGTGCTCACTGAGCCCCCGTTCCATCCACACCGCGTCCAAATAGTGGTCAATAAGCTGTTGGTTATCCATCGACATGGGTGCTACTTTACACGGCATAAAGGGTCTGTTGACGCATCATCTCCACCTCTGCTGAGAGCGATTTTTGCGCTCAACAAGGCGTAAAGAGTGCTGTGTAGTTATTCTACATAAGCGATTTACAACGCAGTGGAGCGCAAAAATAGCCTCAGCCCCGTATTTTCTAACGAAAGGGGTTGGCACTGAAAAGGCGCCCCTCGTTGTTGCTCGTCGCTCATTTGGAATGACCAAACCACTCTCCTCGCGCCTAGATGGACGCCTTTTCAGCCGCCAACAGTGGCGGATATGATACGTCAACAGACCCTGAATGGAAGCGAGTTCAAAAATGAAACAATCTCTGGAAACTGACCGCCTGATTATTCGCCCCATGATGGAGAGTGATTTCGATAGCTACCTAACCTATGCCCAAGATATACAGGTCATGGCCTTTATCCGCGAAGTGGGCACCGTAGAGGAAATCCGCGAGCACTTTAATGGCTATATGGGCACTTGGAAGGGAGAGGAAAATATCTGGATGGGCGCTGCAGTTACCTTAAAAGAAAGCCGTGCATTGATTGGCGATATCGGATTTCGCTATCGAGATAAAGCCAGCGAAATTATCGAGATCGGTTACAAATTCAATCGCCACTACCACGGTTGCGGTTACGGCTATGAAGCCATGGAAGCCTTTGTCGAATTGATCAAGCAGGGTTGGCCCGTACACAAACTGGTAGCCTACGCGGACCCGGAAAATACCGCGTCAGTGCGGTTGATGGAAAAGCTGGGGTTGAAGAAAGAGGGTCACTTTGCATCCCATTACAAGCTGGGGAATCGCTGGACGGATGAAGTGGCTTATGGGTTGGTGGTTTGACCCATTATCACCCTGGGCCGCGCAGCGGCGTGAGACAAAATGGGCGCCGTAGACATCCCGTAGAGACGAAAGAGGAAGCATCAGAGAGTACCTACAAAATATTAACCCCCTGTTTTTTGACTTTTTTTGCCAGCTTTTTAGTTTCACCCCGAGCAGCCACAAGAAATATATCCCCCTCTCCTTCAAAACCCTGCACAAGGGATTCCAGAACTTTATCATCGGAAAAATAAAATCCTTTCGGCTTAAAGGCAATAATGTATACCGGTTGTTCCTGACAGTATTTGACCACCTTTTGCGCTACCCAGGCAGAGCGCACGTTCTTCTGTGCACCTAGCACTTGCTTCATCTTTTCCAGCAATGGTTGATCAATTACCGGGCTTACGTATTTATCTTTCAGCGATGCCGAGTCTCTTTCTGCCTGTGCCTTTTGGTGAATCTCATTTGCGCTTTCAGCTTCTTTCCACCAGGCCTCCGCAGCCTGATTCTGATTATTATCCAGCAAATACTGATAGCCCAAATGGGCCGCTTCCGAAATAGTATCAGGGCTTTTAAAGGCAATACGCAGGTGCTCCAGCCCTTCGTCATCCTTTTTTGTCAACAAAATACGTCCGATATAGTAAGCAGCTCCCACGCTACCCTTGTGCCTTGATTGAAATGCGCGATACAGTGGCAGTGCCTCATCCTCGCCAATGAACTCGTGGCTCCACGAGGCATAATCCCACAGTTCATCATCCGTGAGTGCAGCGGTCTCTCTGTTGGCGAATTCCGCTAATGATTTTTGCGCCCCTTTCACATATTCATAGCGATCTTTCCACTTGCCTGCATTGGCTTCCATCCACCGAGCATCAAAATATTCCAATGTTTTTTCATACAATTCCTCCAACCACTCTTGCGCTGCATTATTTTCGGATATTTCAGGCAACAACACTTCTTGACCCAAAGCCTTGACGCGATCATGCAGACTGGGATGGGTATCAGAATAGCGTGTTTCAACTTCAAGTGCCTTACCAACACGGTCAGCCAGCTCATCACCCTGAATAGGGTTTGACGTCAAAAAAGATGCGAGTCCGCCATAAGGCTTATGTGGAGGTTCAGATACCTTATCGGCCTGCTTAAAGTAAGATGACCAAAACTTTTCATCAATATACGGAGCCAATGCGTGCACATTGACAAGTGCCTTTATCGCTACAGGGGGAGACACAAGCTCCGCTGAAATAGCATCTGCTTCGTACTCGTTATTCCTGGCCAAGGCAAATGAATAAGCAGAAAAATAAGGTGAGTACCACTCAAAAAAACGCCTCATCAGACTGGCTCCAAAGGAGCCATTGCCTGAGAACGCATGCATAACACGATCCCAGCTCACACGAACGCGGTATATCCAACCAGAGAATCGACTATGATTGCCAGACAGGTGGCCAAACTCATGAGCAAGGACAGATCGCATTTCTTGCGGTGACAAAGCCAGCAATAATTCCAAACCTAAAAACAAGATATTTTGCTGGCCGCCTAAAATTCCGTATTTAGGGTGCTGTACAACGCCAGCATTAAGTTCTTCAGTCAAAATAACACGATGAATTTTTAGTGCTTTTAGACTTTTTGTCAGGTTATCAATTTCAGCAAATAGCTTTGGGTAGTCTTTTCGTGCGAGCTCATATCCCTCTGGTCTATCAAACTTTACCCAGAGCGCTTTAAAAAATGTCCAGATCGCAAATATAACGACAAAAATAATTTTTTTCTTTATCAACAAAAATAGCAGGCTTGAACTCACAAAGGCCAGTGCCACCATGCCACCGACCATACCCAGAAGCAATAAGAGGATCGTAAATATCACCACATAACCCAGGACAGCAAAGAGCGCCAGTCGAGTTTTATAGCTATTGATATTACGTGCTGAGTCTTTTTCTGCTTTTTGAACAACTGCTATGAACTGCTCTTCAGTTTTGATCGTCATTGCTTGCACCTCACAATATCCGTATTAATCCATCTGTGTTAATGGAAAACCATAACAGTATGGGCAAACTTATATCAACAAAAAAAGGGGCGGCTAAATAGCCGCCCCAGACTGCTGACAAAGTCCTCGCCCTCGTGCGGGGACTTTTTATAATGGGGCATGTTAAAAGACCGCCCCCAAACCCAGTCCACTATGGAGTTCGTCAGCATTGACGAGCTAGTTCCTGCCGACCAC
>NZ_JATAAF010000011.1 GCF_030341905.1 Porticoccus sp. W117 | reverse complement strand
AAGAGATTTACAGGCGCCGGCAGGAGACAGTTGAACGCAGCTTCGCTGATGCTAAACAACTACACGGTTATCGATATGCTCGCTACACCAGGCTTAATAGAGTGGCTGGTCAGTGTCTGATGGCTGCAACTGCCCAAAACATCAAGAAAATTGCTCAGATGGCGGCCTGAGCCTCTATTGAGCCCTCTCTACACTCCAAACCCCTTGCTTAGCCTCTGTAAATACCTCAGTGCGGTGTTTGCGAGGCTCAACCTAGATTCGAGAGACTCTCCGGCTTTTGGGTTAGCAATGCCCAGAAACAACAAACCCCAGCAAAAATGCCGGGGTTTGTCAGCGATCTGAAACGGCCAGCAAATTGCTGGCCGTTCAGTGGAAACAGAATCAATCGGGTTTTAAAAGAGAGGCGGCAGTGGTTGACCATTGAGGGTGGCGGCACCGTCTTTCATTTCAAATTTCAGCTGATGACCGGTTTCGGTCTTTTGCAGCATGGCTGCCTGGGGACCGAGCATGATTCCGAATTGCTGCATCAGGACATCACTGACTTCCAGATTCAGGTTGGCTACCAGCTTTTGCAGCAAGGGCTGGGGATTCATCATCACAGTAGAGGTATCCAACCCTTCTGCATTAACTGCTATACGCGCATTGGCATTAAGTGGCTCACCGTTGAGCTTGAAGCTCAAATCGGGGATGGCAAATACCGGGGAATTTTCCAGCAGCGCAGGTAATAGTGCGGTGCTGCCCATAGCCATTTGCATTTGCGCCAGCTCCGGGTCGGCGGCATTGGCCATGGCATCTTTGTACAGCTGACCAAATTGCTCAATGGCTTTCAGGCTGATTTTTTCAAAGGCGATATCCAGGTTGAAATCCTGCAATTCCATGCCCTGAGCGCTCAGAGTTTCCATCGCCACGGTCATGGTCATGCCCATGGAGCCTTCGCCATCACTGTCCGCATTGGATAACAACTTGGCGTTGCTGAACGATGCCATCGGCTCACCATCGGCACTGTTGCCCTGGTAAACCTTCATGCCTGGCATCACAAAGTTCTGGCTACCCAATTGCACCATCCAGTTGAGGATTTCCATGTCGAAATCCATCTGCATGGGTTCAAACACAACGGTGGCACCCTGACCGGATATTTCCAGCTAGCCGATGGTGCCTTTGCCGGTCATGGTGTTGGCTTTCAAATCGTAGTCACCGGCGATATCCATGCCGCCAAACGCAATGCGCCCGTTGGCATCACTGGCTTCAAACGCCGGAATTTCGGATGTGTAGTGGCTGACACCCAACAAATCGGTGACTTGACGGTAAGTTACCAGGGTATCCAGACCGGCTTTTTCTCGAAACTCGCTTACAGCGGGCATATTGTCTTCGTTCAAGGTACCGCTGGAAGACACCAGGCCAACGCCCACTTCGTCACCCAGCAGCAGCGGACCGTGAGCGATATCCATATCGAACAGTAACGACAGATCCCCGATGTTGCTGGTGCCAGGAGTGCCGGCGTACATCGTCTCGTCAATGCCAATACGCAGTTGGGTGGTGGCGTTAAACCAGCCTTTGTCATAATTCACCAATTCGGCGCTGTAGCCAGGTATTTCATTGATCTGCGCCACCTGTTGTTCCAAGCCGTCTTTGGCCACCTTGGCGGTCAGCATGGGGCCGCCGAGTACGGCAACCGCAACCAGCAGCAAAACAACAATAAACAGTTTTTTCATATTCCCTTTTTCCTTGATTAAAAAGTTATTTTTCAGAGAGCAGTTCGATCTGATAGCCGTCCGGATCTTCCACAAACGCCAACACCGTGGTGCCATGTTTCATGGGCCCGGCTTCGCGCACTACGCGGCCGCCCTTGGCGCGAATCTGTTCGCAGGCAGCGTACACATCGGGTACGGCGATCGCCAGGTGGCCGAAGCCGGTACCCTTTTCGTAGCTATCAGTATCCCAGTTATGGGTCAGTTCCAGTGCGGTGTTTTCGGATTCCGGTCCGTAGCCGAGAAAGGCCAGGGTAAAACGGCCATCGGGATAGTCTTTACGACGCAGCAGGCTCATGCCCAGTACATCGCAATAAAAGGAGATGGATTGTTCCAAATCGCCAACCCGCAGCATGGTGTGTAGTAAACGCACGATTTTCCCCAACAAATTCCCTGACACAAAAAAGCCGGGCAACTGCCCGGCTTTGGCATCGCTCGATCTTATGGCAAGCACCAGCGATCGGCAATGTTAAAAGCTGTCTATCTATAAACTATCCGTCTATAAAGACCGGCATAGCGCCCAATTCCCAGAGAATCACGGTAGCACCGAGAATAACTACAGCCAGCACCAGCACCATCATCATCACCGCGCTGGCAAACAGGAAGCCGCGCTCCTCGGGTACGTGCAGCAACAAGGGAATAGCCACGTAAAGCTGATAGATCATGTAGCTACAGGCTGCAGTAGCGATAATGATGTCGAGCCAGAAAATCGGATAAAAGCTGAATGCACCGGCAATAAACACCGGAGTCATGGCGTAACCAACCAGCACAAAGTCTTTGATACGGAAGGAGTCACCGCGATAAGTGCGCGACATCCAGTGAATAATGTAACCCACTGCCAATACCGAGCCGACAATAGCGGCGTAGAACAATACCGTCAGTGGCAAGGCACTGGATTCGGTGATGCGGTACACCTTGTCGCCGATAATGGACCAGCCCACCTGAGTGGTTCCGTAGTAAAAGCCCACAGCGGGAATCAGTGCCATGACGATGAAGTACGGCAGCTGGCGTTTCAGCGCCTCATCGGACAGGTGGGCAATCTTTTTCCACTCCTGGCGAGGGTTAAACAACAGGCCCGGAATATGGTTAAACATAGGTTACTCCCCAACAAACTCGATAGATTACGATGGCTGTTCAGCGCATCTCTTAATAATAGTTGTTCTTGGCCATTAAATCTCTAGCAAAGCCGATTTTTCGCCCTACCTACAACGAGGTAATTATCCAACGGCAGTCAACAGCAGCCCTTGACCAATGTCAACTGAAAAGCAGTGACGACAAGGCCACTAGACGTTGACGTATTGCCCATTTACCTTCTGCGTCATTCCCGCACAGGCGGGAATCCACCATTTCGAGCATTTACCGAAATGGATCCCCGCTTTCGCGGGGATGACCTAATAATGGGGTCAATGCCAAGGCAGGCAGTGTAAATCTCCCTCACTATGATCCCCGGCCAGCACATGCCCTGCACCGGTCCAGAATACCCAACCGGCAAAGCCCAGCAATAGCAAAGCCATTACCGTACGCAAGGTGCGGTTTTGCAGCCAGCGCTTCACCTGGTCAGAAAATATGCCGCCGGCCAGCATGGCGGGAATGGTCAACAGGCCAAAAATAGCCATGCCCAATGCCGACCCCGCCGGATTACCTGTCGTAGCCGCCAGGGCCAGGGCACTGTAAACCAGACCACAGGGCAACCACCCCCACACCATCCCCAGCAACAATGCGCCGCCAGGTGTGCGCACCGGCATTAACTTGCTCCCCAATGGTTGCAACAACCGCCAGAAACCTGACCCGAGCTTTTCCAGGCGCACCAGGCCTCGCCACCAATCCGCCAGGTAAAATGCCATCATCACCAGCAACACAGCTGCCAGAGTGCGCAATATCACCATCATATTGCTGTGCAATTGGCGACTAAGCTCACCCAGCAACCCCACAAGGGCACCGGCGACACTGTAACTCACCACCCGGCCCAGGTTATAACTCAGCAGCACCGGCAGCCTCTGGCCAAGGGAAGTGCGTTGCGGATCAACCGCAAACCCCAGCGCTGCGGCAATGCCACCGCACATGCCAATGCAGTGGGCACCACTGGATACACCCATGGCCACCAGACCGGCCAATACCGCCGTATCAATCATTGCTACGGGAGATGTGAGACGGGAAACGGGAGACGGGAGACGGGGTTCACTGCTTGTCTTCGCCCTCTGGCTCATCGTCAAACAAGATTCGCTCCGCCTCACCATCCAGGTCATCGTACTGGCCACTTTTTACCGCCCAGAAATAAACGCCGACTGCGATCAGCAGCAGCAGGATGGTAATGGGGATTAACAAGTAAAGGCTAGCCATACCAAAGAACCTATTCCGGTGAGTTGGGTACTGGTTGCTGTGACCGTGGCCAGCACGGATGCTGGCCTCGAGCCCCCATGGAAGGGTTTACGGCGAGTCACAGCAACCAGTACCCAACTCACCTTCTCGCACCTCGCGACAACCGCAGTGCATTCAACACCACCACCAGCGAACTGGCAGACATGCCAATGGCCGCCGCCCAAGGCGGTACCAGCCCCAGCGCTGCCAGTGGCAAAGCCAACAGATTATACGCCAATGCCCAGCCCAGGTTTTGGCGAATTATACGGTGGGTAAAGTGAGCAAAGGTCAAAGATTGCGGCAGCACGCCAATCTCGCTGGACATCAGGATACTGTCCGCATGAATGCGGGCAATATCCGCTGCATCACCCATGGCTACCGACACATCGGCGCCGCTGAGCACTGGCACATCGTTGATACCATCACCCACCATCAACACCGGCTGCTGCTGGGTCTGCAACTGGCGTACATGGGCGAGTTTTTCCTCCGGGGAAATCCCCCCCTGCCAATGGCTGATGCCCAACTGGGAAGCCAGCGCAGCCACCGCCACCGGGCGATCACCACTGAGCAACTCCACCTGTACGCCGTTGGTCTGTAAGCGAGCCACCGCATCGGCGGCATCCGGGCGCAACTGATCACGCAATAGAATCCAGCCCAGGATTCTCGACTCACTGGCCAACAGCAACCACACTTCGCCACCTGCGGGGGCCTCTGGTAACTCATCGCTGCGGCCAAACAACTCGGTAATGTACTGCTCCCGGCCTATGGCGTAGCGCACACCATCAACAATGCCACTCACTCCCGCACCAATGCGGTTATCAATGGCTGTGGCCATCAGGCCACCATCGCATTCATCAAAGGCGCGGGCGATGGGGTGGCGGGAACCCGCTTCCAGGGCGGCGGCTATGGCGAGTATCTTTTGCTCCGGCGCACCACTGCGGGAAATCACCTTGGCCACCTTCATCTCACCGGTGGTGAGGGTACCGGTTTTATCAAACACCACCCGTTTGATTTTCAGCAGCCCATCCATCACATGACCCCGGCTGACCAGCAGGCCGCGCTGGCGCAAACCGTGGGTAGCCACTGCCAATGCGGTGGGGGTAGCCAGTGACAGAGCACAGGGGCATGTGACCACCAATACTGACAGCGTCACCCAAAGGGCTTTTTCCGGCGCCTGTTGATACCAGTGCCAGGCCACGGCCGCCGACACCAGCAACACAAAGCCGACAAAGTAACCGGCCAGGCGATCTGCCAATGCCAACTGGCGGGGCTTTTCCAGCTGCGCTCGTGCAACCAATTGCAGGATGGCTGACAGACGCGTGCGCTTGCCAACCGCCTGCACCTCAATCAGCAGCGGGTTTTCACTGTTGACGGTGCCAGCACTGACGGCATCGCCACGTGTTTTTTCCACCGGGCTCTGCTCACCGGTAAGCACCGCTTCCACCACATTGCTGTGGCCATCCACCACCACACCATCGCAGGGAATGATGTCGCCGGGGCCTACTTTGACAAAATCTCTCGGCTGCAACGCCTTAACCGGCACGGAATGCTCACCTTGGTCATCTACCCGCCGCGCCACCGGTGGCAGCAACTGGCCCAAGCCCTCCATGCGCTGTTCGTTGCGGTGGCGCACCCGCATCTCCAGGTAGCGCCCCAGCAACAGGAAAAAGGTAAACATGGAAACGGAGTCAAAATAGACTTCGCCAGAACCACTGACGGTTGCCCACACACTGGCCAGATAAGCGCCACCAATGGCCAGTGACACCGGCACATCCATCACCAGATGCCAGCTCTTCAGGCTGCGCCAGGCAGCGCGAAAGAATGGTGCCGCAGCAAACAGTACTACCGGCGTGGCAACCACCAGGCTGACCCAACGCAGCAGTTGCTGCCACTGATGTTCGATGCCATCAAACGCCCCGGCGTACAAGGCAATGGCCAACATGCCCGCCTGCATCATGCCAATGCCGGCCACCCCCAGACGCTGCAGGGCGCGAGTGTTTTCGCGCTTGCGGTTGGCTCGCACTTCTTCATCTCCCGCCGGGCGGGCGCGATAACCAATTTCCTGAAGAGCGGAAAGCAAACGACTGAGCGGCACCTGGCTGTTGTTCCAAGACAACCAACAGCGATGGGTAGTGACATTGACACGCACGGCAGACACGCCGGCAATGCGTTGCAAGTGGTGCTCAATCAGCCAGGAACAGGCCGCACAGGTAATGCCCTCCACCAACAGCTCTACCTGTAGCTGGCCGTCATCCAGATGGTGGACAAACTCCTCTTGGACTTCAGGCAGGTCGTAGGCGGCAAAACGGTTGTCGACACCCTCTTCCGGGCGGGTCTGCTGCTGGGAACGGTATTTGTAGAAGTTGCCGAGACCACCATCGACAATAGCTATGGCCACCGCCTGGCAGCCGGGACAGCACATGGGTTGCTCGATGCCTTCGATGGTCACCGGGAAGTGGCAATCTGGCGGCACATCCAGGCCGCAGTGGTAACAGCTGGTAGTCACAATTTACAGCTCATTGATCGGCAATGAGCACCGCTCCCTGGCCGCGATTAAAATCGATCTCGCCATTTAAACGCCACTCCGCCGCGCTGTCTTCAGAAGCACCTTCGGGGAGCAAACGCAGCAGATAGCGGTGTTGCAGGCGCTGACCCAGGTCGCCGCGATAGCTGCCCTGCCCCTGCTGCTGGAGAACGATTTCCCGGTCGTTGTCTGCCTCCATGGGGTGCATCAGCTGCAGGCGCAACGCCTGTGGCATATCGTCACCAGACAAGCTGACGTTGAGCAGGCCACTGTCGAAGTTAAAACTCAACTCGGCCACCAGGCCCAGCGCGGTCGCCCGCTGATCCTGCTCCAGACGCTGGTTGATGGCTTTGCCGTCTTTGTAGTAGTTGTCCACCACCATATCGTCGGCGCTGTGCAGTGCCAGGCGCACGGTGAGGATAGCGGCCACCACCACAGTGGCCGGCAGGGCGACAATCAGCCAGGGCCAGAACTGGCGGTACCAGGGTTTTGTATCGATGATTTTTTGCATGGTGTATTCGATTGTTTTTGTCATCCTGAACGGCGCAGCCGCATGAGGATGACAAAGTGTTGCGTTGTCATCTAGGCCCTATAAACCGGCTTTCCTGTGTATCACGTACTTCCGGGTCGTCAATGGCTTCCACGGTAAATACGATATCCGCATTGGGCACTTGCAGGGCCAGGGGGTCGAGGCGCAATTTTATCAGGGTATGGTGCACTTCTCCCTCTTTAACCAGCACTTCCCTGTTGCCCTTGATATCAAATTCGTAGTCCCCCGCCACCAGTATCCGGTAAGTGCGATCCTCGGTACCCATATTGTTGATTTTCAGGGTGTAGGCGTTTTCCAGCTCGCCGTTGCTGGTAAAGCGGAACAATGCGTTGCGATCCCGCTGCACGTTCACTTCCACCGGAATGCGAGTCGCCATGGTGTATACAAAGGCGGTCGACATAATCAGTACACCGAGAATGTAGCCCAGCAGTTTGGGCCGCCAGATGCGCACCTTCTTCTCTTGCAACTCGGTTTCTGTGGTAAAGCGAATCAGGCCGCGAGGATATTCCATTTTGTCCATCACCGCATTACAGGCATCCACACAGTAACCGCAGTTGATGCATTCATACTGCAGACCGTCACGAATATCGATACCCACCGGGCACACCTGCACACAGAGGGTGCAATCCACACAATCACCCAGCCCATTGGCGCGGTAATCCACGCCTTTTTTACGCGGCCCACGACCTTCACCCCGTTTCTGGTCGTAGGAAACCAGCAGGGTATTTTCGTCGTACATGGAGCTCTGAAAGCGGGAATAGGGGCACATGTATTTGCACACCTGTTCGCGCATAAAGCCGGCGTTCATGTAGGTGGCGCCGGTAAAAAACAGCGTCCAGAACAATGGCTGGAATTCGGTACTGAAGGTAAACAGGTCTACGGTCAGCTGGCGAATAGGGTTGAAGTAGCCTACAAAGGTGAGGCCGGTGACAAAGGCAATGGCAATCCAGATGGCTTGCTTGGCGGATTTGCGCAGCAGTTTGTCCGCATTCCAGGGCGCGCGATCCAGCTTGATGCGCTTCAGACGATCCCCTTCGCAGACATTCTCCGCCCACATAAACATCAGGGTCCACACGGTTTGCGGGCAGGTAAAGCCACACCACACCCGGCCCACTGCCACGGTCACCGCAAACAGGGAAAAGGCGGCGATAATCAGCAGCCAGGCCAGCAGCATAAAATCCTGCGGCCAGAACACCCAATGGAATACGTAAAATTTGCGCTCTATCAGGTCAAACCAGACAATCTGGCGACCGTCGAACTGAATCCAGGGCAGCAGAAAGTACGCCCCCAACAGCGGCAACCAACTCCATCGCTGTATGCTGGAAAACAGCCCTTTTACTTTGCGAGCATAGACTTTGTCGGCACTCTGATAGAGGCTGACAATTTTGACAACCTCTTCTTCCTGGGCCTGTTCAACTTGGGTGGGCTTGTGGTGAAACTCAGTCATGCAATATCCCTGACTACTACAAAAAGCGAGGTTACAGGGCGCGCTGCGCGCTACAGGAAACAGGTTACAGGAAGTTCACCCCTGTAACCTGTAAGGGAGAAAGCCCGCCCTGCAAGAAAGCGCAGCTTTCGCCCTGTTTACTAATCTTTAATCGTCTGCGGTCAGGCTGAATACGTAGGAGGCCAGCAGGCGGATTTTCTCCGGGCGCAGCAGATCCTGCTGGGCAGGCATCATGCCGTTGCGGCCACTGCGCACCGAGTGACGAATGCTCAAGCGCAGCGGATAACGGTGATCGCGATACACCCAGATTTTGTCGGTCAGGTTGGGCGCACCCAGAGCCTGCATGCCTTTGCCATCGGGGCCGTGACAGGTGGTACAGGTGGCGTCAAATACAGCTTTACCAGCGGCGGCCTGTTCGGCATCGTGCTCTTCACCGCTGAGGCTGAGAACGTATTCGGATACGTTGACTACGCCTTCCTCGCCAATCACTTCACCCCAAGCTGGCATGGCACCCTGGCGGCCGTGGGCAATGGTGGCCTCAATGGTTTCCGGCTCGCCACCAAACAACCAGTCTTTGTCCGCCAAATTGGGGAAGCCGTGGCTGCCGTTGGCATCGATTCCGTGGCAAATGGCGCAGTTATCGGCAAACAGGCGCTGGCCCATTTTCAGGGCGATGGGGTCGCGGGCCAATTCGGTAACCGAGGTGTTGGCAAACTGGGCATAAATCGGCCCATACTGCTCCTCGGCCTTGTCCATTTCCGCCTGCCACTGGTTTTCCTGAGTCCAGTTGAGAACACCCTTAAAATTGCCCATACCCGGGAACAACACCAGGTAGACAACGCTGAAAATCACTGACAGCAAGAAGCTCCAGAACCACCAGGCCGGCAGCGGGTTGTCGTACTCTTCAATACCATCGTAAACATGCCCTGTGGTGGGTGCTTTGCCCGAGTGAGCCTGATCGTCGCTCAACTCCACATTGCGGTTTGCCAACAGCAGCCAAGTACAACCACCGAGAACAATGATGGTAATGACCGATATCCAAATACTCCAAAAGGTACTCATTATAGGTCTTGCCTCTTCTCGTCACTTTGTGAATCGCCATCCAATTCACCTTCTTCAAAAGGCAATTGCGCAGCTTCCTCAAAATCTTTCTTTTTATGTGGGCTCAGTGCCCACCAAATTACGCCGCCAAAGGCGAGCATTGCCAGTATGGTGCCTATCCCCTGCAGGGTGCCCTGATCCACTTATCTATCCCCGTTATCAGCGCTTCTGCTTGAGCAGTGTGCCCAGTTGCTGCAGGTAAACGACAACCGCATCAATCTCACGCTTGCCTTTTACCGCGTCGCGGGCACCGGCAATGTCGGCATCGGTGTAGGGAACGCCTACAGAACGCAGTGCTTCCATCTTCTTGCCAGTCAGCTTGCCATCCAGCACGTTGTCAAACAGCCAGGGGAATTCCGGCATATTGGACTCCGGCACAACATCACGCGGGTTGTACAGGTGAGCGCGATGCCACTCGTCACTGTATCGGCCGCCGACGCGGGCCAGGTCTGGCCCGGTACGTTTGGAGCCCCACAGGAAGGGGTGCTCGTAAACGTGCTCACTGGCCAGAGAGTAGTGACCGTAGCGCTCGGTCTCAGCACGGAACGGGCGAATCATCTGGGTGTGACAGACATTACAGCCTTCGCGGATATAAATATCGCGTCCTTCCAGAGCCAGTGCCGGCAGTGGTTTCAAGCCGTCGATGGGCTTGGTGGTCTCATCGGAAAAGAACAGGGGCACGATCTGGGCCAAGCCGCCAAAGCTGACCGCAATCACTACCAGTACCGCCATCAAACCGATGTTTTTTTCTACAATTTCGTGTTTCACAGTTCTTCTCCCCTTACGCCGGCTGGCCTGGTGCAGCCGCAGCATCTGATGACTGCTCTGGCTCTTTATCAGAAACGGTGCGATACAGGTTGTAGAGCATCAGCAGCATACCCGCCAGGAACATCGCGCCGCCCAACAGACGTACGAAGTAACCGGGGTAGCTGGCTTCCACTGAATCCACAAAACGGTAGGTCAAGGTGCCATCGTCGTTGAAGGCGCGCCACATCAAGCCTTGCATCAGGCCGTTTACCCACATGGAGGCGATGTACAACACGGTGCCGATGGTGGCCAGCCAGAAGTGGGCGTGAATCAGCTGCACGCTCCACATTTCCTTGCGCTGGGTAAGTACCGGAATCAGGTGATAGACCGCACCGATGGAGATCATCGCCACCCAACCAAGAGCACCGGAGTGCACGTGGCCGATGGTCCAGTCGGTGTAGTGAGACATGGCGTTCACTGACTTGATGGCCATCATCGGGCCTTCAAAGGTGGCCATGGCGTAGAACGACAGGGACACCACCAGGAACCGCAGGGTCGGGTCGGTACGCAGTTTCGTCCAGGCTCCGGACAGAGTCATGATGCCGTTGATCATGCCGCCCCAGGAAGGCGCCCACAGCACCAGTGACATCACCATACCCAGGGTCTGGGTCCAGTCTGGCAGAGCGGTGTAGTGCAGGTGGTGAGGGCCAGCCCAGATGTACAGAGCAATCAACGCCCAGAAGTGCACGATAGATAGACGATAGGAGTACACCGGGCGCTCAGCCTGCTTGGGAACAAAATAGTACATCATGCCCAGGAAGCCCGCGGTCAGGAAGAAGCCCACCGCGTTGTGGCCGTACCACCACTGGATCATGGCATCGATGGCACCGGAGTACACGGAGTAGGATTTCCACATGCTTACCGGTACTTCCATGCTGTTCACCACATGCAACATGGCAACAGTGAGGATAAAACCGCCGTAGAACCAGTTAGCCACGTAGATATGCTTGATGGTGCGCTTCATGATGGTGCCAAAGAACACGTAGGCGTATACCAGCCAGACAATGGTAATGGCGATATCAATGGGCCATTCCAGTTCCGCATATTCTTTGGAGGAGGTAAAGCCCATGGGCAGAGTAATAGCTGCCGCCAGGATAACCAGCTGCCAACCCCAGAAGGTAAACCAGGCAGCGCCATTGGAGATCAGACGGGTGCGACAGGTGCGTTGCACAACGTGATAGGACGTGGCAAACAGCGCACAACCACCAAATGCAAAGATCACCGCATTGGTGTGTAACGGGCGCAAGCGACCGAAGTGTGTGTAGGGCTGCAGCAGGTTATTGAGGTCGGGCCATACCAGCTGAGCCGCCAACAGCACACCAACCGCCATTCCCACTACACCCCAAACCACCGTCATGATGGCGAAAGCCTTTACCACACCGGTGTAATACTGGCCTGTGGCTTCGCTGTCGTGCACCGGCTGGTCGCCGGCAGTCGCAACATTGCTCATCAGATTACCTATGGTTGTCGTTACAATTTAGAATTCCGGGCGCAGAAGCAGTAGATATTCCCCTGACATGCCCAGATTTTAGTTAATTAATATAGTCGTTCTGGTAGCCGCGCCCATTATCACTTTGGGGGTACCTGCGGTAGTTGACACACATCAAGTGTAGATGGGCCGCCAACTTTTATTGGTAATTTTTTAACTACCTGGCAGATAGCGCTGGGAGCGAATTCGGCATTTTACCCCTGTCACATAGAAATTCACAGACAATCTCGTTCATAAAATAAACACTGCCTATAACCTTTGGCCCATGGATGTGCATGTATAAAAGCCGCACACTTTCCGGTAGCATTCGCCACCTATCCTTGCCCGCTGCCACACATAAATATAGACACAAATTAGAGAATCGCCATGCAAACCCTCACCATCACCCGCCCCGACGATTGGCACCTGCACCTGCGCGATGGCGAGGCCTTAACCACCACCGTGCCCGATGCCGCACGCTGTTTTAACCGGGGGATCATCATGCCCAACCTGGTGCCACCGGTGGTCAAGGCAGAACAGGCCGCCGAATACCGGGAGCGCATTCTCGCCCAGCTGCCAGCGGGCAGCGAGTGGCAACCACTGATGGTTATCTACCTGACAGACAACACCAGCGCAGACGACATTGCCGACATTGCCAGCAGCGACTTTATCAAAGCGGTTAAATACTACCCCGCCGGTGCCACCACCAATTCCGATTCCGGTGTCACCGATCTGGCCAAGACATACACGGCTCTGGAAGCCATGGAAAAAGCTGGCATCCCCCTGCTGTTGCATGGCGAAGTAACCGATGCCGACATCGACATATTCGACCGCGAAGCAGTATTTATCGATCGTCACCTGGTGGGTCTGCGCCAGCGATTCCCGGGTTTAAAAATGGTACTGGAACACATCACTACCCGTCAGGGTGCAGAATTTGTGGCCCAGGGCGATGTTAACCTGGCAGCCACCATCACCCCGCAACACCTGCTCTACAACCGCAACCATATGCTGGTGGGCGGTATTCGCCCGCACTATTACTGCCTGCCTATCCTGAAGCGGGATGTGCACCAACAGGCGCTGATTCGGGCCGCAACCAGCGACAGCGGCAAGTTTTTTCTGGGCACCGACTCCGCCCCACACACCAAGAACAACAAGGAAAACGCCTGTGGCTGCGCCGGCTGCTACAGCAACCACGCCGCCATCGAGCTGTACGCTGAAGCCTTTGAGCAAGCCGGGGCTCTAGACAAACTGGAAGGCTTTGCCAGCCACTATGGCCCGGATTTTTACGGCCTGCCGCGCAACCAGAGCACCATCACCTTGGCCCGCGACCCCTGGCAAGTTGCCGACACTGCGCCGCTTGGCAACGACACCCTGGTACCCCTGGCCGCCGGGCAGACATTACAGTGGAAATTACAATCGTGAGACTAGGGTCTGTTGACGCTTCATCTCCGCCACTGTTGGCGATTGAAAAGGCGCCCATCTAGGCGCGAGGAGAGTAGTTTGGTCATTCCAAATGAGCGACGAGCAACAACGAGGGGCGCCTTTTCAGCCCCAACCCGAAGGGCTGAGGCTATTTTTGCGCTCCACTGCGTTGTAAATCGCTTATGTAGAATGACTACACAGCACTCTTTACGCCTTGTTGAGCGCAAAAATCGCTCTCAGCAGAGGTGGATATGAAACGTCAACAGACCCTAACTGGAATAGCCTGATGGACCAGCACACTCCCCTTTCAGAGCGCTTTCGCGGTTTTCTACCGGTAGTGGTGGACCTGGAAACCGGCGGTTTCGACAAAGATCGTGACGCCTTGCTGGAAATTGCCGCCGTCACTCTGGCGGTGGACGAAGACGGTTGGCTGCTGCCGGATGAAACCGTCTGCTGCGCCATTGAGCCCTTTGCCGGCGCCAATATCGAACCGGCCGCCCTGGAGATTACCGGCATCGACCCCAACGACCCGGAGCGCAACGCTTTGGAGGAGTGCGAAGGCCTCAACCAAATATTCCAGAAAGTCCGCAAAGCGGTGAAGTCCCACAACTGCAAACGAGCAGTTATGGTGGCTCACAACGCCCACTTTGACCTCGGCTTTGTCAATTCGGCGGTGGCGCGTTGCGACATCAAACGCAACCCGTTTCACCCTTTTACCTGCTTTGATACCGCCACTCTTGGGGGCTTGGCCTATGGCCAGACCGTACTGGCAAAAGCCTGCGAAGCCGCCAATATCGAATTCAGCGGTCGTGAAGCACATTCCGCCGCGTACGATGCAGAGCGCACCGCCGAATTGTTCTGCACCATCGTCAATCGCTGGCGTGAATTGGGTGGCTGGCTGATATAAATTAGCGGATTAACACATAGGGGGTGCCCTCAATTAGTGAGTTATTGCTGTTGCTCCTGAAATGGCACCAGGCAAGGCATGAGGAGAGTAGTTTGGTCATTCCAAATGAGCGACGAATAACACAGCATGGCGCCATTTCAGGTGCAACCCGAAGGGCTGGGCCCACTTACTTTAAATAAGAAAGTTCCTCCCAACGGTGTTACCGTTCGCTTATGTAGAACAACTACACAGCACTCACGGTGCCTAGCTGAGAGAAAAAATGAGCTCCAGCAGCAACAGCTCACTAATTGAGAGCACCCCCTAAGGGTAGGCAAACCATAACTGGAAGCTATCCCTTTAATGGGAATAAAAACCCTCAAACGCTAAACTACACTGTTATTTAGTGACACAATTACGCTTTTTCGTTCGGTGATAATTCGCCGCAAAATTCGAAGAATGATCGTCAACATTATCAATGGGGTAGGCCATGTCCGACACTAATAACGATTCCCTAAAAGAAAGTGCCCTGCACTACCACACCCACCCGGTAGCGGGGAAAATGGAAATCCAGCCCACCAAATCCCTGGCCAACAAGCGGGATTTGTCCCTGGCCTACTCCCCCGGTGTGGCCTACGCCTGCGAGGAAATCGTTGCCGACCCCAACTACGCCGCCAAAGTCACCTCTCGCGGCAACCTGGTAGCCGTAGTCAGTAACGGTACCGCCGTACTGGGCCTCGGCAATATCGGCCCATTGGCTTCCAAGCCGGTGATGGAAGGTAAAGCGGTATTGTTCAAAAAATTCGCCAATATCGATGTGTTCGATATTGAGGTGGACGAAACCGACGTAGACAAACTGGTGGACACCATCGCCGCTCTGGAACCCACCTTTGGCGGCATTAATCTGGAAGACATCAAAGCGCCGGAATGCTTTCTGGTAGAGCGCAAGCTGCGCGAACGCATGAACATCCCTGTGTTCCACGACGACCAGCACGGTACCGCCATCGTTGCTGCCGCTGCGGTGTACAACGGCCTGCGCATCGTCGACAAGAAAATCGAAGACATCAAACTGGTTGTATCCGGCTCCGGCGCCGCCAGTATCGCCTGTGTGGAACTGCTGATCAGCATGGGCCTGAGCAAGCAAAACCTGCTGTTGGTGGATCGCGGCGGCGTGGTATACGAAGGCCGCCCTGAAAACATGAACCCCTGGAAGGAAAAACTGGCCGCCAACACCGACGCCCGCACCCTGGCTGATGCCATGGTGGATTGCGACGTATTTATGGGCCTGTCCGGCCCCGGTGTACTGAAGCCAGACATGGTGAAAACCATGGCCCGCGACCCGCTGATTCTGGCCATGGCCAACCCCACTCCGGAAATTCTGCCAGAAGAAGCCAAGGAAGTGCGCCCGGACGCCATCCTCGCCACCGGCCGCTCCGACTACCCCAACCAGGTGAACAACGTACTCTGCTTCCCATTCATCTTCCGCGGCGCTCTGGACTGCGGCGCCAGCACCATTAACGAAGAAATGAAAATGGCCTGCGTGCGCGCCATCGCCGACCTGGCCATGAAAGAAGCCACCGACGTAGTAGCGGAAGCCTACGCCGGGGAAGACCTGAAATTCGGCCCCGACTACCTGATTCCCAAGCCCTTCGACCCGCGCCTGGTGGAGGAGCTGCCAGTCGCCGTGGTTCAGGCCGCCATGGACAGTGGCGTTGCCACCCGCCCCATTGAAGACCTGGATGCCTACAAAAAATCCCTGCACGAATTCGTTAACCGCGCCGGCCTGTTTATGGAGCCAGTTATCCAGGCAGCCAAGCGTGGCCCCAAACGCCGCCTGGTGTACGCCGAAGGTGAAAACGACGACGTATTGCTGGCGGTACAGGCGGTAGTGGATGAAGATGTCGCCCGCCCGGTTATTCTTGGTCGCCCGGAAGTCATTGAAGACAAAATTCAACGCCTCAGCCTGCGCCTCAAGCCCGGCAAAGACATCGACGTATTCAACCCCAAAGACGCCGACAACAACGAGCGCTACTGGCAGCACTACCACACCATGACCGGTCGCCAGGGCGTGTCTGTGGAAGGCGCCAAATCTCTGATGACCACTAACGCCACTGCACTGGCAGCGGTGATGGTGTCACTGGGTGAAGCTCACGGCATGATCTGCGGCAAAGTGGGCCGTTTCCTCAGCCACCTGCGGGACATCTACCAGGTTCTGGGCACCAAAGAGCAAGGCCAGCACATTTCGTCCGTACAGGCACTGCTACTACCTTCCGGCCCTGTTTTTATGACCGACTCATTCCTCACTGTAGACCCCACCGTCGAGGAAATTGTCATTAAGACCAAGGCTGCCATTGAGTTTGTGCGCCAGTTTGGCATCAAGCCCAAAGTGGCGTTGCTGTCCCACTCCAACTTCGGCACCTCCAACGCCCCTTCCGCCAAGAAAATGCGCAAAGCGGCCGCCATTCTACGAGAGGAATTCCCGGACGTTGAACTGGACGGCGAAATGCACGCCCTCAGTGCCCTCAACCCGCAAAACCGCAACGAGGCCTTCTCCGGCTCCAACCTCAGCGGCAGCGCCAACCTGCTGGTGATGCCCAACCTGGACGCCGCCAATATCGCCCTGGGGCTGGTGCGCTCCTTTACCGACGCCCTGCTGATCGGCCCCTTCCTCACCGGCCTGAAAAAACCGGCGCACATTGTGATTCCGTCCGTGACCTCACGCGGCATTTTCAATATGACCGCGCTGACCGCAGTGGATATGGAGCATTACTGCAAGGATAATGCTTGCGAGGTTTGAGGCGGTTTAAAACAGTTATCTTCGCGCAAGCGGGAAATCGACCGCACAAAAAATGCCAGCACTATGCTGGCATTTTTTGTGGTTCCTGATTAATCAGAGACCATCTGAAAACAACCGAGAACTATTTGAGTTGATCCAGCAATCCAAAACCTCGCGCAGCAACAACAGGATCAAAAATTTCTACGTACTCGGTAATCTTACCTTCATCATTAAAACGGAAAGTCGAGTAGTATTTATTTTCATAAATGCCCGCACCGTTCTTAAGCTTCATCTTTCCCTGATAGCGAACGAAAACTATATTGGGGTCTTCCGTGGCTAAAATTTCTTCAACAGGAAAAATCATGCCATCGAAATAACCAGGTACCGGTGCCCAGTATTTCAACAACTCTTCCCGCCCCACAGCGCCAGAGGGAAATACGCCGCCAGTGTACGGGTTAATTTGCACGCCATCTTCAGCAAACAAATTCACCAAAGCGGGGATATCTTCCTGTTCCAGATACTTGAAAAAAATACGAACCGTGGCTTTGTTGCGCTCACCAATACCACCGCTGTTGCCGGGCAAGAGCTTGCTGCCAGCCGCAGCCATTGCCGGCCCGAACACCTCTCGGGTGCCTTGCTCACCTTCAAGATTGAAGGTCATTGAGGTGATTTTCCATTGGCCATTTTGCCTGGCGAGTTTGTAGTCATAACTGCCATCTACCTGCCAGAAAAGGTCATCGACCCAATGATAGGCCATAACATCCGCAGTCGCTGTGGCGTTATTACCATTCACACTCACCTGTACGTTAGAAAGGCCATGACGGGTGCGATCAAAACCCGGCAACACACTGGCCCATTCAGACATCAATTGCTCAGGGGTTTTGGTGGCAGGAGCCTGGCCGTTTAAAGACGAATAATCCAAGGTAAACTCATCCGCGTAGAGGCGAGCCAGGGCATCGTACTCGCTGCGATCCGCCAGAAGACCGACGCTTTCAACAATACCGGCTACAGCCGCTTGATCGGGGGTAATCATCATTGCTTCCTTTTGAGGCTGACGTTCTGGTTGGTTACTGCAAGCCATAAGCAAAGTCATCACAGCGAACAGAGTGATCATCGGTTTTATTGACACACTATTGCCCCTTAAAAAACGCCGCCACCGCATCGGAGGCTTCAGCCACAACATCGCGGCGATCATAGAAATCGAATTGAGAAACCTCATCGCCGAACCACAACTTTTTGAGTGGCGCCTCAGTCAGTTGCTCAAAGTGATCTGCCCCTGCAGGCAACGCCATACCCGACGACCCCACCAATAAAACAGGTTTGCCCAAACGCTCAGCAGAGGCTAAACCGTCATAAGTTAACCAAGGCTTCCAGGTCAACACGCTGAATTGATTGTCGTACGCCGGGATCAAGCCACGGTTCTCCTCGGTGTAATAAGGTGCTTCAAACATCGGTGCGGTATTGTCCGTCGTGCTGGCTGCGGTAAGAACGACAGAGCTGTCGGCAATTTCGCCTTCTTCGCTGGCTGCAATCAGCCCAGAGGCGGCGTCTGAGCCACCGTAGATGGCTTCAGCCATTTCCGGGTTATGCAACCAGGGAGCCACCAGAGCCAATTTGGAAAGCTGGGAGCTGTCTGCTACCGCGGCGGCCATATAACCAGAAGAGGCGCAAATACCCAGACCAGAAAGCTGCGTAGCATCTACATCGCTGCGGCTTGCCATGTAGCTGGTAGCGGCGAGAATATCGGTGGTTTTTACCGTGGGGTCTTCCACGTAACGGCGATCACCGCCACTTTCACCCCAGCCGGTAAAGTCAAAGGCCAATGCCACCAATCCACGCTCCGCAAGTTCACGAGCGTAAGTGCCGGGCATTTGCTCCTTCACCGTCGTCCACGCGCCGGTGACAATAACCGCAGGGGCGACGCCCTTCAGCTCAGCTGGCTTATAAATAACACCTTTTAAGGTAACCCCATTGCTGTCGAAGCTGACGAACTCTTTGGTGATATCGGCAGAGTCTGCGGTGTTTTGCAGGTTGATAAATTGGCTCATTGGAACCTCCTTCACATAACTTGTTGATGTTTCTGACGACTGGAAAGCGGTGTCGCTAGCACCGCAGGCAGTCAATACGCCCACAGCTGTGGCACACAGAATGATTTTTTTGAGGCTGTTCATGGTTGCGCTCTCCCGTTTTATGACCGGGGAGAAAAATATCAATCCGGCGCAAACCGTTATAGGAAAAGGCTGCTTATTTTTTGAAGATTCCTGCTCTGCGCGTTATCTTTCAAGCATGAGTAATTATCAGGACAGTTACCCGTCAGAACCCCTACTGCGCTCCGGTGATCAAGTGCGCAAAAGTGCCGGTGAACTCCTGTCGCTGGAGTATTTTGAAGCTGAACCCGACAGCATGGCGACACAGGCATTCAGCCAGCACCACATACTGATTAACCTGAAGGACGAACCTCACCGCTTGGAAAACTGGCGTGGCGGTCAACACAGGGATTTCACATTCAGCAAGCACGACATCGTGGTTACCCCCGCTGGCCTGGAAAGTGGCTGGCGCTGGCATGCGCGCTCAAAATGCATTGTGGTTACTCTGGAGCCGGGTAAACTTGAAACATTTACCCAGAGTGAGTTGGGCCGCTTATTAACCGATCAGCAGCTTCTCGACCTGCCCCACTTCAAAGACGAAGACATTGCCAATGCCGCTGTTATGCTGCTTGATGCCCTGCAGCTGGAAGGTTCAAGTTCCGATGTGATGTTTGAAAGCCTGGCGCGAGTCTTTTTGGTCAAACTTGTTAACAAGTATGGAGATGACCGCAGCGATGATATTACTTACTCGGACAAATTTACCGCCAAGCACTACAAGCGGGTGCTGGATTTTGTCGCCAACCATTTTGGCGATTCGATTCAAATTGACGATTTGGCCCGGGACATCGGCATGTCGTCATCCCACTTCTCACGATTGTTTAAGCAGGTGATTGGCGACACACCGTACCAGTTTTTGATGCGCTACAGAGTTGAGCGAGCGGCGGAGATGATTGCCAACACAAAGAAGCCGCTTTTCGATATTGCGCTGAGCTGCGGTTTCTCGGATCAGGCGCATTTAACGCGTATTTTTAAGCAGTTTAATGATGCCACACCGAAATTATGGCGTAAGCAGAATGCGCTTTAACATCAAAAATCCAGAAGTGGTATTGATCCCACTCCAGCTCAAGCCATCCTGAACTGCATATTTGGATTACAGCAAATACTGCTCAACTCAAAGCCACGGTCACGCAACAGTTCACAAGCCACATTCTGTTGTTCCCGTGCCACTGCCACGTAGTAACCCTGATCAGCTCCAGCAACTGTCACATGACCACCAGCCATCATATCCAGAGAGTCTACGCCTTCGCTGACCAGCAGCGAATGAATAACTGCAAACAGTCCACCATCATGGCAAAAGGCAATTTTTGCGTAAGCCATTCTTAGCCCTCATCAAACAACCACTTAAAATACCGCTCCGGTGACTCCAGAAAGCCCTTAGTGAGCTGGTAGTGGTCCGTTTCCTGATACTGAATCTCGCGTATTGCCCCATCATCAAAGCTGATAATTTTGGCGTCAGGATAAGCCAGTAAAATCGGTGAGTGGGTGGCAATTAAAAACTGGGCATCGCCAGGGGCTTCCAGCTGGCGAATAATACTCATAAAGGTCAACTGACGCTGGGGAGACAAGGCCGCTTCCGGTTCGTCGAGAATATAAAAACCCTGCTCAAAGCGGTTTTCAAACAGCGCCAGAAAAGATTCGCCGTGCGATTGCCGATGCAAGGATTTGCCCCCGTAGGCACGCAAATCTGATACGCCTTCAATATAGGTGGCGAAATTGAAAAAGCTCTCCGCTCGGAGAAAAAATCCCTCTGTAGTTTTGGGAAACCAGGACAGACTCAACGCCTGTGCCAATTCAGAACGCTCGGCAAAACTGGCACGGTGGTGGTCGCGATTGCCGCCTTCCGGATTAAACCCGCAACACTCAGCCAGTGCTTCAAGCAGTGTGGATTTGCCGCTGCCGTTTTCGCCCACCAGAAAGGTAACTCGTTTATCCAGCTGAATATTTATGCCAGCGGAAAATGCCGGGATATTGAATGGGTAGCGGCTGCGATCGAATTTTTCTTCGCATCCGATAATGCTGTGCAGAAACGGTGAACCGGTTTTCATAGCTCGTTACAGGATTCCTTTCATAGCCACAGTCTTACATATGGATAGCCACAAAACTAGAGCGCTCTACAGTTACAGGCTAGATGTCAGATGCAGGCAATGCGGTGGATTACGGCTTCGCCTAATCCCCCCTACGGGTTCGTGCTAACTTTGCAGACTACAGGTTACAACTAACAACGTAGGGCGGATTAGCGTTAGCGTAATCCGCCGCTAAAGCACAAAAAAACCGGGCCTCGCAAAAGGCCCGGTTTTTATTTGTGCAAAACAGCTATGGCTTACAGCTTGTCAGCGTTCTCGCTCAGGTAAGCGGCAACGCCTTCACCGGAAGCGGTCATGCCCGCATCGCCTTCGTTCCAGCCAGCGGGGCATACTTCGCCGTGTTCCTGGTGGAAGTTGAGGGCGTCAACCATGCGCAGCATTTCGTCTACGTTGCGGCCCAGAGGCAGGTCGTTAACTACCTGGTGGCGAACCACACCGTCTTCGTCGATCAGGAAGGAGCCACGGAAAGCAACGCCAGCGTCGGCTTCTACGTCGTAAGCCTGGCAGATTTCGTGTTTTACGTCGGCAACCAGAGCGTATTTCACCGGGCCGATACCGCCATCGTTAACGGCAGTGTTGCGCCAGGCGTTGTGGCTGAACTGAGAATCGATGGAAACACCGATCACTTCAACACCGCGCTTTTGGAATTCCTCGTAGCGGTGATCGAAAGCGATCAACTCGGAAGGACATACGAAAGTGAAGTCCAGCGGGTAAAAGAAGATCACAGCCTTCTTGCCCTTGATGGACTCTGCCAGGTTGTAATCGCCAACGATTTCGCCGTTGCCCAGCACTGCCGCTGCGGTAAAGTCCGGTGCTTGTTTGCCTACTAAAACGCCCATGGGGTTCTCCTGTACAGTAGATATCAAAAATGTGCGCCACTCCCTGTGGAGCAGCGCTGTAATCAATTTGAGTGATAAATTTTACTCAAACCTTTTATAAAATCTCATTAATTTACGCTATACCAATAATAGCTCAGCTATCGCCGTTTTCAGCATCGGCGGTCGCCTCGGTGACCAGCTCTTTCAGCTCGCCCTTTTCGTACATCTCAGTGACGATGTCACAGCCGCCGATCAGCTCACCTTTCACCCACAATTGTGGAAAGGTTGGCCAGTTGGCGAATTTCGGCAAGTTAGTGCGAATCTCCGGGTTGGAAAGCACATCCACATAGGCAAAGCGCTGGCCACAGGCCATCAGTGCCTGCACGGTGCGCGCGGAAAAACCACATTGAGGCTGATTGGGGGAGCCTTTCATATAAAGGATCACGTCGTTGCTTTCGACCTGATCGCGGATGGTATCCATAATTTCCATGGGCTTGTTACCTCTGGCTTGTTACTTCGGGCTGAGCTCGTACCGAACGGGCTGGAAGGCCGCTGATTCTACTCCATTGGGCAGATGCGAAAAACCACAAGTTTTTCAAGACTATTTGCCTACAGCAAACCCTACCCAGCCCGGAGTATTTCTACACCGTATCCACCATTCCACCGCTTGCTGCACTGTTATATGATGTGCGGTTTTCCCGCTCACAGGAGTCCAGCGTGGCGAGCAATGCATTAATGAACAACTACGGCACCCGCGCCATCACCGTTACCAAAGGCAGCGGCAGCTGGCTGTGGGACGACCAGGGCAAAAAATACCTGGATGCCATCTCCGGCATTGCCGTGTGCGGCCTGGGCCACGCGCACCCAGCGGTGACAGCGGCCCTGTCTGAACAAGCGGCCACTTTAGTTCACGCCTCCAACCTGTACAACCTGCAACCTCAAGAGCAGTTGGCGGAAAAGCTGCGCGCCCTATCCAGCATGGACAATATGTTTTTTGCCAACTCCGGTGCCGAAGCCAACGAAGCCGCCATTAAACTGGCGCGCCTGCACGGCAACAACAAAGGCATTGCCGTGCCCACCATCGTGGTGATGGACAACGCCTTTCACGGCCGCACCATGGCTACACTCACCGCCACTGGTAACCCCAAAGTACAGCTGGGCTTTACCCCCTGCCTGGACGGCTTTGTACGAGTGCCATTTGGCGACGCGGATGCCGTGGAAGCTGCGGTTAAAAGCAACCCCAACATCGTTGCTGTACTGGTGGAGCCCATTCAGGGAGAAGGCGGTATTCACACGCCAAATGACGATTACCTGAAACAATTGCGCACCTTGTGTGACAACCACGACCTGCTGTTGATGCTGGATGAAATTCAAACCGGCAATGGCCGTACCGGCAAGTACTTTGCTTACCAACACGCGGACATCCTTCCGGATGTACTGACCACCGCCAAAGGGCTTGGTAACGGCGTACCTATTGGTGTTTGCATGGCCTCTGGCAAGGCTTCACAGCTGATGCAACCGGGCAGCCATGGCTCCACTTTTGGTGGCAATCCACTGGCTTGCAGCGTCGGTTTAGCCGTAGTGGACACGTTGCAAAAAGATAACCTGGCAGAGCGCGCCGCACAGCTCGGTGAACAGCTGCAACATCAACTGCGAGAACGCCTGAGCCAATGCCCTCACTTTGTTGAAGTACGCGGCAAAGGCTTGATGATCGGCATAGAGCTGACCCACCCTTGCGCCCAGCTGGTCGCTGCTGCCGCTGCAAAAGGACTGTTGATTACCGTTACTGCAGAGCGAGTTATACGCCTGCTGCCACCACTGAACCTGACAGACAACGAAGCCAGCTTGCTGGTCGATACCCTGGTTACCCTGATTGAGGAGTTTTCATCATGACGCTCACAACCAAACCACGCCATTTCCTGACCCTGCAAGACCTTAACCGGGATGAACTGCAGCGTATTATCGAGCGCGCCATTGAAATGAAAGCCCAGCATCGCGCGGGCACCGCTGGCAAGCCCTTAGAAGGAAAAGTGTTGGCGATGATTTTTGAAAAATCCTCCACTCGCACCCGAGCCTCCTTTGAAGCGGGCATGGCGCAGCTGGGAGGCAGCGCCCTGTTTCTGTCTTCCAACGACACCCAACTGGGGCGCGGCGAGCCTGTTGAAGATTCCGCCCGGGTTATCTCTCGCATGACCGATATCGTGATGATCCGAACCTTCGAACACGCCAAGGTGGAACGTTTTGCGGAATACTCGCAGGTGCCGGTGATCAATGCCCTGACCGACGATTACCACCCCTGTCAGCTGCTGGCGGATATTCAAACCTACACCGAGCACCGTGGCTCTCTGCAAGGCAAAACCGTCGCCTGGGTGGGTGATGGCAACAATATGTGCCACTCCTACATCAACGCCGCTGACCTGCTGGACTTTCAACTGAATATCGCTTGCCCCGAGGGTTACGAGCCCAACAGCGAACTGTTGGAAAAACACGCCGCTCGCATCCAACTCACCCGCGACCCCAAACAAGCCGTGGCTGGCGCTGATTTAGTGGTTACCGATACCTGGGCCTCCATGGGCCAGGAAGACGAGAAAAAAGCTCGCGAGCAGGCGTTTGCAGGCTATATGGTAGATCACGACCTGATGTCACTGGCCGCCAATGACGCCCTGTTTATGCACTGCCTGCCCGCTTACCGGGATATGGAAGTGTCCAGCGAATTGATTGAAGACGGTAATATTTCCGTGGTGTGGGATGAGGCCGAAAATCGACTGCACGCCCAGAAGGCGTTGATGGAGTTTTTGTTACAGTAAACCTCTGCTGCCTATTACTCGCCGTCATTGCGAGGCTGAAAGCCGTGGCAATCTCCATCAGCACACTGCCAATTTGAACGAGATTGCCGCGGCCTTCGGCCTCGCAATGACAAGCATTTTTTTGATACTAACCATCACCCCGTCATGGCATAAGCCACCACTACCTGGCTGGCTCGCTGCGGGTGGTTGATGGTTACAAGGGGCATTTCGTAGATATCGCTCAACAGGCGGTCATCAAACACCTCATCTGTTGGCCCACTGGCGTGTAAGCGGCCGTTTTTCAGGGCCCATACATGGTCCGCAAACAATGCTGCCAAATTGAGATCGTGCAACACGCAACAAACCGTTAGCCCATTGCGCGCCAATTTCTGCAATTGCTCCAAAAGCAGGTGTTGATGATGCATGTCCATGGCGCTGGTGGGTTCGTCCAACAATAAAGTTGCCGGCTCACCTCGCTCAATAGGCTCCCACAGTTGCGCCAGTACCCGTGCAAAGTGTACGCGTTGGCGCTCACCACCAGAAAGAGTACTGAATACCCGTTCGGCCAACTCACTGGCCCGCGCCCGTTCAAGAGCCGCAGCGATAACCCTTTGCTGCTGAACTTCCGTATCCGCTTTTAGCGCGCGCCCCAATGCCACCACTTCCTCTACCTTGAGTGGAAATGGCAACTCCAGGTTTTGCGATAACACCGCGCGACGCTGAGCCAATTCAAAACGACGCATATTGGCGAGCCGAAAACCGTCGAAGGCCACGCTGCCACTGGTGGGTGAAATGCCTCCTGCCATTGCATTCAACAACGTACTTTTGCCCGCGCCATTGGGGCCGATAATGGCAGTCAACGCATTTCGCGGCAACTCCGCCCACACGGAAGTCAGTAAATCTTTGCCGCCCACAGAAACACCCACGTCTTTTAGCGCAATCATATTATTGCCTCCTGATTACAAGCGGTTTTTGCGAAATTGGGAAATCAACAGCCACAGAAAAAATGGCCCACCGAGCAAACTGGTCACCACCCCTACTGGCAATTCGGCCGGGGAGATCAACGTACGGGCGCCGGTATCTGCAAACACCAGCAACGCGCCCCCCAATAGAAAGGACAGCGGCAGCAAAGTACGATGGTTTGCTCCCCACACCAGGCGTACCAGATGGGGGACGATCAAGCCCACAAAACCGATAATGCCTGCAGCAGCCACCGCCGCGCCCACCAAAACCGCGCTCGCCACTATCACGTTACGCTGGATACGGCGCACATCAAAACCACTGTACTCAGTTTCCCGCTCCCCCAGTTGCATCAGGTTGAGAGCAACCCCATAGCGGCGCAGCCAAAACAGGGCCGGAATCATCAGCGTGGCACTGGCGACTACCGATCCCCACTCTGACCGCCCCAAACTGCCCATCGTCCAGAAGGTCATGGTGCGCAGTTGTTGATCATCGCTGATAAAAGTCAGTAAACCGTTGCCAGACATGGTGATGGCATTAAATGCCAACCCCACCAACAAGAGCACCGTCACCGACCCGGCGGCCCAATGACGCACCACTTTAAGCACCAGAAAGCTGGCAATGCAGCCCCCGGCAAAAGCAAACAGATTGAGGCCGTACAGCGCCCAATAGCCGGACAACACGCCATCGAGGAAAACAATATAAAGGCCTACCGCCAGTGCACTGCCACTGGCGACACCAATCAGCCCCGGCTCCGCCAGCGGGTTGCGAAACAACCCCTGGATGGCGGCACCCGCATAGGCCAGGCTGCCACCAACCAGTATCGCCAGCACTACTCTGGGCAGGCGAATATGCCAGAGCACCGCTTGCTCTATGGCAAAGCTCTGACCGTCACTTGAGCCACTAAGCAGCGCCTGGAAGGGTAAAGACATGGAGCCATTAAACAGCGCCAGCACTGCAGCCAATAACAACAGTGTGACAGCCACACCCTGTGCGGGCATTTTCTTAAGTGGCGCAAAGAACAAAGCACCAGAGCCGTTATTCACCCTCAGCGCTCTCCTGAAAATCGGCTTTTATCTGCGCCAGAACGCTGGGTGTGCGCAAACCAAAACCCAGTAACAAGAGAGCGTCGTAATCCAGCACACGACGGTTTTTACCGGCCTCAGTCAGCTTAATACCGGGAAGATTTAACACACCTGTCACTCCCCCCAACTGTTTCTGCCCCTGAGAAGTCACCACAATAATATCTGGATTGGCCTGTACTACCGCTTCGGCGGTCATGGGTTTGTAACCGGAAAAACCCGAGAAGGCATTGCGGCCACCGGCCAGCTGAATAATGGTGGCCGCCGAGGTGTCCTCTCCTGCCACCATGGGAGTGCCACCGCCGTGGCCGAGAATAAACAACACCTGTGGCGAATCTGGCATGGTATTCCTACCAGGCACTGCGTCTGTACTCTGCAATCTCTTGCGAAACGAATTTGCCAACTGTTCACCGCGCTGGGAAATGCCAAAGGCAGCGGCCACTTGTTCAATTTTCTGCTCAACCGCCGACAACGAGGTCTGCGCCGTTACCCGAACCACCGGAATACCCGCTGTCTGCAGTTGAGGCCAGATAGTGGCCGGGCCGGCGTTGTCACTGGCAATCACCAAATCCGGTTTCAGGCTGGCAATGCCCTCGACTGAAAGAGCACGCAGGTATCCCACCTTGGGCAGTTCATCGGTTTTGGCGGGGTAAACACTGGTGGTGTCCGTAGCCACCAGGCAATGTTCTTGCTCCAGGGCGTAGACAATCTCGGTAATATCGCCGCCAATGCTAACCACTCGCCCTGGGCAATCCGCAAATGCCTGACCCGCCATAGTCAGCAGACCAATCAGCAATGAGGGGAAACTTAACTGGCGCAACTGAAATCCCCTTCCGGGCTGAGGGCACACTCACAGGCCACCACAATATCCCGCCACAACGCCAACTCAGGCTCACCCTGCTGGCGCCTGCCAAACAATTGCACCACCAGCTCACCATTGGCATCGTAGGCTTCAATGGCGGTAATGACTCCGTCTTTACTGGGTTTGCGTGTCACCCAGCATTGATCAATACCACTGGCATCCAGATGCAGGTTAAAGCGCTCATCCAATACGTTGAACCATTGCCCTACCTGACGCAGGTTGTTTACCGAACCGGTGTGGATTTGCACGCAGCCGTGATTACTAACGAACACCATAATGTCGCAGCCTTTGCAGGCCGCTTGTTGCAGGGCCACCTGCACTGTTCCCAACGGCACCTGATTGGCCAAATCCACTGGCATAAGCTGCAGCGCGGTCAGGCGTTCCACCTTGTGCTTGCGCAACATCGGGAAAAACTGGTGCACATCGGTAAGGGCGCGCCAGTCCTGTTCCAATGCGGAAATATCCACCACCGTCGGCGCGTTACTGGGTGTCTGTTGCTTTGCTGGCAACACATCAGGCCACAGTGGCCTCTCTGCTCGATGGCGAGACACCAGTCGGTGATAGGCCGACAGATCGCTGGCGGCGGTGAGGTAAATCTTGTGGAGCGCCACACCCTGGGGGTCAAAAAACTGCAAACTGTAGCGCTCTCCAAATTCCAGAGGCTCTGTTACCGCAAAACCGAAACACCAACGGCTGAGAAACAAGCGCAAATCGATGTCCGGGTTGAGCGCCATACCCATTGTTGGGCTTTCGCCTTTTTCATCATTTTCAGAGCCGAAAAAGGACAGGTTGTGGTACACCCCGTGACGCTCGTGAACACAGTATTGATTACGTGTGAGTGCCATAACGTCGCCAAGCTCAGCCACGTCTGAAAGAATGCCGGGCCAGTCCTCGCTGAGACGCACTGCGTTGATATCCCCTCGGCAGGCCAACAATTCTGCCTCTGACACCTGCAATACCGCAGCGGCATTGCGTGGCCGCAGTTTCGGCTGCTGATGCTTCAATTCCTTGTATTGCTGCTGCAAGCGTTCAAATTCAGGCTTTTGTTTAACTGTTTGTGCTGTGGCTGATCTTGTCACGGTTCCATCTCCTGAAAATTAAAATTCCACGCGTACACTGGCACGTAATTGGCGACCACTCTGTTGAGCTAACGCGATGGCAGAGGCATCACTGGCATCAACGCCACGCAGGTCATTCCACTGGGCATAGGCTTTGTCGAACACATTGAAGGCACCGATGCGCAGCAGGGTGTTGTCGGCCAATTGATAGTGGCCAATCAGATCCACCACGCCATAGCCAGCCCCCGCCGTATTGCCATCATCTGCCAAGCGCTTCTGGCGAGTGGCTGCACTGACGCGGGTTTCAACTCCCCATAAACCGGTGGGCTCGGCATAAGACAGGCCCAGCACCCCATTGAGCGGATCAACGGAATCCAGGGGCGCGGCTTCTGTGTGGTTGTCGCCCCTGGCATAGGCCAGGCTGCCACGCAAAGACCAGCTTTCTGCCAGGTACCATTGGCCATTGAGTTCAGCACCGCGTATCTCCACCGAGTCGATATTGCGGTTCTGAAAAACTCGAATACCCTGATCTACCCGCAAAAAACCGGAGTCGATAAAATTGCGGTAGTCGTTTTGGTAGAGGGCAAAATCCACGAAACCCTGGTCAAAGCGGGCTTTTAAGCCGACCTCAATGCCCTTGCTGGTTTCTGGCTGTAGGTTGGGGTTGGGAATCACGGCGTAGCCAAAGGCACGATTGACGAACGACTGGTTGGCATCGCTGTAGTTGGGCGGTCGAAAACCCTCTGCGTACTGCACGGACAATGTCAGGTTATCGTTAAGGGCGTAGAGCGCGCCAAAATTCAACGACAGCTCACCTTCATCCAATGGCGCCAGGCGACCACCCAAGGCGCTGGTATCCACCACCCCACGACTGTCGGCGGTGAGCTTGTGAGCGTCATAACGCAACGCCGGAATCACGGTAAGGCCACTGTCGCCAAAGACAATTTCATTCTGGCCGTACAGTCCCCAGCGGGTAGATTCGGTATCCGGGAAGGTTTTATTGGGAAAACTTTCGGCAGGCGCGAAAGGAAAAGCAATGATATCGGTGGTTTGCTGACCGGTAGTCAGATTGGTTTCGGTGCGGCTGCGAGGGCGCTCGGTGTCCAGAGTTTCATAGGTAAAACCGTAGACCACGGTGTGCTGAATATTCCCCTGGCTAAACCCTTTGTGCGCCACCAGGTCGAGTCCCTGTACCTGCTGATTGAATTCAAAATCGCTAACCCTCAGTACAGGGGTGCCCGTGGGGGCAGAGGCGAATGAAAAGCCGGTGCGACGCTGGCGAGTAGTTTGCAAACCCTCGCTGTCTTGCCAGTAGAAACGAGTATCCAGGCTGTCCGCCAAGCTGCTTTGCAGCGTCCAATTGTGAGCAACACTGAAACGGTTACGCTGTTTTCGATCCTCACCAGTGGCTTCGATAACACCTCTGACTTCTTGAGAGTCCAGTTCAAAATCATTGCGCTCGTGAAAGCTGTCCAGTGCCACTACCACACGGTGATTGTCACCGGTTGGCAGCGACCATCTCACCAACAGGTTATCGCTAACACCTTCCAGAGGGTCGAAACGGGCGCTGCTGTTGAGTTCCTGCTCGGAAAACTGGCGCCGAGTGTATTGCAGCAGCCCGGCACCCCAACGCCCTTGTGCAGCTCCCACAAGGCCAACCTTGCCCTCGTCCCTGGACTGGTCACTGGAAAAGTTGGCGGCAAAGTAGCGCTGTTCATCTTGACTCAAATAGTCTTCCGGATCTTTGGTATTGAGCAACACCACCCCACCCAAGGCATCAGCCCCGTAGAGCGCAGACGCCGGCCCACGGATAATTTCCACGGAGGTCAGATCATCGGTTTCAAACAGGTCACGGCCGTTGGAGAAATAATTGTCGACACTGCGAATACCATCCACCAGGTTGAGCACTCGTACCCCGCCAATACCGCGAATCACAAAGCCCTGATTACCACCGCGCTGAGAATTGGCAACGGACACGCCGGGCTGATAACGCACCACATCCGCCAGCTCTGCCACCAGTTCCCGTTCGATGTCGTCTTTGGAAAATACCGATATGGTTCCAGCCACATCCGAAGCGCCTCGATTCAAGCGAGTGGCAGTGGTTATCACCTCTTCATAAAGCGCAGTGTCATTGCTGGGGCCAGCTTCTGTCGCAGGGCTGGAGTCAGCCTGTACTGCCGTAGAAAATAGTGTAGAAGTAAAGGCAGCCAAGGCGGCCACCCCTGTGATTGAACAGCTCATAAAACCTCTCTCGGTGGGTTTTAATAGCTGCCTCACAAAGGTGGGTGGCTGATTGAAGAAAATGGAATTATTTGGTGAGAATCAATTTGTTCTGCTTGGTTTTGCGCAATTGGTAGAAGTGGCCACCATGGCGAATCATGATGACGACGGAATTGCCCAGCAAGTCATCACTGGACACGATATTACTTTTAATTTGCAGTTGCCTAGCTTGGGAGTGGGTTGAATCGATGTCCATGGTGAGCCTCTTCAATATTGATAATGAGAATTATTATCAATAAAAATTTAAAGGTCAACCCTCGGATATAACTTTTTACTCACAGATCAGACAACATTCCCTGGTCGCCGCATCCAGGCCAACCAGGCGGCGCTCAACCACACCCCACAGGCCATAAAGAAAAGTGCGTATTCCCGCGGGCAATCAGCGCCCTCCGCACAGGGTTCCAACGGGGGGAACAACCCCAACGGCGTTAACACATGGAAGAAAATGGCACCGGACATCACCCCCAGCGCCAGTAGCGCCCCGTAAAACCGGGTAGCGGTAATAATCAGCAGGATGCTGGCCAACAGTTCCGTGAGGCCGATCACCAGGCCACCATTGGCCTTAAAGCCCTCGCCAATGGCCTGTAGCCCCAGGTCATTGATCATCCAGTCACCCACCTGCTGGAAGATATACACCGTCACATAGGGCGCTTCGTTGCCAAACAACTCGGCAAACTTGAAAAACAGCGACTGGATAAATACAAAGGCGATAAACGCCACCAGAACCCATTCCAGTTTTTTGTTCATAATGACCTCAGTCAAACGTCGATATTTCTTTACAGTGTACTATCTGTGGCACTGAATCGCCCGGTCGCACCTGAAATGGTCAACAGGTATAATGTGCGCCGTTTTTTTGCCATGGAATTATTTGCAAGGCCGTGAGTCGAACAGGCTTAACATCTGCAATAAAACTGCGGGCATCGCCCGCCAATGCGAGTTATTTTGCTGAAAAATCAACAACAAGACATTTTGGTTGATCAAAACATTCTGATCCTGCACAGCCTGCGCACGATCATCAGTGATCTGGACGATCAAACCTACACCGCCACCCGCGAGCCCTATTACAGCTCCTCCCTTGGTGCCCACACCCGCCACATACTGGATCACTACCTGATGTTGCTGGCGGGCGTGGACAGCGGTGAAGTGAATTACGACAACCGCAACCGCGACCCGGAAGTGGAGACCAACCGCGACCACGCCAAGGCCACCGTTGGCCGTATTATCGACGGTCTCAAGCAACTGCCAGGCATGGATACCCCAGTGAAAGCCATCATCAACGTCAGTGTGGATAGCAGCCCCTTGCCTCAGGATTCCACCCTGGGCCGCGAACTGGTGTTCCTTCACGGTCACACCACCCACCATCACTCGTTGATGGCACTGATTATGCGTTTACAGGACAAAACGGTCGGCAGCGACTTCGGCTTTGCCCCCGCGACCCTTAAATACCGGAGTGAACAGGCATGTGCACGCTGAGCTGGATACAGCACCAGGACAGCTATAGCCTGGTATTTAATCGCGACGAGCTCAACAGCCGCCAGCGGGCCCTGCCCCCGGCGCTGAAAACCGCTGACGACGGCAGCCTGTACCTGTCTCCTACGGACACTGACGCTGGCGGCAGCTGGCTGCAGGTGAACGAGCACGGCCTTACGGCCTGCCTGCTCAACTATTACGCCGCCGATCGTGCACCCAGCGACGACGTGCACAGCCGCGGTGAAATCGTGCTGATGTTAACCGGCTGTCGCAGCATTGCTGAGGCGGAAGTGATTGTTAAGCAACTGAACACCAGCCACTACCGGGGCTTCGATCTGGTGCTGATGGAAGCCAATCAGCGCCCGGTGCAGTACCGCTGGGACGCCGTCAGCCTGACTCGCCATTTGCCGGAAATCCCGCTCACCTCCTCGTCCTATCGAACTCAGGAAGTGTGTGATTATCGCCGCGAACTGTTCCTGCGCAGCGCCCCGCGAAATCTGCAACAGCTGTTGGCCTTCCACGATTGCCACGATGCCGAGGCATCCGCCCACCTACCACCGCCCTCACCGGCCCACGCCCCCTGCATGCACCGGGCCGACGCCAAAACCGTGAGCCAGTGTGTGGTGGAAGTGAACCCCAATCAGGTATCGATCCGCTACGCCGACGGTAGCCCCTGCCGCAATCCACTGTCGGCACCGCTGCAACTGGACAGAGCCAGTGCGGAAACCATGACCACCAATGGCGCCTGTGCGTTGGCCTCATGAACAGCGCATCGCAATCGTCACAAAGCAGTCACACGGCCCCAGGCATGCCGCAGCTGGAACACAGCGACAAGGCGGTATCACATTTTGAGTTCTGGCCCACCTGGCTGGTGTACCTGCCGGTGATTTTTCAGTGGCTGGGGCTGGCCATCCGCTATCGCTCCCTGTCGCTGCCTCTGGTTGCCAACCCCAACGTGGAAATGTCTGGCATGGTGGGGTTTTCCAAAAGCGACCTGATGGCGTCCGCTTCTGTGGAAAGTCAGCGCTATATCCTGCCGTTTATTACCCATCGCACAGGTGCGCACTTTGAAAGCGATCTGGCGGATATTCACAAACGTCTTGTCGAGCAAGACCTGCAACTGCCTCTGGTCGGCAAGCCGGATCTCGGCTGCCGCGGTGCTGGCGTATGCCTGCTGGAAACCGACGATGAATTGGCCGACTACCTGCGCAGCTATCCTCAGGGTGGCACCTTTATGTTGCAGAAGCTGGCCAACTGGGAGCCGGAAGCCGGGGTTTTCTACATTCGTCACCCTGACCAACCCCAGGGCGAAATCATTTCCCTGGCACTGAAGTACACCCCCTACGTAACCGGTGACGGTCGCAGCACTCTGGCAGAATTGATGGCCAACGACCCTCGCGCCGGTCAGCTGCAACACCTGTATGAAGAACGCCACCGGGAGATGCTGGACAAAGTCATTGCCGCTGGCGAGCCCTACCGCTTGGTGTTTTCCGCCAGCCACTGCCGGGGAGCGGTGTTTCGCGACGGCAGCGAGTACATCACTGACACATTACGGCAAAAATTGGACGATATCCTCGGCGGGTTGCCGGAGTTTTATTACGGCCGGCTGGATATCAAGTTTCGCGATACCGACAGCCTGACCCGCGGTGAAGACCTGGAAATTGTTGAAATCAATGGTGCCAGTTCCGAATCACTGCACATCTGGGACAGTGGCGCCAAGCTCAGAGACGCCTGGAAAGCACTATTGTTCCAGTACAGCTCACTGTTTCGCATCGGCGCCAAAAACCGCCAGCGAGGCTTCCCTGCTCCGGGTATTCTGGCGCTGTGGAAAGCGTGGCAACATGAGCGGGCACTGGTGAAGCACTACCCTGAGACAGATTGACCGGAAACAGATTGAATTACCGTCATCGCGAGCGCAGCGCGGCGATCTCCATCTACAAAGTGCCCAAGTCACGAGATTGCCGCGTCGCCCTTCCTTAAACGGAAAGACTCCTCGCAATGACAAAGTAGAAATAAACCGAAAGCGAGTTAACGCACTATGACTGCAACCAACCCGTTTCGCATTGCCCTGAAAAGCCGCCCCATGGCGGTTGCCGTGGAGCGCATTCTTGGCCTGCACCGCCTGGCGGCCTGTTACGAGCAGCGCCCGGAGAATGCCGACACCCAGGAATTCCTGGATTTTGCCCTCAACTACCTTGGCATTCGCCTGCACACCCCCGGCGGCGAACAGAGCCTGGAGCAAATTCCCCGCAGCGGCCCTCTGTTGATTGTCGCCAACCACCCCCTGGGTGGTCTGGAAGGTATTGCCATCACCAAACTGCTGATGGCTATTCGCCCGGACATCAAAGTACTGACCAACGAACTGCTTACCCGCATCCCGGAATTTCAATCCATCTTTGTGGGCGTTAACGTGCTGTCGGAAAACGCCGCCCGTGAAAACATTCGCGGCATTCGCCAGGTGTCTCGCCACCTGGAAGAAGGCGGCGCTCTGCTGATGTTCCCGGCGGGCAAAGTGTCTGCCATCAACGTGCGCAACCGCCGTATTGAAGACCAGCCCTGGAATCGCCTGGCGGGCAAACTGCTGCAACGCAGCGGCGCTACCTGCCTGCCCATCCACGTGGGTGGCTACAACAGCAAACTGTTTTACTCACTGGGCCTGATTCACCCGAAACTGCGCACCGCCATGCTGCCCCGCGAGCTGACCAACAAGCAGAACAGCACTCTGTCGCTGACCATTGGCGAGCCCATTACCCCGGCGGAAGTGCGCCACCTTGAAAACGAGCGCGCCATTACCGACTACCTGCGCCTGGCCACGGACTTTCTCAACCTGCAATACGAACGCGCCAGCGCTCCTTCCGGCCTGACGTTTGCAAAAATCCCCGAACCCGGCGGTGAAGCCCATCAACACCTGCAAACCCTGACGGAATTTCGCCTGATCGAAAGCGATACATTCGATGTGTACTGTGTGCCCTACGATCGCCTGGGCCCGGTAATGACGGAAATTGGTATCGCCAGGGAAGTCACTTTCCGGGATGTGGGCGAAGGTACCGGCAACTCCATCGACACCGACCGCTTCGACCCCAACTACCTGCACCTGTTTATCTGGGACAAAAACGAACAGCGCATTGCCGGTGGCTACCGTATTGGCCATCCCCACTCCATTGCCGACGAACATGGCATGGATGCTTTGTACGCTCGCACCCTGTTCAACTTTGATCGCGAATACCTGGACAAAGTGGGTTGTTCACTGGAAATGGGCCGCTCCTTTGTCTACCCAGAATACCAGCGCCACCCCATGGTGCTGGATTTACTGTGGCGAGGCATTGGTGCATATGTGGCAAAGAACCCGCAATACCACACCCTGTTTGGTGCGGTGAGCATCTCCCGCGAATACTCCAACTTCGCCCGCGCACTGATCGCCGAGAGCATGGTTACCGCATTCCCTGCGGATCAGGAGTACATGGAAGACGTAAACCCCATTGTGCCGTTGAAAGTGTCGAAAAAGCCCTGGTCACAGGCGATGCTGAAATCTCTGAAACACGTTTCCGCCCTCAACAAACTGGTGGGCCGCTGCGACCCAGACAAAGGCCTGCCTACCCTGCTGCGCCACTACCTGTCCCTGAACGGCAAGTTTGTCTGCTTTTCGGTAAACAAAGTGTTTAACGACTCACTGGACGGGCTCATTCTGGTGGATATGCGCAAAATGCCCAGCAAGTATTTAAAGCGCTATTTGGGTAAAGAGGGGGCGAAAGGGTTTATGGAGAAGTGGCAGGCTGAAGAGTAGTTTCTTTAGCCGTCATTGCGACAGGCAGTTAACCGTAAACATCCCGGCGGTGGCCAACGGTCAGCACCAATACCACAAGAACATCATCTTTAATCTGGCAGATCATTCGGTAGTTGCGAACCCGGTAGCGCCATAGCCCTGCCAAGTCACGGGACAGAGGCTTACCAAATCGGCGGGGATCTTCATCGGTGGTAATGCGCTCACGAAAGTAGCGTAGGATTTCTTTTTGGGCTTGGCGGTCGAGTTTGCGCAACTCCTTTGCGGCCGCATCGTCAAATTCAACCTTCCAGGTCAATATCTTGCTCCATCTCGTCTAATGTCCAGCGCTTGCCGGGGTTTTCCAAACGGCTGATAGCCAGATACCTTTCTTCCATCTCATCCAAATGCTCCAGAATAGCTTCCCGTGCATAGAATGTTTTGGTGCGACCAGTTCTGTTGGCAAGCTGCGTCAGGCGATCCTCAACGTCTTTGGGTAATCGAATAGCTAACATGACAACCTCTTTTGCTATACATGTAAAACACGTATAGCATAACAGTTGGGTAGCTCAAGTAAAGTAATCCAATGACTCTTAAATAGTAGATCGCCTAAAAGCGAAGTCGTTAGATCGCCACGCTACGCTCGCGATGACAATATCTACTAGGCCACCTTGGCAATCTGATACGCCAGCAAGACCTTAATAGAACCTATCAGGAGACAAACTTTAGACGGGACTAGCAAGTACTTGGCAAATTGCAGGAAAACAAATGTAGAGCCACCACCAAGTATAGACGCGGCAATGGACCAAACAAGTACATATAAACAATAGAGACCAATGCCTAACACCATCCATTTCAGGCCAGGGACGGTTTCGGGCAATCTGTACCTTTTTTCACATTGCCTCAAAAAGAAAAATACTACTGTCCCAAGGAGGGCCAACACTATGGCTAAATTTGTAAAGTACTGGATGTATTTGGGTAGTCCGGAAAATAGCTCCCCTAAAGGCAGCACAGCTCTTACCCATCCCATGGGGAAAACTTGCATTAAAAATAATGAAAAACCCAGAGCAATAATTTTCATAAAATCTTCCTTGATAGAGTGATTGATGAGCAATAGGTGTAGGATAATCAATAACTCAAACCACCGCCAACTCTTCCCCACTAGCCTCCATCACCTCTTCCAACCGATCCAACACTTTATCTCGTGACAACGCCAACAATCTGGCCGCCGCTTCCGGGTAGTATTCTTCATCGCTTTCATCCAGCTCTTTCGCCACTGAACACAGCAGGTGATCGGCTACGGCCAACAGCGCGGCGTAGTTTTCTTCGCCTTCGTAATGTTGCGGTTCCAGTTGGTGGGCGATGGTGTGCTGGATGACTTCCGGGAAGTCCCAGCGTTGCGCCAGGGCTTCGCCCACTTCGGCGTAGTCCAGACCCATCAGATTTTTCTGGCTTTCGGCACGGCAGGCGCCCATTTCTTCGTAGCTATCGATGTCGGCACTCAATGACGGGTTGGCCATGCGAATCAGCAGGTCGCCAATGCGGTGCAGCATGCCGCACATAAAGGCGACGTTGGCGTCCAGCCCGGCGATTTTTGCCAGTTTTTGGCAGAGGCTTGCCACCTGGAAGCTGTGTTTCCAGAAAGTCTCTTTATCGAAGCCGGGCATATCCGGGAACATGCCAGTGGCGCTGGATGCCACCACCAGGGTGCGCAGTGCCGACATACCCAGTAACACCACCGCCTGGTCTAGGGTGGCCACATTGCGGGCACCGCCAAAGTAGGCGGAGTTGGCCAGGCGCAGCACTTTGGCGGCGATGACCTGATCTTGGGAGATTTTGTCAGCGATGACTTTGAGGTCTACATCCGCATTGTTTTCAAACGCCAGCAGAATTTCCTGGGCGATTTGCGGTAATCCGGGAGGCAGTTGCTGAACCCGTTTAAAAATTTCGTCGATGGTCATGGCAGGCAATCCGTTGTTGTTAATTATTATTTCGCTAGATTAGCACAGCCATAAAGCAACGGACTACGAAGCAGCGCTGGAAAAATCAGTGTGATGTGACGCGCATCACTGTCATTTTATCGATCTGCATTTCATCAATAGTGTGACCTATGCCACCCACGCCAAGCCCAGAGTGGCGCAGCCCCGCGAACGGCATCCCATCGTGACGAAAGGCGGTGTGTTCGTTAATCATCACCGCTGAGGCATCCAGCCAGTGGCAGATAGTCATGGCGCGGTCGATATCCTGACTGAATACCGCCGCCTGGAAGGCCACATCCAGGCTATTAGCGCGGCGAATGGCGTCGTCCAGTTTGTCGTAGCCGTACAGGCACACCACCGGGCCAAACACTTCCTGGGTGCTCACCTGGGCATCGTCCGGCGGGTTGACCAGCACAGTGGGGGCGTAGCAATTATTGCCCAATATACGGCCGCCCACTTTCAATTTCGCACCCTGCTGCTCGGCTTCCTGAACCCATTGGTGAACCCGTTCTACTTCGGCAGCGCGAATCAACGGCCCCACTTCGGTGGCATCCGCCAGCGGGTCGCCCACCGCCAGTTTGGAGGCGCCTTTAGCCAATTGTTCAGCGACTTTCTGCAACAGCGCGTTGGGCACATACACCCGCTGCACCGACACACACACCTGGCCAGCGTGGTAAAAGCCCCCTTTTAACAGCGCCGGAATCAACTTGCCCAAGTCGGCACTGGCGTCGACGATAACCGGCGCCGCGCCGCCGTGCTCAAGAGCGCACCGGGTACCGGGAGCCAGTTTGCCGCGCAACATCCAGCCCACTCTGGCGCTGCCAATAAACGAAAAGAAACCCACTCGCCTGTCGCTTACCAGAGCGGTGGCCAATTCCAGGGAATTGGGTATCGCCACCTGGCACCACTGCTCCGGCAAACCCGACCGGTGCAGTAATTCCACAAAACGCAAACAGGACAGTGGCGTATCCTGAGCCGGTTTAACAATCACCGGGCATCCCGCCGCAATGGCCGGGCCCACCTGGTGGACAATCAGGTTAAGGGGGTGGTTGAAGGCGCTGACCGCCACCACCACGCCAATGGGTTCTTTCTGGGTAAAGGCCATGCGATCTGCCAGTGGCATCGGCACCACGCCACCGGCATGCTGGGCAATGTGTTCCACACAGAGTTTGACCCCATCGATGGCCCGCTGCACTTCCACCCGTGAATCCAGCAGCGGCTTGCCTCCTTCTTCGGCAGCGCCGTTGGCCAGTTCATCAAACTGCTCGGCCATCAGTACCGCCGTGGCTTCCAATATTTCCACCCGCCGCTGTAACGGCAACCACTGGTCGCGGTCTCGAAACAGGGCGTAGGCAGTATTCAGGGCCAGCTCCACTTGCTGTTCATCGGCCAGGGCCACCGTGGCAATGTGCTCGCCGCTGTAGGGGGAGGAAACGGACAACGACTCTCCCTTGTCGGTGGCGCCGTGGATCATTGGGGGGAAGTGGTCAGTCATAGGGAATATCTACTTCAATATTGTCATCCTGAGGAGGCGAAGCCGACGTGAGGATCTCACCACTTGAAGGCTCTGAGATCCTCACGGTCGCTACGCTCCCTCAGGATGACATAGGGAAAGTCAGGAGTGACCTGTTCGATCAAATCGAGCAAGTCACCTTACCCAACCGCTCGGTCAAAATGCCGTTCTCGCGATAATCGATAGGCACCACCACCAGGCTTGGCCCCTGTTCGTTAAAGGCCGCTTCCAGGGAGCTGGCCAGGTCGCGGCTGTTGGCAACAAAGTGGCCGTGCCAGCCAAACGCATTGGCCAGTTGAATCCAGTCGGGGTTGCCGAAATCCAGTTCGGTGTGTTTGCCGAATTCGTTTTCCTGCTTCCAGGCAATCAGGCCGTAGGCGTTGTCTTCCCACACCATGGCCACCAGGTTGCAGTTGAGGCGGCGGGCGGTTTCCATCTCCTGCACATTCATCATAAAACCGGCATCGCCGGAAATGGCGAGGATGCGCTTGTCCGGGTGTACCAGGGCAGCGGCGATGGCGCCCGGCAGAGCAAAGCCCATGGAGCAGAAGCCGTTGGGAATCAGGCAGGTATTGGGTTCGTGACACTGGTAATGGCGAGCGATCCACATTTTGTGGGCGCCCACGTCGGACAGCAGAATATCGTCTGGCCCCATCACTTGACGGCAATCCCAGAGAACCTTCTGAGGGCGAATTGAATTCTCGGTGTCGTCGTCTTTGTGGGCGGTAAATTCAGCCCACATGTCGCGACGCACGGCTTTTTGCTGGTCAAGATCAAATTCCAGGGCACCAGCGGCATCCACTCGCTCATTGAGCATCCACAGGGCGTGGGCCAGATCGCCCACTACTTCTACTTCCGGGTGATAGCTCTCATCGATCTCGGCGGGCAGGAAGTCGATGTGCACAATTTCCTTGTCGCCGTCCGGGTTCCACAGGCTCGGGTGGTATTCCACCATATCGTAGCCGATGGTAATCACCAGGTCGGCAGCATCTACCGCACAGGAGACAATATCCTTGGCGCCAAGGCCGATGGTGTACAGGCAGTAATCCGCATCCATGTCCACACAGCCTTTGGCCATAAACGTGCTGACCACGCCGATACCGGTTTTTTCGCAGAGCATACGCAGCTGTTTGCTGGCACGGCGGCGAATACAGCCGTTGCCGGCAACAATCAGTGGCCGCTTGGCACTTTTGATCTTTTCAAACGCGCGGTCGATGGCTTTGTCGTCCGGCACCGAGCGGCGGAATTTTTTCACCGCCAGAGGCTTCTTGTCGGTTTCCCATTTGGCGATATCTTCCGGCAGCTCTACGTGCACAGCGCCGGGTTTTTCAGTGCGCGCCAAGCGCACCGCCTTGCGGGTAATCTCCGGAATGCTGTCGGCATGGATTACCTGGGTGGCCCATTTGGTGACTGGCTCGAACATACCCACCACATCCATCACCTGGTGGGACTCTTTGTGCAAGCGGGTGGAAGCACCCTGGCCAGTGAGCACCAGCATGGGTGCACGGTCCATATTGGAGTCGGCAACACCGGTAATGAGGTTAGTGGCACCCGGCCCCAAAGTACCCAGGCAGCCTGCGGGGTCGCCAGTCAGGCGCCCGTAAATTTCCGCCATAAAAGCCGCACCCTGTTCGTGGCGAGTGAGAATAAAACGAATTTGATCGCTCTGTTCCAGAGACATCATAAAGTCGGCGTTTTCCTCACCGGGAACACCAAAAATGTACTCGATGCCTTCTTCTTCCAGGCATTTAACAAACAAGTCGGATGCTTTCATGGGTTGCTCTCTTAATTATCTGTGGTTATGTGAAAGACGTTTGGATGGCCATAGAACCTGCACAACAGTTGACCAGTAAACATTGTTAAAAGTTATTTTCAACTGTTGGCCCCTACCCGGAATAGGTATGATACGGCAAAACTATTATCTTGAGGGTAGACCATGGCAGCAGCAAGAGGCCAGTTTTCTTCGCGTTTTGGATTCATTATGGCCGCTGCCGGATCGGCAGTGGGGCTCGGCAATGTGTGGGGTTTCCCTACCAATACTGCGGAAAACGGTGGTGGCGCCTTTGTGCTGCTGTACTTCGTGCTGGCTTTTGTACTCGCCTATCCGGCACTGATGGCAGAACTGGTCATTGGCCGCCACACCCGCTCCAATATGGTGGGCGCACTCAGTGAGATAGCTGGCAGCAATCGTGCACGTACCGTCGGAAAATTTACTGGGCTGTACGCAGTGCTGATAGCCAGCCTGATCCTGAGTTTTTACAGCATCGTCGCTGGCTGGATGATCGCTCACCTGGCGGAGCCGGTGGCCACCGCCCTGGGCTGCGATGGCGCCGCCCGCTGGCTGGTGGAAAGCAGCGCCAGCCGCAGCCTGTTTTTTACCCTGCTGTTTGCTCTGGCTACTATCTGGGTGATCAGCCGCGGCGTGGAAAAAGGCATTGAAAAGTGGTCCAGTCGATTGATGCCATCCCTGTTGTTGTTATTGGGGGCACTGATTGTTTACGTGCTGCTGCAAGACGGTGCTGCAGATGGCCTGGCGCTGTACCTCAACCCGGACTTTTCCCAGATCACCAACCCCACCATCATGGTAGAAGCCATGGGTCAGGCGTTCTTTTCCCTCTCCCTGGGTGTGGGCACCATGCTGATCTACGGTTCCTACATCAGCAAACAGGAAAACCTGCCCCAGCTAGGAGCCATTGTTACTGTGGTGGATACCGGCATCGCCTTTATGGCCGGCCTGCTGATAATCCCCGCCATGTTTGTGGCGCAAAATAACGGTGTGGAAATTTTCAGCAACGGCGACCTGGTTGCCGGGCCAGGGCTGATTTTCCAGACCCTTCCCGCCCTGTTTGACACCATGGGGGGAACCGGCCAGTTTATTGGTTTCGCATTTTTTGCCTTGATGACCATCGCCGCCCTCACCTCATCCATCTCCATGCTGGAAGTACCGGTGGCCTACACGGTGGAAAACCACAACCAACCACGCCCGAAAGCCGCCTGGCTGATTGGCGGCGCCATTTTTGCCATCAGTACGCTTATCGTTCTCGGCGGCGATGCGGCCTTTGGTTTTGTGGTGGATCTGACCACCAAATACAGCCAGCCGCTGCTGGGCATTGTGCTGTGCCTGTTTGCCGGCTGGGTGATGCACCGCAATAAGGTGCTGGAAGAAATTAAACAGGGTATGGAACAGGCCGAGCAAACCCTGTTCTGGAAAATCTGGCCAGGCTACGTGCGCTACGTCTGCCCGCTGCTGATCGCCGTCACCTTTATCAATAGCCTGAGGGCCTAGGGGGCGTTCTCAATTAGAGAGTTATTGCTGTTGTGCCTGAAATGGTGCCAGGCAAGGCATGAGGAGAGTGGTTTGGTCATTCCAAATGAGCGACGAATAACACAGTATGGCGCCATTTCAGGCGCAACCCGAAGGGCTGGGCCCATTTTTCCCCTCAGCGGTGTTACCGTTCGCTTATGTAGAGTAACTACAAGGCACTCACGGTGCCTTGCTGAGAGAAAAAATGGGCTCCAGCAGCAACAGCTCTCTAATTGAGAACGCCCCCTATGACCTACGCCGTTATTTTTACCGCCACACCCACCGCCGCCGGCAAAGGCGACCAGTACAGTCGCACTGCAGAGCGCATGCGCCAACTGGCAGAACAGCAACCGGGCTATATCGGTATGGAAAGCGCCTGCGAAGGCGAAACAGAAATCACTATATCCTACTGGCAATCACTGGACGCCATTAAAAACTGGAAGGCCAATAGTGAGCACATGGAAGCGCAGCAGCTTGGGCGAGAGCGGTGGTATGAGCGGTATAAAGTGGAAGTTGTTAAGGTGGAGCGGTGTTATGAATTCGCATCGGGCCACGAGCCGCGGGCTGCGAGCAAATCCAGCCACTCGTCATCCTGAGGAAGCGTAGCCGACGTGAGGATCTCAGGCTCTGATAGTTGTGAGATCCTCACGTCGCTGCGCGACTCAGGATGACGGTTCCTTCAAATGAGCGCCGCTCAGGATAGCAATCACGCTTGATCTGCTCGCCGCCCGCAGCTTTTTACAACCACCTCGCATTCTTGGAGAACTGCCCGCGCAGAAACTCCATCTGATCCCCCAGTATCCGTCGGCTGTTAATCAGCGCCAGGTATTCGGCGTTGTTGGGGCGGTACGGCAGGGCAATCAGTTCCATACCAATTTCTTCCAGCAGATAGTCCGCTTTGTGCTGGTTACAGCGCCGGCAGGCGGACACCACGTTTTTCCAGCAGTCTTTACCGCCGCGCGAGGTGGGGCGGATGTGATCACGGGTGAGCTCGCTGGCCTCAAAGTCGCGGCCGCAATACATACACAGGTAGGCATCGCGCACAAACAATGCCCGGTTACTCAGCGGGTAACTCCTGCGCGGCTGGGCCATGCGTTCGCCGCCACAAGCCATAATGCTGGGCAGTTCCACCACAGTACGCTCGCCGGTAAAACGGGAATAACCACCGTGCACCCGTTGCACGACATCCCCCATTGTCCATTTCACCAGCTCTCGCGAGTACATACAGACCGCGTCTTGCCAACCCAGCCACTCAATGGGCTGGCCTGCCAGATTAAGGCGCAGGATCATCGGTTGCACAGCGTCACTCCTCCTGGATTTTCAATTGTGCTGGAAATAAAAAACCCCGCCGGACAATCCAGGCGGGGTTTTCTAAAAAAGACGTTAAATAGTTTTGTGAAAGCGCAAAGAAGACTGTAAGCAGCGGGCTGTTGAGCCCGGTGGCTGATAGCGGATAATGGCCGGTGCCATCGACGCTGTTGTGGGATGCTGAAGAAGGTAGCACCTCCTGTTGCAAAGCGGCAGCAGGCCGCCGCGTGACAGTTACCCTCAGCATACCTGCACCGCAGACACTGTCAAGCATACAGACCAGAAAAAGAAAAACCCCCAAGCGCGAGCCTGGGGGTTTAAAGCAGTATAGTCTCCAACCGTGGAGCCACCTTACAAAACATCCGTGTCATCCGTGGGAGGGGAACATCCATGATGGTGTGCTTCAGTGCCAAGCCAGTGTGCCAATGTGGGCGACGGGATACTATCGGTAAAATTCTGATTTTTTTGTAATCTATTTCCTACCCCCACCACTACGGCGCTTTTTATCATCGATGGATTGACCCATGGATATGGCTCCGTTAGGGTGGCAGGCTTTCAGAAAACAGAGAGTTACCGTGGCCGGCAAAAAATCATCCAGCTCCAGCAAAGCCATTGATTTTGAAAAACAACTAGGTCAATTGGAAGCCCTGGTCAGCGACATGGAAAAGGGCGAAATGTCCCTGGAGGAGTCCCTCAAGGCTTTTGAGCAAGGCATCCAGATTACCCGCCAATGCCAACAGGCGCTGGCGGAAGCGGAACAGAAAGTGGCCATTCTCACCCGTGGGGAAAACGGCGAACTCAGCGAGCAACCTTTCGACCCCGACAACCAATGACCTCACCACTGGAACAACTCCAGGCAATCACTCTGGAGCGGGTCAACGCGGCCCTTAACCATTGCCTGAGCGCCCATGCTGATGCCAACTCACTGCACCAGGCCATGGAGTACAGCGTACTTAATGGCGGCAAGCGGGTGCGCCCCATGCTCGCTTATGGCGCGGCAATGGCAGTGGGCGATATAAATACGGACACCGACCGGGCGGCCTGTGCTCTGGAATTGATCCACGCCTACTCGCTGATTCACGACGACCTGCCCGCCATGGACGACGACGACCTGCGCCGGGGCAATCCTACCTGCCACGTGCGCTTTGGCGAGGCCAACGCCATTCTCGCCGGCGATGCTCTGCAGGCGCTGGCTTTTGAACAGCTAACCCAGCTCGACCACACCCCGGCGCAGCAAGCCCTGCAAATGATCGCCAAATTGACCCAGGCGGCAGGCGCCCAGGGTATGGTGGCAGGTCAGGCTATTGACTTGGCGGCGGTTGACCAGACCCTTTCCCTGCAGCAATTGGAACAAATGCACCACCTGAAAACCGGTGCTTTAATCGATGCCAGTATCCAGCTGGGCGCCCTCAGCGCTGGCGCCTCTGCCAGCCAGCTAACCGCCTTGGCAAAATACAGTCGCCTTGTGGGCCTGGCCTTTCAGGTGCAGGACGATATTCTCGATGTGGAAAGCAACACCGCTGTGCTGGGGAAACGCCAGGGCGCCGATCAGGCTCTCAACAAACCTACCTACACGTCGCTGCTGGGGCTGGAAGGCGCCAAACAAAAAGCCGCACAGCTATACAGCGACAGCCTGGACGCTCTGTCTGAGTTTGACCAGCGGGCCGATGGCCTGCGCGCGGTAGCTGATTACATCGTTACCCGGCGGTACTAGGGTTACTAAAGAAGGCAACGCCCCGACAGCGGAATGCTGCCGGGGCGCAGAGGGTTTATCAGAAGGGTGCTAGCTGTTCAGGGGCACTCACTGAAACAGGTATTTGAACTTAACACCATAAGTTGCCGGTTTCTGGCGGTATACCGAGCGGCCAGCAAAGCTGCTGAACGAATAGGTTTCCGAATCGTTATCGGTGATATTTTTCCCGAATAACGCCACTTCCCAGGAACCGTCCACCTGCTCCAGAGTAATCTGCGCATCCAGTGATTTCACCGGCCCGTACTCGGCGTTGGCATCCGCCAGCTGCGCTACCTGGCTATCCACACGGCTGTAGCTGGTTTGCAGGGTGATGCTCATCTCATCGTCGAGAGGAATCTCATAAGCCACCAGACCGTTATAACTCCACTCTGGCGCCTGGGAAAGCACCGACCCGGCGGTCAGCGGCCCCGCCAGGGCATCCACAAAACCGGTACCGTCGATAGTCGCCTGATCATTGACACTGGGGTCCGGGTTGATGCCACGCATATCAGCAGCGGTGGGCGCGCGGGTCACTTCGCTATCCAGGTAACCCACACCGGCAACAATGCTCAATTGGTCGGTGGCCGCCCAGGTCAAATCCAGCTCAAAGCCGCGGCTTTCAGACTCCGGCACATTAACCAGTGTGGTGTCCACTACCGGAAAGCCCAGAAAGTTACTAAAGTCGTCCACCACCAAACTGATCAGGGATTGGCGATCTTCGTAATCGAGCATAAAGGCGGCACCATTAAACTGCATGGCTCCATCCAGCAAAGTGGCCTTGAAACCCACTTCAAAGGCGGTGACATCTTCCGGATCCACGTAGGCCCAGCCCACATCGTCCAATACCGCGGCGCCGTAGTAAGTGCCGCTTTTGTAGCTGGTAGACACACTGCCATATACCAACACATCTTCGCTGGCGTTCCAGTCCAGGCCGACCTTTCCGGTAAAGGCACTGTCTGTCTGGCTTTCATTCAACGAGGTGATGACATCGTTGAATGAGCCGGCAGCATCGCTGTTGGTGGCAACACCGTTAAATGAACGGTCGTCGTATGAGTAGCGCGCGCCCACAGTGAGTTTCAGCACGTCGTTTAACTGGGTTTCGGTGTGCAGGTACAGCCCGTAGGAATCGGTTTCCTGGACGTAATCCCCGGTGAGTAAATCAAGACCCTGCTCAGCCACATCCGCCGGATCAAACACAAAGCTGATATTGGTGGAATCGGTCACCAAATAGGAATCGTCAAAGGTATCGACAACGGTCACTTCCTCATTGGAAACATTCACCCCGGCCACCCAGGTAAAATCTCCGTCGCCATTGCTCACCAGGCGAAATTCCTGGGACCATTGATCCATTTCGTTGTCCTGAAACAAATCCAGAATCGCCGCTGCAGAACCGCCGTAGTTATCCACCACCTGACGGTCGTACTGATCCAACGCGGAAATGGAAATAAAGTCGAAGTTTTCCATTTCGTATTGCAGGTGCAGGGATACGCCACTGCCATCTTCATCGCGATCCACAATCAGGTCACCGGCAGTCACCAAGCTGGGATCTGACGGAGAGTTGAGTGCATCAAAGGAAGGGTCGCCAAAGAAATCCCCCAGGCCTTGCACATCGGGAGAAACCGGTTTGGAGCTGTCCTGGCTGTGATACACCTTGAGCATGGCACTGCCGGTTTCACCAAGGTCAAAATCCAGAATGCCGCGAATGGCAAAGCGTTCGTCGCTGCCAAATTCCTGGCCGGTGGCAACGTCTGTTTGCCAACCGTCACTGTCGATAAAATTGGCACTCAGGCGGCCTCGCACTGTATCGGACAAGGCACCGCTGACCACTCCCGTCATTTCCAGGGTGTTAAAACGCCCGTAGCTGGCCTCGAAAGAACCTTCAAATTCATCGGTGGGTTTGTTGCTGATAAAGTTGATCGCACCACCGGTAGTGTTCTTTCCATAGAGTGTTCCCTGTGGGCCTTTCAAGACTTCCACACGCTCCACATCAAACAGCTGCCCACCCAAAAATGCCGGGTTACTGGCAAATACTTCGTCGGTATAAACACCCACACCACTGGTATTATTGGGGCTGAAATCATCCAGGCCGATACCGCGAATGGCAAATACAGGAGTACCACCGGAAGTTACGTTCACCGCAATTAAGCCCGGCGTAACTGCACCCAGATCAACAGCGTTATCCACGCCGAGATCGCTGAGCTGATTGCCGGAAAATGCATTGGCAGAAACACCAATACTGTTTACGGATTGCGCGCGTTTTTGCGCGGTGACAACCACCTCTTCCAGCACATCGGCGTAGGCATTTGGTACGGCACAGGCAGCGCCAGCGAGAAGCATTGCAGAGTACAACGGCTTGTGAACGTGCTTCATGATCGGGTTATCCTCCAAAAATAACGGAATTTTTTAAGCCGACGTTTTTTTGGTCGGCGTTGCTTTGTAAACAAGTTGTGTAAACACGATGTCACCGTTAAAAGAACAGGGGATATATCCCCATCAGGTAGGGTATCGTCAAAGCCGAATAACGCTAAGGTAATTAAACGTCGAGCTGAGAGTGCGCCAACATACGGCACATAAGAGCTCAAAAAATATTTTTAATTTGCCGGGTATGCGCATGTCCATCAATCACATAAAAACACTCAAAGCCAGAGACCTGACACTGTTTACCGTGTCGGCAATTTTGTTGCTGGACACTCTGGCCGCGGCCGCTTCCGTGGGTGTATCCAGCCTGTTTTGGTGGTTATTTCTCGCGGTTATTTTCTTTCTACCCTTCGGCTTGATCAGCGCTGAAATGGGCACTACCTACCCGGAACAAGGCGGTGTATACGCCTGGGTGAGGAACGCCTACGGAAAGCGTTGGGGGTCGCGAATATCCTGGGCCTATTGGGTCAACACCGCGCTGTGGAACCCATCCATATTTATTTTATTTGCCGGTGTATTCAAACAACTGTTCGCCCCCGAGTTGTCTCTTGCGGGACAAATCATTATCGGCATTGTGCTGTCCTGGGTTTCTGTGATCGTCAACATCGTCACATTAAAAGTTGGCAAGTGGGTGCCCAATGTGGGCGCCATTCTCAAACTGATTATTTTCATCACGCTAATTATCGGCGGCTTGAATTATGTTCAGGAAAACGGCATGGCCAATCGCATTTCCTGGGAGACCTTGACGCCTACCTGGAGCGGCAGCCTGGAATACATCCCCGCTATCATTTACGGCATGCTGGGGTTTGAGCTGATGTCTGCCAGTGCCGATGAAATTAAAAACCCCGCCAGAGACTTGCCCAGAGCCACACTGTTTTCCGGCTGCATCATTTTGCTGTTTTATGTACTGGGAACACTGGCAATACTGGCCGCTGTACCGGTGGCCGATGTCAATCTGGTTGAAGGTCTGGTGGATACATTGACCCTTTTCTTTGGCGATAGCTCGCTGGGAATTGCGTTTGTCACCGTTCTGGGCATCGCGGCGCTCTACACGTTTTTATCCAATGGGGTGACCTGGGCAATGGGTTGCAACCGAGCCATGGCGGAAGCGGCCCTGGATGGTGAGCTACCCAAAATACTGGGCAAAACCCATCCGCGTAACGGCACGCCTATGGGGGCAGCCATTGCCATGGGTGTGGTCAGCACACTGGTATTACTGTTTTACGGCCTGATCGCCTCATCAAACGAAGACCTGTTCTGGTCATTATTTTCGTTCAGTGCGGTTATCTTTCTGCTCACCTATGTGGGCATGATGCTGGCGTTTTTAAAACTCAGAAAAATGGATTCACAACGTCACCGTCCCTTTCGAGTCCCCGGCGGCAAATTGTTCGCCCGGATCGCTGCCTACAGCTGTTTATTTGTTATAGCGCTGGCGCTATTTCTGTTTATCTGGACGCCGGCAGAAGGCATGCAATGGCCGGTGTTTTTAGGGGCCATCATCACCATGGCATTGGGAGAGTTTTTGGTTAGAAAGGCTGAGCATGAAAATTCTTAACAATATTTTTTGCAAAATTAATTGTATTTTTAAAAAATATTTACACCTCCCTTAACAGGGTATAACCACAGATCAACCCCTCCCAATAAGCTCACAAAACACTGAGTAAAGAGGCAATAAAACCGTGACCGTTAACGTAGACTTTAATGAATTTGACAGCACTGAAATCAATACAGCTGACAAAAATCATCACACACACCCCTGGCAACTTCTGGATGTTTTTCCTGAGGAAGGCGCGCTCCCTATTGCCGCTGCTGAAGGTGCCTACATTTACGATACCGATGGCAATAAATACCTGGATGCCGTCGGCGGTTTGTGGTGCACCAACATCGGGCTTGGTCGAGACGAGATGGTAGAAGCCATTGCCGAACAAACCAAAAAAATGGCCTATGCCAGCGCTTTTGTTGATCTCACCAACGTACCCGCCGCCACCCTGGCAAAAAAGCTGGCGGAGCTGGCACCGGGTGATTTGAATCACACCATGTTCACTTGTGGCGGTTCCACAGCTGTGGATACAGCTTACCGTTTGATTCAGTTCTACCAGAACTGTCGCGGCCTGCATGAGAAAAAACACATCCTGTCGCGAATTAATTCTTACCATGGCACCACCTACGCGGCTATGTCTATTGGCGGTAAGCCCGGCGATCACCCGGAAGAATTCGACTTTATCCGCGACACCATCCACCACCTGTCTTCCCCCAATTACTACCGGGCACCACAGGGCATGAATGAAGCGGATTTTCTCGATTCCCTGATTGAAGAAATGGAAGACAAAATCAACGAGCTGGGCGCGGATAAAGTAGCTGCATTTTTCGCCGAACCCATTCTTGGTGCCGGAGGGGTGATCGTGCCACCCAAAGGCTATCAACGCAGAACCTGGGAGCTTTGCCAGAAACACGACATTCTGTACGTGTCCGATGAAGTGGTTACTGCTTTTGGTCGCCTTGGAGAATGGTTCACCAGCAAAACTCTTTTTGATATTCAGCCGGACATTATCATTAGCGCCAAGGGCATCACTTCCGGCTACCAACCCTTGGGCGCCTGCATCTATTCCAGCCGTATTCACAAGGTAATCGCAAAAGCCGATAGCGGCCGCTGTTTTGCCAATGGTTATACCTATTCTGCGCACCCGGTTGCTTGCGCGGCGGCCCTGAAAAATATCGAAATCATGGAACGGGAAAATCTCCTCAGCCATGTTAAGGAGCTGGGCCCCTACTTCCAACAGCAGGTTGCCACCCTGAAAGATCTGCCGATTGTTGGCGATGTGCGCGGTTCGCACCTGATGGTGTGCGTAGAGATGGTGCAAGATAAAGAAACCAAGGCACTGTTTCCCGATGAACTGGACATTGGCAAATGCGTTGCCAACCACGCCGACGCTCTGGGATTGATTGTGCGACCCATTGTCAATTTGAATGTGATGTCACCACCGTTGGTGATTGACCGCGACGATGTGGACTTTATCGTCAATACCTTAAGGAAGGCTATTGAGGCCACCATGAAGGATATGGAAGAGCAGGGTAAGTGGCAGCGCCCAGACAAAGCGGCGTAAACCGAACCCCAATAATGGAATGGCCCCAGTGCCATTCCATTATTCTATTCACCAGCAACAAAATGAATACCGTCAAATAATTGCCAACGCAACGGCATTGCAGATAAGATTGCCCGATGCGTAGCGACCTTGATGTTTTTAGCGAAGCGGTAGCCTCACTTCTCCCCACTCTGGGGTCAGACTCCTTTCCGGGCCAATTGGTCGCTGTATTGAAACGGCTGGTATCGTTTAATAACGCCCTGGTACTGCTGTACCGTAAAAACCAGAAGCCGCTGCTGGCATACAACGACTTACCTTCTTCAGAACGGGAAGTGAACGTAGTACGTTTTATGGAAGGCGCCTACCTGCTTGACCCCTGCTTTCGCGCTATTGCCGACAATGAAGTCAACGGTTTTTACCGCCTTAAAAATATTGTTCCCAACGGCTTTGGCAGCAGCGAATACTACCGCAGCTACTACCGTTACACCGGCCTGACGGATGAGTTTGGCTACAACCTGAGTCTGGGCGAAGGCATTGGTATCAACATCGCTCTGGGTCGCACCCAGACCAGTCAGGGCATCAACCGGCGCGATGTTCAGGTATTGGAAGAAATCACCCCTCTGATTGCCGAACTCTGTCGCCAGCACTGGGGGCAAAAAATCGTCAATGGTGACAACACCAACCTGCCTCACCAGCTGGAAAGCGCCTTGGACAACTTTGGCCGCTCCATACTCACCGACCGGGAAACCCAGGTGGTGCAACTGTTCCTGCACGGCCACTCCACTCGTTCCATTGCCGAAAAACTGGGCATCTCACCAGAAACCGTCAAGCTGCACCGCAAAAACAGCTACGCCAAACTGGATGTCTGTTCACAGGCGGAACTGTTTTACCTGTTCATCGATTCTCTCTCCAGCCTGGAAAACTACACCGGCGGCGACCCGCTGGTGGGTTATCTGACCCACAGCAAATAAAACTCGTCCTTTACGGAACTTTACTCTCGCCCTGCTCTCTTATCTGTTAGCCGACCGACCGGTCGGCTTATTATAGTTATGCATTACATCCCTCCTTCTTCTGTATAAAACACTATGGAGAAAGCTATCATGAACAAACCTGAAATCGCCAAACGCACCGGCATTGCTCTGGCAGTAGCCGCCGCTAGCGCACTGACCGCTGGTGCCACCTTTGCTGGCAACCACTCTGCCACCACCGACCTGGCACACTGTTACAACGCCAACGTGTGTAAAGGCCACAACGACTGCAAAACCGCAGAAAATGCCTGTGCCGGCCACGGCAGCTGTAAAGGCCACGGTTTTGTTGCCATGCCAACCAAAGCCTGTGTGGACGTTGGCGGCACCGTCAAAGATGCCTGGCGCGGCACCGTTAAAAAAGCCGACCTGGTGCACTGCTACGGCGTTAATGTGTGCAAAGGCCACAACGATTGCAAAACCGCCGAAAACGCCTGTGCTGGCCACGCCAGCTGCAAAGGCCACGGTTTTGTCGCCACCACCGCAAAAGCCTGCGCGGATATTGGCGGTAAAGTCGGCCCCTGATCGCCGCTTTATTGTTGTATCAAACCTGATTCCGTGACTTCAGAGTGGATGCAGAGCGTAAGATATTGGTTTCACAGTGGAATTGAAAAATCTTAGCTTCACCCCTAGGTTAAGTGGGTATTTTTTAAACCGCTGTGGAATCAAGAGCTTGCACTATGCGCCGCTCTGGAGTCACGGATTCAGGTTAAGTCCTATACCACCGGGTTCGCCCGGTGGTATTCTCATTTTATGCATCAGGACATATCCATGGACAGACAGTTTCTCGGTTTCGGCCTGGGGCTGCGCACCAACCACTTCCAGCATGTACTCGATCACCAGCCAGACATCGACTGGTTCGAAGTGATTTCCGAGAACTTTATGATCGGCGGCGGCAAGCCCAAGTACTACCTTCACCAGGTGCGCGAACGCTACCCGATGGTGATGCACGGGGTGTCCCTGTCACTGGGTTCCACCGATCCGCTGGACATGGATTACCTGCGGCGTTTGAAAACCCTGGCCGCCGAAGTGCAACCCCGCTGGCTCTCCGACCATCTGTGCTGGACCTCTCAGGGCGGCGTCAACAGCCATGACCTGCTGCCCATGCCCTATACGGAAGAAGCCATCGAGCATATGGCCGCCCGCATTCGCCAGGTGCAAGATTTTCTCGGCCAGCAAATACTGGTAGAGAATGTTTCCTCATACCTCAGCTACCGGGATTCGGTGATGGAGGAATGGGAGTTTTTGCAGGCGGTGGCAGACCGGGCGGACTGCCTGATTCTGTTGGACATCAACAACATCTATGTGAGCGCCCGCAACCACGGCTTCGACCCCGACCTTTACCTGCAGGGCATCGACCCCAAGCGGGTGCAACAATTTCACCTCGCCGGTCACTCCGACTACGGCGACTACGTGATCGACACTCACGATCACGACGTACCGGATGCGGTGTGGCACCTGTACGGCAAAGCCCTGCAACGCTTTGGCGCAGTCAGCACCATGATCGAGCGGGACGACAACATTCCCTCTTTCGAAGAACTCTACGCAGAACTGCAACAGGCCAAAACCATTGCCCAGCAGCAATTGCCCGCACAAGACCTGATCACAAATCACGGAGCCGCATTGGCGTGACGCAACTGATCGAACTGCAAAAACGCTTTATGGCCTACCTGACCGAAGGCCAGGGCAGCATCAACAACCTGGTGCTGGATGACGACAAGCTGGGTGCGGATACCCGCCTCGGCATTTACCGCAATGCCTACCGCTTGCGCCTGCGAGAGGCCATCGACAACGACCACGAAATACTCGGCCTCTACCTGGGGGACGATCTGTTCGAAGAAATGGTCGCCGGTTACACCCAGCAACACCCTTCCCACTATCGCTCCCTGCGTCAGTTTGCCAACCAACTGCCCACTTATCTGGCCACTACAGAGCCTTTTAAAAACCACCCGATCATTGCCGAAATCGCCGCTTTTGAACGCCTGCTGCTGGACGTATTCGACGCCCCGGAAGTACCCCGCTCCACACTCACAGAATTGCAGCAATTAGCCCCGGAACAGTGGCCAAACATGCAACTGCGGCTGCACCCCAGTGTGCAACTCTTTAACGCCCGCTGGAACAGTGTGGAAAGCTGGCAACAATTGCGCGCCGAACAGGCACCAGAACCTGCCACAGAACAACCGGACAGCCTGTGGCTGATGTGGCGCAGCATCGAGCGACTGTCAGAATTCCGTTCCTGCGAGCCCCTTGAATGGAACAGCCTGCAACTGGCACTGCGCGGCGGCAACTTTGCCGACTTGTGTGAGCAAGCGGCGACGGTTATGCCCGAACAACAGGTGGGTGAAGTAATGGCTGGGCAGTTGCAGGAATGGCTAAGTATTGGGATTGTCAGCCAGATCGTGATCGGGGTATAAAACCGGTTCCCCAATCACCAGCCAGCCTGCCAATATGGTCTCTATTCGACTAGCCTGTTCCAAAGATCATGAGCACATTCGCAATCATCCCCAACCAAAATACAATTCACTCAATAGTGCTCATGACACATAGACACTTCAAACACGGGCGCCACTTGCGCGTCCGATACAGCAACTTGTTATACCTCACTCGTATATTTTTCCTGCGTGTAATATTTGCGCCATACGCTTCCAGGGATTAATCTCTTTTGGCATGAGTGGCAATCCATTAATTGATGAGTTTGCCCATGCAGCAGACGCATCAAGATACTGCCCAATAGTTCCATGCTCCCATCCATTATGACCTCTATCATATGGATTACTTGGATTAGCCTTCTCTTTTTCTTCCTCATCTAGTCTGTCAGCAGCAAGGGCTTCCAAGAATAGAATGAAAGTTTCTTCGTTATATACTTCGTCTTCGAGCTTATCTAAATCTTTCATAAGGTATAACAGTTAATTCAAACGACTCAGTTTTTTTAACACTTCAACTCCCTTATTAAGGGAGCAACATAGCAAAGCCCTCAAATTATTCCAACGGAATCTGTAAGAATGGCGTCATCGCGAGCGAAGCGCGGCGATCCAGAGTCTTCGGGTAAAAGCCACTAGATTGCCGCGTCGCCCTGCGGGCTCCTCGCAATGACGGTAATTGAGCACTGCCGACGCCAAATATGAAGATCAGTATGCGGTGGCAATATTCCTGACCGTCTGCGGCAAGGATGCCGCAGAAGAGCCTACAGGGATGTATCCACGGCGTGTCAGGAATATTACCGCCGCATACTGATCGCCACCATAATCGAACTACAGCACTACCCCCACTTCCATAGTACAATCAGCCTCCAAACTTTTAGGCACTCAACCCATGAGCGAATCCAATAGCCAAAGCAACACTACCCACTTCGGTTTTGAAACCGTCAAAACCGAGGAAAAAGCGGGCAAGGTGGCGGATGTATTTCACTCCGTGGCTGCCAAGTACGACCTGATGAACGACCTGATGTCCGGCGGCATCCACCGTCTGTGGAAGCGCCTGACCATTGAGTTATCGGGAGTGCGCGCAGGTCATCATGTACTGGATATCGCCGGTGGTACTGGCGACCTGAGCGCCAAGTTCTCTCGCATCGTCGGCGAAGACGGTCTGGTGGTGTTGGCGGATATCAACGACTCCATGCTCAAAGTGGGCCGCGACAAGCTGCTGGACAGTGGTGTTGCCGGCAACATTCATTTCACCCAGGCAGATGCCCAATACCTGCCCTACCCGGACAACAGCTTTGACTGCATCACCATCGCCTTTGGCCTGCGCAATGTCACCGACAAAGCCCTGGCCATGCGTTCCATGTTGCGGGTGCTGAAACCCGGCGGGCGCCTGTTGGTGCTGGAATTCTCCAAGCCTACCAGCGAGCTGTTGGGCAAAGCCTACGATTTCTATTCCTTTAAATTGCTGCCGAAAATGGGCGAGCTGGTGGCCAGCGACGCCGATAGTTACCGTTATTTGGCGGAATCCATCCGCATGCACCCGGATCAGGAAAGCCTCAAGGAAATGATGCAAGATGCGGGCTTCGACAACTGCAGCTACCACAACATGACCGGCGGCATTGTCGCCCTGCACCGGGGCTTTAAGGCTTGATTGCACAGCTACAAAGCAGCGCCCTCGCCGGTGTCGAAATCCTGATTAACCGCGCCCTGCAACACGACCCGGCCACCCGTCAGCGGCTCTCGGAGATGGGCATCACCTGCCTGCGCATAGACATCACCGCTCCCAATCTGGGCTTTACCGTGGTCAGTGGTGGTGAGCAGATCAACCTCTATAGCGAACTGGAAGGCGAGGCAGATGTGGTGGTGAAAGGCTCTGCCAATGACCTGATTGCCATGGCACTGGCAGAGGGTGACACCATCACCGGGCGCGGCGTGGAAGTGCGCGGCCAGCTGGATCGCCTGCAAAAACTAAAAGCCATTCTTTCCGACCTGGATATCGACTGGGAGGGTGCGCTGGCGCAAATCATCGGCGAGCTACCCGCACACCTGGCCATCAAAACAGCCAAAGCCACCCACCGTTGGCAGCAGCAAGCGCGGCCACGGGTTGTAGCGGTGGCGGAAAACTTTTTAAAAGATGAAGCCCAACTCACCCCCAACTCTGAGGAGATGAGTCAGTTTGCCAGTGGCGTTCGTACTCTGAGCAGCGATCTGGAGCGCCTCAACGCCCGTGTGCGGCGCATTCAGCAACAACTTGCTGAACGACAGGGAGAGTCCGAGTGAGACGCATTCGCCGCCTGGCAAAAATCATACGTGTATTCCAGCGCCACCGTTTGGATACGTTTTTCAACGATCAAAAGCTGCCGCCTGCCCTGAAACTGCTGGTTAAGCCAGCGCAGCTGCTGCCGGAACCCAAACGCTCACGAGGCGAACGCCTGCGCCTGGCTCTGGAAGAACTGGGGCCGGTATTTGTGAAGTTTGGCCAGCTGTTGAGCACCCGGCCAGACCTGGTGCCCGCCGACATTGTCAGCGAGCTGGACAAGCTGCAGGACAACGTACCACCGTTTGAACCCCAACAATTTACCGATATTGTTGAAGCCGCCCTTGGTGACAGCGTCGATAACCTGTTTGGCCATTTCAGCCGCAAGCCGCTGGCCTCCGCGTCCGTGGCCCAGGTGCACGCCGCCACCTTGAAAGACGGTACCGAAGTGGTGGTCAAAGCCATTCGCCCCGGCATTGAAAAAACCATCGAACAGGATTTGCTATTGCTGGAAACCGTGGCCGCGCTGGTGGCGCGAACGACCGAAGGGCGTCGTCTGCGCCCGGAAGAAATCGTTCAGGATTACCGTACCACCATCCTCGACGAGCTTAACCTGCAACACGAAGCCGCCAACACTTCACTGCTGAGACGCAACTTTGACACTGCCGAACTGGGCGGGCTGCTGTATGTACCGGAAGTGTACTGGGATTACAGCAACGAACAGGTCATGGTTACCGAGCGTATTTACGCCACGCCGGTCACCGACGTAGCGGCATTGAGCGAACAAAAAACCGACTTTAAAGCCCTGGCGGAACGGGGGGTAGAAATCTTTTTTACCCAGGTGTTCGACCACAACTTTTTCCACGCCGACATGCACCCTGGCAACATATTTGTGGATGCCAGCCAGCCCAACCAGCCTCGTTATCTGGCGGTGGATTGCGCCATTATGGGTACTCTGAGCGACAACGATCAGTACTACCTGGCGCGCAACCTGCTGGCTATTTTCCGCCGCGACTACCGCCAGGTGGCGGAACTGCACGTGCTCTCTGGTTGGGTACCAGAGCAAACCCCTATCAATGAATTTACCAGTGCCATTCGCGCGGTTTGTGAGCCGATATTCCAGCGCCCACTGAGCGAAATATCCTACGGCCATATCCTGGTGAGCCTGTTCCGCACTGCACGCCGCTTTGATATGGAAATGCAGCCATCATTGGTGCTGCTGCAGAAAACCCTGCTCAACGTGGAAGGCCTGGGTCGTCAACTGCATCCGGATCTGGATTTGTGGGCCACCGCCCACCCGTTTCTGGAACGTTGGCTGAAACGCCGTGTCAGCCCGTCTGCGTTACTGGAAAAAATAAAACGCTACGGCCCGGAGTGGCTGGAGCACTTCCCACAGATTCCCCAGATGGTGTATCGCTCTCTGCAGCAGATAGAACGTTTGGAAAACACCCTTGCCACATCCCGGCCACCGCAGCGGCGGCGCCCGCTGTTGAATTTACTGATTGGGGTGCTGATTGGTACGGCCATTGGTGTTGCTCTGGCTGCTGTCCTAACTGTGTCATAATCACGCCACTGTGAAACCGTTGAGAAATAAACCCGTGGATTCTTGCCAGCAAACTTTCCTGCAATCTGTGAAATGGAACACTGACGGCCTGGTGCCCGCCATCGCCCAGGACGCGGCCAGCGGCCGGGTGTTGATGATGGCCTGGATGAATGCAGAATCCCTGTTGCTTACCGTGCAGAAAAAGCAGGCCGTATACTGGTCGCGTTCGCGCCAGCAACTGTGGCGCAAAGGCGAATCCTCCGGTCATGTGCAGCAGGTAAAAGAAGTTCGCCTGGATTGCGACGGCGACACCGTATTGCTGCAAGTGGAACAGTTGGGCGGTATTGCCTGCCACACCGGTCGAGAATCCTGTTTTTTTCGCCCGCTGGAAAATGGTGAATGGCAAGATGCCGACCCGATTCTGAAAGACCCCAAAGACATCTATTGAGAACATAATTTTTTAAGAACATAAGCGATGAGCAACGATATTCTGCAACAGCTTGATGGCATTTTGGCCCAGCGCCGCAGTGCCGACCCGGACAGTTCCTACGTGGCGTCCTTGCATCACAAGGGGCTGAATAAGATTCTTGAAAAAGTCGGCGAAGAAGCCACCGAAGCGATTATTGCCGCTAAAGATGCGCACCACAGCGGCGATAACCGTGATCTGGTTGGTGAAACTGCCGACCTGTGGTTCCACTCGCTGGTAATGCTGTCTCACCTTGGGGAAAATGCAGAGTCTGTATTGAATGAACTACAACGCCGCTTTGGCACTTCCGGGCACGACGAAAAAGCCGCGCGCGGCAATCAAATAAACAACGATTAAGGGGAAAGGTCATGGGTTTTGGTTGGCAAGAATTACTCATTATCCTGATTATTGTGGCGCTGATTTTCGGCACCAAAAAACTGCGCTCTATCGGTAGCGACCTGGGCGGCGCCGTAAAAGGCTTTAAAAGCGCAGTTAACGACGATCCCAAGCAACTGGAAGAAACGGAAAACGAATCCGTGGAAGAAAACACCAGTGCAGCGGAAAAAGCCGAAGAAAAAAATTCGTAATTCACTATGTTTGATATTGGTGGTGCCGAACTCCTGGTAATAGCTGTGCTTGGCTTGATTGTCATCGGCCCCAAGCGCCTGCCAGAAGTCGTGCGCGCCATCAGCCTGTGGATCGGCCGTTTAAAGCGCAGTCTGGGCAATATCAAACAAGGAATTGAGAACGAATTCCAGCTGGACGAAGTGCGCCGTCAGCTGCACAACGAAGAAATACTGCGGCAACTGGAAGCCAGTAAAAAAGAAATGGAAAAAATGGTGGAGCAGAGCAACCCTGAAGGCCACCACTTCGAGCCCCTGCCGCGGGATGACAAGCCAGAAGACAGCACCACCAATACCGACCCACCTGGCCACACACCTAAAAACCCATGAGCAGCGACGAACCTTCCAACAGCGAAGCCGCCGAACAGGATCAGCACAAACAACCGCTGGTGGCACACCTGATTGAGCTGCGCGATCGCCTGCTGAGAATTCTGCTGGTGGTCCTGCTGTTGTTTGCCGGGCTGTTTGCCTTCAGCAACGACATTTACGAGTTTGTCTCTGCACCTCTGCGAGCTGCCTTGCCGGAAGGCAGCACCATGATTGCCACCAACATTACTGCGTCATTTTTTGCTCCCCTGAAATTGACCTTTGCGGTGGCCATTTTTATTGCGGTGCCCTACATACTTTCCCAGCTGTGGGGGTTTATCGCCCCCGGCCTTTACAGCCGTGAACGCAAAATGGCGATGCCTATTCTGCTGTCCAGCATTGTGCTGTTTTACGCCGGTGTGGCGTTCGCCTACTACGTGATCTTCCCGCTGGTGTGGCTGTTTTTTACCAGCACCGGCCCGCTGAGCATCCAGATGGCACCAGACATTACCAGCTATCTGGAAATCGCCCTCAAGCTGTTTTTTGCCTTTGGCATCGCCTTTGAAATTCCCATCGCCACCATGCTGCTGATTTTTTCCGGCGCCATATCCCCAAAAAAACTGGTGAGCAAGCGCCCCTATATTGTAGTGGGCTGTTTTGTGGTGGCCATGCTGCTGACACCCCCAGACCCCATTTCTCAATGTCTGTTGGCAGTACCCATGTGGCTGCTGTTTGAAGCCGGGGTATTTTTTGGCCGCTGGATCAAAAAAGCCCCGGTGGAAACCGAGGCTGGGTAGCTATCTGTCATTGCGAGGCGCCTCGCAATGACGAGTTAAAATTCAATCCCTGATCCAATGGCAAGTGTAACCATTGGGATACTTCTGCAAATAATCCTGATGGTAGGTTTCCGCCGCCCAGAAATCCCCGGCAGCAGTTACTTCGGTAACAATGGCTTTAGGCCATTTACCGGCGGCATCCACTTCCTTGATCACTTGTTCCGCAGCCGCTTTCTGGGCATCTGAATGGTAAAAAATGGCGCTGCGGTACTGACTGCCAATATCGTTGCCCTGGCGATTTTCCGTGGTGGGGTCGTGCATTTTGAAAAACCAGTCTCGCAACAACACATCGAAACTCAACACGGTTGAATTAAATTCTACCTTGATGCTTTCCGCGTGGCCGGTGTTGCCCTTTTTCACATCGTCGTAGGTAGCATTCGCCAGATCGCCGCCTGTGTAGCCTACTTCGGTATTGAGTACACCGGGAATGGCACGAATGATTTCTTCCATACCCCAGAAGCAACCACCAGCCAAATAGGCCACTTCAACCTTGGTTTCCGGCAGCTCGACCAGACCGGCATCGGCAAATGGCTGCAGGTACTGGCTGTAACCCCGGCTCGCCATATCAGCCAGTGGCACAAAGTTCATCGACGCCGAATTGATGCAGTAACGCAGGCCACCACGGTCTTTTGGGCCGTCTTCAAACACATGGCCAAGGTGGGAATCGGCGGTGTGGCTGCGTACTTCGGTACGCACCATGCCGAAATTGAAGTCGCGTTTTTCGACAATTTCATCACTGTCGATGGGCCGGGTAAAACTGGGCCAACCGCTGCCGGAATCGTATTTATCCAGGCTACTGAACAACGCTCTGCCGGATACGACATCTATATAGATGCCATGTTCGTGGTTGTCCCAGTATTCATTGCGAAATGCCGGTTCGGTGCCATCTTCCCGGGCAACACGATACTGCAGTGGCGTCAGTGTCTGTTTCAAGGTTTCATCATCGGGCATTTGAAAATCACCTTTGCTGGCTATAGAGCCTGTTTGTACATTGGCATGGATACCACCAGTGTCCACATTACAGGCTTGAAGCAGAATTCCACTTGCTGCAGCGAACACCAACAAAAATTTTTTATTAAGCATAGAACGTCCAATTGCTGTCGTAAAACGATACCGCTAAGACCGGGTACAGAAATGAAAGTTCAGCCACAAAAAAGCCTCCCGAAGGAGGCTTTTGAAGGTTCTGTGCGAGGCTTATCGCTTTTACTGACTACCATCCACAATATATTGAACCGCTGCCTGGATTTCCTCTTCAGAGCAGTCAAAACAGTTACCTTTGGCGGGCATGGTTTTAAAACCGTTCCAGGCGTGGTCATTCAGAGTATCCATGCCCTGAGCGATGCGATCGGCCCAGGCGCCCGCATCACCCAATTTGGGGGCACCGGCAGCACCAGTAGCATGGCAGGCAAAGCAGGATTTTTTGTAAATGTCTTCGCCGGAGCGCGGCCCTGAATTGCTCGGCGCTGCAACCGGTGCCGACGCAATGGGGTCGCCCTCCATCGCCAAGGCGCCAGCGGGCGCAATGCGCTCAGCAATGGCTTTTTCCTGTTCAGCTGAGTATTCCGTCTGTTTGTCAGACCCACAAGCGACCAGCACTGCGGCAATCAGCAATACACCCCAAGATTTCAGTTGGCTCATTTTCAGCTCCAAAACGCTGTTATTATGATCGTGGCTTACTGGTGGGCCAGGCCCACTTAACTTCTGTCAGGGGCGGATTATAGCGCCAAACCTGTGCCGGTGAAATGCCACCGCAGAGATAGACTCCCCCAGCCAATATCAGTATCATGCGCGCTCATTTCACTGCACCCGTAGCTCAGCTGGATAGAGTGTCGGCCTCCGAAGCCGAAGGTCGCGCGTTCAAATCGCGCCGGGTGCGCCACCTGTAAAAACCCGTCACTGTACAAATAACGCGTGGCGGGTTTTTTATTGTCGCCCGCTAACCCAATTCGAACGGCGGCGGCACCGCAAAGTTCATCAATTCACCGCTGACAGGGTGATCTAACGCCAACCTGGCGGCGTGCAATTGCAGCTGATCCGCTGCTTCCAGGGCCTGTGTGTGGACGTAGTGTTTAATATTGGCCGCACTTGTCTAAAATTTGACCAATTGACGAAAATACCAAATATTGGTAGCTTTTGAAGGGTAACAATTTGAAAGGTTTTTATCATGGCAAATACAAGCGTTGATCTTGGCGATCACTTCAATGGTTTCTTACAACAGCTCAAAGCCAGTGGCCGTTATCGCAACACAAGTGAAGCTGTTCGCGCAGGGCTGAGGCTCTTGGAAAAGGAAGAAGCGGAACTTCAAGCCACTCATAAGTTTCTTGAGCAAGAGCTGATCGCCGCAGAAGGAAGCGGAATGAGCAGGCGTACCCATGCTGAAATTATTGCCGAGGCTAAAGAACAGTTTAATGGCAAATAATTTCTACTATTCAAAACGCGCTGAGAAACAAGTCCAAGAAATATTCCTCTATACCGCCTCAAAATGGGGAGTGTCTCAAGCGGAAAAATATGACAAAGGTTTAGAAAACACTTTGCAACTATTGGCCGACAATCCCGATATGGGACGCAAATGTGATGACCTTCGGAAAGGTTACCATCGCCATGAATATGGGCGGCACATTATCTTTTACCGGAAGTATCAGTGTGATATTCAGGTAATGTCGGTTATTTTCGATAGCGCCAATATTCAGCGTTACTTTGGCCACAAGGGCAATGCTTAGGCAATGAGCAGCGTTGACCCAACCAAAGCCGATTCAAACAATCCAGGCTAAATCTACCCTTCATTGGCTGCCTCATAGATCAAAGAGGTTGTTACCACCTGTAAAAACCCGTCACTGTACAAATAACGCGTGGCGGGTTTTTTATTATCGACCGCTAACCCAATTCGAACGGCGGCGGCACCTCAAAGGTCATCAATTCACCGCTGACAGGGTGATCTAACGCCAACCTGGCGGCGTGCAATTGCAGCTGATCCGCTGCTTCCAGGGCCTGTGTGTGGGCGTAGAAGCGGTCACCCAGTATGGGGTGGCCGATGGCCTGCATATGCACCCGCAGCTGATGAGAGCGCCCAGTGTGCGGCTGTAGTTCCAGCAATGTACAAACCTGGCGAACAGCCAGGCGCTGCCAGTGGGTCAGGGAAGGTTTGCCGTTTTCATGATCCACTTTTTGCAGTGGGCGGTTGGGCCAGTCGCAAATTAACGGCAGGTCAACGCTGCCTCTGTGCTCGGCCACCTCCCCCCATACCCAGGCGTAGTAGGCTTTTTGGGTATGCCGATCCTGAAACTGACGACTGAGATGACGATGACTTTGCTGGTTTAAGGCCATCACCACAATGCCGGAAGTATCCATATCCAGGCGGTGCACCACCAAAGCGCCGGAGTATTGCTGCTGTACCCGCAGGGCCAGAGAATCCCTGTGCTCAGGCAAACGGCCTGGCACGGTCAGCAGGCCGCAAGGTTTATTGAGCACAATAAGGTGGTCATCCACATGGACAATATCCAGTGGATTTTGCGGTGGTTGGTAGTGAAATTGGCTCATGGTTGGTGCCTGAAAAATCAGACGACCATTTTAATACTTTCATGTCATTCTGGGGTGGGTACCCGGACGTGAGAATCTCACAAGTCTCATGGTTGTGAGATCCTCACGTCGGCTTCGCCTCCTCAGGATGACAACTGCCTACCCCTGATCACCGCCATCATAAGAGCGTTGGCCTACTTCGGCCGGTGAATCATCGGCGGGCAAAATACTGATTGGGGTCGCTTCAACGTGGAGCCCACACTCCTTGTTTTGCGGGTCTTCCCACCACCAACGCCCGGCACGCACGTCCTCGCCCATGGTGATGGAACGGGTACAGGGCTGGCAGCCAATACTGGCGTAGTGCTTGTCGTAAAGGCTGTTGTAGGGAATCTGGTTATCGCGAATCAGCTGCCAGATTTCCTTTTCCTGCCAATCGGCCAGTGGATTGTACTTCCACAAACCGTTGCCACTGTCCCACTGCTTTTCCTGTAGGTCGGTGCGGGTTTCCCCGTGGCTGCGGCGCATGCCGGTAATCCACGCCTGCTTGCCTTTGAGGGCTCTCTGCAGTGGGCGCACCTTGCGCACATGGCAACAACCCTTGCGCTGCTCCACAGAGTTATAAAAGCCATTGACGCCGTTATTTGCCACATAGGCCTGCAGTTCTTCCGCATCCGGATAGTACACCGCAATACGATAGCCGTAGCGCTCGCGCACATCATCGATCACTTTCAGGGTCTCCTCATGGAGGCGACCGGTATCCAGGGAAAAGATCTCCACCGGAATCTTGTTTTCCAGGATCAGATGGGTAAGCACCATATCCTCAATACTGAGGCTGTTGGCAAGGGCAACCGGGCGATGTTCGCTAGCGATTTCGCCAAGGCGAGCCACCAGCTGGGCGGTTTTTTGGGTCAGGGACATGGGAAAACTCAACAGAAAAAATGCTTGCTTTAAACCTGGGGCATAAACGGCAGCCCAGACTGAGCCAGGCTGCCATACAACAACTTACTGACCAGTCACTTGTTGCAGCCACAGGTCGTCGGACTCTTCACTGATGTCATCAAACAGGAAGGTACTCAGGTAACGCTCGCCGGTATCCGGCAACATGGCCAGGATGTTGCTGCCAGCCGGTGCCGTTTCTGCCACTTTCAAGGCGGTGGCAAACGTACCACCGGCGGAAATACCCACGAAAATACCTTCTTGCTGGGCCAGTGCCAAAGCGGTATCGCGAGCCACGGTGTCATTCACCGGAATGACCTCATCAATCACATCGCGATTCATCACTTCGGGGATAAAGTCCGGCGTCCAGCCCTGAATTTTGTGTGGCTGCCACTCGTTACCTGCCAGCAAAGCGGCACCTTCCGGCTCAGTACCGACAATTTTGACTTCCGGGCGAGCCACTTTCAGCACTTCACCCACACCAGTAATGGTGCCACCGGTACCATAGCCACTAACAAAGTAGTCCAGGCGCTGGCCGGCAAAGTCGCGCAGAATTTCCGGGGCCGTGGTATTGCGGTGATATTCCGGGTTGGCCTGGTTTTCAAACTGACGGGCCAGGAACCAGCCATTTTTCTCCGCCAGTTCTTCCGCAAGGCGTACCATACCGCTGGCCCGCTCCGCCGCTGGCGTCAGGATCACTTTGGCGCCCAGAGCCTTCATCAATTTGCGACGTTCTACAGAAAAGGTCTCAACCATGGTGGCAACAAAGGGATAACCCTTGGCAGCCGCCACCATAGCCAGGGCGATACCGGTATTGCCCGATGTGGCTTCGATAATAGTCTGGCCCGGTTTCAAAATTCCCTTGCGCTCTGCGTCTTCGACGATGGCAATAGCAAGGCGGTCTTTTACCGATGCCAAGGGGTTAAACGATTCCACTTTGACAAACAGATTGACATGGTCAGGCCCCAGGCGATTGACCTTAACAACCGGAGTGCGACCAATGGTTTGCAGAATATTGTCGTAAATCATTTCAGTACCCTTATTGTTAGTTGAATTAAGCCTGAGTCCGCAAGATTGGATTCAGGTTAAAAGCCGGAGGCTTGTTGTTTAACCGGCTGACTCTCATCTATAAGCTGCTCATCAACAGGCTGATCACCAAACCAGGCGTAGCGCCCTGCCAGCTGGCAGACTTCGCCAATCAAAATCATGGCGGGGGATTCGACCCCATGACTCTCGACAAGTTGCGGCAAGTCTTTGAGTACACCACTGATCTGGCGCTGCTTGTCAGTGGTGGCCCGCTCGACAATCACCAGTGGTGTTTGCGGCGAACGACCGTGGGCGATCAGCTGCTCAGCAATCACGGGAGACTTTTTAAGACCCATATAGATAGCCAGGGTCTGCTTGCTGCGAGCCAATGCCTGCCAATCCACGTCGCTGCTGTCTTCCCCCTGCGCCGATTTACCGTGACCGGTCACCAGAATCGCAGAGTGGGAATAATCGCGGTGGGTCAGTGGTATACCAGTATAGGCGGCAGTAGCCGCCGCTGCTGTAATTCCCGGCACTACATCAAAGCTGACGCCTGCTTCTGCCAGCACTTCAAGTTCTTCACCGCCGCGCCCAAACACAAAAGGATCCCCCCCTTTCAGGCGCACTACCCGCTTGCCCGCCAGAGCGGCGTCGCGCAGTTGTTCCTGTATGTGGCTCTGGCTGCAACTGTGCGCACCGGCCTTTTTGCCGACGTAGACGCGGTCAGCATCGCGACGAATCAACTCCAACACGTCATCGCTGACCAGGTTGTCGTAATACACCACATCGGCAGTCTGAATACGCTGCAGGGCTTTGATGGTGAGCAGCTCCGGATCGCCAGGGCCGGCGCCTACCAGACTGACGTGGCCACGCTCAGGGCCATTATTATCGCGCTCAGGGCTGTCATCACTGTTGAGCAGGCGCAGCATACTGGCTTCTGCCCGCTGATCTTGTTCCTGATAGACCAATTGGGGAACAGCCGAGGCCAAAACCTGCTCCCAAAACTGCCGTCGTTGCCCGGGGCGCTTGAGTTTTTGTTTGACCGCATCGCGCCAATGGCCCATCAGAGTGGCCAGGCGACCCAGTGAAGACGGCAACTGGGCTTCCAACTGAGCGCGCAGGCTGCGGGCCAGTACCGGCGCTTCGCCACCGGTTGAGATGGCCACCTGAACCGGGTGGCGATCGATCACGGAAGGCACTACAAAGTGGCTCAGTTCGCGATCGTCCACCACATTCACCAATAGCTGCCGCTCAACTGCTGCTTGTTCTACAGCGCAGTTCACCGCAGAATTTTCTGTGGCGGCAACCACCAGCCATTGACCGTCCAGGTCGGAAGTTTGGAATTCCCCCAAACGCAGGGAGATAACACCCTCATCGTGCCACTGCAAAGCCTGCTCACAAGCGGCTTTGGCCACTACGTTTATGTGGGCGCCGGTTTTGCGCAACAGTTCAATTTTGCGACAGGCGATGTTGCCAGCACCAACCACAAGAACAGGCTTGTTACGAAGGTTGGCGAAAAGAGGAAAATAATTCATAAGGCACTGCTACTGCCAAAATAAAGGTCGGGCCAATGTAGCTACCGGGGGAACTATAAAAAAATAATCTCTTCTTATTTGTTAATATTTTTTCGTTATTAACACTCTATACTGTTTGATATGAAACATTTGTTCATGTTAAAAAACCGCCCCTTCCTTGAGGGCAACGTTCTGCCATCCGGGCAATGCAACACATTGACTGCCACCGGGCCTCGGCCAGGTGGCTTTTTTACGCCACTACCCGACAGCGCGCAAACACCGCTGTTCGTGAGAGCCTGTTTATGAAACTGCAGCAACTGCGCTATTTTGTTGCCATTGCCGAAAACGGTTTCAACATTACCGCCGCCTCTGAACAGCTGTACACCTCGCAGCCAGGGGTCAGCAAGCAGCTGAAACTGCTTGAGGAAGAACTTGGCCTGCGGCTGTTTTCCCGCAGCGGCAAGACCCTTGATGGCATTACCGAGGCCGGCGAGCAGGTACTGGTGAAGGCGAAGAATATTCTCCGTGAAGTGGACAATATCAAGCAGTTGTCGGACGACCTGCAAAATGAGCACGGCGGCGTCTTCACCATTGGCACCACCCATACTCAGGCCCGCTATGTGCTGCCGGATATCTTCAGCAAATTCCGCGAGCTTTACCCGGATGTACAGCTGGATCTGCACCAGGGCACCAATGATCAAATTGACGAGTGGCTGAAAACCGGCCACGTGGACTTTGCCATCGCCAGCAGCGCCAAGCCACGGCGCAACAATATGGTCACCCTGCCCTGCTATTACTGGGATCAGGCTCTGCTGATACCTCGCGACCACCCTCTGGCGAAGCTGGATCAACCGGAGCTGGAAGACATCGTCCGCTACCCGATTGTGACTTACCTGTTCAGTTCAACGGACCGCTCGACTCTGGTGGATGCAATTCGAAAGGCCGGGCTGGAGCCGAATATCGCCATCACCGCCCGAGACGCAGACGTGATCAAAACTTACGTGCGCGAAGGACTTGGTATCGGTTTTGTGGCCAACATGGCCTACCACCCGGTGCAGGACAACGATCTTGTGGCCATCAGCACCCACGACATACTGCCCACCTACACTACCTGGATCGGCTTTCGTGAAGACCTGTATCTGAGCAATTTTACCTACGACTTTATCGCCATGCTGGCGCCACACTTACAGCGGGAGCTGGTGGATCAAGCGATTCAGGAATATCGGGACAACAAAGTGATCACCTGCATTGACGAAAAACAATTGCCGTATCGGCTGATTCAGCAGGCTTGAGAGAGTCTATATCCTTGTAACCATTGCGAGCCGCCATTGTCCTTAGCAGGAAAGGCGGCTCGCAATGACATGATCAAACTTCCACGACATCAACGCGTTTCATTTCATTGTGGAAAGCCGCTGGCTCACTGTTTTCTGCCACAATGCCAGCGCGAATCACAAAATCACCAAATGGTTCAGCTGGCTGGCGCTCTGCAGCAAAGCGGCCAAACAGCCCATCCAGCTCAGCGAGAATCTCCGCTTCGTCGATGTTTTCCAGGTACAGGGCGCTGAAGCGTTGTCCCCAGCGACCGGCACCCAAATACATGTTGTACTTGCCAGGGCCTTTGCCAATAAAGCCAATTTGCGCCAACACAGCCCGGCCACAACCGTTGGGGCAACCCTGCATGCGCACGGTGATTTCTTCGTCCTGCAAACCGTGCTCAACCAATTGCTGCTCTACTTTACTCACCAGGCTGGGCAGGTAGCGTTCGCTTTCCGCCATTGCCAGGGAACAGGTAGGAAATGCCACACAGGCCATGCTGTTGCGGCGCACAGCTGAAGTGGTTGTACCATCGAGAAGACCGTACTGTTCCATCAGCGCTTCAATCTGCGGCCGATCTTGGGGGGCGATATTGGCGATAATGATGTTCTGGTTGGGGGTAATGCGTAAATCGCCTTTGTGCACCTTCGCAACTTCTCGCAAGCCGGTCATCAGCTGCAAACCATCGCCATCCTTAATGCGGCCATTCTCAATAAACAGGTTGACGTGCCAGCGGCCATCGTAACCTTCCACCCAGCCGTAGCGGTCGCTGTTGCTGATAAATTCAAACGGCCGCGCTGCCTGCAGGTCGTAACCCAAACGGTCGTTGAGTTCCTTTTTAAACCACTCAATGCCGTGCTTGGCGATAGTGTATTTAAAGCGTGCCAGGCGGCGATTTACACGGTCGCCGTAATCTCGCTGGATGGTGAGAATTTTTTCCGACACTTCCAGCACCTGATCCGGGGTACAGAAACCGATCAGGTCCGCCAGGCGAGCAAAGGTCTCCGGGTCACCGTGGCTCATGCCAAGGCCACCACCAACAGTGACGTTAAAGCCTTTCAATTCGCCGTCTTCGATAATGGCAATAAAACCCATATCGTGGGCGTAGATATCCACATCGTTGTACGGGGGAACCGCCACTACCGTTTTGTATTTGCGCGGCAAGTAAGTGTCACCGTAGATGGGCTCTTTCTCGGTTTCCACATCTACCTTTTCACCGTCCAGCCATACTTCCGCGTAAGCGTTGGTGTTGGGCAACAGGTGTTCGGAAATTTTCACCGCCCACTGGTACACCTCTTCGTGAACCTGGCTTTCCACCGGGTTGGGGTTACACATCACATTGCGGTTGACGTCACCGCAAGCGGCAATGGCGTCCACCAGAACGGAGTGCATGTGCTGGAATGTGGGCCGCAGGTGATCCTTGATCACACCGTGAAACTGGAACGTCTGGCGAGTGGTCAGGCGCAAAGTGTTGTTGCCAAACTCCTGAGCAATATCATCCATGGCCAGCCACTGCTGGGGAGTACAGACACCACCTGGCATACGGGCGCGAATCATAAAGCTGTAGGCCGGCTCCAAAAACTGCTTGCGGCGCTCATTGCGCATATCCCGGTCGTCTTGCTGGTAGGTACCGTGATGCTTGAGGATATGCAGGTCTTCTTCGCGAATGGCGCCGGTAATGGCATCACCCAGGCTTTCCACCAACGTACCGCGCAGGTGGCGGCTTCTTTCTTTCAGCCCTTCCGTCGGAGCCAATTCAACTTTTTCACTCATACTTCAACTTCTCAAATCTAGCTAGCTACTATACTCATAGCTATACAGTGCGTTTGCTTGCCACCTTCATTGCTGAAGGAATTAATACACATCCCGTTGGTAACGACCATCGCGCTTCAGCTGTTTCAAATAATCAGCGGCGTAGTCGTCGCCTTGGCCACTTTGTTCAGCGACAATTTGGTGCAGTGTTTCATCCACCGCCTTGGCCATATTTTTCTGGTCACCACACACGTAAAAGTGTGCACCGTTTTGCAACCACTGATACAAATCCGCTGCGTTTTCTGCCATGCGATCCTGCACATAAATTTTGTCTTTCTGATCCCGGGAAAAGGCCAGGTCTATGCGTGTCAGCAAGCCGGATTTATGCCAACCCTGCCAATCGGTCTGGTAAAGGAAATCAGTATGGAAGTGGGGGTTGCCAAACAGCAGCCAGTTATCGCCGCTGTCGCCGTTGGCATCGCGCTGCTGCATAAAACTACGGAACGGTGCCACACCGGTGCCAGGGCCCACCATAATAATCGGAGTATCACCGTTTTCTGGCAGTTTAAAGTGACGGTTGTGCTCCACAAAAACCCGCACAGAATCCCCTTCACTGATATCCGCCAGGAAGCGAGACGCGGCACCAAAACGAACCTGGCCATCGCGCTCATCGGCAACCAGACCCACCGTCAGGTGTACTTCTTCGTCGACTGCATCAGTACTGGAGGCAATGGAATACAGGCGCGGCGTAATGCCTGGCAGTTGATCCACCAGCTGCTGTGGCTGCCAATCACGGGAAACCAGAGCCAGTAATTCCACCACTTGGGTATTTTGCATAAACGCGATCAGATCCTTGCGGTCGCCTTCCAGCAACTGCTGCAACTGTTCATTGTCCGTAGCTAACTGCTCGAGAAACTTTTTCGACACCTGGGTCAGTTCACGCTGATTGGTCAGGGCATCGCGCAGAGTGGTTTCAGCATCGTCTACCTGAACGTTGGCGTCACCGTCCAGCGCCGTCAATTGCAATACTTCATCCACCAGATCAGTGTTGTTTTGCGGCCACACACCCAGTGCGTCACCCGGCTGATAGTGCAGACCGGACTCCTCCAGGGAAATTTCTACGTGCTGAATGTTTTTTCCGGAACCGCGACCCGTAATGCAAATGCTGTTGATCACTTCGGCGGTAAAAGGCTGGAATTTGCTCCACTGTGGCTGTGCCACATCGGCGCCACCAACCACACTCAATTTCGGGCGAGCAACGGTTTTTTGCAGTTGTTCGGCCACCGACTGCCACTGTTCAATCCACTGTTTTTGTTCGCCACTGTAATCCACGTCGGCGTCGATGCGGCTGTGTGTGCGCTCACCACCGAGCTCTGCCAAACGCTCATCAAATTCTTTCGCAGTCTGGCAAAACTGCTCATAGCTGGAATCCCCCAAACCCATCACGCTGAATTTAAGGTTTTCCAGTTTTGGCGCTTTGCGGGAAAACAAAAATTCATGAAATGCCAGCGCATCGTCCGGCGGATCACCTTCACCCTGAGTACTGACTACCAGAGCAATGTACTGTTCTTTTTTAAGGTTGCGGGGGTTGTAGTCGGCCATATCTTCCAGTTTTACCTGAAAGCCATCTGCCTCCAACTGCCCATACAAAGCGCTGGCAACACCACTGGCATTGCCAGTTTGGGAACCAAAAAGAACCGTTATCTGTGGCTGTTCAGCAACCTCTTCACGGGCGCCGAATGCCGCGCCCTGGGTTCCCGCTTCGCCTTGGCGAGCGGCAGCCAAACCGGCCAAATAACCGCTCAACCACTGGGTTTGCTCAACGGATAAATCGCCGACGGCAGTGCGAATAATTTCAACCTGGTCGTTGCTCAACGGTCCCGACAGTTGTTGCAAAATTTGTGAAGACATAACCAAAACCTGTGGCCACTATAAATATTAGAGGCGTAACCTTAGACAGGCCTCTGACACAACAGAACGAAATAAAAGCGATAGGGAAATAACGAGGTGTTATATGGGAGTGCGGAACCTTATCATCGCGAGCCGCTCCACTGCGCGGCTCGTGATGACAAAGGGCTGTCTAAATGACATACCCAGGGGATGATTCTTCCTCGCGCAAAAAATCCGCCGCATCAATACCGGGAATAGCGGTACGTGTGGAATCAATACCGGCACCGTCCAAGGCTTGTTGCAGACAGCGAACTTGCAGCTCCAGGGCGCGGGAATGACGCAAAATATTGCTTACCACCTGGGCTACAGGGTCACCGTGAGTATCGTCAATCTCGCCGTACGCGCGAAAACCAATCAGTTGCTCCACACGTGATTTCGGGTCTGCTTTTTCAGGTTTCTTTTCCTTCACCACGTGAGCGGGAATACCAACTACCGTGGTACCTTCCGCCACTTCTTTAACCACCACGGAGTTTGAGCCAACACGGGCGCCATCGGCAATCGTAATCGGGCCCAGTATTTTGGCACCAGCACCAACAACCACATTATTACCCAGCGTAGGGTGACGTTTGCCGCTACCCCAACTGGTGCCCCCAAGGGTCACACCGTGGTACAGGGTGCAGTCGTCTCCCAACTCTGCGGTTTCGCCAATAACCACACCGCTGGCATGGTCAATAAAGCAGCGACGCCCCACCGTAGCACCCGGGTGAATTTCCACACCGGTCAGCAAACGCACAATATTGGAAAGTATGCGCGCCGGCCAGCGAACCTTTTTATTCCACAGCCAGTGACTCACCCGGTGCCACCATATTGCGTGCAAACCGGGATACAGAAGAAGAATCTCAGCGGCATTGCGCGCCGCCGGATCACGCGCAAACACACTATTTATATCGTCACGAATATGCTTAAACATACTTTCAACCTCATAATGAGCGCGCTTTTATACCAACGGCGTCAGAAAAAAAAGAATGATTTTCGGTTATAACCCAAGAACCTTTCACTATTTACCCATCAAAGCAACAACTGAAAATATAGCATCAAAAGGCCCTGATCATTATTAACCCGGCAAACATTATGTTCCGGTTAATAATGCGGCACAGGGATGTGCCGCCGCCGTCAAAGACGGCGCGAGCCCAGTAAAATCAAGACTTTCTTATCTATGTAAGTGCGCAGCATCGCCACTTTTCCCCTTAAATAGACACAGTAGCTGGGCGCCAATCGAATAGTTCAGGAGAACTATTCGATTGACTGGTTAATAGTTGCATAGCCTTTTGATCTAACTTTAGAACTGCAAGTCATTCCCAGAATTTTTCAAGTATTGATATAAATGCCACCCTGCTGATAGCTGAATAACTTTAATTCAGTATCGAGCACTATTTGGGCAAGCCCTGATTTTAGGTCAATAACAGATCAAAAATTTTAGACACAGTTTTTCAGGATTCAACATGACGTCGTACAACGCCAACTCCGCTGTATCACTCAGTCAGCAGAAGCTCACTCACCTGCAACAGCTGGAGGCGGAATCCATACACATTATTCGTGAAGTGGTCGCCGAGTTTGAAAACCCGGTGATGCTGTACTCCATTGGTAAAGACTCTGCGGTTATGTTGCACCTGGCGAAAAAAGCCTTCTTTCCAGGAAAGCCGCCGTTTCCCCTGCTGCACATTGACACCACCTGGAAGTTTCGGGAGATGATTGAATTCCGTGACCGCGCCGCCAAAGAAGCGGGCATGGAACTGCTGGTGCATACTAATCAGGAAGGCCTGGCCGCCGGCATTAACCCGTTTGAGCACGGCAGCAAATACACCGACATTATGAAAACCGATGCGCTTAAGCAGGCGCTGGACAAGTATCAGTTTGATGCTGCTTTTGGCGGCGCGCGGCGCGATGAAGAAAAATCCCGTGCCAAGGAAAGAGTTTATTCGTTCCGCGACAAGCACCATCGCTGGGACCCAAAAAACCAGCGCCCGGAATTGTGGAAGCTGTACAACGGCCGTCGCAACCAGGGTGAATCGATCCGGGTTTTTCCGCTGTCCAACTGGACAGAACTGGATATCTGGCAATACATCTACAAGGAAAATATAGAAATTGTACCGCTGTACTACGCGGCGCCAAGGCCGGTTATAGAGCGGGACGATTCTCTGATTATGGTGGATGACGAACGCCTGGAACCACGACCCAACGAACAGCTTCGCGAGGAGTGGGTGCGCTTTAGAACTCTGGGCTGCTACCCGCTCACCAGTGCCGTCAGTTCACAGGCCACCACCTTGCCGGAAATTATCCAGGAACTGCTGGTGGCGAGAACATCGGAACGTTCCGGGCGAGCGATCGATCACGATCAGAGCGCGTCCATGGAAAAGAAAAAACGCGAAGGCTATTTCTGACAAATCGTTCTGACAGATCAATTTTTTTACGAAACGGTTTTTATAAAAAGCGCCCATAAAAATATCCGCACATCAACTAAATGGTCATACCAATGAACGCTCATACCGCCCTGATTGAAACCAACGTTGAAGCGTACTTGCAACAACACGAGCAAAAAGATTTGCTGCGTTTTATTACTTGCGGCAGCGTCGACGACGGCAAGTCCACTCTGATTGGACGCATGCTGCACGACTCGAAAACGGTTTATCAGGATCAGCTGGCCGCCGTCGCCAAAGACAGCAAAATTGTTGGCACTACCGGTGACAGTGCCGACCTGGCACTGCTGGTAGATGGCCTGCAATCGGAGCGCGAGCAAGGTATTACCATCGATGTGGCGTACCGTTATTTTTCCTCCGATCAACGCAAATTTATTATCGCTGACACTCCTGGGCACGAGCAGTACACCCGCAATATGGCCACCGGTGCATCATCGGCGGACTTGGCGGTTCTGCTGATTGACGCTCGCTACGGTGTGCAGGCACAAACCCGGCGCCACAGTTACATCTGTTCACTGCTGGGTATTCGCCACTTTGTGGTGGCAATCAACAAAATGGATTTGGTGGAATACAGCGAGGCGACTTTCCAACAGATTCAAAGTGATTTCCTGGCATTGGCGCAGCGCTTCCCCGATGTGGAAAGCCATTTTGTCCCCCTTTCTGCACTGGCCGGCGACAACGTGGTTCAGGGCAGTATCAATATGCCCTGGTATCAAGGGCCAACCCTGATGGAGCTGCTGAATCACATCGATGTCAGCACCACACCGGAACAGCAGGCAATGCGCATGCCTGTGCAATACGTCAACCGCCCTCACCTGAACTTTCGTGGTTACTGCGGCACTCTGGCCTCCGGCGAGTTGCACACCGGTCAGCTGGTGACTGCACTGCCCTCCGGGCAAACCAGCACCGTGAAGGAAATTCTGGTGGGCGACCGCCCGGTAACCAGTGCTATTCCCGGTCAGGCCATCACGGTAACCCTGAATGACGAAATTGATATTTCTCGCGGTGACCAGCTTGTAGACCCGGAACACCACGGAGCGGTGAGCGACGAATTCAAAGCCCACATTGTGTGGATGAATGAAGACGCCCTGACGCCCGGCAAGCGCTACGATTTCAAAATTGGCACCCGTTACACCAGCGGTACTATTTCGTCACTGGACTGGCAGCTGGATATCAACAGCCTGCAGCAGCAAGATGCCGAGCAGTTGCCTCTCAATGGCATTGGCGAAGCCCACGTCAGCCTTACAGAAGCGGTAATTCACGACACCTACGGCAGCAACCGAACTACCGGCAGTTTTGTGATTATCGATCGCCTGACCAATGCCACGGTTGGTGCCGGCATGATTTCCCAAATAGTCAATAACACCGCCAGTGACAATGTGGATCAGTTCGCCAGCGCGGTAACCCAGCAGATGCGCTCCGCCATCAAGCCTCACAGCAGCCGCTGCATATGGAGCAACTGCCTGTCCGGCGCTCACCGCGTGGAGTTGGCACTGCACCGCCAGGGATTTCACACCTTCCTGTTGGATCTGAACAACGATTCGCCGGTTGCTCTGAAGCCACTGCTGGAAGCGGGTTTGATCGTTGTGGTGGTGAGTGACAACCGCGATCTTGGGGTGATTAAAACTGCGCTGGAACAGGCGCCGCTGATTGAATTGCCCTGCGACAAGCTGGACAGCGCAATCATTGAATCCGTGGTTCAGCAATGTGGTGAAAACTCACGTTAATTAGCACAAATAATCACCCACAAAAAAACCTGCTGATAAAGCAGGTTTTTTTGTGGGTGATTATTTGTCAGAAGAGTGTTGGATTTACTCAAACGGGTGGCGTAACAAAATGGTTTCCACTCGATCCGGCCCGGTCGAAACAATATCGATGGGGGCTCCCACTAGCTGTTCCAAGCGTTGAATGTAGTCGCGGGCTGCCTGAGGCAGCTCATCCAGAGACTTCACTCCAAAGGTGTTTTCACTCCAACCGGGCATTTCTTCATACACCGGCACCACCTGCGCCCAGTCATCAGAATCGTTGGGCATGGTCAAAGCATTACCGGAAGCATCCTGGTAGCCAACACAAATGTTGATGCTCTCCAGGCCGTCAAGAACATCCAGCTTGGTCAGGCAGAGGCCGGAAATACTATTAATACGGATAGCGTGTTTTACCGCCACCGCATCAAACCAGCCACAGCGACGCTCACGACCAGTGGTGGTACCAAACTCATGGCCCTTCTCGCCCAGATGCCTGCCGATATCACAACCTAACTCTGTGGGAAATGGCCCGGAGCCAACACGGGTGGTGTACGCCTTGGTAATACCCAGCACGTAATCCAGGTACAGGGGGCCAAAACCGGAACCGGTGGCGGTGCCACCAGCGGTGGTGTTGGATGAGGTCACAAACGGATAAGTACCGTGGTCGATGTCCAACAGGGAACCCTGGGCACCTTCAAAGAGGATATTTTCACCGGTCTCGCGAGCACTGTGGAGAATATCAGTCACATCCCCCAGCAGCGGCTTCAACTCCTCGCCCCAGGCCAGTGCCTGATCCAGGGTTTGCTCATAATCAACGCTATCCACTTTGTAATAGTTGGCCAGTGCAAAGTTGTGGTATTCCATAACCACTTTGAGCTTTTCCGCAAAGCGCTGCGGATGCATCAAGTCGCCAAAACGCAAACCACGGCGGGCCACTTTATCTTCGTAAGCCGGGCCAATGCCACGGCCTGTGGTGCCAATCTTGCGGGAGCCGCGGGCAGCTTCACGAGCCTGATCCAGGGCAACGTGATAAGGCAGGATCAGCGGGCAGGCAGGAGAAATTTTCAGGCGTTGGCGCACGGGAACGCCCTGCTCTTCCAGCATGGCCATTTCTTTGAGCAAGGCATCCGGAGCCAGCACCACACCGTTGCCAATGACGCAGGAAACATCGTCACGCAAAATGCCGGAGGGAATCAGGTGCAGGGCAGTTTTTACCCCGTCAATCACCAGGGTATGGCCAGCGTTATGGCCACCCTGAAAACGAGCGACCAAAGAGGCCCGATCGGTCAGCAGGTCAACAATTTTGCCCTTGCCTTCATCACCCCACTGGGTGCCCAGCACGACTACATTCTTTCCCATCGTGTTCAGATGCTCCAAAGAAATTGAATATGAAATTGCAGGTAAAAACGCTTGATAATCAACGAATCAAAAACAACAGGCCGGCGCCTATCAACATACTCACCAGCCCCATAATGCGCATTGAACGGTCATCCACCTGAGCCAGCATTTTTGCCATATTGCGCCAGCGATCCGGCGCCAGAAAAGGAATAATCCCCTCCAATACCAACATCAGACAGATCGCTTGCAACAGACTTTGCCAAAAGCTCATTAAACCGCATTGCCCCTTTGATCACCGTCCCGGCTTACTTTACCCACAAAAAAACCGGGGTTACCCGGTTGCGCGATTCTAGCATAGGCTGGATTGCTGGCCAAAAGAAAAGAGGTGGCCGAAACCACCTCTTTTCACCCAAACGTATTCAGGATTACTTGCCTTTGGAATCCTTCAAGTAACGGAAGAATTCACTGTCCGGATCCACTAGCATCATATCGCCTTTGTTGGCGAAGGATTGCTTGTAGGCTTCCAGGCTGCGCAGAAAAGCGTAGAACTCTGGGTCTTTGTTGTAAGCGTCCGCATAGATACCAGCAGCCTTGGCGTCGCCATCACCGCGCAACTGCTCCGCCTCTCGGTAGGCCTCCGCCTCAATTACCACTTTCTGACGATCGGCGTCGGCACGAATTTTTACCGCTTCCTCGTTACCTTCTGAGCGGTACTGACGGGCTTCTTTTTCACGGTCAGTACGCATACGGTCATAAACCGGACCACTAACCTCTTGAGGGAAATCGATTTTCTTAACACGAACATCCACTACCTCAATACCCAAGTCCTGCTGAACCGCCTGGTTCAGTTCCACCGTCAGCAACTCCATCAACTGGTCACGCTCACCGGATACCACTTCGTGCAGAGTGCGCTTACCAAATTCGTTACGCAAGCCATCGTTGGCACGAGCTTGCAGACGGTTCATGGCGGTTTGCTCAACACCACCAGTGGCTTTGTAATAAGTCTCCACATCATTGATGCGCCACTTCACAAAAGAATCTACGTCCAGGCGTTTTTTCTGGATGGTGTAGTAGCTTTCCGGCTTAGCATCCAAGGTCAACACCCGAGCGTCAAAAATTTTCACTTCCTGAACAACGGGAATTTTAAAATGCAGGCCTGGCTGCAAATTGGCATCTTCAATTTTACCAAACTCCAGCAATACCGCTTTTTCGGTTTCCTGTACCCGGTAAACACTGTTAATGGCAATCAAGCCCAGCACCACAATGGCAATTATGTGTGACACTTTCATTAGCGGCCTCCACGACGGTTGCTGCTGCTCTGCTCACGCAGCCTTTGCTGAACAACCTGATCGATCAGATTGAGAATTTCTGGATTATCGAGAACGCTACCTTCACTGGTATTTATCTTCGGTTTTGGTTGTGCGTCTACCAGGCGATCCAACGGCAAATAAAGCATGTTATTACCACCTTCAACATCCACCATGACTTTGGTGGAATTGCCCATCACTTCTTGAACCGTATCGATATACAAACGTTGACGAGTTACTTCCGGGGCTTTTTGGTACTCCACCAACAGTTTTTCAAAACGTTGCGCCTGACCTTCTGCCTCAGCAATCACCCGGTCACGATAGGCTGTCGCTTCCTGAATAAGGCGTTGCGCGGTACCACGGGCCTTGGGGATCACTTCGTTGGAGTAAGCCTCTGCCTGATTTTTGTATTGATCCTTGTTTTCCTTGGCGGAAATCACATCATCAAACGCCGCTTTTACCTGGGTAGGTGGCTCTGCTTCCAGGATGTTCACCTGGGTGATGTACATGCCGGTTTGGTACGTGTCGAGGTACTTCTGAAGTCGGGAGCGGGTTTCATCCGCCATCGCTGAACGACCTTCCGACAACACATCACTGGTGGTGGTACTACCCACCACATGGCGGATAGCACTTTCGGTGGCATGGCGCAAACTGACTTCCGGGTCTTTCACGTTCAACACGAAATCTTTGGATTCCTTAATATTGTATTGAACGGTGAGCGGCACGCTGACAATGCTCTCGTCTTGCGTCAGCATCAAACCCTTGGAGCGATACTCACGCTCCTCGGTCACCAGCACTTTGGTTACCGAATCGATAATTGGCGGGTTCCACTGCAGACCTGGGCCTTTGACCTCCTGGAACTTACCCAGGCGCAAAACCACTGCCTGCTCTTTGGCGTCTATTTGATAGAAGCCCATCAGTGCCCAAACTGCCAGAACCACTCCGATGACTACACCCACAAGGGCTCCGCTAACGCCTTTGCCACCACCGGAGCCAGAGCCACCAAACAGCCCGCCAAAGCGCTCTTTCAGCTTTCGCAGCGCCTCGTCCAGATCCGGCGGCCCATCGCCACCGTTTTTGCCACCCCAAGGATCGCGGTCACGGCCGCCACCGGGTTCATTCCAGGCCATATTCAGCTCCGTCAATGTATTAGATAGGTATTAACAAGATGGTGGGGATTCTATCTGGAAATTCAAGAGTTTGTGAGGGATTTGTTTGCCAGATAACACGACAAGCCTTGCAGCGGGGAGCGAAGCATCGCTTTCAGACCGTTGGCCGCAGGGATAGCGGCCAAAGAGCGTACATGGAAGTATTTACAGCGGGTCTGAAAGCGATGCTTCGCTTCCCGCCCACTACTGGCAATCAAGCACTTTGAGCCAGATCATCAAAACCCGGCAGCTCCACCAAGTCGCCCTGATTCAGATGCTCACTTTTCAACAGGCGCAAGAAATCTGCCTCCGGCATACGCACTTCCAGCTTCACATCGCCGTTATCCAGGGTTTGCTCCTGCACCACGGCATTATTCTGGTAAAAGCGGGCGCGCAGGCGGCTTTGTTGTGGCTCAAGCAGATAGACGCCGTGGGTCATACGGGCGCCGACTCGCTCGCGGATGGCGTCTTGCAGCAAATCCAGGCCCATGCCGTTTTGCGCCGACAGCCACACCGCCACAGGCACTCCGCGGGAGTCCCGGTCAATGCGCGGCCGGCCTTCTTCCAACAAGTCGATTTTGTTGTACACCAGCAAGCTGGGCAGCTCGTGGGCGTCAATATCTTCCAGCACCTCGCCAACCCGCTGAATATTGCGGTGGCGTTCCTCATCGGCGGCATCCACCACATGCAGTAACAACGAGGCATTGGCCGCTTCTTCCAGCGTAGCGCGAAACGCTTCCACCAGTTTGTGGGGCAAGTGGCTGATAAAACCCACCGTGTCGGTGAGGATCACCGGGCCGGTTTCCGGCAATTCCAACCGCCGCATGGTGGGGTCCAATGTGGCGAACAGTTGGTCGGCGGCGTACACCTCAGAGGTAGTGAGAGTGTTAAACAGCGTGGACTTGCCAGCGTTGGTGTAGCCCACCAGGGAAACCGTGGGGATTTCTGCCCGGCGCCGGGAGCGGCGCCCCTGGTCACGCTGTTTGCGTACTTTGGCCAGACGCTTCTGAATGGACTTGATGCGCTCACGCAGCAAACGGCGGTCGGTTTCCAACTGGGTTTCACCTGGGCCACGCAGGCCGATACCTCCCTTTTGGCGCTCCAGGTGCGTCCAGCCCCTTACCAGGCGGGTAGACATGTGCTGCAACTGGGCCAGCTCAACCTGCAACTTACCTTCGTGGGTACGGGCACGCTGGGCAAAAATATCCAGAATCAAACCAGTGCGATCAAGCACCCGGCATTTGAGGTGGTGCTCCAGGTTGCGTTCCTGACTGGGAGAAAGATTGTGATTAAAAATCAGCAACTTGGCGTCGTGGTGACGCACCAAACTGGCAAGCTCCTCGAGCTTGCCAGTGCCGACAAAATATTTGGGATGAGGGCTCTGGCGTTGCCCCATGACGAAGTCAACGGGGTCACCACCTGCAGACAGCACCAGTTCTTCAAATTCACGGGGATCTTCCGGCTCATTTTCACTGTGTAAATCAAGGTGAACCAGGATGGCCAGTTCACCGGATTCCGGGCGATCAAAGAACAACCAGTGCCTCCATAGGGGTTATAGACTCAGACTCAGTCGTTATAGTCAGCGCCGGCCTGGCCCTGGCTGTAATCCGCACCGCCCTGCTGGCCCTGAGTGGGAGCACCAAGAGGCAGGCGAACCGGGCGCGCCGGAACGACCGTGGAAATGGCGTGTTTATACACCATTTGGCTGACCGTGTTTTTCAGCAGAACAACGAATTGGTCAAAGGATTCAATCTGCCCCTGCAGCTTGATGCCATTGACCAGAAATATTGAAACCGGGATACGCTCTTTCCGTAAGACATTCAGGAAAGGGTCTTGTAAGTTGTGCCCCTTTGACATGGGATTCTCCTTATTTTTAGAAATCGGCCGTTGTCATAAACTGACGACAGCTCCAACCAACCGCTTGCTACTGGTAACTGCAATATAAAAACAATGTGTTGCAACTGTCATTGTGGCACCCAAAAACGTCATCTGCACGGCTAAAGGTGTAAAAAGTCGCGAAAAGTTATGATAACGCTAGCCACTACCCTTGTATATGGGACTGTTTCTCAGAATTTTCAAGGCATTTTGCAGGATTTCGTCGAAACTTAGCGACACTCCCTGTGGGGTATCCGTATACACCCAGTTCAAGCCCTGCCAGCCGCGAAGCCAGGTAAGCTGGCGCTTTGCCAACTGCCGGGTGGCAACAACGGCCTTTGTGACCATCTGGTCGTAGTTTAATTCCCCACTCAGGTGTTGCCAGGCCTGGCGATAGCCCACAGCACGTATAGCCGGCAGATCCGGGTGCAGATCACCTCGCGCAAACAACTGCCTGACTTCATCCAAACCACCATCCGCCATCATGGTTTCAAAACGGTTTTCTATACGTTGATGCAGCACCGCTCTATCCCTTGGGGCAATAGCCAGTTGGGTAATCTGGTAGCTATCGGTAATGGGCTGAACAGAACTACTGTCCTGCTGATCCAGAAGTTGCGAGAACGGCTTGCCGGTAGTCAGGCAGACCTCCAACGCCCGCTGGATGCGCTGGGAATGATTGGGGTGAATACGCTCGGCAGATTGAGGATCGAGCTCGGCCAGGCGTTGATGCATGGCGGGCCAACCCAGCTCCGCAGCCTGGGCTTCAATATCAGCGCGCACTGCTGGGTCGGATGGCGGCAACTCTGCCAAGCCATCCAGCAGTGCCCGAAAATACAGCATGGTACCCCCTACCAGCAGCGGAATTTTGCCGGTGGCACTGATGGCGTCCATTTCCCGACGGGCATCGCGGGCAAAATCCCCCACGGAGTAGCTTTCCCCTGGATCGCGAATATCAATCAAACGGTGCGGCGCCTTTGCCAGCGTGGCGGCATCCGGCTTGGCACTGACAACATCCATACCGCGATACACCAACGCCGAATCCACACTGATCAACTCCACCGGCAAATGATCCCACAGTGCCACTGCCAGGTCGGTTTTGCCTGAGGCGGTTGGGCCCATTAGGAAGATAGCTTGGGGGGATTCAGTCACGTTTTCTCTGGCCTTAGTAGCCATTACTTTGAAACAACAGTTGCGGTATCGCTACGAGCAGCAAAACATCACCGTCCACGCAAGAACAGCTTATCCAGTTCCGCCAAACTCATTTGCGTCCAGGTGGGGCGGCCGTGGTTGCACTGGCCGCTGCGTTCGGTATGTTCCATGTCCCGCAGCAGGGCGTTCATTTCAGGAATGGTCAGGCGGCGGTTGGCGCGCACCGAGCCATGGCAGGCCATGGTGCCGAGTATTTCATTAATGTGGGCGGCAATGCGGTCGCTGCTGCCGTGCTCTAACAGATCAGAGAGCACATCTCGCACCAGCGGTTCCACATCAGCACCGCGAGTCAGTGCCGGGATTTCCCGCACCAACAGACTTTCCGGGCCCGCCCGCTGCAACTGAAAACCCAGGGCTTCAAAAACACTGTGGTGCTGTTCGGCACTGTCTGCCTCCCGCTGGCTCACAGCCAGAGTCTCTGGCACCAACAGTGGCTGAGATGCCATGCCCTGCTGCTCGTAGGCGACCTTCATGCGCTCATAGGTAATGCGTTCATGAGCGGCGTGCATATCCACCAGCACCATGCCCTCAGCGTTCTCCGCCACAATATAGATGCCTTTGAGCTGGGCAATGGCGTAACCAAGGGGTGGAACTTCCTCACTGCCATCGGTATCGGCAATGGCTGGCTGATCTGCTACGGGTGCAGCTTGGTGCAGCGCACCGTAATGACTTACTTGCTCCTGAATCTGCTGAGTCGACGGCGCAGACGGCCGGTATCCCAAACCCAGGCCGATGGTACTGCGCAAGCCGTCGTTGCTATCGGCAATTGATACCGGATTGGCAGAGGTGGGAGTGAGCTGTTCCTCGCTGGCAGTCAGGGATTCACCGGGGCGTACTTCCGCTACCGTCTGGTTCAACGTGCTGTAAATAAAGCCGTGTACCGAACGGCTGTCGCGAAAACGCACTTCGTGCTTGGTAGGGTGTACATTGACATCCACATCGGCGGCGTCCAATTCCAGAAACAGTACGTAGGCCGGGTGGCGGCCGTGGTACAGCACATCCTGATAGGCCTGGCGCACCGCGTGGGTGACCACCTTATCGCGAATGGCGCGGCCGTTAACAAAGAAATACTGCATATCCGCCTGGCTGCGGGAAAAGGTGGGCAATCCCATCCACCCCCACAAACGCAAACCGCCACGATTAATATCGAGATAGACCGCCTGTTCCATAAAAGCTGGGCCGCAGATTTGCGCCACCCGACGCTCTTGCTCCAGCTGGTTTTCCGCCGGCCGCATATTGAACAAGGTCTTATTGTTGTGGCGCAGGGAAAAGGCCACATCAAAATGGCTCAGGGACAGCTTTTTCATCACATCATCGATGCGATTGAATTCGGTTTTTTCGGTGCGCAAAAACTTGCGCCGCGCCGGGGTATTGAAAAACAGATCGCGCACTTCAACCGTCGTGCCCTGGGGGTGCGGAGCCGGTTCCAGATTAACTTCCATTTCCCGGCCTTCAGACACCGCCTTCCAACCAGATTGCCCCTCACTACTATTCGACGTCATGGCGAGCCGCGAGACGGAGCAGATACTGGCCAACGCTTCGCCGCGAAAGCCAAGGGTTTGCACCGCTTCCAGGTCTTCCAACTCAACAATCTTGCTGGTGGCGTGCCGGGACAGCGCCAGGGGCAGATCATCTTTATCCACCCCACTGCCATTGTCGCGAATGCGCATCAGCTTAACGCCACCGGCCTCAACTTCAACATCCACCCTGTTGGCACCGGCATCGATGCTGTTTTCCAGCAATTCTTTAATAACGGATGCGGGGCGTTCCACCACCTCACCGGCGGCAATCTGGTTGGCCAGGCGGGGGCTAAGTTTATGGATTTGGGACATAAGTAACTTTCAGATTAATGTCATCCTGAGCAGCGAAGGATCTCGACGTTGTAGCGGCCAAGAGATCCTTCGCTGCGCTCAGGATGACAATGGGATCAAGAAGCCGGTATTTTAAGGCGCTGGCCCATGCGAATGCGACTGCTTTTCAGGCCGTTATAACTCATCAGCCGTTTAACGCTGACTTTATGGCGCTGGGCGATTTCCGACAGAGTGTCGCCGCGACCAATCACGTAGGTCCGCTCTACCTTATTGCGGTTAGCCGCCAGCCAGGTACCTTCAAGCGGGCGTTTGTAAAAGTAACTTTGAACACCGGTAAAAATCGCGTTCGCCATTTTCTTTTGGAAACCACTTTGCACCAACAGCTTGCGGTCACTGGGATTGGAAATAAAACCGGTCTCTACCAAAATGGAGGGCATATCCGGCGAGCGCAGCACCACAAAATTGGCCTGCTCGGTGTTTTTCTGGTGCAGCTTGGAAATACGCCCCATGCCTTTGAGCACTTCTGAAGCCACATCCAGGCTGCTGTTCAAGGTGGCGTCCATGGACAGATCCAGTAGCACCCGCGCCAGATCATCGTCTTTGTCTTTCAGGCTGACGTTTTCCACGCCACCGATCAGGTCGGAGCTGTTCTCTTTGCGGGCCAGATAACGAGCCATTTCACTGGTAGCACCTTTGGTGGATAACACATACACCGACGCTCCTCGGGGTTTTGGCGAGGTAAACGAGTTGGCGTGAACAGAAACAAACAGGTCTGCCCGCATGCGGTGGGCAATGTCGCGGCGTTTTTTCAGGGGAATGTAGTAATCCCCGCTGCGTACCAGCTCGCCACGAAAGCCGGGAGCACGATCGACGATGCGCTTTAACTCTTTGGAAATCGCCAGCGCCACATGCTTTTCGTGGATGCCACGTTTGCCCAGCGCTCCTGGGTCTTCCCCACCGTGGCCGGCATCGATGGCAATAACGATATCCCGCTCTTTGTTTTTAACCGCATCGGAAATAGTTTTAACAGTTTTTGCCGCTTTGGCTTTGTCGTAAAGATCAATAACCAGGCGGTGGCCGTACTGCTTATTGGGTTTGAGAGTAAAACTGCGCGGCGACACCACGCTGCCTAAATCCAGAACCACCCGTAAATCACCACCTTTTTTGGCAGCACTGCGAATGGCAGATACGGGCGTGTTGGACAATGGCAGTTTGTCGAATCGGGTTTTGGAGGTAGCGTCCTCGATATCGATGACCAGGCGACTGGGGTTTTCCAGGGTAAAGATACGGTGATCCACTGCAGCGCTGAGGTCAAATACCAGACGGGTGTTGTCCGGCGAGCGCCAAACCCGCACGCCATCCACAGTGGAAGCGGTAGAGGCAACTGAACACAGCAGTAGCCAAAGAAAAACAAATTGAGCTGTAATGCGTCTTTTTAGCAAGGAGACAACCCGTTTATTATTTGCTGGCCCCTGGCGGTTTGCGCCTGCACGCAAACCCGGCGGCCAGAGCCCACTTTACCGACACTGATGCGCACTCGCAAATCCGCTTCCGGCAAAAAGCCTTCGCCGCGCACAGGCCACTCCACCAAACACAAATTACCTTCCGTAAAGTAGTCGCGAATACCCATGTACTCCAATTCTTCCGGGTCGCCCAAACGGTAGAGATCAAAATGACAGACTGTGGTGTCATCAAATTGATAAGGTTCCACCAACGTATAGGTAGGGCTTTTCACTGCACCAACGTGACCAAAGGCAGCGAGTATTCCACGGCTCAGGGTGGTTTTCCCCGCGCCCAGTTCACCTTCCAGAAACACCACACCACCGCCCTGCAATTGGTTGCCGAGGTTTTCTCCAAAGGCAACCATTGAATCTTCGCCAACTATCTCAAAGTATGTATCGACCGATTCCATCAACAATTAACCCGTTCCCTCATTAAACAAGTCCCTCAACGGCTGAAAGAGGTCGCTGGCTATCATGCCCAGCTCGCCTTGTTGTTCTGCTACCTTGTCTGCCGCCGCGGCGTGTAGGTAAACACTCAATTGGGCAGCGTCCATTGGCGCCAAACCCTGGGCCAGCAACGCACCTATAACTCCAGAAAGCACATCTCCCATACCACCGCTGGCCATACCAGGGTTGCCTGCTGTGCAAATTGTGGTGTTTTCCCCATCGCACACCAAAGTCCCTGCTCCCTTAAGAACGGTTACCGCCCCGGTTTGGTTCACAAGCTGTTGGGCGGCACTAAAGCGATCTTTTTGTAACGCCGCTGTCTCAACCCCCAAAAGACGGGCCGCTTCCCCTGGGTGTGGCGTAATCACACGGTCATTATTGTGGCTGGAAAAAGACAGTGGGCCTTGGGCCAGCAGATTAAGCGCATCCGCGTCCAGCAACATCGGCAAGTCACAACCCAGCGCCGCTTGCAACAATTGCTGCGACCAGGGGGATTGACCCAAGCCGGGGCCAATTACCAGCACCGTGGGTTTGGCCAAATGTTGGACCAGCTCCTGCCCGGAATTGACCCCTAGTGCCATCACTTCTGGCCGTCTCGCCAGTAGCGCTGGTACATGTTCCGGGCGGGTGGCGACACTCACCAGGCCAGCACCGCAGCGCAAGGCGGCTTCCGCTGCCAGCATCACCGCACCGCCCATACCGCTATCGCCACCAATCACCATGAGGTGGCCAAAGTCACCTTTGTGAGCGTCTCGTCGCCGGGGTGGAAACTGTTGCCGCAATCGATCGTATTCCAACAACTGCGCAACAGGTTGCTGACTTTGGTAAATATCTGCGGGCACATCCAGAGAGTCGAAAAATACCTCGCCGCAAAGGGCCGGGCCGCGCCCGGTAAATAAACCGCGCTTGTGGCCGATAAAGCTGACGGTGGCATCCGCCTGTACGGCTAACCCCAACTCAGCGCCGCTGTCTCCGCACAAGCCAGAAGGAATATCCACCGCCAACACCGGTAACTGGCTGGAGTTAATCTGCCGGATAGCTTTGCCAAAGGGTTCCCGCACCGAACCATGTAAACCAGAGCCCAGCAGCGCATCTACCACAACTCCAGTTTGCAGAGAATTGTCTTCGCCAAACGGTTGGCAGGGAACACCCGCAGCAATTGCATGGCCATAGGCCAGCTGAGCGTCTCCCGTCAGTTTTTGCGGGTCGCCCAGATAAATTACCTGAACCGGCAACCCTTGCCGCACAGCAAGCGCCGCTATCACATAACCATCACCAGCGTTATTGCCGGAACCGCAGAACACATGCAGTTTTTCAGGTTTCGGCCAACATTCCAGCAACAATTCAAAGGCCGCCCTGCCCGCCCGTTGCATCAACTCAAAACCGGGAATGCCACGCTCTTCAATAGCCACCCGATCCAGTTCGCGAACCTGGCTTGGGCGGTAGAGTTGGTTGGCAATTTGGTTATTTATCATTTTTTTGATTCATCTAAATTCAGGCTTGGTGCCAGGCAAGGCCTCGGTTGTACTTTCTGCGACTCGTCGTGAACCCATCTCTGGGGACTCGAGGCCAGCATCCATGCTGGCCACGGTCGCAGAAAGTACAACCAAGCCCTACCCTCAAGATTGTCAGGCTCATTATACGGAATCCCCCATGATAATATCCTCGCCAATATCATTCGCTCACTCCACTATGAAAGATACGTCCGCCATTGATTACACCGAACTGGCCCAACAGATTAAAACCTGGGGCCAGGAGCTAGGCTTTCAGCAGGTGGCAATTACCGATGTGGATTTAAGCGAAGCAGGCCAGCGTTTGCGGGATTGGCTGGATAAAGGTTATCAGGGAGAAATGGGCTGGATGGCTGACCACGGTGACAAACGCTACCGCCCTGAGCATCTCCACCCCGGCACTCTGCGGGTGATTTCCGTAAGGATGGATTACCTGTCCGCTGACAGCAATATGATTGCTGTGCTCAAACAACCGGACAAAGCCTACATTTCCCGCTATGCATTGGGGCGGGACTACCACAAGCTGATTCGCAAGCGGCTAGCCAAACTGGCTCAAAAAATTGAACAAAGCGTGCCCCATTCCGTGGAACAGCGCCCCTTTGTAGATAGTGCACCGGTCATGGAAAAAGCCCTGGCGGAAAAAGCCGGGCTCGGTTGGGTAGGCAAAAATTCTCTGGTATTGAACAGTCACGCGGGTTCCTGGTTTTTTCTGGGGGAAATTTTTACCAACCTGCCACTGCCCATTGATCAATCCACTGAGCAGAATCAGTGCGGTAAATGTAAAGCCTGCCTCACCGTATGCCCCACCGATGCCTTCCCCGAGCCTTACGTTCTGGATGCACGGCGCTGTATTTCTTACCTCACCATCGAACTCAAAGACGCCATACCGGAAGAGTTTCGTGAACCCATGGGCAATCGAGTGTTTGGCTGCGACGATTGCCAGGCCATGTGCCCCTGGAACCGCTTTGCCAAGGCCAGCCAGGAGCTGGATTTTTTACCTCGCCACCAATTGGACAGTACCCGGTTGGTTGATCTGTTTAATTGGACAGAAGCGGAGTTTCTGGAACGCACTGCCGGGTCGCCTATCCGCCGTATTGGCTATGAACGTTGGCTGCGAAATCTGGCGGTGGGCTTGGGTAATGCGCCAAGTTCCAAGGAAATTATTATCGCCCTGGAAGCCAGACGAGGGAAAGTGTCAGAAATGGTTTGGGAACATATTGAATGGGCACTAAAACAACACGACAACCGTCGTTCTGCAGCTATTTAAAAAACGTTTCCCGGTAGTACTTCAATTCTTCAATAGAATCGCGAATATCATCCAGCGCCAGGTGGGCGCCTTTTTTGTGAAAGCCATCCAGCAATTCCGGCTGCCAGCGGCGGGCAATTTCTTTAATGGTGCTGACATCCAGATTGCGGTAGTGGAAGTAATTTTCCAGTTGCGGCATATACTTAACCAGAAAGCGGCGATCCTGGCCGATGCTGTTGCCGCAGATGGGGGATTTGCCCGCTTCCACATAATTTTCCAGAAACGCGATGGTTTCCCGTTCCGCATCCGCACTGGAAATGGTGCTGTCGCGCACCCGTTCAGTAAGGCCAGACTGGCCGTGCTGGCGGGTGTTCCAGTCGTCCATGGCGTTCATAATTTCGTCCGGCTGGTGGATAGCCATAACCGGCCCCTCCGCCAACACATTGAGATTTTTGTCTGTAACAATGGTGGCGATTTCAATAATCACATCCTGTTCCGGATCCAGCCCGGTCATTTCCAGATCGATCCATATCAGGTTCAAATCGTCTTTGTGATGCTCAGTCATGCTGTTTTCCATTTTCTTCCGCCACTTCGATAATGCGCTGCAGCAGGGCAATGCGATCCTTCTGGGCCGCCAGGTCGCCATTTTCGGTGGTTATTTGTTGTTGAGACTCGGCAGCTTTTACCGTGTCCTGAAGCTGAGCCAATTCCTTTTGCAACGCTTCCAGTTTTTCCGCCCGTTCCGCCTTATCAAACATCATGGTCTCGGCATTGGCGTCGCTCAGGTCAACCGTTTTTGTCCGTTGAGGGGGCGCAATAAAGTGTTCCTCGTTCACCTGACGCTGGTTCATAAAGGTCGGCGAGACAATTTCAATACCGGCGCCGTGAAGATTGTCGAGAACCAGCGTGCGCAGTTCCGAGCGCTTGCTGAGCAGTTGTTTCACCTCTTCGTAAAACCCGCAAATTCGATAACTGATAGCGAAGTCACCAAGCTCGCGCACATGCACAAAAGGCTCTTGCAAGCCCGCCTGCTTGGCCGCCTTCTTCAACAAAGGCGTTATTTTGTAATGAGGTACGTCATACCCCAGTGACAGATCGCAGGTAACAATGGTGCCACTGCTGTGTACAACCTTCACCGGATTGGAAGACACATAGAGATTTGGCAGTGTAATCAGGTCACGCTCTTCCGACTGGATTTCAATATGAAACAAACCGCGCTCCGTAACACGGCCAAAGTGCTCTGCCACGCGAATAAAATCCCCGGTACGAAAGCTGCGTACTGAACGCAGCATCAGCCCGGCCATCACATTGGCCACAAAGGTGGTGGAAGAGAACGCGATAACACCGGTCAGCACCAAACCCAGCAGACTGAGCAGCTGATTACGGGTTTCGTGGGGCACTGGCAGGGCGAGAATAATCAGCACAACCGCTACCGCCACCAACACCATAAAACTCAGCTGACGGGCCATATGGTTGCCCGCATGGACACCAGAGCGGCGCAACAGCAACCAGTGGCTAAACCATAATCCCAACAGCACCACCGCTATCAATGACAGTGGCAACAGCAGGTCTTTTAATTGTTCCAACAGGTCGGCAAGCATCGGCGTCTCCATATCCCTTCTCCGGATTATGCTATATCCTAGCGTTTCAACCTACAGCAATTTTCAGCCCCATCTATGGCTCGCAAGCTCACCAAAAACCAACAGCGCCGCGTTCAACAAAATCAACAGCAACGCGCCAGGCGAGCCCAGCAAGATACAACGCAGTTGCCAGACGACAGCCAGCTGGGCCCAGAGCAGCCGGGCATAATCATTTCCCGCTATGGTGCACAGGCAGATGTAGAGCCTCGTGGGCAACACGGTACGTTGAAACGCTGTTTTTTGCGCGCCAATATCGGCAGCGTGGTCACTGGTGATGAAGTGGTGTGGCGCGACAGTAGCGGTGATGATAATGGCGTGATTGTCGCCACCCAGCCGCGCCAATCCGCTCTCTACCGCCCAGACAATCGCGGTGCTCTGCGCCCGGTGGCGGCTAATATCGACCGCATTTTTATCGTGGTGGCACCGGAGCCAGAGCCATTCGCCAACCTGATTGACCGCTATCTGGTAGCGGCAGAAAATCAGAATATCGAAGCCATTTTGTTGCTCAATAAATGCGACCTTCTCAGTAGCAATAATGGCAACGCCATTGAGCAGCTGGTCGAGCCTTACGAAAAGCTTGGCTACCCACTGCTGAAACTCTCCGCCAAAACAGCAGCGGGTGATGACTTTGAAATAGAGCCTCTGAAGCAAATGCTGGTTGGCAAAACCAGTGTCTTTGTGGGGCAATCCGGGGTGGGCAAATCGTCGCTGATCAACGCATTACTGCCGGGCGTGGACACTGCGGTCGGCGAACTATCCGAAGCCCGGGCCAAAGGTACCCACACCACCACCACTGCAAAATTGTTTCATCTCAACCTGAGTAATGACAACCACGCAGGCCGTCTGATCGACTCCCCCGGTATTCGAGAATTTGGCCTCTGGCATTTGGAACCCCAACAGGTAGCGGAGGGTTTTGTAGAGCTGCGCCCTCTGCTCGGCCATTGCCAATTCCGCGACTGCCGCCATGAACAGGAACCGGGTTGTGCATTGCTGGCGGCGGAACAACGAGGCGACATTTCTCCACAGCGTTTGGAAAGCTACCGGCGGATTTTGGGGAGTTTGTAGACTGGGGGGCAGCACAATGCACCCAAACCCTGAGCCAGTGAGGTTTCCAGACACGCTGTTAATACGTCCATGTACGCTCTTTGGCCGCTATCCCTGCGGCCAAAGGTCTGGAAACCTCACTGGCTCAGGGTGTTAATACCAAAAGCCAAATAGTATGACCCTAAAAATTGCGCGAGCAGCTAATTCCAAAATCCGCTTCACTGCTATACTCTGCGATCTTAATTGCTAACCGATGTTGAGCACTTTCATGACCTTATCCCTGCTGCTTGAAGCTACAGAACTTCAACAACACTTGCACGACCAAAACGTGCTGATTGTCGATCTCTGCTCCGACGAGCAGTACAACCTGGGGCATATTCCCGGGGCTGTCCATGTGGCTCCGAGAGAGCTTGTTTTGGGAGAGCCACCCGCCCCTGGCCGCTTGCCTCACAAACAGCAATTGGACGCGTTGTTTTCCCGCCTGGGACTGTCTGAACACACCCATGTGGTGTGCTACGACGACGAGGGTGGCGGCTGGGCCGGGCGCCTGATCTGGACACTGGATGTAATCGGCCACCACAGTTATTCCTACCTCAATGGCGGCATTCACGCTTGGCGCAGTGAAGGTCTCGATACCGAAACCGAGCCCCATCAAGCGCAGAGCCAGCCGGTTTCTGTCACTATCGACCAGAGCCAGCTCACCAGCGCCGAAGATATTATGGCCAGCCTGGACAACAACGATTTTGCAATCTGGGACGCTCGCAGCCCCGGTGAGCATAACGGCACTAAAGTGCTGGCTCAGCGTGGCGGTCGCATTCCTGGCGCCATCAACTGCGAATGGACCAGCCTGATGGATCCCAACCGCAGCTTGCGCCTGCGGGAAGACGCCAAAGAAATACTGCAGCAGTTGGGCCTCACCACCGACAAAGATATTGTCACTCACTGCCAGACCCACCACCGCTCCGGCTTTACCTATCTGGTGGCAAAAATTCTCGGCTACCCGCGCATACGAGCTTATGCCGGCTCTTGGTCTGACTGGGGAAACCGCGACGACACGCCGGTAGAGGTGTAACTGTGGCAACCCCTTTGCAGAACCCTGCCGTGAAAAATCTACCCGGCGAGTTATTTGCTGCGCTGCAGCGTTTACTCCCCCAACACAGTCTGTCGCGACTGATCGCCAAACTGGCTGACAGCGAAACACCGTGGCTCAAGCGCTGGCTGATTGAACGCTTTGTGGCGGCTTATGGCATCAATGTGGAAGAAGCGCTGGAGCAAGACCTGGATAAATATGCCAGCTTTAACGCTTTCTTTACCCGTCAGCTGCAAGCGGAGGCACGTCCCCTGGACAGCGCCAGCAATACCATCACCAGCCCGGCGGATGGCGCCATCAGTCAGATAGGCTATTTGCAGGGCGACCAGCTGATACAGGCAAAAGGCAAGACGTTTAGCGCCAACACTCTGCTGGGCTGCGAGCAGGACGCCAATCTGTTTGAACAAGGCGCCTTTACCACCATTTATCTGTCCCCGAAAGATTACCACCGGGTGCATATGCCCGTTGACGGCCAGCTGCTTCACAGCCGTTATATTCCGGGTCACCTGTTTTCAGTCAACAAGGCCACCACCACCCACATACCCGGATTGTTTGCTCGCAACGAGCGTCTGGTGTGCCTGTTTCAAACACCGGCTGGCAAAGTGGCTATCGTTCTGGTGGGGGCCATGCTGGTGGCTGGTATCGGCACGGTTTGGCAAGGCCAATATGCGCCCAACCCACGAACTGTGGTCGAGCAAACGTTTGATGGTGAAACGGAGGTTGTCTTGAGTAAAGGCGACGAGTTGGGCCATTTCAACTTTGGCTCAACGGTCATCATGTTGTTCGAGAAAGACGCCATGCACTGGCATCAGCAGCTGGGCCAGGGAGAAGAGGTAAAAATGGGGGAAGCGTTGGGGCTGACGGCGTAAGGTTAACCCCTAACGCCGCAGCAATCGATCTTTCAGGTTGCCCAGAACACCACCACTGGACTCTGCTTTGGGCTGCAGGAATTCCGGCGTCAGGTCTGACACATCAAAATCAAAACGCGAGGGCTCCAGATCGCGGGCAATGGCCACCTTGCCAGGCGTGCGCATCAACTGTTGGCGCTGTTCCAGGACCGCTGTAACAGCCTTTTGATCCTTGAGGTCAACAACGATTTTTTCACCCTCACCTTGACGATTGTCCAGTAAGGCGATTTTCGGCGTCAGACGGGAATCTGGATCCTGCTCCACAACCACACCAATATCACCAGTGGTCAATTCCACCATGGTGCCGGTGGGGTACAGGCCAATCGACTGAATAAACTGCAGTACCAAGTCTTCCCGGAACTGACGGTCGCGCATGTTGTAGATCAGGCTGATGGCACGGGAAGCAGCTACCGGCTTGGCGGATTCGCGGGGGTTGGAGATGGCATCGTACACCGAGGCGATACCACACATCTGTGCCAACAATGGAATTTTGCTACCGATCAAACCTTCCGGGTAGCCACTGCCATCAAAACGCTCGCAGTGGTGACGCACTACGGAAATGACCTTCGCTTCTACTTGGTGGGTATTGCGCAGCATCTCAACACCGTATTCCACAAAGCGGCGGTATTGATGTTCTTCTTCTGGACTGCGATTGGTCTTTTTGAGCAGCTCTTTGGGCAAACGCATTTTGCCAATGTCTTTGAGCAGAGTAGCAGTGCACAGTGTCTGAATATCTTCTTTGGAAGTGCCAATAAAACGAGCAAATTGCACTGCCCACAAGGCGGAGCGCAAGCTGTGGTCGTAGGTTTCCTGGTCTTTGCGGCGCAGGCGCATCAGCCAGGTAAAGGCGTCCGGGCAGCGCAGCACACTATCAACCATGGAGTTGACCGAGCGGCGTACTGTGTCGTAATCAATCTGCTTGCCTTTCGACAGCTGCTTGGCAAACAGGCTCAGGTTACCTTTGAGGGTGTTAAACGCGCGGTTGGCCTGAACCAGCTCTTTGCGCATGGGCGTTACGGTACGATAGACGCCGTACTGTACTTTCAGGGGAACCTGGCCGACACGGCGCCCGGAAGCTGCTGATTTGGCAACGGTTGGCCGGGCAGGCGCAGATTTCAGTTTTTTATCTGGCGCCTCGCCCCGGTGAATGCGCGGAATCGGGCTGGGCTTTGCGGGTGCCGCAGCGCGACCTTTGGTGACGTCAATGTAGACGTAATCACAGTAGGCGCGCAGGTTTTCAATATCCAGCGCTGAGCGAACCAGAAAGCCCTGGATGGGGAAGGGCGTCTGGGTCCAGGGTCGATCGAGCCCGGATACAAACATACCCAACTGCAGCTCGTTCACATTGACTTGAACCGGCTTGATACTCATGGCAACTGACTATCTTAGTGACTGTTCAACTCTGCGGTGGGACATACCACCAGCAAAGTACTTCTTTACAACGCTAAGAGTAGAGCGTCAGACAGTCAAAACAAGGTAGTAGAGTCAACCGGTCACATTTCATGCTTAAGTGGGATTCACTGGCCTGCAGCCGCGTGATACTTCGCAGACAATTCGTGAACTGCGTCAACAAATGCCCCGGCACAAGCGGGATCCACCGTAGGAGTAATACCGTGGCCCAGGTTAAAAATATGGCCATTGTGGTGGTCAAAACTGGCCAGAATCTGCCCTACTTCCTGGCGAATACGCTCTGGTGATGAGTACAGCACCGCCGGATCCATATTGCCCTGCAGGGCGACACGCTGCCCCACTCGCTGGCGAGCCTGGCCAATATCGGTGGTCCAATCCAGCCCCAGAGCGTGACAGCCGCTGTCAGCCATCATTTCCAACCATTGGCCACCGCCTTTGGTGAACAGTATCACCGGCACCTCACGGCCTTCAGAGTGCCTGGTAAGGCCGGCAACTATGCGCTTCATGTAAGCCAGGGAGAATTCCTGGTAGGCACTGTGTGACAGCGCTCCGCCCCAGCTGTCGAAGATTTGCACCGCCTGGGCACCGGCGGCAATCTGGGCATTGAGATACTCAGTGACCGAGTCTGCCAGTTTCGACAGCAGCAAGTGCAACACTTCAGGCTGCTGGTACAACATCTGCTTGGTGCGCGCCCAATCGCGACTGCTGCCACCTTCCACCATGTAGGTGGCCAGTGTCCAGGGGCTGCCGGAAAAACCAATTAACGGCACCCGACCATTCAGCTCCCGGCGAATGGTCGCTACCGCATCAGTGACATAAGACAAATCTCGTTCGGTGTTGGTCACTTCCAGGCGCTCAATGGCAGCAGCATTCTGGACCGGTTTGCGAAACCGCGGCCCTTCCCCTGCTTCGAAATACAGCTCCAGCCCCATGGCATCGGGAATGGTGAGAATATCGGAAAACAGGATCGCCGCATCCAGATCGTAGCGTTCCAAAGGCTGTAGTGTCACCTCACAAGCCAGCTGCGGGGATTGGCACAGAGACATGAAGTCGCCAGCCTGGGCGCGGGTAGCACGGTATTCAGGCAGGTAACGGCCAGCCTGACGCATCATCCACACAGGGGTAACATCCACAGGCTGGCGCATCAGGGCGCGCAAAAAGCGGTCATTTTTTAATACAGATTTCGATTTAACAGGAGACAGTTCAGTCATAGGAATACAGAATTAGTTACGCACCGAATTGAGAGTTTCGCAGAGCTGATCGCGGGTGTAATCGGTGGTGACCACCGCACTGCCAATGGCTTTTAACAACACCAGGCGCAGGCCGCCATCAGTGGCTTTTTTGTCGACGGCCATCAGTTCCAGCAGCTGGTCAGTGGCGAACTGAGCCGGTGCAGCCACAGGCAGGCCGAATCGCTCTATTAACCCGCGCAAGCGGTCAAGCTGCTCGCCTGGCAGCCAACCAAGGCGCACCGACAAATCCGCCGCCATCACCATACCGGCCGCCACTGCTTCACCGTGAAGCCATTGCTTGTACTCCCCGGCCGCTTCGATAGCGTGACCAAAGGTATGGCCAAAATTCAGCAGCGCTCGCACACCACCTTCGCGCTCATCCTGGCTGACGATATCCGCTTTGTTGCGGCAGGAGCATTCGATGGCGTAAGCCAGCGCTTCCTTATCACGATTCAACAACTGCTGGCTGTTTTCCTCCAGCCATTGAAAAAAATCGGCGTCGTTAATAGCACCGTATTTGATCACTTCCGCCACGCCGGCAACATATTCGCGCGCTGGCAAAGTCGCCAGCACATCGGTATCAATAATCACCGCTTTGGGCTGGTAGAACGCACCAATCATGTTTTTACCCATAGGGTGATTGACGGCAGTCTTGCCCCCCACGGATGAATCCACCTGGGCCAACAGAGTGGTGGGCACCTGGATAAAGTCTACACCCCGCTGGTAGCAGGCCGCCGCAAAGCCGGTCATATCACCCACCACGCCACCACCCAGGGCAATCAGGGTAGTCTGGCGGTTATGTTGTTTTTCCAGCAGGTTGGTGAAAATCTGGTTGAGCGTATCGAGGTTTTTATAGGGCTCGCCATCCGGCAGAATGACTTCATCCACCTGATAATCTGACAGTGCGTTTTTGAGAGCAGACAGATACAGAGGAGACACTGTCGTATTGCTGACAACACAGGCGCGCCGACCACGGATATAGGGGGTGTAGCTATCTGGCTGTGACAACAGCGCTGCACCGATTTTTATCGGGTAACTGCGGTCGGCCAGGTCAACGGTAAGAGTTCGCATATACGGATCGTATTGGCTCGGCTATTGGGGGCGCCACTTTACCACAGAGGTACCTGAATCTGTGACTTCAGAGCGAGTGTAGAGTGCAAGATATTGGTTTCACAGTGGAATTGAAAAATCTTAGCTTCACCCGTAGGTTAAGTGGGTATTTTTGAAACCGCTGTGGAATCAAGAGCTGGCACTATGCGCCGCTCTGGAGTCACGGATTCAGGTGGTACTTAAAGATACGGCTGTAGTTGCTCCGCCAGTTCTTCCGCAGCCACCTGCGGACGCTGGTTGCGCGAAGTGACCACAATATCCGCCACCTCCTGATACAGCGGTTCCCGCTCTTGCATCAGGCGCTCCAATACCTCGCGAGGATCATCCACTTGCAGCAGCGGACGCTTGCGGTCTTTTTGGGTTCGCTCCAGCAGTTGTTCAAGTGTGGAACTCAAGTAGATAACGACTCCATGTTGTTTCAACAATTGGCGATTTTGCTCAGCCAGCACTGCCCCGCCACCAGTGGCGAGCACGATGCCTTTTTCCTCAACCAGATCTTCCAGCACCTGGGATTCCCGGCGCCGGAAACCCTGTTCACCTTCCACATCAAAAATCCAGGGGATATCCGCTCCGCAGCGCTCCTCAATTTCCTGATCCAGGTCGATAAAGCACATACCCAAATGGCTGGCCAACTGACGGCCGATAGTGGTTTTGCCGGTACCCATGGGGCCCACCAAAAAAACATTGCTGGCGTATTTCATGGTCACTCCACGAATTTTCTGCTGCAACGCTAACAGCCAGAATTGTGTACTGCAAATAAAAAAACCGGAGCCAAGGCCCCGGTTTCAGATCGCTGACAAACCCTGGCATTTTTGCTGGGGTTTGTTGTTTCTGGGCATTGCTAACCCAAAAGCCGGAGAGTTTCTCGAATCTAGGTTGAGCCTCGCAAACACCGTACTGGGGCATTTACAGAGGCTAAGCAAGGGGTTTGGAGTGTAGAGAGGGCTCAATAGAGGCTCAGGCCGCCATCTGAGCAATTTTCTTGATGTTTTGGGCAGTTGCAGCCATCAGACACTGACCAGCCACTCTATTAAGCCTGGTGTAGCGAGCATATCGATAACCGTGTAGTTGTTTAGCATCAGCGAAGCTGCGTTCAACTGTCTCCTGCCGGCGCCTGTAAATCTCTT
>NZ_JATAAF010000010.1 GCF_030341905.1 Porticoccus sp. W117 | reverse complement strand
AAGAGATTTACAGGCGCCGGCAGGAGACAGTTGAACGCAGCTTCGCTGATGCTAAACAACTACACGGTTATCGATATGCTCGCTACACCAGGCTTAATAGAGTGGCTGGTCAGTGTCTGATGGCTGCAACTGCCCAAAACATCAAGAAAATTGCTCAGATGGCGGCCTGAGCCTCTATTGAGCCCTCTCTACACTCCAAACCCCTTGCTTAGCCTCTGTAAATGCCCCAGTACGGTGTTTGCGAGGCTCAACCTAGATTCGAGAAACTCTCCGGCTTTTGGGTTAGCAATGCCCAGAAACAACAAACCCCAGCAAAAATGCCAGGGTTTGTCAGCGATCTGGGCCACCGCAAAGGTGGCCGTTTTTGGTTGGGCGTACACTCGCATTAAGCGAGCAACTCCTCCGGCGGTTGTTCACAGGTCAGTTTGTTGTCTTCCCCCAGCAATTGCTGGATGGGTTCCAGCAGGAAGGCGTCGTCTTCGCAGGCAAAGCTGATGGAGGTACCGGTTTTGCCGGCGCGGCCGGTACGGCCGATGCGGTGGATGTAGTCTTCCGGCTCTTCCGGCAGGGTGAAGTTCACCACGTGGCTGATGCCATCTACGTGGATGCCGCGGCCCGCCACGTCGGTGGCCACCAGCACTTTGAGTTTGCCGGATTTAAAGTCTTCCAAGGTGCGCACCCGTTTATTTTGCGGCACATCACCGGATAACAGCCCAACCTGAAAGCCTTTCTTTTGCAGGCGCTCTTGCAGGCGACGGCACTGGTCGCGGCGGTTGGCGAAGACAATAATGCTGTCCACATTGTCTTGCTTGATGATGTTGTCGAGCAGGGCGAACTTATCTTCCGTGGCGGTGATGTACACCTTTTGATCCACGGTATCGGCGGCCGCGTGTTCCGGCTCAATTTCCACCATCACCGGTTGCTGAGTCCAGTGTTCGGACAGGGACATTACTTCCGGGGTAAAGGTGGCACTGAACAGCAGGGTTTGGCGGAAATCCTTTTTCGGCGTCTGGCGCACGATGCGGCGCACTTGCGGGATAAAGCCCATATCCAGCATGCGGTCCGCTTCGTCGATCACCAATATTTCTACTTGATCCAGATAAACATCGTGGCTGCCGGCAAAGTCGATCAGGCGCCCCGGCGTGGCCACCAGAATATCCGCCAGGCGGTCGTGGAGTTTTTTCTGCTGTTTGCCGTAATCCATACCGCCCACCAGAGTGTGGATGGTAAGGCCGGTGTGTTTGCACAAGGCCAGGGCATCATCGGCAATTTGCATCACCAGCTCCCGGGTGGGGGCGATAATCAGGGCGCGAGGCTCACCAGCGTAACGCTCGTCTTCGGGAACGGGGTTTTTCAGCAGGTCGTCAATAATGGTAACCAGAAAGGCAGCGGTTTTGCCTGTGCCGGTTTGAGCCTTGCCCACCACATCGTGGCCGCACAGGCTGTGGGGCAGTGAGTGCGCCTGAATGGGCGAGGCGTATTTAAAGCCCACATCGGCAATGCCGTGCATCAGCGGCAGTTCCAGATTGAGATCGTGAAAGCGCAACTTGCCTGCCTCCGGAGTTACCGGAAATTGCTCCAGGCTCCAGGCTTTGCCAGCGCCACCGCGATTGCCGGAAGGACGGCGACGGCGGCGATTGTGGGAACGGCGTCTGGAATCGCCACTTTTTTGGGATGCTTCTTTGTTGTCTTGGGACATAGTTCAACTGTTCAAAAATTAGCCAAAATGGCGAAGCGGCGGATTATAACAGGAATGGCACTATCAACCAGAATAGAAAAAGCCGCCCGGAGGCGGCTTTCATGGTGAGATACTTACTTCTGCTCTTTGCAAAATAATTTGCAAAGCCAATAGTCTGCGCTGGCGTATCGCCCACCACCGGTAAACATCAAACTCAGCAGCATAATAAAGTAGGTCACTGCAAACTCGACCCCGTTGTTCAGTATGGTGACACTGCCGCGTCCAGTGAGCCAGGAATAGTTGCCGTGCTGTTTCAAAATAGACTTAATCGCATCCTTACGTTCTGCGGCTTCCATTACCCGGTCGTTGGCCAGCCAACTGGATGAGTCTGAAACCGCCAACCAGCCGTTTTCCCAGTGCACCGCAAAAGTAGCCACCAACATAGTCACCATTAAGGGAATTGCGACCACTCGAGTTGCAAGGCCAATCAGCAACATAATGCCGCCTACCAGTTCAGCACCCACGGCCAGAGCAGCCATGACTTCTGGCATTGGCAGACCCAGGCCCCAGTCAGCATTGCCAAACCAGGACACAGTGCCCTCCCAGCCGGACAATTTATTCCAGCCAGCCTGTATCATCACAGGAGCCAGGTATATACGAAAAAACAGCGGAGCTAGAAAATCGACTTTGCTGGCACCATTCATAAAGCCATTGTGCAGGCTAAACAGTTTATTCATTGTTGTTCTCCAGAATATTTGCGCCCCCTTTGAGGGTAAAGTGCGCAAATAATTCCCTTACTCAACAATTCTTACTGGCTGATGGCGAGCACGATAGAGAACGTCCAGGGATTCCGAGTGCCCCGGCTCAATCACCATGCGAGCGTGGCGACGGGTGAGCTGGCGCGGCTCTGACACGCCGCAGGAGTGCGCGATAACGCCTACTTCGTGCACCATATGCTGCGCATAACTGGTAACCCGAACGGATTTATCGGCGGGGTTGAGCCCCTGTTGAAGTTTTTTGTTGTGGGTAGTAATACCCGTTGGACAGGTATTTTTGTTGCACTGCAACGCCTGAATACACCCCAGGGCAAACATAAAGCCCCGCGCCGACACCACAAAATCTGCCCCTGCACACAGTGCCCAAGCCACATCCACCGGGTTGACCAGTTTGCCGGTGGCGATCAACCGTATGCGTTCGCGCAAGCCGTAGTGTTCCAGCTTGTCCACCAGCCAGGGCAAGCTCTCGCGGATGGGCAACCCGGCATGATCCATCAGGCTTTGCGGCGCAGCACCGGTGCCACCATCCGCACTGTCCAGGGCAATAAAATCCGGTGCCGACCATTCACCGCGCTCGCGAACTTCCGAACACAGCAGGTCAAAAAAGTCGGTGCCTCCCATGACCATTTTTATGCCCACAGGTTTGCCGGTGACGTCGCGAATGCGGTGGATCATATCCAGCAGGTCACGCACAGAGTGTATTTCCGGGTGGCCGTTGGGGCTGATGGAATCTTGCCCGGCCGGAATACCACGAATGGCTGCAATTTCCTCGGTGACTTTCAAGCCTGGCAGAATGCCGCCCTTGCCCGGCTTGGCGCCCTGGCTGATTTTCAGTTCAAACATGCGCACCTGTTGGTGAGCGGCGATCTCGCGCAGTTTTTCATCACTGAGGTTACCGTTTTCATCACGCACTCCGTATTTGGCAGTACCTATCTGCATTACCAGGTCGCAACCCCCGGACAGGTGATGGGGGCTCAAACCACCCTCTCCGGTATTCAACCAGCAGCCCGCTTCCTTCGCCCCCCTGGAAAGCGCCTGAACCGCCGGGCTCGACAATGAGCCGTAGCTCATCCCGGAAATATTAAAAAACGATGGCGCTTCGTAGGGGGTACGGCACCAGGGGCCGATCACCAACGGCGGCGCAGTGCATACGTCTTCGCTCAGGGTGGGGAACGGGGTGCTGACAAACAGCAAGGTGCCCGGTTTATCCAGAGGCGCGGTGGAACCAAACGCCAGGGTGCTATCGACGTTTTTTGCCGCTCGATACACCCAGGATCGCTGTGCGCGGTTAAAGGGCATTTCTTCCCGATCCAGGGCAAAAAAGTACTGCCGGAAAAACTCGCCCATGTGTTCAAACCAGTAACGCAGGCGGCCAATTACCGGGTAGTTGCGGCGAATGGTATGGCGCGTCTGGTTGACGTCGATAACATACAACACCGCCAATATGACCAGCCCCAATACCAGCAGCCCTAAAACCGATGCCGCGAACAGCTGCATGGCAAAGGTTAAAAAATCAATTTTTTCTTCTGACATACGTACCCCAACTATAAGCCTCAAAAAATTAAGCCTTTGCGACAACCGCAATGGTCGATATGCTTCGCCGCTCCTTGATAGAAAGCTCCAGCACTCACCATGCCTCAAGCCTTGCAATATCGCCAGCTAGGGTCTGTTTATACTTCATATCCGCCACTGTTGGCGGCTGAAAAGGCGTCCATCTAGGCGCGAGGAGAGTAGTTTGGTCATTCCAAATGAGCGACGAGCAACAACGAGGGGCGCCTTTTCAGCCCCAACCCCTTTTATTAAAACGCATGGGGCTGAGGCTATTTTTGCGCTCCACTGCGTTGTAAATCGCTTATGTAGAATGACTACACGACACTCTTTACGCCTTGTTGAGCACAAAAATCGCTCTCAGCAGTGGTGGATATGAAGTATAAACAGACCCTCGTCGGCGAGGCAGTTCGCCTGTTTCGCTTCGCACTGCCTCTGGTTATCGGCCAGGCGGCGGCTGTGGGCATGGGGCTGACCGACGTATTTATGGCCGGTCAGGCCAGCGTGGATGATCTGGCCGGGGTCACACTGGGCAACAGCATTACCATTTTTGTGTTTTTGATTCTGGGGGGCATCCTGTTTGCCAACGCGCCCCTTATTGGCCACCACTTTGGCGCCAACGATCACAACGCCCTGCGCAATCAGTTCCACCAGTGCCTGTGGCTGGCTCTGCCACTTGGCTTGATTGCCAGCGCTACCATGTCTGGTGGGTTGTGGCTGGTGGGGCAACTGGGGGCTGAGCCTCAGGTAGTGGCCATCGCCCGCGGCTACATGGTGCCGATGATCGCCGCGGTGTTCGGCTTTCATCTGATGTTCTGGCTGCGCACCACTCTGGAAGCCGTGAGCCTGCCGCGAGCGGTGATGGTGGTCAATATTTCTGGCCTGCTGCTGAATATTCTGCTGGATTACGCGCTGGTATTCGGCCACTGGGGGCTGCCCAAGCTGGGCGGTGTCGGCTGTGGCTGGGCCACTTTGATTGTGGTGTTCTTTCAGGTACTGGCGTTTGCCTTGTGGTTGTTGCGCAGCCGCGCCACCCGTGCGATGAAACTATTCGCCCAATTGGCCCGACCACAACTCAGAGCCATTGGCGACATTCTGCGCCTGGGCGCACCCATCTCGGTGGGCATTCTGTTTGAGTTCAGTTTTTTCGGCATTATCCCGCTGATCGTTGCCAGCCTGGGCAGTGAGGTGCTGTCTGGCCACAGCATCGCCCACCAGTTCGATGGCCTGATGTTTATTGTCTCGCTGGGTATCGGCCAGGCGCTGACGGTGGCTATCTCGCAACACATAGGTGCCGAGAACAGCGAAAAAGCCTGGCTCAGCTGCCGAGCCGGGCTAACCCTGATTGCCGCCATCGCCTGCTTGCAGGTGGCCGTTTATTTGCTGTTCCCGGAGGCCATTGCCGCCTTTTTCAACAAAGATCCGTCGGTACAAGCCATCGCGGTGCAACTGTTATTGATCGCCGCCATTTACCGTTTTTCCGACGCCATTGCGGTGGGCGCCATGAGTGCATTGCGGGGCTACAAAATCACCAAAGCACCGATGATTGTGCAATTCGTTGCCTTCTGGGTGGTGGGCTTCCCGTTGGCCTACAGTCTGGCAATGACTGACTTCTGGGGTACAGCCATGGGTGTCAGCGGCTTTTGGGTAGGAGCTACCGTGGCCCTGAGCATTTCAGCTCTGTGCCTGATGGCTATGGTGCAGCACCATGGCAAGAAAAAAACTATCAAACTCATTTAATCAATTAAATAGTCTTAATAAAGGGCAGTAGTTACAGTGCACACATCGAATCACTTATTGAGGAATTGATGATGAGCACCAACAACACTCGCTACACCATTTTTGGTCATCAGGCCTGTGGATTCTGCCGCCAGGCAAAAGCGGTGATGGAGCAAAAAAACCTGCCCTACCGCTACGTGGATATTCATGAAGAAGGCATCAGCAAGGCCGACCTGTCGAAAACCATCGGCCAACCGGTAAACACCGTGCCACAGATTTTTCATGGCACTGAATACATCGGTGGTTATGAAGCCTTGCAGAAGCATTTGGCAGCCTGACTGGTCGCACGTCGCATGTCTGACGTCGCACGCTAAAAGCACCATTCTATGTAGATAGTCACTCTCTGAAATAATGAGTAGCCCTACAGGGCTGGTGGTCATTGATAAGTTGCTTGTCGGACTAAAGTCCGACCTACGAAGTGCTTGGTTTTAGCGTGCGACATGCGACGTCAGACGTGCGACCTGTTAATTCAGCGCTCAAAAACCTAAATACTCTGTTCATTCAAATGTGGCAGTTATTCGCAATGCCGGATCAATTTCTATAAAATCCCGCCTCCCTGACTTTATGTCTTAAATGACTGCTCCGGATTTACGCTCCGGCTCGCACGAGGCAACACTATGACTACCCCGCACGTGGCCAGTTCTGGCCAGTATGTCGTCTGCGCGATGTACAAATTCGTTACCCTGAAAAACTACCAACAGCTCCGTGAGCCCCTGCTGGCCACCATGGAAGCCAACCGCATTTGCGGCACCCTGCTGCTGGCCAGTGAAGGCATTAACGGCACAGTCGCCGGCTCCCGCAAAGGCATCGACGCCCTGCTGCACTGGCTGCAACAGCAACCCGGTCTGGAAGGCATTGATTACAAAGAATCTCACACCGACCACAAACCCTTCCTGCGCACCAAGGTGAAGCTCAAGAGAGAAATTGTCACCATGGGCGTTGAGGGCATCGACCCGAAAAAAGTAGTGGGCACCTACGTCAAACCGGAAGACTGGAACACGCTGATCAGCGACCCGGATGTGGTGCTGGTGGACACCCGCAACGATTACGAATACCAGGTGGGTACGTTTAAAAACGCCATCAACCCCAACACCACCAGCTTTCGCGAGTTCCCCCAGTACGTGAAAGATAACCTGAACCCGGCTGTGCACAAAAAAGTCGCCATGTTCTGCACCGGTGGCATTCGTTGCGAAAAGTCCACGGCTTATATGAAAGAACAGGGTTTTGATGAGGTGTACCACCTGCAGGGCGGCATTCTCAAATACCTGGAAGACGTGCCCGCTGACAACACTTTGTGGGAAGGTGAGTGCTTTGTGTTTGATGAGCGCGTAACCGTTAACCACAACCTGGAGCGGGGCGAGTACGACCAGTGCAATGCTTGCCGCATGCCCATTACCAAAGTGGATCAACAGAGTGATCAATACCAGCGCGGCGTCAGCTGTCCGCACTGCTACGACAAAACCTCTGCCGCCGACAAGGCCCGCTACCGGGAGCGGGAAAAGCAAATTCAACTGGCCAGGCAACGCAACGAAGTGCACGTGGGTGGCGATGCCGCCAAACTGATTGAAGCCCGCAAGGCTGCCAAACAGGCGGCAAAGAAGTTGCAGAGCACCAAAGACCGCCTGACTACTGGCAAATAATTCCGTCAGTACATCCTGAAAACGGCCCGTTGGAGAAACTGACTCTGCAGGCCGTTTTTATTCAGGGAACCAACCAAAGCGCGGCGAATCTGATGGGTACCTCTTTGCATTTACCCATTAGACACCATGAGTTACCACAGTTTTTTACAGCAGGTGCGCCGCAATTCCGTGGCACTGATCAGCCTGACCATTGCCCTGGCAAGCCTGGGGTACAACACCTGGCGCAACGAAGTCACCGAACAAAATCGCAATGTGCGTACCGCAGGCTTTGCCCTGATAGAACGATTGGCGGAACTGGATGAGGTGGCCATACACATGCGTTACGCCCGCGACGACATGACCGCCGCAGAGCTGGAAAACTCCCGCAAGCGCGGTTGGGTGCAGGTGATTGCCATGCGTGATTTGCGTTACTTTATGCCCGACAACGTCAACGAGGAATCCACACAGCTGTACAGCAAGTGGCAAATGTATTCCGATGAACTGGGTAACAAAGCATCATACGACCGAGTAAATAACAGTATCGAATCGCTGCGGGAAAGCGTATTAACCGCCATCGGCGAGCTAGATTAGCGCGGCACAGGGACGTGCCGCCGCCGACAAAGTCGGCGCGAGCCCAAAAAAATCAAGAGGCTCCACGCAGCATCGCCAGATTTTTTTGGGCGACAATCAAATAGTTCAGGACGAACTATTTGATTGCCGGATTAATAGTATCTAAGCCCACAAACAAAAATCCCGGCAATCTGCATTGCCGGGATTTTTTGAACCTGCCAGAGATATCTACTCAGGTCCACTCAGTGATTTTATTGCCTTCTTTATCGGTAAAAGAACCGATAATAATCATAATAAAATCAATCAGTGTCCAGATACCCAATGCGCCCAGAGTGAGCAGGTGCAGAATTCCAGTGCCAATTTTACCCGCATAAAAACGGTGCGCTCCCAGTGGCCCCAGAAAGAAGCACAGCAAAAACGCTGGCAAAATACGCTTTTCAGTCGCTGAATCAGACATAGTTATTCTCCTTATAGAATGTTCCCCACATTCGGGTGGCCATAGCATACTGGCACCCTCTCCCGGTTTCCAGTACTGAAAATGCCCGCTCTGTCACAATAAAGTCACACTGCGCCGCTTAAATAACGCTCTTGGTGTATACCAATATTGAGCGGCTACTATGACTAATTTTCTACAAAGAATCACCGGCAAAGGCCAGGGTTTTGGCTTCTGCCTGTTTGCCATGGTAGCGGCTTTTTGTACGTACTCCTGCATGTACGCTTTTCGCAAGCCCATCGCGGTGGGCCTGTACGAGGATATTGTCTACTGGGGCATATCCATCAAGGTGCTTTACCTGTCAGCTCAAGTCGCCGGATACGCTTTGTCAAAATTTATTGGCATCAAAGTGGTGTCAGAGCAAAGTGGCAACAGTCGCGCCAAAGGTATTCTGACGCTGATCACCATCGCCGGTATCGCCCTGCTGCTGTTCGCATTGCTGCCGCACCCCTGGAATATCGTCTGCATGTTTTTAAACGGCATACCCCTGGGCATGGTATGGGGTTATGTATTCAGCTATCTGGAAGGCCGCAAAGTCACCGAGGTACTGGCCGCTGGCCTGTGCACCAGCTTTATCGCCTCCTCCGGAGTGGTAAAAACCGTCGGCAGTTATCTGATGCTGAATTGGGGCGTGGATGAATTCTGGATGCCGGTCACTACCGCTGCACTGTTTATGCCGCTGTTAATGTTGGCGGTATATATGCTGGAACAGCTGCCACCACCGAACGCGGATGATATTAGCCTGCGCACCAAGCGCGAGCCTATGGATGCCTCTGCCCGCCGGGCATTCTTCAAGCAATTCAGTACCGGTTTGTGCTTGTTGATCGGCGGCTATGTGCTGCTGACCATCTTTCGAGATTTGCGCGATAACTTCACCGCCAACATCTGGGACGAGTTGGGTTACACCGGTTCACCGGCCATTTTCAGCCTCACGGAAATCCCCATCGCGGTGGTGGTTCTGATTATTATTGGCGCCATGATGCTGATTAAAAGCAACAGTCGGGCGCTGATGGTGAATCACTTTTTGATTTTGTTTGGCTTTGCCAGCTGTGGGCTATCGACCCTGGCCTACCAGGCCGGGAACCTGGGCCCGATCAGCTGGATGATTATCAACGGTTTTGGCCTTTACCTGGCGTACGTACCCTTTAACAGCGTGCTGTTTGAGCGCCTGATCGCCACCTTCAAGCAAGTGGGTAATGTGGGGTTTTTGATCTACCTGGCGGACTCGTTCGGCTACCTGGGCAGTGTCGGCGTGATGGTGTACAAGAATCTGGGGCAAAACGACATTCAGTGGCACAGTTTTATTATTTATACCAGCTACCTGGTGGCGGTTATTGGCGCAGTGTGCACCGTTGGTTCCTGGCTTTACTTTGCCAACAAGCACCGACGGCAACAGCGCCTGCCATCACCTCTGGCCGGAGTAGCAGCCTAAACTCACCCGATCGTTACCCGCCAAATCCTGGCGGGTTTCTACCTGCTTAAAGCCACCTTCGGTAAGCAGTCTCTGTACAGCTTCCCCTTGGTCGTAACCGTGCTCAAACAACAGCCACCCCCCCGGCTGCAAATGGCCGGGGGCGCAAGCAATAATGGTCTCAATATCTGCCAGCCCGGATTGTTGCGCCACCAGTGCCGAGCGGGGCTCAAAGCGCACATCTCCCTGCTGCAGGTGGGCATCTTGCGGGTCGATATAAGGGGGGTTGCTGACAATCAAGTGGTAACCGTTAGCTGTCACACACTGAAACCAGCAGCTCTGCCAAACTCGCGCATTATTCAGTTGCAAGGTTTGCCGATTGCGCTCTGCCAAGGCCACCGCCTCTTCGACAACATCTACCGCATCTACCTGCCAACCACTGCGCTCTGACGCCAATGCCAGAGCAATCGCCCCGGTGCCGGTACCCAAATCCAGTACCTGCGCTTTTTCCGGTAAAGGCAGGTCAAGTGCAACTTCCACCAACAATTCGGTTTCCGGGCGGGGAATCAAAGTGCTTGGCTCCACTTCCAATGGCAACGACCAGAACTCCCGCTGGCCAATGATATAGGCCACCGGCTCACCGTTCTTGCGGCGTTCAAAGGCGGCGTAAAAATCAGCCAACCGGGCGTCGTTCAACTGATGATCTGGCCATGTGTAAAGAAATGCGCGATCCTTACCCAACAAGTGGCATAACAACACCTCCACATCCAGACGTGGAGTATCGCTGACGGCGGCGAGTTGGTCGCTACGACGCAGAAGTTCGGAAATAGTGGGGGGCACTGGCGGCGTTCTCGGTTGGTGAGCTAAGGAAAGAGGTATTGGGTCACTAACGTATGCAGGCGCAAAAGCAGTCGGGCTTTTTGTGGTTTTGTCGCTTGTACTCGCTACAAATATTTTGCACCTAAATCAACTCAGCAATTATTGCTCTTGCTTGATCTTTCATTGATTCGTATCTTTCAGAATAGGCATCGCGCCTCTCTTTTTCCTTTGAAGAGCCAACCTTTACTCTACCAGCTTTTTTGCCCGTAAACTCAAGCCACGTATTCTTTGGGTCGTCTATATGCCTTTCCCCATTGTAGTAAATTTTAACCTCTGGATGTTTTTCTCGAACTACATCATCTGACAAGTGGCTGCGAATATCATGATTTGGAAGTGGAATAGTTGAATATGCAAACTTTGTATAAGGACCACGCACAGCACCGTCAACATGAGGCATACCGACCTCTAATAAAGCGTACTCTTCAGCAGCTAACATAGTCCATGTTGCGCGAAAACTTTTGAGTTTTTTAAGTGTTAAAGCTGGCAGTAGTGCGGGGTAAGGTGTCTTGTTAATAATTTGCCCTAGAGATAAAACTTCGAGATTAGGCAAACCACTTAAAAATTCAAAATCTAGTATTGGTTGCTTCCAATCCAGCGTACCATCGATATTCAGATATCGAAGACTTCTTAAGCCTGACAAGCCTCCAAAATCAGTTACTCGCCTTAAATTCTCAAAGTGGATAGACTTTAAATTTGGGAGACCATTAAGAGGCGACAAGTCAGAAAAACCTGATACATATTCCATGACTAGCTCTTCTAAATTACATAATGAGCTTATAAATCCAATATCCTTTGTTCTGGCGTGAGTAACTCTTAGTCTTTTTAATTGTGTCAGCTTAGAAACACTCTCTAGTTGTTCTTTAGTAGGCTTATGAAGTGTAAGCTCTTCTAAATTTGGTAAAGAAGAAATGGTTCTCCACTTTTCATCTTCCTCACCAATAGTAACAACTGTAATCTCTGCACTTCCTGGTGGTACATCACCTACATAATAGGTGTAGCGCTCTCTATTAGGAATTATTGTCCAGTAGTCACCATCTCGATCCAATAAATCTCCAAAATGATGTTTCATAACTTCCCTAAAATTTATAGCAATTTATTGTGAAGCCACAGCCTACTTTTAAACCACCCTCAGCGCGACTGCGGCGATCTCCATACAGGCACTCCGAATTCAGAAGATTGCCACTTCGCCTGTAGCGGCTCGCAATGGCAAGGTAATTCGATCTGCCCGCGGCCCGTAACCCGAAACTCGTAGCATTTACTCCCCCGCCAACGCCGCCAACTGATCTGCCTGATACTCCGTCACCAACGGCTGCACCACTTCCTCCAATTTCCCCTGCATAATTTCGTCCAGCTTGTAGAGCGTCAGGTTGATGCGGTGGTCAGTGACCCGGCCCTGGGGGTAGTTGTAGGTGCGAATCCGTTCCGAGCGATCGCCACTGCCTACCAGCAAACGGCGGGTGTCGGATTGTTCTTTGGCCGCGGCTTCTTCCTGGGCTTGTTGCAGACGCGATTGCAGATGTGCCAGTGCCTTGGCTTTGTTTTTGTGTTGCGATCGCTCGTCCTGACATTCCACTACCAAGCCGGTGGGCAGATGGGTAATGCGAATGGCGGAATCGGTTTTGTTGACGTGCTGACCACCGGCTCCGGAGGCACGGAAGGTATCGATGCGCAGTTCCGCCGGGTTGATTTCGATGGCATCCAATTCATCTGCCTCCGCCAAAATAGCAACGGTGCAGGCGGAGGTGTGGATACGCCCCTGGGATTCGGTTTCCGGCACCCGCTGGACTCGGTGGGCACCGGATTCAAATTTCAGTTTGGAGTAGGCTCCCGCCCCTACAATGCGGCTGATCACTTCTTTAAAACCGCCGTGTTCACCGTCGCGAGCGCTGATCATTTCGATGCGCCAACCTTGCAGCTCCGCGTAGCGGGAATACATGCGAAACAGGTCGCCGGAAAAAATCGCCGCTTCGTCACCACCGGTACCGGCACGAATTTCCAGGAACACGTTTTTGTCGTCGTTGGGGTCTTTGGGCAACAATAGTTTTTGCAACTCCGTTTCCAGTGGTTCCAGCGCTGCTTCGCCCTGTTTTAATTCCTCCTGAGCCATTTCCCGCATGTCCGGGTCGGCGTCCTTGAGCATGGTTTTGGCTTCGTCGATATCCGCCAGCACCTGTTGGTAGCGGCCATAGCTTTTTACCACTGGCTCTAACTCGGCGTACTCGCGACTCAAGGCCTGGAATTTCTTCTGGTCACCGATAACATCCGGATCGCCCAGGGAAATTCCCACTTCCTCGTAGCGCTCCATCAGGTGTTCCAGTTTGTCGAGAATGCTCTGCTTCATTACTTCTCTGCTTTGTTGTTATCGCCAACGGCAAACAGTTTGCTCGCCAAGCGTATTTGGTCCTGACGGCCTTCTTCGCCGGCCTGCTTTAGTCCGCTGGTGGGCTGGTGGAGAAACTTGTTGGTGAGGTTGCGGGCAAACTGGCGCAATAAATCCTGTGGATCGTCGCCCCGTTGCAGCGCCTTCAGTGCTTTATCAAGTTCGTCGTCGCGCAGCTTTTCCATGGCGGTGCGCACCGCGCGTATGGTATCCACCGCGTCCAGGCCACGCAGTTGGCGCTGCCATAGCTCTACGCCGTGCTCAATAATTTCCTCCGCCTTGTGGGCGGCGCTTTCTCTGGAACGGATGTTCTCGTCGATCACTTCCCGCAGGTCGTCGACGGTATACAGGTAAACATCACTGAGCGACCCCACCTGGGGCTCAATATCCCTGGGCACGGCAATGTCCACCATAAACATGGGGCGATGTTTGCGCTTTTTCAGGGCCGACTCCACCGCTCCTTTACCGAGAATCGGCAACTGGCTGGCAGTGGAAGAAATCACAATATCGGCCCGGTGCAGGTGGTCGGGGATGTCCGACAACAGAATAGCGTCCGCACCGAATTGCTGCGCCAGTTGCTCAGCCCGGTTAAACGTGCGGTTGGCCACAGTAATGCCACCGATGCCCTTTTCAACCAGATGGCGCGCCGCCAGCTCAACGGTATCGCCAGCACCAATTAACAGCGCGTGTTCGCGGCTGAGATCGGAAAAAATCTGCTGCCCCAGACTGACCGCTGCGTAGGCCACAGATACCGGGCTTTCGCCAATGGCGGTTTCGGTGCGCACTTTTTTGGCCACCGAGAACACCTGCTGGAACACCTGATTGAGATGGCCGTTCACCGTGCCCGCTTCCTGGGCCACCGCAAAGGCAGACTTCACCTGGCCGAGAATCTGCGGCTCACCCAGCACCATGGAATCCAGCCCACAGGCCACGCGCATCATATGGCGGGCCATATCGCCATCCCTGTACAGGTAGTGACAATCGGCCAATTGCTGGCGAGTCAGAGAATGGTAACTGGCAAACCACTCCAGCAACGCATCGGCATCTTGCTGGCCGGCGCTGTACACCTCGGTGCGATTGCAGGTGGACAGAATCACCACTTCATCCAGGCCAACACGCTCGCTGGCCTGCTGCAACGCCGCCACCATGCGCTCAGGGGCAAACGCCACTCGCTCACGCACGTCCAGCGACGCGGTGCGGTGATTGATACCCAGGGCGAGAAACTTCATAAAATCAGGAGGTGGCCGACGAAACCGTGAATTTTCGGTGATTGCGGTGGGAAAACACAAGGGGCGGAAGAAAATAGGAGTCGAATGGCTGTGACAGTGGTCATAGAACATGACACTATTACCTGTAACTGCATATAAGGCTGCATTATGTCCTTACTTCACTGCCGACAAAGCAAGCGCCGCTCACCGCTGGCAACCACCATCGCAGCATTATTGCTGACCCTGACTGGCTGTACCACGCTGCAACAAAACGGCGGCGCACCGATAGTGGAAAGTGTTGAACAAACAGCGGTAGTCGCCGAGGCCGACAACAAACCCAAGCCTCCTCTGGAGCCCTTTAAACCGGAAACCCTGTTCGACCTGCTGGTCGCCGACTTTGCCGGAGCCAACCAACAATATGGCCTGCAACTCAATCGCTACCGCAAACAGGCATTTGCCACCCGTGACCCGGGGGTAGCTGCCACCGCCACCTGGTTGGCTGTGCAACTCAACGCCGCCCAACAAGCGCTGGAACTGGCGCAGTTATGGGCAGAAGTGGCACCACAGAATACCGACGCCAACCGTATCGCCGGCTATTACCTGGCCTACGGCGGGCAGCTCGCCAAGGCACTGCCACACGCCCTGCAAGCGCTGCGGGACGATGACAAAGAAGCCAGCTACGTCATTGCCCGCCAGCTGCAAGAAGCCACCCCCGAACAGCGTCAGCTGCTGCGCAACGCTTTGAAGACACTCACCGCTCCCGCTGGCCAGTACCACGATCTGACCAGCCATCCCCAGATCGCATTGCTGGACGCACGACTGCTATTGCTGGAACAGAATTACGACGCAACCATTGCCCGTGCCAGCACCGTACAACAGCCGGAAACCGAGCGAGACAGCGCCCTGCTCATTATCGCCAGCGCCATTTTTGAAAAAGACGGTCTGGATGCCAACCTGGCGTATCTGGAGCAAAGCGTCGCGCAATACCCGAACAGCAAGCGCCTGCGCCTGCAGCTGTCCAAACAGTGGGCAGACAAAGACGTGGACCGCAGCCGTGCCGAACTGGTGAGCCTGGTGGAGCAGTTTCCGGATGATCAGCGTTTGGTGAATGCCCTGGCCATGTTCAACATCACCAAAAAGCTGTACCAGGAAGCGCAGCCCCTGTTCGAACAGCTGCTGGACAGCGCCGAATACAAAGACAACGCCCACTACCAGCTGGGGCGTATCGACGAGCAGGCAGAGCGCCACGACGACGCCATTGCGCACTACCGCCAGGTGGCAGCAGGCAACCGCTACAGCAATGCCGTGAGTGCACAAATCCGCCTGCTGGCGGCCAATGATCGCGATGACGAACTGAACCAACTGGTGGAAGAATTGCTGGCGCTCAACCCCAAAGAATCTGCCGGCATCTATCAGGAAATTGCTTCCGTGCTGGCCAGCAACCAGTTCAACGACCGGGCACTGGCTCTGCTCAATAGCGCCCTGCAAAAGCACCCGGAGAATGGCGAGTTGTTGTACAGCCGTTCAATGCTGTACGAACAACAGGGGGACAGCCCCAGCTCTCACAAAGATTTACGGGCAATGATTGCCCTGCAACCAGACAGCGCCGACGCCCTCAACGCTCTGGGTTACTCCCTCAGCAACAGTGATGACCCGGCGGATTATCAGGAAGCCCACCAACTGGTGAGCAAGGCGCTAAAGCTGGACCCGGAAAACCCCGCCATTCTCGACAGCATGGGCTGGGCGCTGTTCCGCCTGCAACGGCTGGAAGAAGCTCTGCCCTACCTGCGCCGCGCTTTTGAGCTGTACCCGGACCCGGAGGTAGCTGCCCACTTGGGAGAGGTATTGTGGCAAATGGGCGAGCGTACCGAAGCACTGGACATCTGGGAAAAAAGCCTGGCGGATAACAAAGACAAACCCGGCGCCAAACATGTGGTGGAAACCATGGAACGCCTGGGCGCCACCCGAGTGAGCCAGAACCAACCCTGATGGCAGTCATTCGCCGCGCCTTTGTGACTGCCTTGCTGATCGGCCTCGCCGCTTGCAGCAATCTGCCTCCGCAAAACAAACAGCCGCTTCCCGACTGGCAGCTTCACCAGCAACAATTGCAAACCCTGCAACAATGGCACCTCAACGGCAAACTGGCGTTTCGTTCCCCGGCAGAATCCGGCAGCGCCTCCCTGCGCTGGCAACAACAGCAACAGCAATACCAAATGCGCCTGAGCGGCATCTTCGGCATTGGCACTACCTATATAGAAGGCAATGACCAACAGGTGACATTGCGCCAAGGGGACGAACAACTGGTCGCCGCCAACAGCCAGCAACTGACCGGCGACCTGCTTGGCGTGCCACTTTCTGTAGAAGACCTCACCTACTGGGCGCGAGGCATTCCCACCCCCAGCGGCACCATCACCGCCCAGAGCCACGACCCCCAAGGGCTGTTGAGCCAACTGGAACAAGATGGCTGGCAACTGGCCTTTAGCCGCTACCGACAATCCGGCCAGTGGCTGCTGCCGGGGAAGATTGATGGCCAAAAAGGCGAGTTGAGCTTTAAGTTGGTGATTAAGCGTTGGGAGTTTGAGTAACCGTTGCGGGTTTCGCGTTACGTGTTGCGGGCAGATCGAACGCTACGCTCCAATCACCTCGTCATTGCGAGGAGCGTAGCGACGCGGCAATCTCCTGACATTGGGCGCTCTGTAGATGAAGATCGCCGCAGTCGCTACGCTCCTTCGCGATGACGATATGCCCGTAGCCCGCCGCCCGCAGCTTTGCTATGGTTCGCAACCCGCAACCCGCAACCCGCAACCCGCAACCCGCAGCTGATGACCTTTACCCTCCCCGCCCCCGCCAAACTCAACCTGTTCCTGCATATCACCGGGCGGCGGGAGGATGGCTATCACAACCTGCAAACCCTGTTTCAGATTCTCGATTACGGCGATGAGCTGGGATTTGCCATTCGCGATGACGGCGACATTCACATTCACCCCGCTATTGATGGGGTGCCACCACAATACAACCTGATATACAAAGCCGCGCGCCTTTTGCAGCAATACACCGGTTGCGCCCAAGGCGTGGATTTCCAGCTGACCAAACGCCTGCCTATGGGTGGCGGCCTGGGGGGCGGCAGCTCCAATGCGGCCACCGCACTGGTGGGCCTCAACCGCTTGTGGAAATTGAATCTCAATATCGATCAGCTGGCGGAACTGGGGTTGCAACTGGGCGCCGACGTACCGGTTTTTGTCCGTGGCCACACCGCCTGGGGAGAAGGCATTGGCGAGCAGCTAACTCCTGTTGAAACCGCTGACGATTGGTTCCTGGTGATTCACCCCAACTGTCATGTGGAAACAGCCAAAATTTTTTCTCATCAAGCATTGACAAGGGACACCCCAATCCTGAAAATACGCGCCTCTTTCGAGCAGGGCTGGCAAAATGACTGTCAGCAAGTGGTGGAATTGCTCCATCCCGAGGTGCGAAATGCACGGGAATGGCTGCGAAAATACGACGAAAATGCTCGAATGACTGGAACCGGTGCCTGCGTTTTTGCCCGCTTCACATCCCGATCTGCCGCTTTGGCAGCGCTGGATGAAAGGCCAGAAAACACGCAGGGGTTCGTAGCCAGAGGTGTTAATCAGTCACCGCTCTACGATAACCGTTCCTACCCATAGCGAAAGCTATCTGCAGGGGTATCGCCAAGTGGCTAAGGCAACGGGTTTTGATCCCGTCATTCGGAGGTTCGAGTCCTCCTACCCCTGCCATTTTCTTCCCGTAAAAATCCCGTAAAGCTGGGCGCGGGGTTGCAACCTGGGTACTACCTATCAAGGATCTTACTGTGGCCAACTTGATGGTTTTCTCCGGAAACGCCAATCCGGAGCTGACGGCGGAAGTCGCCTCTATCCTCGGCGTGCCCGTGGGTAATGCAACGGTATCGCAGTTTTCCGACGGCGAAATCAACATCGAAATCTGCGAGAACGTTCGCGGCAAAGAGGTGTTTATCGTCCAGTCCACCTGCAAGCCCACCAACAAAAATTTGATGGAGCTGGTACTGATGGCGGACGCTCTGCGCCGCGCCTCCGCCTCCATCGTCACCGCAGTGATTCCCTACTTCGGTTACGCCCGTCAGGATCGCCGGGTGCGCTCCATTCGCGTACCTATAAGCGCGAAGGTAGTGGCGGATATGATCGCCAATGTGGGCGTTGAGCGCGTGGTGACCGTAGACCTGCACGCGGAGCAGATTCAGGGCTTCTTTAACTGCACCGTGGACAACGTATTCGGCACCCCGATACTGCTGGAAGACATCCGCAATCAGCGCTACGAAGACCTGATTGTGGTTTCCCCGGATATCGGTGGCGTAGTACGGGCGCGGGCCACTGCGAAGCTGCTGGGCTGCGACCTGGCCATTATCGACAAGCGTCGCCCCAAGGCCAATGTGGCTGAAGTGATGAACATCATCGGTGAAGTGGAAGGCCGCACCTGCCTGCTGGTAGACGATATGGTGGATACCGCCGGCACCTTGTGCGGTGCTGCCGACGCCCTCAAGCAAAACGGCGCCAATAAAGTAGTGGCTTACTCCACCCACGCCGTGCTGTCGGGCAAAGCCCTGGATAATATTGCCAATTCACAAATGGACGAACTGGTGGTAACCAACAGCATCCCACTGCGTGAAGAAGCCAAGGCCCTGGGCAAAATTCGCCAGCTATCACTGGCGCCGATGCTGGCGGAAACCATTCGCCGCATCAACAACGAAGAATCCATCAGCGCGATGTTTGAATAAGCCATACAAACATCCGCTGTTTTCACGATCTCCGCCAAGAAAGCGGAGATTTTTTTAATCCCCGCCGCAATCGGTCGCAGAGAACGGTGGGCAAAATGATAGGAGACTCAGACCATGTCTGACGATTTTACCCTTAGCGTTAAGGTCCGCCAGGACGTTGGGAAAGGTGCGAGCCGCCGCCAACGCCGTCTGGCTGGCGAAATTCCAGGTATTGTTTACGGTGGTGTTCGTGAGCCGGTGATGATCAGCATCCCTCACAAAGACATTGCCAAAGCCCTGGAGAACGAAGCCTTCTACTCCCACGTTATCACTCTGGACATTGACGGCACCGAGCAACCTGCCATCCTCAAGGATCTGCAGCGTCACCCGGCCAAAGCTCTGGTTTTGCACGCCGACTTCCTGCGAGTGAACCCCAAGCGTGCCCTGACTGTGAACGTACCGCTGCACTTCGTTAACGAAGACAGCTGTATTGGCGTTAAGCAGGAAGGTGGTGTGATTGCTCACACCATGACCGAGCTGGAAATCACCTGTCTGCCCGCCGACCTGCCGGAGTACCTGGAAGTGGATATGGCAGAGGTTACCCTGGGCCAGAGCCTGCACATCTCCGACATCAAGCTGCCGGAAGGTGTTGAGTCTGTTGCCCTTTCTCACGGCGAAGACCACGACCTGCCGATCGCTGCTGTTAACAAGCCGAAAGCCGCCGCTGAAGAAGAGGCTGACGAAGACGTTGATGCAGCAGATGTACCGACTGTTGGTGACGAAGCTACTGACGACGGTGAAGAGGCTGCCAGCGAGGAGTAATTACTCGCCGGCTTTGCCAAGAGGCCCCGACATTGGACGCACCGGTTGAATTAATTGTCGGTCTGGGAAACCCCGGACCAAAATACGACCGGACCCGTCACAATGCCGGGGCCGATTTCGTTGTGGAACTGGCACGCCAGTGCGGCGCCACATTGAAGCCAGAAAGCAAATTCTTTGGCGACACCACCCGCGTTCGTATTGATAACCGGGACGTGCGCCTGCTGATTCCCACTACCTTTATGAACCGCAGCGGCCAGGCCATTGGCGCCATGGCACGGTTCTACCAGATTGCCCCGGAGGCCATTCTGGTGGCACACGACGAACTGGATTTGCCCCCGGGCACGGCACGCTTTAAAAAAGGCGGCGGCCACGGCGGTCACAACGGTTTGCGCGATACCATCAGCGCCTTGGGCAATAACAAGGAATTTGCCCGCCTGCGCATCGGCATCGGCCACCCCGGCAATGCAAAAGACGTGATTAACTACGTACTCTGCAAAGCCAGCAAAAGCGATCAGCAACACATAGACGACAGCATCGACAACGCCCTGCGATCCCTACCCCTGGCAGTGGACGGCAAGTGGGAATTGGCGATGACGGAGCTTCATTCGAAGTAAAGTAGGTGCTGCAAGTTCAGCGCTTCAATAAAACGGTCGCACGTCGCACGTCTGACGTCGCACGCTAAAGGCGGCCATGCGCAAGATTCCATTACTGCGCACAACCTAAATCAGGATACAAGTGGCACAGGCCGCCAGTACCTGCCGAACCGATTTTAGCGTCAGACGTGCGACGTCAGACGTGCGACCAGAGGCTTTTTAAAATGGGCTTTAACTGCGGCATTGTCGGCCTGCCTAATGTGGGCAAATCCACCCTGTTTAACGCACTGACCAAAGCGGGCATCGACGCTGAGAACTTCCCGTTCTGCACCATCGAGCCCAATACCGGTGTGGTGATGGTGCCCGACTCACGCCAGGACAAACTGGCGGAGATCGTCCAGCCGGAAAAAGTGATCCCAACCACCATGGAGTTTGTGGACATCGCCGGTTTGGTAGCGGGCGCCTCGAAGGGCGAAGGACTGGGCAATAAATTCCTGGCTAACATCCGCGAAACCGATGCTATTGCTCATGTCGTGCGTTGCTTTGAAGACGATAACGTAGTGCACGTAGAGGGCCAGATCGATCCGCTGGCGGATGTGGAAGTGATCAACACAGAGCTGGCACTGGCAGACCTGGACACCGTGGAGCGGGCATTGCAACGCTACACCCGCGCCGCCAAGGGCCAGGATAAACACGCCATCGTCATGAAAGCGCTGCTGGAAAAAATCCAGCCCCATTTGGACGAAGCCAGGCCGCTGCGCTCGTTTGGCCTCAGCGACGACGAACTGGACAAGCTCAAAGAGCTGACCCTGCTCACCGTCAAACCCACCATGTACATCGCCAACGTGGACGAAGACGGCTTTGACGACAACCCACTGCTGGATAAAGTCAACGCCATCGCCGCCGACGAAAACGCCGTGGTAGTGGCCATCTGTAACAAGCTGGAAGCGGAAATCGCCGAGCTGGACGACGACGAAAAAACCGAATTCCTGCAAGACCTGGGCATGGAAGAACCGGGTCTGAACCGGGTGATCCGCGCCGGCTACGAGCTGCTGGGTCTACACACCTACTTTACTGCCGGGCCAAAAGAAGTGCGCGCCTGGACAGTACCCGTAGGCGCTACCGCCCCACAGGCCGCCGGCAAAATCCACACAGACTTTGAAAAAGGCTTTATCCGCGCCGAAGTGGTGGCCTACGACGACTTTGTGGCGAACAACGGCGAAGCCGGTGCCAAGGAAGCGGGCAAATGGCGCCTGGAAGGCAAGGACTACATTGTCAACGACGGCGATGTGGTGCATTTTAGATTCAACGTGTAACCACGTTGAATGAGAGATGAAAGACGTGAGATGAGAGATGTAGAATCCTCACCCCGTCTCTCATCTCTCACCTCCCATCTCACGTAATGCCCTACCTCTCCCTCTTCACCTCCGCCTTTCTCGCCGCCACCCTGCTGCCACTGGGCTCGGAAGTTTTACTGGGCGCGCTGGTTATTGAAGGTTACTCGCCCCTGTGGCTATGGATCACTGCCACAACCGGCAACACCTTGGGCGCCGTGGTGAACTGGTATTTGGGGCTGAAACTGCTGCACTTTCAGGATCGCCGCTGGTTTCCCTTCAAACCTGACAAACTGCGACGGGCCCAGGCCGGCTTTCAGAAATACGGTACCGCATCGCTGCTGTTTGCCTGGCTGCCAATAGTGGGCGATCCGCTCACCTTTGTGGCGGGGCTGATGAAAACCCGGTTGCTGCCTTTTGTGATTCTGGTGGGCCTGGGCAAAGGCGCACGCTATGGCGTAGTGCTGGCTGTTGCGCTGAATTTACACACCAGTTAACACAAACCCGCAGCTTATTGATAAAGCTGCCGTAAAATAGCCCGGTTACACGGAGCTACTCTCTGGAACCCCAATGCCCCACACCAACAACTGGAAACTCGGTCTGCCACTGACCCTGGGCGCCGCCCTGATGTGGGCGATTCTGCCCATTATGCTCAAAGGCGTATTGAGCGATATGTCACCGGCCAGCTCGGCGTTTTACCGCTTCCTGATGGCGGGCATTATGTTGTTGGCGATTCTCAGCTTCCGCAAAAAAGACAACAACCTGAAAAAACTGGCGCAGCCCAAGCTGTTACTGGCCACCCTGTTTGCCGGATTGATGCTGGCGGGCAACTATCTGTTCTTTGCCTGGGGGGTTAACTACATCACTCCCAGCGCCTCGCAAGTACTGATTCAGCTGGCACCGATCATGTTATTGCTGGGCAGCATCCTGCTCTACAAAGAGCCCTTTTCAGCGCGCCAATGGCTGGGTTGTGGCATTTTTATCGCCGGCCTGCTGCTGTTTTTTCATCATCGCCTGGAGTCGTTATTCAACAACCCCGGTGAGTACGGTTTGGGGATACTGCTGATCGTCATCGCTGCGCTGGTATGGGCTATTTACGCGCTGGTACAAAAGCGCATTCTTAAACAGATCGACGCCCAGCAGCTCAATTTGGCAGTATTCTTTATCGGTGCAATCAGCCTGCTGCCATTCTCCTTTCCACTGGTTCCCGAATTGAGCGGCGGGCAATGGCTGCTGCTGGTTCTGTGCGGCGCCAACACCCTGGTGGCCTACGGTTGCTTTACCGCCGCCCTGCACCACTGGCAGGCCACAAAAGTCAGCGCCACACTCACTACCGTACCTATCTGGACGCTGTTTATTATTCCCCTGTGCCTGCAAATCTGGCCGGGATTGTTCACCCCGGAACAGCTCGGAATACTCAATTATGCCGGCGCTGGACTGGTGGTCGCAGGGTCGCTAACAGTGGTGGTTTCCAGGTAAAAAGGCGGCCAAAGCGGCGCTTGACAAAACAGGGTAAAGCATAGAGAATGCGCGCCCTTGCCGATGGGCAGGAACACAATTTGTGGCTACGTAGCTCAGCTGGTTAGAGCACAGCATTCATAATGCTGGGGTCGCTGGTTCAAGTCCAGCCGTAGCTACCATATATATCAAAGGCTTATACGTTTTTCGGCGTATAGGCCTTTTTTGATTCTGCAATTTCAGAACCAGTAACGACTTACCCTAAAGACGGTTCACCCTAAAGTACCCATTCCAGTCCAGATAGCTTATTATTGGTCAAAAAAACGACAACTAAAATAACTGGGTAGGGCGGTATCTATGCGTATCGGCAAGTGGGCTGTTTTACTGGCTGTCTTCTGGTTACTTCTTTCAGGCTACATTCAACCATTATTACTCAGCTTTGGCGCCGCCTCTGTCGCCATCGTCCTTTTCGTTCTACATCGCATGGATGCCATTGATGAAGAACCGGAAGACGTTGGTAACGGCCCGCAGATTGTTCGATACATCGTCTGGCTGCTGGGCCAGATCATGCAATCCAGCACTCACGTCACCAAATTGGTATGGGGCTCATCAAGCCAGGTTTCACCTTGTCTGGCGAAAATATCAGCGCAGGATGTGCCACCGGAAAATCGAGTGCTTTACGCCAATTCCATCACCCTCACCCCCGGCACACTGAGTGTCGACCTGGAAGACGACGAAATCACCGTCCATGCCCTGCAAAAGGCATCCATTGAAGAACTTGAGCAAGGTGGCATGGAAAGAAAAATCACCGGCATCTGGGGTAAAAACACATGACCGAAGTTCTGGCAGCAGCCTGCATTGCTATTTTGGTGGTTATGGCAATCGCCTTGGCCAGAGCCTTTAAAGCACCCACGGTTTACGACCGTATTCTTGGCGTCAATATGTTTGGCACCAAGACCGTATTGTTTATTGCGGCGGTTGGCTTTTTGATGGGGCGGCCAGATTTTCTGGATATCGCTATTGTTTATGCACTTATCAACTTTATTGGGATGGTTGCGGTACTTCGTTTCTTCGAATATACCGCGCCAGCCGAATAACAACCTATTTAACAATTTACACAACAATGGTAACCCATGTTTATCCTGGACATTGTCAGTAGCATACTGCTTATTGCAGGGGTATTTTTTGGCTTCAGTGGCGCGGTCGGGCTGTTTAAATTCCCCGACTTTTTCACTCGTGTACACGCTGCCAGTGTCACCGATTCCATCGCCGCTATTTTGGTCATCAGCGGTTTACTGCTGCAAACGTCATTCGACCTGAACACAGCCAAACTTGTGTTTATTTTGCTGTTTCTAATGATTACCAGCCCTACTGCCTCACACGCCCTGGCAAAATCTGCTCGCCACGGCGGGCTGCTGACATTGGCAGAAGCCAAGACGGAAAATAAAGGGGCAGACGATAAACAGGAGCAAGCGCACTAATGGCTGAGTTGATTGATTTGGTGCTGCTGGCAATGCTTGCACTCACCGCATTGCGGATCATCTTTTTGAAGGATTTATTTGCGGTGGTGATGTTGTTCGGCATCTACAGCTTTTTATCTGCGCTTATCTTTATAAACCTGGACGCGGTTGATGTCGCCTTCACCGAAGCATCAGTGGGTGCAGGTATCTCCACTGTTCTGATGCTCGGAACACTGGCATTAACCGGTCGAAAAGAGAAAAAGAATTCACACTCTTCTCTGCTTCCCTTATTAGTTGTCACGGTCACGGGAGCGGCGTTGATTTACGGCACACTGGATATGCCTCCGTTTGGCGACCCGGACAATCCGGTACACCAGCATGTTGCCCCCAGATACATAGAAGAATCCCCCCAAGAAATTGGCCTGCCCAATATGGTCACCTCGGTGCTGGCCAGCTATCGTGCCTTCGATACCCTGGGCGAAGTGGTAGTGGTATTCGCTGCGGCCATCGGCGTTCTCGCCTTGCTCGGCATCCGGCGCAAAAAAGACAGTGACCTGGAGTCTGGTCTAAAAGAGCATAAAGTGCTCCACGTTATTGCCAAAATCGTGATTCCCCATGTGATTCTTTTTGCGTTGTATGTGCAGTTCCATGGCGACTTCGGGCCTGGAGGAGGCTTCCAGGCCGGGGTGATCGCGGCAGCGGCCTTTATTTTGTATGCCCTGGTATTCGGGCTGCCCAATACCCTGGCGGTGGCGAGCCCCAAATTTTTGCAATGGATGGCGTCTTTTGGCGTGTTGCTCTACGCCGGGGTTGGCCTGGTCAGCATGATTAAAGGTGGCCAATTCCTTGATTACAACAAACTCGCCGCCGACCCAATAGCCGGTCAACACTATGGCATCATCATTATTGAGCTGGGTGTTGGCATTACGGTGTTTGCGGTCATGTTGAGTATTTTCTATGCCTTTAGCAGCCAGGCAGAGAGGTCAAACGTCCAGTGAATTTTATTCTCGATTACTACAACTACTGGGTCGTCGTATTTTTGATGATGGCCGGATTTTATATTGTTATTTCCGCTAACAACCTGGTTAAGAAGATTGTCGGCCTGAACGTTTTTCAAACCTCTGTGTTCATGCTTTATATCTCTATGGGTAAAGTCAGCGGAGGTACCGCGCCTATTCTGGTCGAAGGCGTTACCCAGTATTCCAACCCGCTCCCTCACGTACTGATTCTGACAGCCATTGTTGTTGGCGTTGCCGTCACAGCGGTTGGCCTTTCACTGATTGTGCGCATCAAAAGAGCCTATGGCACGGTTGAAGAAAATGAATTTGAACATAAGGATGATGCTATCTAATGTTTGAGCAACACTTGGCAGCACTTCCTGTTCTTCTGCCGTTAATCGCAGCACCCATCACCCTGATTTTGGGTCGCTCACTGCTCTCCTGGGGTTTCGCTACCCTGGTTAGTGGATGCGCTTTTGTGGTGTCTATTCAACTGTTAGCCGCGGCATTGTCCGATGGCGTGCTGAGCTACGCGTTGGGGGGCTGGCCACCGCCCTGGGGCATCGAATTGCGTGTTGACGCAGTGAATGCCTTCGTCTTGCTCGCAGTGTCTGCTATTTCAACTCTGGTGCTGATTTATTCCAAAGACAGCATTGAAAAAGAAGTCGAAAAATCAAAGCATTCACTGTTTTACACCGCCCACCTGCTCTGCCTGGCTGGCCTTTCCGGCATTTTGATCACAGGTGACGCGTTTAACCTGTTCGTGTTCCTGGAGGTGTCATCTCTGGCCACTTACACCTTGGTCAGTCTGGCATCGGATCGGCGCTGTTTAACAGCCGCGTTCCGCTATCTGGTGATGGGTACCATTGGTGCGACCTTTATTCTGATTGGTGTGGGCCTGCTGTACATGAAGACCGGCACCCTCAATATGCTGGACCTCGCCAGCCGAATCGAGCTATACGACAGCAACCGCACCATCAACACCGGCCTGGCATTTATCGTCGTCGGCATTGGCATCAAGATGGCTCTGTTCCCGCTGCACATGTGGCTGCCTCCCGCCTATACACACGCGCCGTCTGCGGTCACCGCCTTTCTGTCAAGTACCGCAACCAAGGTTGCCGTGTATGTGATGATTCGCTTTATCTTCACTATTTTTGGCATTGACCACGTCTTTGAAAAAATGGGCATGGACATTATTTTGATGGCCCTGGCGGTTGTGGCCATCTTCAAATGCTCTTACATGGCAACCGTGCAAAGCAACGTTAAAACCGTATTTGCCTACAGCAGTGTGGCACAAGTTGGCTATATGATTCTGGGCCTGAGCCTGGTGAGCGTGACCGGTTTAATGGCCGGCGTACTTCATGTCTTCAACCACGCCCTTATGAAAGGGGCACTGTTTATGGCAGTGGGTGCAGTCTTTTACCGGGTCGGCTCAGTAGACATTAAAGCCTTTAATGGGCTGGGTCGGCAGATGCCTCTGACCATGGCGGCATTCACCATCGCGGGCTTGAGTATTATTGGCGTACCACTCACTGTGGGTTTCGTCAGTAAGTGGTACCTGGTTACCGGGGCGCTGGAACAAGACAACTGGGTCGTTGCGGCACTTGTGCTGGCAGCCTCCTTACTCGCGGTTGTCTACATTGGGCGCATACTGGAGGCAGCCTATTTCAAAAAGCTGCCCGATAATGTCGATCCAAACACCGTTAAAGAAGCACCCCCGCTGATGCTGGCTCCCATGTGGGTGCTGGTGCTGGCGAATATTTATTTTGGCATTGATACCAGCTTGACCACCGAGGCTGCCAGCAGTGCAGCAGAATGGCTGTTCCCGAGCGGCGATACCCATAGTGTAAGTAATGTGCAGGAGATGTCGAAATGAATCTCTGGCAGGGCGTTGAGCCTTCTCAATTAATTGCACTTTCTATCATTGTGCCCTTTGTTGGGTCCTTACTGGTGGTGGCCACCGGTAAAACCCCCAATCTGAGAGAAGCGGTTACGCTAACGACCGCAGTTATTTTGTTCAGTATTGTGTTGGCGATCACCGATTACTCGATGCAAGGGCCTACTTTACAAGGTTCAGCACTTTCACTGGATGTGATCGAGATTTTCCCAGGCCTGGGTTTGAACTTTGATGTAGAGCCGCTCGGCGTGCTGTTTGCCCTGGTGGCCAGCTTCCTCTGGATTATTACCAGCATCTACGCCATTGGTTACATGCGTGGTCACCAGGAAAAAAACCAGACCCGTTTTTTCTGCTGTTTCGCACTGGCCATCAGTTCGGTCATGGCCATTTGCTTCTCCGGCAACCTGCTGACCCTGTTTGTGTTTTATGAGGTGCTGACTCTATCTACCTATCCGCTGGTCACCCATGCCGGTACCGACGCGGCCAAACAAGGGGGCCGAACCTATCTGGGTATTCTGCTCAGTACCTCTATCGCCTTCCTGCTGTTCGCGGTGCTAGGCACCTATGTCGTGACTGGCACCCTCGATTTTCGCCCCGGCGGTATTTTTGACGATTCCCATAGCAAAACGGTGCTTGCGGTGTTGTTGGTGCTGTTCTGCTATGGCATCGGCAAGGCCGCCATTATGCCGTTCCACCGTTGGTTGCCCGCTGCCATGGTGGCACCGACACCGGTCAGTGCTCTGTTGCACGCGGTAGCCGTAGTAAAAGCCGGTGTGTTCAGTATTCTGAAAGTGGTGATTTATATCTTTGGCATCGATGGCCTGACGGACCTCGTCACCACAGACATCATGCTCTACATTGCCACCGCAACGGTTCTGCTGTCGTCGTGCATTGCCATGACCAAAGACAACCTGAAAGCGCGGCTGGCCTATTCCACAGTCAGCCAGTTGAGCTATATCGTGGTCGGCGCCCTGCTCGCTTCTTCCGTGGCCGCAGCCGGTGCCGCGCTGCATATTGCCACTCACGCTGTGGGCAAAATTACCCTGTTTTTCTGCGCTGGCGCGATCATGGTGGCCAGCCACAAAAAGAACATCAGCGATATGGTGGGCCTTGGCCGGCAAATGCCACTGACCATGACAGCCTTTACCATCGGTGCCATTAGCATTATTGGCCTGCCACCCATGGTGGGCACCTGGAGCAAATGGTATCTGACCATTGGCGCTCTGGAAGCAGACAAACTGATCGTAGTTGCCGCGTTGATGATCAGCTCCCTGCTCAATATTGCTTACTTGTTGCCGATTCCAATCAAGGCGTTTTTCAACACTCAGAGTGAAGGCGCAGCAGCCTGGTCTTGGTCCGAGACCAAAGAAGCGCCACTGCCTATGCTGATTGCACTGGGAGTGACCTCTTTCGGATGCCTGGCCCTGTTCTTCTATCCTCAACCCCTGATCGATCTCATTAATTTGATTCCGGGCGTTTCAACCAGCATGGGAGAAAGATAAATGTCTGACCATCACGACTCCGATGGCTGGTTCGACAAGCCAGAAAACGTTCGCAAAATGCTCAGAGTGTTTTATGTACTGTGCGCGTTATTGGTGATCGCCGATTTTGTTGTGAACCGATACGTTTACCACAGCTGGGAAAATGTTCCGGCCTTTTACGCCATTTACGGTTTTGTGGGCTGTTCCATTTTGGTGTTTGTGGCAACCTGGATGCGATCGTTTTTAATGCGTGGGGAAGATTACTACGAGGTAAATGGTTACGACGAGGTAGATAGTTACGACAAGGTGGATAGCCGCGATGAATAGTGTTATCCCTTTTCTGCCATTAATGCTGGCGGCCCTGGCGGCGCTTTTCCTGCGCGGTTGGGCACGCAACATTATTATGCTGGCCGCTCCGATTATTGGCGGCCTCAATTTGCTGGGTCTGGAGCACGGTGTGTTCTGGTCCATGGAATTTATGGGCTACGCCCTGGAGCCGGTTAAGGTCGACAAGCTCAGTCTGATGTTCGGCTACCTGTTCCACATCGCCGCCTTGATTGCGGTGATTTATGCGCTGCATGTGAAAGACACCACGCAACACGTGGCCGGGCTGTCCTACGCGGCCAGTGCGGTGGGTGCGGTATTTGCCGGGGATTTACTGACACTGTTCGTGTTCTGGGAACTGCTGGCGCTGACGTCGGTGTTTCTGATTTGGGCACGAAGAACCGATCGCGCCTACTCGTCCGGTGTTCGTTACCTGATTTTTCAGGTGCTGTCCGGTGTGTTATTGCTTGCGGGGCTGCTGATTTTTGCGCAAGTAAACAACAGCTTGCTGTTTACCGACATTGGTTTGCAGCATGAAGGCATCGCACAAGTTGGCGCCTGGTTGATCTTCCTGGCGTTCGGCATCAAGAGTGCATTCCCGTTTGTGCACAACTGGCTCACCGATGCCTACCCGGAAGCCACACCCAGTGGCACGATTTTCCTCGCATCCTTTACCACCAAAGTTGCCGTGTATGCCTTTGCGCGTGCCTACGCCGGTGAAGAAATTCTGGTTTGGATTGGCGTCACTATGGCGTGCTTCCCGATCTTCTACGCGGTGATCGAAAACGACCTGCGCCGGGTGCTGGCCTACAGCCTGATTAACCAGATTGGCTTTATGATTGTCGGCATCGGCATTGGCACCTCCCTGGCCCTTAACGGCGCTGTGGCTCACGCTTTTAATGACGTGATCTTTAAAGGCCTGTTGATGATGACCATGGGTGCGGTGCTGTACAAAACCGGCAAAATCAATGGCTCGGAACTGGGCGGCCTGTACAAGAGCATGCCGAAAACCACCATACTCTGTATTGTCGGCGCTGCTTCTATATCCGCATTCCCTCTGTTCAGCGGCTTCGTGTCCAAGTCGATGATTATGTCGGCGGCGGTAAAAGAAGGGTACGACTATGTGTGGTTGCTTCTGTTGTTTGCCGCGGCGGGTGTGTTCCACCACGCGGGCATCAAGATTCCCTATTTTGCCTTCTTTGCCCACGATTCTGGCATCCGCACAACCGAAGCCCCCAAGAACATGCTGATCGCCATGACCCTGGCTGCAGTTGGCTGCGTGGTACTCGGCTCATTCCCGGCGCAAACGGTGTATGCCCTGTTGCCCTGGGAGCATAAATACCAGCCCTACGACGTCACTCACGTACTGACCCAACTACAGCTGCTGTTCTTCTCCGCGGCGGCGTTTGTGTGGTTAAACCTGTACAAGCTGTACCCACCAGAACTGCCGTCCACCAATCTGGATGCGGACTGGCTGTATCGCAAACTGGCCCCTGCTTTTATTAAGCGCATCGGCTGTAGCGTCTACGGTGTGTACGCAAGTATCGAAAAATCCATCACCGCATCGATCAAGCAAATCATTCAAAACTCTTACGATGCAGAAGAAGGCAAACCCAAAGGTTACTTTGCGCGGCTGTGGCCAACAGAAACCATGGTGGTGTGGGTCGCCGGCTTATTGGCAGCTTTTCTGGTGCTCTATTATATTTAGGAAAATATGAGGACGGAGTTTCTCCGACATATCTTTCCAAGGCTCATATCTGCTTCAGCGATGTGAGCCTTTTTTGTTGTTTTTATTAAAGATTCTGTTTACAGACATTTACGCTTCGTTTCATGGCTTTCCAATGTCACCAAAAATCCACTTACCCTACAATAGACTGAATGAATCCCTAGCGAGATCACCATGCCAACTTTCACCTTAGCACCAGTACGAGCGCTGCTCGGTTCATTGGTACTTTGCGCGCACTCGGCGCTGCCGGTACAAGCCGCAGAGGTGGATGTGTTTTACCCGACATCAGAACCTGCCTACCAAACCTTAACGCTAACCGGCACCGTGGAAGCAGCACAAAATGCCGATTTGGCCAGCCTGCAGGCGGGAGTTATCCAGCAGTTCTTTGTGGAAGTGGGCGACAAGGTATCTCGCGGGCAAAAACTGATGACGCTGGATGCTACCCTGGCCAGACTAACGCTGGCTGAAACTGAGGCCAGCGTCACCAGCAGTGAGATACGTCTTCGGGAGGCCAAGCGACTTTATCAGGAAGCGCTGGCGTTATCAGAGCAACAGGCGATGGCACAAACCCTGATTGCCCAACGCAAAGCTGCGGTAGCTACTGCTGAAGCAGCATTGAACCGGGAAAAATCCAATCTTGCCTATCAGAAAGAACTGGTTAACCGGCACACCCTGTACGCACCTTTCAATGGTGTTATTTCGCGACGCAACGGGGACGTCGGCGAGTGGGTGACACAACAACGTTCAGTGTTAGGCCTGGTTCAGCAAGACAAGCTGCGTCTGGTGATTTCCATTCCGCAGGAGTATTACCAGTTTTTAAAAGAGCCGGAAAACACCGTGGTAACTATCACACCAGATGTTACCGAGGCCGCCAAGCTCACCGGCAAAATCAGCCGCTATGTTGCCGTATCCAATGAACAAAGCCGTGCTTTTACAGCGCATATCGACTTGCCTGCATCGGACTCTCTAACCCCTGGAATGTCTGCCAACGCGGAGTTGCAATTTAACCGAGTGCAAAAACAGTTGGTGTGGCTGCCTAAAAGAGCGCTCAAACAACACCCGGATGGCGGCACCAGTGTATTTGCTGTAGTTAATGGCCAGGCAGAACGTTTTATCGTTGACGTGGTAGATAAAAAAGAGCAGCAAATCGCCGTTACCGGCGCCCCGGCAAACCACGCCTATGTCACCTCAGGCGTTGCCCTTTTGCGTGATGGCGAATCGCTGACCATCAAGAACACTGAAGGGCAGCGGCCATGATCGACGCTGCGGTAAAACGCGGCACGCTGGTTGCCGTGGTGGTGCTGATCAGCTGCATTCTTGGCCTGGTGGCCGCCTTTAATATTCCGGTGCAGATGATCCCGGATCTCGAAGTGCGCACCATTACGGTACAAACCGGCTGGCCCGGAGCAACGCCGCAAGACATTGAAAAAGAAATCCTCATTGAGCAAGAACGCTACTTGCGCAGCCTGCCCAATTTGCAACGCATGCTCTCGTCTGCAGAAATGGGTGAAGCCAATATCGAGTTGGAGTTTCCTTTTGGGGTGGACGTTAACGACGCCCTGATTCGAGTCAACAATGCTCTCAGCCAGGTACCAGCTTATCCAGAAAATGTCGATCAGCCGCGGCTGTTTTCCAGCTCGTTTTCCAGCAACGCTTTTATGCATTTCACTTTACGCCCCACGGAAGGCAACCCCATGCAGCTGGACATGGACTTGTTGCGCGATTACGCCGAGGATTTTATTCGCCCAAGAATGGAATCCGTTGCTGGCGTCTCCGAAGTCAGGGTTAGAGGCGGCGCCCAGCGTCAAATCCAGATAAAAGTGGATGCGGGCAAGTTGGCGCAGCGAGGCATCAGCCTGACAGACGTCAGAAGTGCCATCCGGGATCGAAACTCCGACGCCTCTGCGGGCGACATCGAAAGTGGCAAAAGCCGATACCTGATGCGGGTGGTGGGCCGCTTTGAACAACTCAGCGAATTGGAAAATCTGATTATCAAGCGTCAGGGCCAGTCCAATACACGCTTGAAAGACGTTGCCGAGGTGGCGCTGGATCATTTTGAAACCCGTGGCGAACGCTTCTTTAATGGAAGGCGCAACATCAACCTGTCGGTGCGGCGAGAAAGCGGCTCCAATGTTCTGGCGATCAAGGCGCAAATGCTGCCAGTCATCGATGCCATCAATCAGGATTTGCTTCAACAAAATGGCCTGGAGTTAAAACTCACCAGCGACGACGTTCAGTACGTACAAAGTTCGCTAAATAATGTCTGGACAAACCTGGGCATTGGCGCCCTGCTTGCCACCCTGGTGATGTATGGGTTTCTGCGCTCTGGCCGGGCCACCATGATCGGCGTGATTGGCATTCCGGTGTGTACCATTTTCGCGTTTTTGGCATTAATGGCGTTTGGCAGAACCATTAATGTGATCTCTCTGGCAGGGGTGGCATTTGCGATCGGTATGACAGTGGACAACACCATTGTGGTACTGGAATCCATTCTGCAGCAGCGGCTTAAAGGATTAAACAAAGTAGAAGCGGCCATTGCCGGTGTTAAAGAAGTATGGCCCGCCGTGCTCGCTTCCACCACTACAACTGTATTGGTGTTCGCACCCATTCTATTCATTGCTCAGGAAGCCGGGCAACTGTACTCCGACATTGCCATTGCAATATCCGGCGCCATTATTGCGTCCATGCTGGTGGCTATTTGGGTAATCCCGGCGGCGCTGGCGCACTTTGGTAAAAAGTCATCCATTCAGCAGAGCGAGGCATTCGAGCTTTCGGGCCGCTGGTTAAAAATGTCGGCGGTCTTTACCCAGTCACAAAAAAAAGCCCGTCTTTACAGTGGGGCGTTTGTCGCGGTTATTTTGTCGCTGGCCTATTTACTGATGCCCGCTGCGGAATACCTGCCGGAAGGTGAAGAACCCAAAGCGTTCTCAAACATGGTGGCGCCGCCCAGTTATAACCTGACAGAAATGAAAAAAATTGGCACTGATTTAAAGGCATACTTTAATCAGTACATCGACGCCGACCCGAAAAGTTTTAACGGTGGCGAGGACAATATGCCGCCGCTGGCCTATTACATGTTGTCCATTTCAAATGGCCGTATCTGGATGCTGAGTGCCCCGTCTGAGGCAAAAAACATCAATGCCATGATGGCAGGCATCACCCGCAAATTTGAAAGTTACCCCGGCATGCGGGCATTTTCCGCAAGGGGTTCAATCATTTCCAGCAACGATGGCGGAACCAGAGCAGTGGCACTGGATATTGCCGGCAATGATATTACCGAGATTTATCAGGCCGCCGATGCGGTGTACCAGGCGGCGGACGCCTACTTCGAACAACCACAAATCAATTCCGAACCCCGATCACTCAGCCTGGATCAGCCCCTTATTCAGATAAAGCCCAGGTGGGAACGTCTGGCTGAATTGGATATGAGTAGCCGGGAATTAAATTATTCCATTGCCGCCATGAGTGATGGCGCTTACGTGGATGAATTTATTCTCGAAGACGACAAGGTGGATATTTTTCTGTTCAGTAATGCGGGTAACCGACAAACGTTGCCCAACCTGGCGGCGGCGCCCATATTGACTGGCAATGGTCAGATTCTGCCATTGAGCGCACTGGCGGATTTGCTGGAAAGTAAAAACAGCAACAGCATTCGCCGTGTTGACAGTAATCGCACCGTGACCGTTTACATTATTCCGCCGAGAGACCTTGCCCTGGAAACCGCAGAGGCCATTGTGCGCGAACAGCTGCTGCCGCACTTGTGGCAGGAAAATAAAATCGCTCAGGGAATCAAGGTCAGCATCAGTGGCGCTGCCGATCAGCTGGAGGAAACCCGCAACGCCTTATCCAGCAATTTCGTCATTGCCATCGCGCTGATTTATCTGGTGCTGGTGGCCATCTTTACTCACTGGCGCTACCCGTTGTTTATTCTGGCAACCGTGCCACTGGGTATGGCAGGCGGCCTGCTGAGTCTGGTACTGGTGAACGGCATTAACACGGGTCTCGGTTTGCTGGGTATCAGCACGTTCCACCAGCCTTTTGACATGATTACCATGCTCGGCTTTTTGATTTTGCTGGGCACCGTGGTCAACAACCCAATTCTGATTGTCGACCAGACCCGGCGCTGCCTACTTGAGCAAGGCGTTTCGGTAAAAGACGCTATTCATAAAGCACTGCAAAAACGCCTGAAGCCCATCCTGATGTCCACGGCCACCACCATATTTGGCCTGGCACCGCTGGTACTGATCCCCGGCGAAGGCACCGAACTGTATCGTGGTGTGGGCATTATCGTACTCAGCGGTATTTTGGTATCCACGGTGTTGAGCTTGACGTTTTTGCCAGCACTGTTGATGGCACTGCTAAAGCCCAGGCAGTCTCAGTCCAAGGCCGTCTGAAAAAGCGCTAGCAATCTGGCCCAGGCTTTCTCCGCCTGTTTCTCGTTGTACACTCTGGAATCCGGTGGGCACCAGCCGTGCAAGGTACCTTCATAAACCTCAATTTCAGCAGGAGTACCGGCGGCTTTGTAGGCAGCGGCTAGAACATTCTTCGCTTCCGGCGCCCTTTTGTCGTCGTTTTCCGCAATGGCGTGCAGCACATGGGCTGGTGACTTCGGGATCAGTAAGTGGGGGCTGTCCGGGGTATCCCGCACCAGGCTGGACGTGTGGAAAGAAGCCGCAGCACCAACCCGTTCAGGAGCAGCAGCCGCCGTGCGCATAATCAGCGGGCCGCCCATGCAATAACCTGCAGTGCCGAGTTTTTTCGAGGTATCAACAACCTTCTGTTTGTCGAGAAAGGCAATATAGTCTCGGGCGTCTGACATGCTGGCATCCTGAGTGAGTTTTCTCGCCATACCGCGCAGGAATGCTCTTGTGTCAGGGTCACGATAGTCTGCCCCTGGCCCTACCACTGGGGCTTTGGCGTCCCGGTAAAACTGATTGACCACCAGCACCGCGTAACCGGCTCTGGCAAGGCGTTTGCCCATAGCCTTGAAGGCCGGGCGCAGGCCTTTGATGTCTGGCCACATCAGCACACCAGGGTGTTTGCCCTTAGCTGGCCTGACAAAGTAACAATCGGAATTGCCGTCAGCCATGGGAACATCGACATCGGATTCCACAATATCGTCAGAGCCAAGGGTTTCAAAACCATGGTCACCAGAACCCAGGGCAGCTGTCGGAAACATCAAGGCAGCAATGGCCGCCGCACTGAGCTTGCTGAAATCCCGGCGGTTCAGCTGGCCACCATTTCTGGCAAACTCCTCGTTGTCCTTTTCGGTTTGTTCGTCACACATTATCAGCCTCCAACTTGTCCTGGGTACGCAGCTCAAAATCTTCAGCGCTGTGCCTTTCGTGCAATTGTTCGTCAGGCTCACCCCAGGTGCGATTCACCATGCGACCTCGCTGCACAGCGGGTCGAGAATCGATCTCTTTCGCCCAACGAGTAACGTGCTGGTAACTGGCCACATCGAGAAATTCAGCGGCATCGTACAAGCGCCCCAACACCAGACTGCCGTACCAAGGCCAGGTGGCAATATCGGCGATGGTGTAATCGTCACCACACAGGTAACGATTTCCCGCCAGGCGACGATCCAGCACATCCAGCTGGCGTTTGACTTCCATGGTGAAGCGATCGATGGGGTACTGCCACTTCTCTGGCGCATAGTTGTAAAAGTGACCAAAGCCGCCACCCAAGTAAGGGGCGCTGCCCATTTGCCAGAACAGCCAGGACAGACACTCATGGCGTTTTTCCGGCGTGGGCAAAAAGGCGTTAAATTTTTCCGCCAAGTACAACAAGATAGCGCCGGACTCAAAGATAGACACCGGTTCGGCACCACTGCGATCCACCAGTGCCGGTATTTTTGAGTTGGGGTTTATGGCCACAAAGCCGCTGCTGAACTGGTCACCTTCGGTAATGCTGATCGGGTAGGCATCGTACTCGGCACCACGGTGGCCTGCCGCCAGCAGCTCCTCCAACATCACCGTTGCCTTGACGCCATTCGGGGTTGCCAGAGAGTGAAGCTGCAGCGGGTGTTCACCTACTGGCAAGTCCTTATCGTGGGTAGCACCGGATATGGGGCGGTTGATGCTGGCGAATTCACCGCCGTTTTCAGATTCCCAGGTCCAGACTTTTGGTGGGACATAAGTTGCTGACTGATCCATTGCAATTCCTCGTTATAAGCAATCCGTCTATGACCACTCACCAGCCATTTTGATCAACATATTGCAGCAAGTTTTTCGGCCGATAACTGTCGTCTTGCTGCCAACGCTGTTTCACGGAGGGGTGAATGAGAACCTCGCCCAGACCGTGGTCAATGGGCCTGAAAAAGCGTTTGCGCACTCGATAGAAGCTGCGCCGGGATTGGTGCAGGCGCGCCAGGGGGTTGTCAGTAATACCGCTGAGCAGATGGGATTCAACCTTCAAGCCATGGGCAGAGGCTTCGCTGAGCATCCATTTCAATGCGTGATCTGACAACAGACTGCCATCGTCATCCGGCTTGTAGCTGCCGCCCACATCACTGTGAGCACCGGCAAACCACATTTGCTTTAGATCGAGGTTTTGGCGCGGCTGCCAAATAGTGGGCTCAAAGTCACTGCGCTGTTCGTCAATGGCCAGTGCGTGGCGAGCAACGCTGACATTGCGCCCCAGCTTGGTATCGTAAAACTCATCCTTGTCGTCGAACAAACCCAGGAACGACAGTGGGATACCCATGGCGCCCACGGTATCCCAAACGCCGACAAACTTCACTTGGCGCGAGCGGTGGCTGTGGGCACGGCGAAACGCCACGGAATTTTCGCCTTTGGGGGCATTGCGCCTACCCGGTTTTTTGTAGAGTTTAAAAGCCTCGGCGATCAATGCCGCATCTGGCCGTTTGAGAATGCCGCAATTGTTGATCATGCCGCACAGGCTGCGCACGGTATAGGCGCCGCGGCTAAAGCCAAACAGCCAGATTTCGTCTCCCGGCGCGTAGTTCTGCACAATGTATCGGTAGTTGTCGGTGATGTTTTTGTGCAGCCCTTTGCCGGTAATGCCACCCACAACGCGGCTTTCATAGCTGCCAACACCCCAGTCATAAAATACCTGCTGACCGACGCCATCAGCCGCTACCGGGCGAATCGCTCTGGCCAGTTTGAGGACGTTGGTGGGGAAGTCTTTGGCGGGATCTTGTTCCGGACGGTTCCAGGTGCCGTCGGCACAGATGACGATGCGTTTCACGGGGCTCTCCTTGTGATGTCGTTTATCACAAAGAGTAGCATACGGCTGCGAGCGTCGGGCTCCGGGCCACGAGCAGAATGTAGGTCGGGCTTTAGCCCGTCACAATAGCAGGTTGTTACGCTTTACTTGACGCCCTAAAGGGCGACCTACAAAGATATATTCGGAGATTGCTGTGTCACCACACTCCGATAATGACAATTTTAGAGGTTATCCAACCAAGGTAATGCATTTCGCGGAGAAACTGTATTCCCGAAATAATTTTATGCAGTCGCGCCATAAAAACTTCTAACGCGCTTTGATCGTTTAAAGTAGCTAGACCAAATTAGATAGTAAATGAGATCACCAAAGATAGAGGCAGGCTTATCAGGAACTAAATCCATAATATATAAGCTGGCTATTCCAGCAGCCACCAAAAACGAAGTCAGCAGATAATAGCCAATATAGGATTTAATCTTTACAGGGATACCTTCTTCTTGGTGATTTACTACCTTCAAAATCAATATTGAAAAAACTATCACTGGGGTAAGCTCTACCAATGATGCTATCGACCCAATCAAGCCGCCATATACAGATTCATCGATAAAGTAAGTCACCACCACCAAGGCCGCAACCAAAACCCCGGCTATAGCATAGATGAAATTAACTACCTGAAAGAAACGCAGCCAGCCACCAATAGATTTCAGCTCATCGCCTGACACCAGTTCCGACTCAGGTGCCTTATATACATCAGAATTTTCCACTATGCCTCATCTCATTATTCAAGGTAGTAACAGCCGCTAACTTGTCGGCCTGAAGGCCGACCTACATGGTGTAGAGCGCGAATTTCGCTCGGACAGCTCGCCGCTAGTAGCCCGCGGCTCGCAGCTTATTTAACGGTCTCTCCATGCGCCTGTTTGTCGGCGTGGTAGGAGGAGCGAACCAGCGGGCCGCTGGCCACGTGTTTGAAACCGATGGAGTAGGCGTATTCGGCGTATTCTTCAAACTCATCCGGATGCACAAAGCGGTCTACCGGCAAGTGGTCTTTGGAGGGTTGCAGGTACTGGCCTACGGTGAGCATATCGATGTCGTGCTCGCGCATTTCGTAGAACACTTCCAGCAGCTCGTCTTTGGTTTCACCCAGACCCACCATCAGCCCGGATTTGGTGGGTACCTTGGGGTTGAGCCTGCCGTATTCCTGCAGCAATTTCAGCGACCACTTGTAGTTGGCGCCGGGGCGCGCCTCGCGGTACAGGCGGGGGATGGTTTCCAGGTTGTGATTGAACACATCCGGCGGCGTTGCGCTGAGGATTTCCAATGCTGGCTCCATGCGGCCGCGAAAATCCGGCACCAACACTTCCACTTCCAAATTGGGGGACAAAATACGGGCTTCGCGAATGCAGTCGGCGTAATGTTGGGCGCCACCGTCGCGCAGGTCGTCGCGATCCACCGAGGTGATCACCACGTATTTGAGTTTCATATCGGCGATGGCTTTCGCCAGGTTCAACGGCTCGTCCACATCCAGTGGATTGGGCTTGCCATGGCCCACATCGCAAAACGGGCAGCGACGGGTGCAGATGTCACCCATAATCATAAAGGTCGCAGTACCGCCGCCAAAACACTCACTGAGGTTGGGGCAGTTGGCTTCTTCACACACCGTGGACAAATTGTGACTGCGCAGGGTCTTTTTGATCTCTGCCACTTTCGGAGAGCTGGACATGCGTACGCGAATCCACTCCGGCTTGCGCTGGTGGCCTTCGCTGGGCATCACCTTGACGGGAATCAGCTCTACCTTGTCGGCATCGCGCAGCTTTTCACCCTGCACCCGGCGGCGAGTCTTGCGCACCGGTTGCAGCTTGGTGGCATCTACGGCCAATTCGTCATCGTTTCGGGTGAGGTCTGTCATCGTTGTTAATCTCTACTGTGCCAAAGGCCACTTGTAGGGTGCCTACTTTAGGTTGGTCGGCGAAGCGTAATCCACCGGTTTTCTGGCGGATTACGCTTCGCTAATCCGCCCTACGTCAAGGATTTCATGAGGCTGATCCGCATACTGCCAGCGGTCAAAACCCAGGTTTGCCGCCATACGATCCAGTAACAGTTCTTCCACGGTGCGGTACGCAGGCATCTCGCCCTGCACCAGATCCTTCATCTGCACCATTTTCAGCCCGGCGTAGCCGCAGGGATTGATCCGGGCGAAAGGCGACAGATCCATATCAATATTAAACGCCAGGCCATGATAACTTTTGCCCTTGCGCACCCGCAGGCCAAGAGAGGCAATTTTATCGCCATCCACATACACGCCAGGCGCGTCGGCTTTGGGGGCGGCGACAATACCATAAGGGGCGAGGGTTTCCACTATGCTCTGCTCGATAGCGGAGACCAGTTGGCGTACACCCATTCCCCGGCGACGCAAATCCACCATCGGATAAGCGACGATCTGGCCGGGGCCGTGGTAGGTCACCTGACCTCCACGGTCTACCTGCACCACCGGAATATCTCCGGGCATCAATACATGTTCTGCCTTGCCCGCCTGGCCCTGGGTAAATACCGGGTCGTGCTCTACCAACCAGATTTCGTCCCGGCTGTCGTCGTCGCGGCCATCGGTAAACGCCTGCATGGCAGCAAATACCGGTTCATAGGGCTGGCGGCCGAGCTGGCGGACAGTAATGGTATCTTTCATCGTCATTCTGAGCGTAGCGAAGAATCTCGCCTTTCAATTCTAGATATAGATCCTTCGCTACGCTCAGGATGACAGAGGAAAATACCCCGCATCAAATCACCATATGCACCATGGGGTGCTCTTTCAGGTCAGCAAAAATGGCTTCTAATTGCGGCTTGCCGGTGCAGACGATCGTAGCGGTTATCGCCTGGAAGGTGCCCTTGCTGCTGTCGCGCACAGTCACCCGGTTAGGGTCGAAATCACCCACATGGCGCTGCATGACTTCCAGTACAAAGGCGTGAAAGTCCGGGTGCGCCTTACCCATTACTTTGATGGGGTAATCGCAGGGGAATTCTATTTTCGGGGCGTCTTGTTCACTCATGGTGTTACTGATGGTTATCAACTGAAAATACCCACAAAAAACAACTTGATGCTGTCCCACATACGAGCAAAGAAGCCCGCTTCAGGGATTTCACGATCCGCCACCAGTGGCAGCTCCCGCAACAGCTCGCCATCGTAGCTGACGGTTACCGTTCCCAACTGTTGGCCCAAAGCGACTGGAGCCTCGATCTGCTCGGGGGCATTAACGTCAATTTGCAGCTTTTTGGCTGCTCCGTAGGGCACGGTGAGCTGGGTTTCTTCCGCCACTACCAAGTTGAGATTCTCGCTCTCGCCATACCAAACGCGAGCGTTTTCCTGCATCACTTGTTGAGCGTTAAATACCTTGGCGCTTTCAAAATAGCGGAAGCCGTAGGAAAGCAGTTTTTGCGATTCACGGGCACGGGCTTCGTCGCTGTCGGTGCCCATCACCACAGCAACCAGGCGCATGCCATCGCGCAGCGCCGAAGACACCAGGCAGTAGCCCGCCGCCTCGGTGTGGCCGGTTTTGATGCCGTCCACGGATTTGTCGCGCCACAACAGACGGTTGCGGTTGGGCTGGGGCTTGTCGATGTTGTACTTGAAGTACTTTTCCGCGTAGATGCTGTAGTGCTCCGGGTGATCCTTGATCAATGCCCGCGCCAGCAGGGACAGGTCGTAGGCGGTAGTGAGGTGCCCTTCCGCCGGCCAACCGGTGGCATTTTCGTAGTTGGTGTTGTTCATGCCCAGCAGTTGTGCCTGCTGGTTCATTACATCGGCAAAGGCGCCTTCACTGCCGGCCACGTATTCCGCCAGCGCCACTGAGGCGTCGTTGCCAGACTGGATAATCACCCCCCGCAGCAGGTCGATCAGCTTGACCTCGGTACCCTCGCGGATAAACATCTTGGAGCCGCCCATACGCCAGGCATTGACGCTGATGGGCACCATGTCCTGCTCGCTGATTTTGCCCTGGTGGATATCTTTGGAGACGATGTAACTGGTCATCATCTTGGTGAGGCTGGCGGGCTCCAACTGCTCGTTGGCGTTGTGCTCTACCAGGATTTCGCCGGTATCCGCATCCACCAGAATCCAGGCCTTGGCAGACAGTTCCGGGGGAGCGGGTGTGAGAGCAGTGGCCAGCGGCGCCAGCAGGGTAAGGACAGTGGCCAGAAAAATCTGAAGCAACTTGCTAATCATGGTGGTTCCTTGAAACAGCTAATCGTCACCCTGAATGAAATGAAGGGTGACAGGATTCAAAATCGGCGGGGATTTTACCACGAGTACCACAGCAGAAGTATGAAGCAATACCGTTAAAACTGAACCAAAAATGGAGATAGCTTTTCCCGCTGGCGCACCTGCGCTTTAAGACGCTGCTGCTCTTCAGTCTGAGCCACGGGGCCGATCAAGACTTTGTAAAGCAGGCCCTTGGAACCCTCATTGATGGTCATCAATACCGGATGGCCCACCCATTGGCGCAGGCGCGCCTGCATTTGTAGGGCAGGCTTGGCCTTGGAAAATGCCGCCAACTGCAGATAACTGCCTTTCTCCATAGGCTTGCCTGTTTGCGCCGGCCTGACTGGCTCTGGCCGGGCCTGCACACCTGCAGGGTCTATGTATTCGACTTCAACTTGCGCCAGACCATCATCGGCAAAATTGAGCTTCTTGGCCGCCGCGTAGGAAAGATCAATCAAACGATCGTGCAGGAACGGGCCGCGATCGTTCACTCGCACCACCACCTGGCGATTATTTTCCAGATTGGTGACTTTCACATAGGCGGGAATTTTCAGGGTTTTGTGGGCCGCCGTCATGGCGAACATATCGTAGGTTTCGCCGTTGGCGGTGGGCCTGCCGTGAAACTTGCTGCCGTACCAGGAGGCCATACCGCGGGCCTTGTAACCGCGATTGTCCGGCAGCAGATGGTAGGTTTTGCCCAGGGCGCGATAGGGGTTGGTATTGCCGGCGCGAGTGATGGGCTCTACTCTGGGGACCGCATCGGGAATCTGGCTGACGTCTCTGTCCTGGCGAGGCGGGCGGTCATCCTTGTAGTAATTGGAGCCGCCACAGCCCGCCAGCAGCAGTACCGCTGCGAGCAGTGGGAAGAAAAGGCGGTTATTTCTCAGCAAGACTATTTTTCCGCAAGACTATTTACCTGCAAACTATTTTTCTGCGAGATGGGGCTCCATGCGCTCGCGAATCGCCTGGCTCACCTGATAGACCGCCATGGCGTACATGCTGCTGTGGTTATAGCGGGTAATCACATAGAAATTATGCAGCCCGAACCAGAACTCCACGCCGTTCTGGCCATCCAGTTTGATGGCAGAAGCCATGGCGTCTGGAGAGGCAAAATCCACTGGAAAATAACCGTGTTCGCTGAATTCCAGAATGGTGCGATCCGGCTTTAAACCTTTGGTGATCACATCGGGAGAGTAATCCGGCTTAAGTTTGACACGGGTGGCCACTGGCTCACCGTCTTTCCAGCCGTGCTCGGCAAAGTAATTGGCAACACTGCCAATGGCGTCGGTGGTGTTGTTCCAGATATCGGCAAAGCCGTCGTTATCGTAATCCACCGCGTAAGCGCGATAGCTGCTGGGAATAAACTGGCCAAAGCCCATGGCACCAGCGTAGGAGCCTTTCAGGGCCAGGGGGTCCTGGTTTTGCTCACGGGCCAGCAGCAGGAAGTGCTCCAGCTGCTTGGTGAAAAAGCGGCTGCGCTTGGGGTAGTCAAAGGCCAGGGTGGAAAGTGCGTCCAGTACCCGGAAAGAGCCCTTGTTGCGGCCGTAGTAGGTTTCCACGCCGATAATGGCAACAATCATCGCCGGGTCTACACCGTAATCTTCCTTGGCACGCATCAGGGCTTCGGAATTTTCACGCCAGAACTTGGTACCCAGATCAATGCGTTTGCTGGTGTAGAAAATTTTGCGGTAATCGCGCCAGGGTTTTACCTTCTCGGCGGGGCGGGTCATGGCATCAATAATGCTCTGCTTGAACTCCGCCTGGGCAAACAAGCGCCGCAGCTCGGTGGCTTTAAAATCGTGCTCCTCCACCATAAGGCCGATAAATGACTCGGCCTGTGGATTACCCAGATAGTTTTTTGCCTGCACCCCGGCAGAAAACAGCAGCGCCACCGCCGCTACAAATGTTACAACACGTTTGTTCACCGAAAAATCTCCCTCACAAGTCAGGGTCTGTTGCCCTAACGCTTATCAACACAAACGGCCATTAGCATACCAAACCCAAGCATCAGGGTCACAATGGAAGTACCCCCATAACTCACCAGGGGTAAAGGCACACCAACAACCGGTAAAACGCCAGATACCATACCCATGTTGACCACAACATACACAAAAAAGGTCAACGCAATACTGCCCGCCAGCAAACGACCAAACATATTACTGGCGCGCAGAGCCAAAAACAGGCAACGCCCCACAATCAGCAAATACAGCCCCAGCAGGCTCAGCACCCCTGCCAGACCGAACTCCTCACTGAACACGGCGATAATAAAATCCGTGTGTGGCTCTGGCAAAAAATCCAACTGCGATTGAGTACCCTGCATCCAACCCTTGCCTTGCCAACCACCGGAGCCAATAGCGGTGGTGGACTGGATAATATTCCAGCCAGAACCGAGCCGATCCGCCTGGGGATCAAGCAACGTCAGAATACGCTGCTTTTGGTAATCGTGAAGCAAAAACAGCCAAAACAGCGGAATCGCCGCCATGGCCAACAGGCCGGCACCCAACATATAGCGCTTGTGCAGTCCCGCCAGAAAAAGCACAAAAAAGCCAGACGCAAAGATCAGCAGCGCCGTGCCCAAATCCGGTTGCAAACCCACCAACAGCGCGGGCAATACCATCATCAACAAAGCCGCCAACACATAGCGAAGCGTCGGTGGCAGATGCCGTTGCCCCAAATAACTGGCCAGCATCAGCGGCACCGCCACTTTCATAATCTCCGAGGGCTGAAAGCGAAAGCCTCCCAACTCCAACCAGCGCTGCGCCCCTTTGGCCCCCACCCCGAAAAACAACACCGCCACCAGCAGCAGCAAACCAATGGCGTAAGGCAGCAACGCCCAACGAGCCAACAGTCGCGGCGACAACTGCGCTGTGACCAACATCACCACAAAACCCACAGCGTAGAACACCATCTGCCGTTTCAGGTAATGCTGGCTCTGCTCGCTAGCACTGTACAACACCATCAAACCAATGCCGCACAACAGCATCAACAGCAGGATCAGCGGCATATCCAGATGCAACTTCTGCCAGCGATTCTTGCGGTACATACCGGTGCTGTGCTGGCGCAAATGGCGGACAAAATCGTTTTGCACTACGACAACTCCCAGCTTGCCGGTAAAGGTTGGGGATTACTGGTTGTGACCGTGGCCAGCAGGGATGCTGGCCTCGAGCTTACAGGGACGACTTTCTTTTCCAAATTAGGACAGCGTGTCACAACCAGTGATCCCCAACCTTTACGTACTGAGCTATTGGCCATCATCAGTCACCAACGGCTGATCCGAATATTCCAGCAACCAGGCATCCATCACCTGGCGCGCCACTTTGGCGCTGCGGCTGCTTTTCTCGCCGTTTTCGATAATCACCGCCACCGCAATCTTCGGGTCGTCAGCAGGCGCGTATCCAATAAACAACGCGTGGGGTAATGTACGTTTGGTGAGAATCTCGGCGTCGTACTTCTCACCCTGGGCAATACTCACCACCTGGGCGGTACCGGTTTTACCCGCCATACGATACTGCAAGCCTTTGGCCACCGCGTTAGCCGTACCCTTAAGCGTGTGAATCACCGACTCCATCGCCCCCTGCACCACATCCCAGTGGGCACTATCGGCGACTATATGCTGCATCGGCGGCTCCAAATCGATGGGCTCACCCCCCACAGACTGCACCAGCTTGGGCGGTCTCGACTCACCACGATTGGCCAAACGCATGGCCATCACCGCCAACTGCAATGGCGTCGCAGCAGTAAAACCCTGGCCAATAGACGCATTGATAGTATCACCGTGATACCAGCTAACCCCGCGCGCGCCCTGCTTCCACTCGCGGCTGGGCATCACACCGACTTTCTCGCCGGACATATCAATACCCGTGGGCTGTCCAAGGCCAACACTCCTGCCCATGGGAGCCATTTGGTCAATGCCCATCTGGTAAGCCAGCTTGTAAAAATAGATATCACAGGATTGCTGAATAGCCGACCGCATATTTACATGGCCATGACCGCGACGCTCCCAGCAGCGATATTCATGGTCGATATTGGGCAGCCTGAAATGGCCGGGGGCCCACACCTCGGTATTTGCTGTGGCGACACCGCTCTTGAGCATCGCCAACCCGTAGGCGGGCTTGACGGTAGATGCGGGTGGATAAGTGCCTTGCAAAGTGCGATTGAGCAATGGTTTATCCAGAGAATCCCGCAGTTCGCCATAATCCTTGTGGCTGATACCGGTGACAAACAGATTGCTGTCGTAACCCGGAGCACTCACCATGGCCAACACACCACCGGTTGTGGTATCCAGAGCAACCACTGAACCGCGCTCCCCTTGCAGAGCATCCAGAGCCACCTGTTGCAGGCGACTGTCCAGGAACAGCTGCAGATTTTTGCCCGGCTGGGGATCGTTGCGTTCCAGCACTCGCATCACCCGGCCACGGGAATTGGTCTCCACGTTCTCGCTGCCCACCCCGCCCAACAAGATATCCTCGTAGTGATATTCCAAGCCGCGCTTGCCAATGACATCCGTGCCACGGTAGCGCTGCTCATCACGGCCCCTCAGGTCACCCTCACTGATACGGCTGACATACCCCAACACATGGGCCAAACGCTCTTTTTGAGGGTAGTAGCGCACCACCTGAGCCGCCACCTCCACACCGGGCAAGCGGTGGGCATCCACCGCCAAAATGCCGCGTTCACGCTCACTGAGGTTGTAGCGCAAGGCAATGGCTTCGTAGGGGTGGCGCCGTTGCAGGCGTTTCTTGAACTGCGCCACTTGCTGGTCGCTGATGTCTACCATCTGGCGCAACTGGGCCAGAAGACCATCCAGGTCGTCGGTGCGTTCCACGACGATACGCAGAATAAAACTGGGGCGATTATCCGCCAGCAACTCACCGTTACGATCGTAAATCAGCCCCCGTATGGGCGCCACCGGGCGCACGTGCACGCGATTTTCTTCCGATGCCGCCACGTAGTGCTGGTGGCTTTCAATCTGCAAGCTGTAGTAGCGCAAACCAAGAGCCAGCGCCAGACCGAGCACCACCGCAGCGGCCACCAGCAAGCGCAGGACATAGAGCGACTGTTCCCGCTGGGAATCTTTTAGCTCCTGATTAATGGCTCGCTCCGAGAGATGGGAGACGGAAGATGGGAGATGTAAGAGCCGCAATTCGTCTCACGTCTCTCATCTCTCGTCTCACTTGTGATAGGGATGACCGGCATTGATTGTCCACGCCCGATAGAGTTGTTCCGCCAGCACAATGCGCACCAGCGGGTGAGGCAACGTCAGCGGCGACAGCGACCATTTCAGGTCGGCACGAGTCAGGCATTCTGGCGCCAGGCCATCGGGGCCGCCGATCAAAAAACTGTAATCACACCCCTGGAACTGCCAGTCGCTCAGCTGACCTGCCAGCTGTTCAGTGCTCCAGGGTTTGCCTTTTACATCCAGGGCAACCACTTTGTCATTGCGGCCTATGGCTTTGAGCATGGCTTCACCTTCTTTGGCCATGGCCCGTTTGACATCGGCCCCTTTGCCTCTTTGTCCAAGTGACAGTTCATGCCATTCCATTTTTAGCTCTGGCGGCAAGCGTTTGCCGTACTCTTGCACACCGGTTTCTACCCAGGCGGGCATTTTGGTACCGACAGCGATGATTTTCAGGCGCACAAGCCAGTGCCTTGTTTAAGACTGTTCTTTTTGGGCATCGTCCGGGCGCATGGACCAGAGTTTTTCCAGATCGTAAAAAGCGCGGGTGGCGGGCAGCATGATATGAACCACCACGTCTCCCAGATCCACCAGCACCCATTCGGCACGATCGGCGCCTTCTACACCCAACGGCTGAAAGCCTGCCGCCTTGGCCTCGTGGGTAACATTATCGGACAGCGCCTTGACGTGGCGATTGGAGGTGCCGCTGGCAACGATCATGGTATCCATAACATCGCTGAGGCCACTGACATCCAGGGTGACAATATCTTTCGCTTTGACGCCTTCCAGGGCATCGATTACCAGTTCCTGCAAATTTTGATTCATAGATTGTCCAGTTAATTAAAGAGCCTGCAATCAGGCATCTCTCGCATACAGTTTGTACTTACTAATGTAGCCTATTACCGCCTCCGGCAACAGGTAACGCACCGATTGCCCCACCGCCAGATTGTGGCGAATTTCTGTGGAGGAAACCGGTAACAGGGTCAGGGTTTCCAGCCACACTTTACCCGCCGGCTGCTGGTGCAGCTGGTCGGCATCCTCAATACGGTGCTGCTTGAGCCACTCAGCCACATCCCCCGATTGTGGCGCAGTCCAACCGGGGCGCGCCACCACCACCAGATGAACAAAATCCAGCAACTCGCGCCAACGGTGCCAGGTATCCAGCGATAACAGGGAGTCCATGCCAATACACAGGCAAATAACCGCCTGCGGCCCCAACTCGGTGCGCAATTCAGCAACGGAATCAATAGTATAGGAAGGCCTGGCTTCGGCATGTGCCGCTGCGCGGCGCAGCTCACGATCATCCACCTGCAAACCGGGTTCCCCTGCCACCGCCAGCTGTAACATGGCCAGGCGGTGTTGCGCAGCTACCTCCGGAGCATCGCGATGAGGGGGCAGCGCGCAGGGCATCAGCCGCATTTCATCCAACTGCAGGTGTTGGCGAATCTCCAACGCCAAGCGCAGGTGGCCGATATGAACCGGGTTAAACGTGCCACCAAACAAGCCTACCGAGGGCTGTTGGGATAGCTCAGGTGTGCTCAACGGTTACTGCCTGATCTGGCCATCGCCAAACACAATCCATTTCTGCGACGTCAGCCCTTCCAGCCCCACTGGGCCGCGAGCGTGGAATTTGTCGGTGGAGATACCAATTTCCGCACCCAGGCCATATTCAAAACCGTCGGCAAAACGGGTGGAGGCGTTGATCAACACCGAACTGGAATCCACCTCTGTCAGAAAGCGGCGGCCAGTGGTGTAGTTCTCGGTGACAATGGATTCGGTGTGGCCGGAGCTGTACTGGGCAATATGATCCATAGCGCCACTCACATCCGCCACCACGCGAATGGACAGCACAGGCGCCAAATATTCGGTAGCCCAATCCTGTTCACTGGCCGGATTGCAGCTGATCAATTCCGCTGTACGAGCACAGCCTCGCAGTTCCACTTTCTTTTCGGCATAAGCTGCCGCCAGACGAGGCAGTATTTGCGCCGCTACCGGTTCGGCAACCAGCAGGGTTTCCATAGCGTTACACACGCCATAGCGATGAGTTTTGGCATTAAGGGCAATATTGAATGCCTTTTCCAAATCCGCTTCGCCATCGATGTACACGTGGCAAATACCGTCCAGATGCTTGATAACCGGCACCCGCGCTTCGTTACTGATGCGTTCAATCAGGCCGCGGCCACCGCGGGGAATAATCACATCCACGTAATCAGGCATGGCAATCAACTGGCCAACCGCTGCGCGATCTGTGGTGGCGATCAACTGCACCGCCGCCTCTGGCAAATCCGCCTGGCGCAGCCCCGCCGCCACACACTCGGCAATGGCGCAATTGCTGTGAAATGCTTCGCTGCCACCGCGCAAAATCGCCGCGTTACCGGATTTCAGGCAAAGACTGGCGGCGTCGATGGTCACATTGGGGCGGGACTCATAAATAATGCCCACCACCCCCAGCGGCACACGCATCTTGCCCAGCTGGATGCCGCTGGGGCGATAGCGCATATCGTCGATGGCACCGACAGGGTCTTCCAGAGCAGCCACCTGCTGCAACCCTTCGATCATACCATCGATACGGCTGTGATCCAGAGCCAGGCGATCCAACAACGCGGCATCCAGGCCAGATTCACGGCCCGCGGCCACGTCTTTGTCATTGGCGGCCAACAGCTGTTCGCGGGCACCATCGAGCGCGTCGGCCATGGCTAACAAGGCGCGATTTTTCTGTTCACTACTGGCCCTGGCAAGAGCGCGAGATGCGCTGCGAGCCTGCTGGCCAACGTCGTTCATATAAGTGTTGATATCCATGGTGGCGATGATACCCAAGCAGGCGCCAAAAAGGTACAGCGAACCTTTCACCCATATAATCTGCCTGTGATACAGTCCGCAACCGAACCGTACTGGCAGTCACCATGAATATTCGCAACCAGCTCAAACAAAGCCGCCGCTGGGTGGTAAAAATCGGCAGCGCCCTGCTCACCGATAATGGCCAGTGCCTGGATCGTGATGCCATTAACCAGTGGGCAAAGCAATTGGCTTTTCTGCGCGATCAAGGCGTCGAGGTGGTATTGGTGTCCTCCGGCGCCGTGGCGGCGGGCATCAGCCAGCTGGGGTTGAGTGAGCGTCCACAGAATATGCACCAACTGCAAGCGGTGGCCGCTGTCGGCCAGATGGGGCTGGTGCAAACCTGGCAGAGCGCTCTGCAACAGCACAGCCTGCAAACCGCACAAATACTGCTGACCCACGACGACCTGTCCAACCGCCACCGCTACCTGAACGCCCGCAGCACCCTGCGCTCTTTGCTGGATTTGGGTGTGATTCCGGTGATCAACGAAAACGACACCGTGGTGACCGATGAAATTCGCTTTGGCGACAACGACACCCTTGGCGCCTTGGTAGCCAATCTGGTGGAAGCGGATACCTTGGCGATTTTGACCGACCAGGAAGGGCTTTACAGCGCCGACCCTCGCAGCAACCCTGATGCCACCTTGATTAGCGAAGAACGGGCCGCCAACAGCGAACTGGACAAACTGGCTGGCGATGGTGGCACACTGGGTCGCGGCGGCATGGTCACCAAACTGCGCGCTGCCCGCCTGGCGGCACGCTCCGGCACCCACACCCTGATTGCCTGGGGCCGGGAGGCAGAGATCCTCACCCGCCTGCACAGTGGTGAATCGCTGGGCACCTGCCTGCGCGCCGATGAGCAGCCAGTGGCCGCCCGCAAACAATGGCTGGCGGGACACCTGCAATTTTGCGGCACCCTGACACTGGACGACGGCGCCGTCAAAGTACTGCAACAGCAAGGCAAGAGCCTGCTGCCCATCGGCGTTACCAAAGTGGAGGGCAACTTCCAGCGCGGCGACCTGGTGCGCTGCGTGGACAAAAACGGCAGCGAAATCGCCCGCGGGCTGGTGAACTACAGCGCCGTGGATAGTGCGAAAATCTGTGGGAAAAACAGTGGGGATATTGCCAGGCTATTGGGGTTTATTGATTCCGAGGAATTGATTCATCGGAATAATATGGTGGTGGTTTAACTTACTATTTATTTGAAACATCCCAAATTTCCGGCGACTTCGATCCATATTTATACAAAGCAAGATATTGCAAAAACCATAGTGGCAATGTAATCGTCAAGGCAAGTAATACTAGCATTTGCTGTTTTTCAGGGACTTCGAAGTCGATGATTAACAAATAGGTTATGTAAATATCATAAGCAATCCCAATTGGTATCCACGTTAACCAGAATTTGGAATGAAAAATTCTTTTATTGTGAGAAAAACCAAAGACGCCAAAGATAATCACTGAGTAGACTATCACTTCTAGAACTGTATAGAGTCGATCAACATCCGGCTCGTTAATCGAAGAATATAGCCCAATGATTTCCAGCACTAAAATAAGCCAGAAATAGAATTTCCACCCAACTTTAGGTGCGTGCAAAGATTCCGGGGTTGAAGTCAAATCTGACGCTGGCGTCTGATAGGGATTCTCACTCATAGCTTATTTACTGATAACTAAATCACCGGTATCGGACAATCCAACGCCACCGCCACCACCCGCAACCATTCCTTCTCTTTCGCCGTCACTTTGTTATCGTGCTCGATACAAGCTGCGCAGGCGTTTAGCAGGCGTTGTTTCAGCAGTGGGCTTAAACGCTGTAAGCGGTTGAGAGCACTGTCGATGCGGGGCAATGTCAGTTCTTCTTCGCGAACAATACGGGCAGGGCCAATGTTGAGTACTTCCATGCCTTTGTAGAAAGCAGTCTCCGCCGGGTAGTAGCCGTCGTGCCCTTCGTGGGCCACCAGGCTGAGTATTTCAAAACACTCTGGCGCCACTCGGTGTAGTGAGGTAATAGCGCCACCCTGACTGCCGGGCAGGCTGTAACTGCTTTCCAGATAGCCCTTTAACAACCGCTGTAACATCCACTCGAAGCGATCCAGTTCACCATCGGCGGCCACAACCTCTTGCAGGTAGCGATCGAATTGTTGGTACTGGCGGAAAGATTGTTGCTTCAGGGCGGGCACCGACAGTTCCAGCAACGGCAGGCGTTGCTCCGGTTTGAGGTCGGCGACCGCTGGCAGCAACGATTGCACCCGCTGACGCAGACGTATGCCATCGTCGATCAGTTGCAGTTGCCGATCCTGCAATTCCCCCGACTGCTTGCTCACCACCATGGCCAATACCAGCGCTCTGGCGTAATAGGGGTGACGGCTGGCGCGATCGAGCACTTCGGGAAGGCCAGCGATTAACTCGCGCCCCTGCTGTAGATTTTGCTCCGTTAGCTGGCCTGCCTGAGGCACTTGTTCCTGCAAACCGGGGGTTACGCTGCCAGCGGCAAACTGGCTGAGGCCTGAGTCGGTACTGCTTGCCTGCGGGTTGGCGGGAGGCTCGAGAAACTCCCCATCCCAATTGGGCAGTATGCGCTGGATACGCTGTTCCAGAGGTGGGTGAGTGGCAAAAGCGGAGCTGGCTTTGCGCAGCAGCACACTGCCAAAAAACAGGTGGCTGTTTTGTTCGGCACGGCTGCTGTCCATATAGGACTTGGCCGTGCTGCCGCCAATCACCTGCAGGGCGCCGGCAATTCCCTCCGGGTTGCGGGTGTATTGCACCGCCGAGGCATCGGCAAGAAATTCCCGCTGGCGGCTGACGGCGGCGCGAATCAGGTTGCCAATCATCACCCCCAGATAGCCGATAATGGTCAACCCCAGGCCCAACAACACAATACCGCCACTGCCCTTGCTCTTTCCTCTATTTACAGGCCCAACAGAAATCCGGCTGCGGCTGCTACCGCGCATGATGACTCTGCCCGCCTGGCCGATAAACACAATGCCCGCCAGCACGGCGATCAAACGCAGGTTAATACGGGTATCGCCATGGAGGATATGGCTGAATTCATGGCCGATCACCCCTTGCAACTGGTCGCGATCAAGGGCTTGCAGAGCACCACGGGTAATGCCGATTACCGCATCGTTGGCGCTGTAACCGGCCGCGAAGGCGTTGATGCCCTGCTCTTCCAGCAGGTACACCGGCGGTACCGGCATACCGGCGGCGATGGCCATTTCTTCCACCACATTGAGCAGCTGGCGTTCATGGCGGTCGCGACTGTCACGGCTCAGCAGCACGCCGCCCATCTGTTCTGCCACCACCTTGCCACCGCCGCGCAGTTGCAGCCATTTGAACAGAATCACCATGGCGATGGTGCCGACAACCGCAATGGATATCTGCACAAACAAGTGGCTGTCTACAGAAGCCAGCGAGCCGTTGTAGCCCAGCACCGCCGCCACCAGCAGGTTAGTCAATGCCACCAGGCCAACCACTGCCACGGCAAACAGCACCACCAGTTTCCAGGTGATACGCCGCGCTTTGTCTTGGTGTTGGTAGAAGTTCATGGCCTATCCCTGCCGATACGATTTAAAAGCTAACCTTGGGTGCCTGCTGAATGGCTTCGCTATCGGCAAATTCCAGCAGTGAGGCATCTTTGCCATGGCCAAACAGCCCGGCAAATATCACTGGCGGGAAAGTTTGTTTGTAACTGTTGTAGGCGGTGACGCAATCGTTGAAGGATTGGCGCGCAAAGGAGACGCGATTTTCCGTGGAGGTCAGCTCCTCGGTTAGCTGCATCATGTTTTCGTTGGCTTTCAGGTCTGGGTAGTCTTCCACCACCACGCTGAGTTTGCCCAGCGCGCCGGCAAGTGCCCCTTCAGCCCCGGCAAGTTCCTGCAAGGCGGCCCCGCTGGCAGGGTTGGCGGCAGCGGCCTGCAGCCCGGCAAGGGCGCTGTTGCGGGCACTGATTACCGCTTCCAGAGTTTCTTTTTCGTGCTTCAGGTAACCCTTGGCGGTTTCTACCAGATTGGGAATCAGGTCGTAACGGCGTTTCAGCTGCACCTCAATCTGGGCAAAGGCGTTCTGGTAACGGTTTTTGAACAACACCAGACGGTTGTAAATGGACACCACGTAGAGGCCGATACCCACCACCACAAGCCAGAAAATGACTGTTGACCAATCCATATCGTTTCCTTATCAAAAATGATTTGAGGCCAGCAATGATGCAGACTTCAGAAAATAAACTCAATGGGGAACAACAAGGTTTCGGGTTGCATGCTCGGCCTGCTCGCGACCCGTAACTCGCAACCCGAAACGCTACCGGAAGGGCAGTTTGATGGTGACGCACAGGCCGCCATCGTTTCGGTTGCGAGCCGAAGCACTACCACCGTGATACTCGATAGCGCGTTTGGTGATGGCCATGCCCAGGCCGTAGCCGCGATCGCCAGACGTTCGTTCACGAGCAGCGCTGCCGCGTACAAAAGGCTCAAACAGTTTTTCCAACAAGTCTTCAGCAACACCTGGGCCGCGATCGCAGACATCGATGGTAAAGAAACCGGTATCAGAGACAGCGGCCATGGTAACCGTTATCTCCGTACTTTCCGCGCTGTAGCGCACTGCGTTGCGAATGACGTTTTCCAGCGCCTGGCGCAGCAGTTCACCATCCGCCATCAAGGTGGGTTCGATATCCGCATCAAGCACCACTTTGCAGCCTTTGTTGGCCGCTTCGTAGTTGGCGTCCTCAATAATGGTGAGCAGCAACTCTGAAACATCCAACAGGTCCTGTTGATGTTGAGGCGCCACCCCGGTTTCCAGCCGCGACAGGGTCAGTACCTGGCCCACCAACTCACCCAGGCGCTTCACGTCCCGTTCGATGCGATCCAGTTCACCACTGTTCAGGGAGCTGTCCTGCTGGCGTTTGCGGGCCAGCCCCACCGCCATTTGCAGCCGCGCCAGGGGCGAGCGCAATTCGTGGGACACATCCGTAAGCAGTTGCTGCTGACCGTCAATCAACTGCTGCAACTTGCCCGCCATTACATCGAAATCCCGCGCCAGATCAGCGATTTCATCCCGGCGCGATCCCACATGGGGGGCCACCCGCACATGCAGGTTGCCAGCTGAGTAGCTGCGAGTGGCGCGACTCAAACGCTTGATTGGGCGGCTCAGGTAGCGGGCAAGCCAAAAGCACAGCAAAAGGCTGACAGCGGTGGCAATTGAGAGAATCAACCAGCGACCGCTCATCATGGATGGCTCCTCACCACCACTAAACTGCTTTCTCATGGAGATAACGTGGTAGCTCTCCCCCTGGGGGGATACCACTTGCTTCTGCGGGTAAATCAAAGGCTTGCTCAAGGCATGCTGAATATTACGGCGACTGCGCGGGTTCAGTTTTCTGCCTGACAGGCTGACGGTGCCATCTTTATTGACAATGACCAGCCCCAAACGCCGCGGAGATGTGCCCGATGAACGCATTTCCTTCAGCAGGCGCTGAGCCGCTTCCACCCCGTCATCCCGCAATGTATTGGCAATAGTGACCACTTCCGGGCGGCTGGAATTTTCGAACAGTTCATGAGTCAGGTGTTGACGATACAGGGAAAGCCCCACAAAGCCAGCGACAATAATCACCACAAAGGCCAGCCAGTAGGCGCTAAACAGTTTCCAGAACAAGCGCCCCATCAGTTCACTTCATCGCTGCTTATCAACTGGTAGCCAATGCCGCGCACGGTTTCAATCACCGGGCTGGAGGGGTTGCCATCGGCGAGTTTGCGACGCAGATGGCTGATGTGCATGTCGATACTGCGGTCGTAGCGGGCCAGGGGTTTTCCCAGGGCATCGCTGGAAATCAACTCTTTGCTGACCACCTCTCCGGGGCGACACATCAAAGTATAGAGGATATTGTATTCGGAGCTGGTGAGTTCAAGCACCGAGCCATTAAGGGTGGTGCGACGGGCGCTGGGCAGCATCGACAGGCCGGAAAACTCCTGTTCCTTCTGGTGGTTTTCAGGGTCACCACTGCGGCGCAAAATAGCCCGCAAGCGGGCAGTCAATTCGCGGGGGTTAAACGGCTTGGGCAGGTAGTCGTCTGCGCCCATTTCCAGGCCGACAATGCGATCCACTTCCTCACCGCGGGCGGTGAGCATCAGCACCGGTAACCGCGAGCTGGTGCGAATGCGCCGCAACACATCAAAACCGTTGAGTTTGGGCAACATCACATCCAGCACAATGGCATCAAAGTTATCGCTGCCACCTAACTCCGCGCCCTGTTCACCGTCGTGCACACTGGTGGTGACAAAACCCTCCAACGTCAGGTAGTCAGACACCATCTCGCAAAGTTCGGTATCGTCGTCAATAATCAGTATGTGCTGGCTCATAATTAGGGGGCCTTCTCAACTTCTCAACTTCTCAGGGCGATAATGCCACAGCAAGCCAGAGTACCATTTTCCTTTACAAAACATTTACACCCCTTTTACAGAGCCGCCACCCACCCTTACAAGCCTTGCGCCTACACTGGCCACACCTAACCAATACGGCTCAACTCTCAATAAGCAAGGAGAACCACCATGAAGAAATTACAGGCCACCGGTATTGCTCTGGCATTGATCGGCGCATTTACGATTTCAACCGCTATGGCTGGCCCCGAGAAACGATGGGGCCAGAAAAACCCGGAGCAGATGCTCAAACGTATGGCTCACCACCTCAATCTGGATGAAGCCCAGATGGAGCAGGCCAAAGCCATTCGCGCCGAGATGCGCCCGCACTTGAAGGAGCTTTACGAAGAGCGCCGCGAAATACGCCAGGCTCTGGGCGAAGCGGTACGCAACGGCGCCGACCAAAGTGAGATTGACGCACTTGCCCAACAACAGGGCGACAACTACGCGCAGCTGGTATCCAAACGGGCGGAAATGAAAGGCCGCATTCACGACCTGCTTACCGATGAGCAAAAGCAAAAATTGGAAGAACATCGTGAAAAGCGCATGGAACGCAAGCAAAAGCGCCGGCAAAAGATGCAGCAGCGCAGGGAAGAGCGTCGGGCTGAAAAAGAAGGCGCCTGACTAGCTGGATTTTTTTGACATGTGGTTAGGGGCGGGTTGAAAATTCAACCCAGCCCCTTTCCTATAGGAAAAAATTAAAGCTCTTAAAATAAAAATACTTATCATATAGAGCCCAGCCACCACATACGGTGCCAGCAAAAAAAGCAAGTAGTGCACAATAGCCACAAATGATTGCTGCCATACTAATTCCACTTCGAGAGTGATCATTCTCGTTTAGTTGATCCCAAGTCATTTGCCCCTGTAAGTAAGACACTTGATCAGAATCAAAACCTTCCAAAATTCGCTTGTATTGGTGAAATACCACGGTTTTTAATGCACCAACACAGAGTAGGCCAATCACAAAAAAGAGCAGCGCTGCACCAGCCCAAGCCACGGCTTGATGTAGTTGCCCTGTACCGATAAAGCCAAGAACCGCAACAGCACCACCAGCATTTACAAGAAACAAGTACTTAACGACATCTTCTTCCGAGCCAACCATGGCTTTATGAAGAAGGTTCCATCTTCGATGTATATATCGTCTACGCGCATTAACCAATACACTGTCATCATCAGAGTACAGGTCAGCGTCAAATTCGCTCATGATCTATTACTCAACTCTCATACTTAAAATTCGCTTTTACCTTAGCACGGGCCTTCCGCTTAACGGTCTGCATATCTAATTTACCAGCATCACCGCTTTCCAAGCCTTCGGTTATCAATTTCTGCAAGACGTTAATTTCTTCTACCCGCCGTCGACTTTTTCTGATTAGGAATTTTTTGGCAAGAATCATAAGTCACCTGAATTATTTATCTTTCTCTATCAATCGCTTCAGCAACAACTGGTTACTGGGCGCCTGCACAAACAGGGAAAACACCACCACACCAAAGGCAATGGCCTGCACTGTCCACCAGCCCGCCATATCCGTTGGCAACGACAGCGCCAGAGCAATGGCCACCACGCCTCGCAAGCCACCCCACATAATCACTGGTTGGTAAGCACTGGGTATCGGCTCGCCGCCGGGGGTGAGCTTAGCAGCCTTCAGGCTCAGCCAGGTGCTGATAACACGGGCCACAATCACCACGCCAATGGCAATCAAAATCGCCAACCAACGCTGGGTAAACATAGCCAGGCTAACGGTGACCCCCATCAATAGAAACACCAGGTTGTTGCCCAATTGCCCCAGCAAGCCCCACAGCTGTTTCAGTGGCTGCGCTTGCTCCTGGCTGTAGAGTGACTGGTGGCTGCGCCCCAATACCAGACCCGCCGCCAGCACCGCCATAATTCCCGACACATGCAGCCAGTGCTCTCCCAGATAGAAGGTGCCGTAGGCCAGCAACAGGGTGAGCAATGGCGCGCTGTAGCTGTCTTTCAGAATGCGGCTGAGCAGGCTGGCCAGGTAGCCGGTCATGGCGCCAAAGGCGATACCACCAAAGAACAAGCGGGCGAAATCCAGTAAAGCCGCCGATGGCGTCACCGAGCCGCTATCTCCCACGGCCAAGGCAATAAACAGGGAGAACAACACCACGGCTGTGGCGTCGTTAAACAGACTCTCCCCTTCCAGCAGAATCTCCAACTGTTGGGGCGCATTGCTGCTTTTGATTTGCGCCACCACCGCTACCGGGTCGGTGGCTGCCAGCAGAGCGCCGCACACCAGTGCGGTTGTCCAGGGAAAGCCAGTGGGGTGATTGATGCCGAAATACACACCAACAGCGGTTAGCAATGCCAACAGTCCCATGCCCAGAATCGCCATCCACAACACCGCTGGCAAGTTGCGCAGCAAGTGTTTGGCGTTGAGGTGATAGGCGGAATCGAAAATCAGGATGGGCAGAAATACGTAAAAAATCAGTGGCTGGAAGCTGTTGGCACGAATGCCGGTGTCACCTCCAAAATGGATAAACAGCTCCGCAGCCAGATAGCCAATAACCACCAACAGAGAGGCGGCGGGAAACCGAATCAGCTTTGCCAATGGCGGGATCAGCAAGCTGGCCAGTAGCAGGATGGATAAGAAAGCAATCAGTTCGGGAATGGCCATAGTAATTCTCGTTAAATCAAGCTTCCATCAAATACCGTAGTGATGCACATAGAAAAAATCTCGTCATTCTCGCGAAAGCGGGAATCCATGTGCGTCGATACTTAGACCTTTAATGGATCCCCGCCTTCGCGGGGATGACGGCGTTAAGTTCAGTGCAATTCTCCGACGACAGCATCGCGTTCACACCAACCGCTTTGGCTCCCCATCCAAAAAGCTCTGAATATTCTCCGCCACCTGATCGAGTAACGTCTGGCGAGCACGGCGGCTGATCCAGGCACTGTGCGGGGTCACAATCAGGTTGGGTATATCACCGGCCAGCAGCGGATTGCCGTCCACAGGTGGTTCCTGAGTGAGCACATCCACACCAGCCCCGGCAATATCGCCATTGCGCAGCGCGTCCACAAGTGCCTGTTCATGGACAATGCCACCTCGCGCTACGTTCAATAATAGAGCGCTGGATTTCATGGCGGCCAACTCATTGGCGCCAATCAGATTGCGGGTCTGCTCCGTCAATGGGCAGTGCAGGCTGAGCACATCCAGCTGCGGTAGCAATTCCGCCAGTGGCGTGCGTCCAGGTTGCTCGCGCCCTGGCAAAGAGGCCACTTTGACCGTCATACCAAAGGCTTCTGCGATGCGCGCCACGCCGCGACCCAATTCACCAAAACCGACAATACCCAGAGTTTTGCCTGCCAGTTCCTCCACCGGATAATCCAGGCGGCAAAACATGGGGCTGCGCTGCCAGGCACCAGCCATTACATCGCGATGGTAATCCACCACCCGTGTGCTGAGCGCCAACAGCAGTGCCATGGTGTGCTGCACCACGCTATTGCTGCCATAGGCAACACAATTGCTTACCGCTACTCCGGCATCGCGGGCGGCATCCAGATCAATCACATTGGTGCCGGTGGCGGCCACGGCAATCATCTTCAAATGAGGCGCCACTGCCAGCTGCTGTACGCCAATCGGGGCTTTGTTGGTGATCACAAAGTGGGCATTGTGCAGGCGCCCAGACACTTGTTCAGGGCTGGTAGCCGGGTAGTTCTGCCAACTGACGGGCAATCCATAGATGGCATCCAGGCTCAGATCGTCAATACCAAAGGTATCCGTATCCAGCAAAACCCCTCTGTACTCACTCATCTGCACGCCGCAATTGTCATCTGAACACTGCCATCATCGTTAAAAACTGCCAGTTGGTTAACATTAGTTAACCCGAAAAAGTATAACGTTCCTGTCATTTCTCGGTCATAATACCGCGCTTTTTTTCCGCGCCCGCCATTGGTTTAAAACAGGGGGTTCAGGCAGGCGCGATTTACACCCCAAGGAATCTTAATGTCCAAACAGCTGTTCAACTGGTACGAGGCCATCGTACTGCGTCACCCTATCCTGTCCCTGCTGGCGGTCTTCCTGGTCGCGGCCGGGCTGGCTCTTGGCTTGCCCAATTTCAAGCTGGACGCCTCCGCCGAGTCGCTTACTCTGGAGCACGACACCGACCTGGACTACTTCCGTGAGGTGAACAAGCGCTATGGCAGCGGTGACTTTTTGCTGGTGACCTTCAAGCCTCACAACGGCGACCTGTTTTCCGACCAATCCCTGAAGGTGCTGGATGACTTGCGCGACGAACTGCAATCCCTCGACGGGGTGCAAAGCGTTACCTCCATCCTCGATGTGCCGCTGTTGTTCAGCCCCAATATCACCGTATCGCAACTGAGCGATGCGCCCCGTACCCTGCGCACTGAAGGGGTAGATCGCGAGCTGGCCAAGAAAGAGTTTTTGCAAAGCCCGATCTACCGCGACCTGATTCTCAGCCCCGACGGCCAAACCACCGCCATTCTCGCCACCCTTGGCAGCGACGACAAGTACGTTGAGCTAGTGCGCGCCCGGGACGAACTGAAACTGAAAAAAGAGCGCATTGGCCTGATTCCCGCCGAGGCAGACGAACTGACCCGTGTCAGCAAGGAATTTCGCGATTACCACACCCTGCGCACAGAAAAAGACCGCCGCCGGGTAGAAAACGCCCGCGCCCTGATTGAGCCTTACAAACAACACGCCGAGCTGTTTCTGGGTGGCCCCAGCATGGTCACCGCCGACATGGTGGACTTTATTCGCAGCGACCTGAAAGTGTTCGGCGTCAGCATTGTGCTGTTTATCATCCTCACCCTGGCGATTATCTTCCGCCAACTGCGCTGGGTGGTATTGCCGCTCACAACCTGCCTGCTGTCGGTACTGATGATGCTGGGTTTCCTCAGCTGGGTGGACTGGCGCCTGACAGTGATCTCTTCCAACTTTATCGCCCTGCTGCTGATCATTACCCTGGCACTCACCATCCACCTGATTGTGCGCTACCGGGAGCTGCGCAACAGCCGCCCGAACGACAGCCAGTACGACCTGGTGCGGCAAACGGTGATATCCATGGCGCGCCCCTGCCTGTACACCGTACTCACCACCATTGTCGCCTTTGCCTCGCTGGTGGTAAGCGACATCCGCCCGGTGATCGACTTTGGCTGGATGATGACTATCGGCATCTCGGTGGCGTTGGTACTGGCATTTGTGGTGATCCCCGCTGGCATGATGTTAGGTAGCAAAGCAGTACAGAAGCTGGGCAATGACCGCTCCGGCGCCTTTACCCTGCACTTCTCCCGCTTTGCGGAAAAACGCCAGGGGGTTATCTGGGCCACCGCACTGGTGGTGGCCATTGCCGGCGGCTGGGGTGTTACCCAGCTACAGGTGGACAACCGCTTTATCGACTACTTCAAGGAAGACACCGAAATTTACCAGGGGCTGTCGGTGATCGACGCCCGCCTGGGCGGCACCACGCCGCTGGATATTATTATCGATATGCCTGAGCAGCCGGACATTGGCCTTGAAGAAGGTGAAGAAGACCCATTCTCCGATGACGAAGAGTTCGCCGATAGCGGCGAAGACCCTTTTGGGGATGAAGACCCTTTCGCAGAAGACGACCCCTTTGGTGACGAGGGCAGCAGTACCGCCAGCAACAGCTACTGGTTCACCAACGCCGGCCTGGAACCTCTCGAAAAGCTCCACTACCATCTGGAATCCCTACCGGAGGTGGGCAAGGTCAGTTCTCTCGTGAACGGCTTTGAAGCCGCCAACAAGCTGATGAACCACCGCCTGGACGACTTCGAGCTGGCCTTTATGCGCCAGCAGCTGTCGCCGGAAGTAGACGGCATCATCATCCAGCCTTACATCGACGACGAGCTCAACCAGGCGCGCATCACCCTGCGCACCAAGGAAACGGAAGGCGACCTGCGGCGCTCCGAACTACTGACACAAATCAGCGACTACATTATTGAGGAAGTGGGCATCGCCCCCGACAAGTTCCGACTGTCCGGACTGCTGGTGCTGTACAACAACATGCTGCAAAGTCTGTTCTACTCGCAGATTGTTACTCTGGGCGCGGTGTTCCTGGGCATTATGGCCATGTTCCTGGTGCTGTTCCGCTCCCTGCGGTTTTCGGTGATTGCCATCATCCCCAACCTGCTGGCGGCCACCGCGGTACTCGGCGGCATGGGGCTGGCGGGCATTCCCCTGGATATGATGAACATCACCATCGCCGCGATTACCGTGGGCATTGGCGTGGACCACGCCATTCACTACATCACCCGCTACCGCAAGGAATTTGCCATCGACCGCAACTACATCGCCGCCATGCACCGCTCTCACGGCAGCATCGGCCAGGCGCTGTACTACACCGCCATCACCATTATTGTCGGCTTCTCGATTCTGGCGCTGTCGAACTTTATTCCGTCGGTATACTTCGGCGTGCTGACTGCAGGCGCAATGATTGTGGCACTGATGGGGTCGTTGACGTTGTTGCCGAGATTGATACTGCTGATCAAGCCGCTGGGAAGGGGGGAGTAACCCCCTACTCCCCAGTTCAGAGGGTCGACCGCGACAACCCCACCGCAACCTCGTCATTGCGAGGAGCAAAGCGACGCGGCAATCTAGTGGCTTTAACTTCGTCGTTTTTTCTTTAGGTAATTTTTCAGTGCAGGTTTCGCCCTGCTGGGCGAATTACTTCTTTTGCTTGCCCAAAAGAAGTAATCAAGAAAAGGGCACCCCAGTCGCCCTTGCCCCTACAGGGTTCCCTCGCTCCTCCGGTGCCATGGCCGGGTCGCGTAGAGGGTACTTCCTGTACCCGCTGCGCTTAAGCCGACGTCCTGTCGGCTTATCCCTACGACCCCTCCGTCACTCGGCAAGATCGAAGGGGAATAGGTGTACTCCGTAGTAAATTCCGTGCGTGATTTCCCCCCCTTTGGGTTTGCCGAGCACAGCGCAATTGGTAGGGAAACGCGCACATGGGTGTGCGCGTTAGGTCGATCGAGCAGGGATGCGAGTAAGACCGACCCGTGGCAATTGTGCGGAGCGAGGGGAGCCCGTAGGGCCAACGGAACGGGGGGGTGTTTCTTTGCTTACCTTTCTTTGCACAAGCAAAGAAAGTAAGTCGCCCAGCAGGGCGAAACCTTTGCTAAAAGTTTACTTCATTAATCCCCTGAGGAAGACCTAACTTTTTAAAGACAGAATGGAGCACAGCCTTTTCAGATTTCTTGCAACAAATGTGTGTTGATATAAAACGGTTAGCTCCATGAACAATACCAACCTGCCCAGTTCGCTTTTGGATAACGAGCTGCGACAAAACCGCCTTCAAAGCGGCCCTTTCTTCTTCGGTGAAGGCATCTGCCATAGCCTACTCCCCCCACCGGGAGACCAAATCCTGCTCCACGCCTAAGTGATCCAGTATCCGCGCCACCACAAAATCCACCATATCCTCCACTGACTGCGGGCGCTGATAGAAACCGGGGCTGGCGGGCATGATGGTAACGCCCAGGTGAGCCAGGGCACGCATGTTGTCCAGGTGAATGGCGGAGTACGGCATTTCCCGGGGCACCATAATCAGCTGGCGTTTCTCCTTGATGGCGACGTCGGCGGCCCGTTCGATCAGGTTATTGCTGGCGCCAGTGGCCACTGCGGATAAGGTGCCACCGCTGGCGGGGCAAATAACGGTGGTGGTGGGTGATGCGGAGCCAGAAGCCACTGGTGAAAACCAGTCGCGCTTGCCAAATACCCGCAGCTGACCGGCTTCCGTGTCGAAGTAGTTGCACAGGAAAATTTCCAGCTCATCTTCATCTCTGGGCAACTCCATATCGGTTTCGGCTTCCACCACGATATGGGCCGCTTCGGAGATCAAGAAATACACCTGCACACCGGCGTCCAGCAAGCATTCCAGCAAACGCAGGCCGTACTGGGCACCAGAGGCACCGGTCATAGCCAGAGTTACAGTTTTTTGGAAATCGGACATGAGCTACGTCTCTTGCAGTGCGCTGATTAATTTTTGATGGAAGCCGCCAAAGCCACCATTACTCATAACGACAATATGACCGCCTTTTCTAGCAGCAGCGACAGTTTGTGCCACCAGATCTTCCAGGTCGCTTTCGGTAGCGGCGGGAACCGGGCTGTTTTCAGCCACCTCATCCAGCCATTCCATACCGTCAGATTGGAACCACAGTACCTGATCAGCCAGCGCCGTAGATTGCGCCAGTTCGCTTTTGTGGTGGCCCATTTTCATGGTGTTGGAGCGGGGTTCGATAACGGCAATAATTTTTTCCTCGCCCACCTTTTCACGCAAACCGTGCAAGGTGGTAGCGATGGCCGTGGGGTGGTGGGCAAAGTCATCGTAGACACGCACATCATTATGCTCCGCCAGCAATTCCATACGACGCTTGATGCCTTCGAAGGCACACAAGGCTTCGCAGGCGGTAGCCGGCTCCACCCCCACATGGCGGGCGGCAGCAATGGCCATCAGGCCGTTATCTACATTGTGTTGGCCAGTCATACTCCAGCGCACTTCACCTTGCGGCTCACCGGCCATCAACACCTGAAAACAGCTACCATCACTATGGGTAAGTTGCGCCTGCCAATCCTGATTGGGGCCGGTTTTTTCCAGCTCCGACCAGCAGCCTTTTTCCAACACCTCTGTCAGGTTTTTATCCCCCGCCGGAGCAATAATTTTTCCGACGCCCGGCACCGTTCTTACCAGATGATGGAATTGGGTTTGAATAGCCGCCAGATCCGCAAAGATATCCGCGTGATCAAATTCCAGATTATTCATAATCAGGGTGCGCGGGCGGTAGTGAACAAACTTGGAGCGCTTATCGAAAAAGGCGCTGTCGTATTCGTCCGCCTCTACCACAAAAAACGGCGATTCCCCCAGGCGCGCCGACACACCAAAATTCTGCGGCACGCCGCCAATCAAAAAGCCGGGCTGGTAGCCGCTGTATTCCAGTATCCACGCTAACATGGTACTCGTTGTGGTTTTGCCGTGGGTTCCGGATACCGCCAGCACCCATTTGTCCTGCAAAAACACATCGCCCAGCCATTGCGGGCCGGAGGTATAGGGAATGCCTTTGTCGAGTACCGCTTCCACGCAGGGGTTGCCGCGTGACATGGCGTTGCCGATCACCACCAAATCCGGCGCCGGTTCCAGCTGGGCCGGATCGTAGCCCTGGATAATGTCGATACCCGCCTGCTCCAGCTGGGTGCTCATGGGCGGGTAAACGTTGGCATCGCAGCCGCTTACCCGATGGCCGCTGGCCACCGCCAACTGCGCCAGGCTGCCCATAAAGGTGCCGCAGATGCCGAGGATATGGATGTGCATATTTGCCCGATTAAAACGTTTTGTGAGGGCTGGATTATCGCACTCGGGATTAGCTGCGGGCAACGGGCTTCGGGCAGTTAGCAGATCGGTAGAAACCTGTCATTCTGAGGAGCGCAGCGACGTGAGAATCTCGGTGTTATCAAGGTTGTGAGATCCTCACGCGGCTGCGCCGCTCAGGATGACAGGCGGCGCAGTCTGCCCGCAGCTAGATGCTCGTAGCTGAATCCGGTATCATCGCGCCCTTCTGAAGGACACCATTTAGTTGGAACAGACCATGGCCAAAAAGAACGCTTTTTACGCTCAATCAGGCGGTGTTACCGCTGTTATTAACGCATCCGCCTGCGGCGTGATTGAAGCGGCTCGCGCCAGCAAAAAAATCGGCAAGGTGTACGCTGGCAACAATGGCATTATTGGCGCTCTGCGCGAGGAACTGATCGACGTCAGCAAAGAAACTCGCAGCACCATCAGCGCCCTCAAGCACACTCCCTCCGGCGCCTTTGGTTCCTGCCGCTACAAGCTGAAAAGTCTGGAAGAAAATCGCGCCGAATACGAGCGTTTGATCGAAGTATTCAAAGCCCACAACATCGGCTATTTCTTTTACAACGGCGGTGGCGATTCTGCCGATACCTGCCTGAAAATTTCCCAACTGTCGGAAAAAATGGGCTACCCGATTCAGGCCATTCACGTACCCAAAACGGTAGACAACGATTTGCCGTTTACCGACTGCTGCCCTGGCTTTGGCTCGGTGGCCAAGTACGTTGCCGTATCCACCAAAGAGGCGAGCATGGATGTGGCATCCATGTGCGAGTCATCCACCAAAGTGTTTATTCTCGAAGTGATGGGCCGCCATGCGGGCTGGATTGCCGCTGCCGGGGCACTGGCCAAAGAACAGGAAGACGACGCCCCGCACATTATCCTGTTCCCGGAAATTGCCTTTAACAAAGAGAAATTTTTGCGCAAGGTGAAGCAGACTGTGAAGAAAAACGGTTACTGCGTGATCGTTGCCTCTGAAGGCGCCCAGTACAAAGATGGCACCTTCCTGGCCGACGCCGGTACCACCGACGCCTTCGGCCACAAGCAATTGGGCGGCGTCGCGCCGACCCTGGCCAGCATGGTGAAAGACGAGCTGGGCTACAAATACCACTGGGCGCTGGCAGACTACCTGCAACGGGCTGGCCGCCATATCGCCTCTGCCACCGACGTCGAGCAAGCCTACGCCGTAGGCCGCCGCGCTGTGGAACTGGCGGAAGCCAGCCACAATGCTGTGATGGTGACCATCGAGCGCGGCAAGGGCAAAAAGTACAGCTGGAGTGTGGGGCAGGCACCACTGGATAAAGTGGCCAACGTGGAAAAAATGATGCCTCGCAGCTACATCACCCGCGACGGCTTTGGCGTTACCGAAGCAGGCCGCGCCTATCTGCAACCGCTGATCCAGGGGGAAGACTATCCACCGTACAAAAACGGTATTCCACAGTATGCGCGTTTGAAAAAGGTGTTGGTGGAAAGGAAATTGAAAAAGCGGTTTAAAGTTTAAGCAACTGGCAACACGCTACGGGCAACGAGCAGATGGAGTGTAATTGTCATCCTGAGTACAGCGAAGGATGACAAAATGGCACTTACTACTCGCAGCCAGCTGCAACTCATAACTAACAGCAACACCAGCGACCAGCTCGTCAGCAGAAAAGTAAATTGGAACTTCTTATCTCAGTCCTTCTCAAGTCGCTGCTTTAGCCTCCAGAACGACATTACCTTTTCATTTTGCCCATAACCACAAGAGCCATCTATATACCCTCTAGCAACATCATTTTCACTGCCTGGCTGCATTAGACTTATTCTATTGACAGTTGTACAGCCGCCTCGCGGTTTAGCCTCATAGAAAGAAAATAAATGCTCAAGACCTTCCAGGTCATCCGCTGACAACGTCAACGCACCTAGCTTCTTTTTGGTTTCGTTATAACCGTGGTTTCTTACCTTGGAGCGCTTTCTATCTATCTCGTAGATAGTGACTAAGTCTCCTTGGAACTCGAATAAATTGGTATACCAATGAAAACACCCTGAAGAATCAAATTTGACTAGAACTTTTTTGTCTTCGCTTTTTCTCAGAAATTCAGTAAATGAAAAAGGCTTGGAAATACCCGCCAAAATGGAAGGCGTGAGAATCAACAATAAGACCAATAGCCCCCATAGTTTGAAACCTGTCTTCCACATAATGAGCCTCCTTGAGTTAAGCCTCTGTATAAACGCTACATTTGGAAAATCGGTTTTTTTGAGGCAAAAATTTGCTGCTTAACTACCTATGCTCTCAGGTTTCCAGCATGAACGTTACTGGCCCGTCATTGCACAACGACACTTTCATATCGCCGCCAAACTTGCCAGTGGCGACTGTGCGGTGCTGGCAACGCATCCGATCCACAAAATAATCGCATAAAGCTTCCGCCTCCGCAGGTGGCGCCGCACTGGAAAAGCTGGGGCGCAGGCCTTTTTGGGTATCTGCCGCCAGGGTGAATTGGGAAACCACTAACACGCCGCCGCCAATATCCGCAACGCTGCGGTTCATTCTGCCGTCGTCATCGGGGAAGATGCGGTAGTTGAGCACTTTGTGAATCAACTTGTCGGCTTTGCTCTTGTCATCGCCTTTTTGTACGCCCAGTAGTAGCAGGACTCCACGGTCGATTTCGCCAACGGTTTCTCCTGCAATTACAACATCTGCGCGGGAAACCCGCTGAATTAAACCTAACAATGAACCCCTCCAATGTCGTCATTCCCGCGCAGGCGGGAATCCATGCATTTCGGTGCTTCGATCACTATGGATCCCCGCCTTCGCGGGGATGACGGGATAAATAAAGTTACGCCAAATCACCCAACTTATTCGCCATTTCATCAGTGGCTTTTACCAATGCATCCAACGTGCCCGGTTCCGATGACGCGTGGCCCGCATCGCGGATTATCTCCAAGCGTGCTTGCGGCCATACTCGGTGTAAAGCAAATGCCTGATCTACCGGGCACACCGCGTCGTAGCGGCCATGAACAATAATACCGGGAATGCCTCTCAGCTTTTCAGCGTTGGCCAGCAGCTGATTCTCTTTCAGAAAGGCGCCATGATAGAAGTAATGGCATTCCACCCGCGCCATAGCGAGGGCCATATGGGGGCTGCCGAGGCGTTCTACCACCTGGGGGTTGGGGTGCAAGGTGGCGCAGCGCCCCTCCCAGACTGACCATGCCTTGGCGGCACTCATGCGTTCCAGCTCATTGTCACCGGTCAGGCGGCGGTGATATGCGGCCACCATATCGTCCCGTTCCGATGCTGGAATGGGCTCCAGGTAATCGCGCCAGTAATCGGGGAAGATGTGGTCTGCACCACTTTGGTAGAACCAGTGAATATCCCGCTGACGACACAAAAAAATCCCCCGCAGGATCAACCCGGAAACCCGCTGGGGGTGTGCCTGGGCATAGATCAAGCTGAGGGTAGAGCCCCAGGAACCACCAAACAGCAGCCACTTGTTCACTCCCAGCGCTTCGCGAATGACCTCTATATCGTCCACCAGCGCCTGACTGTTATTGTTTTCCAGTGAGGCGTGAGGCGTGGAGCGGCCACAACCCCGTTGATCAAACAGGATAATGCGGTATTTCTCCGGGTCGAAAAAGCAGCGATCCTGAGCACTGCAACCAGCACCGGGGCCGCCGTGGACAAACAGCACTGGAATGCCATCCGGGCTACCGCACTCCTCCACGTACAACTCGTGAGGTGCCTCAACCGCCAGCATATTTACTTTGTAGGGTTTGATATTGGGGTAAAAACTGCGCATCAGTCTTTCCACTGTGGATACATTTTTAAGTTTAGACCAACTCTACTGACAGTACGCTGTCAGTAGCCCTGGCCAATAATGTCGGCTCCTCAATTATTTACCTAACATTCACCAAAGGAGTCACATTGTGAACAAACAAGTAATGAACCTCTACTCTTTCAAACTGGCCAAGGGCACCAGTGACGAGCAATTTATTCAAGCCAGCCAGAAAGCCGAGGGGTTTCTCAAGGAACAACCGGGATTTTTGTACCGCTCGGTGAGCCGTGAAAATGACAGTGACGTCTGGATTGACACTGGCTACTGGGAAAGTGCCGAGCACTACCAAAAGGTTCACCAAGCATTTATGGAAGCACCACAATGCCAGCAGTTTATGGCACTGATAGATGAGGGCAGTCTGCAAGCACGCCATACAGAAATCGAGACCACCAGCTGCTCAGGCTAAATATATTGGCGACAGGTGGGCACTGACAACTCGCCTGTCGCTATTGCAAAATGTCGGAACCGCTAACGGAGAATGTTATGAGCGCGACCATTTCAGCCAAAGGGCAATGCCTGTGCGGTTCTGTGCAGGTTGAAGCCAACACCATCGATACCCAGATGGAAGCCTGCCATTGCAGCATGTGTCGGCGCTGGAGTGGAGGGCCACTGCTGGCAGTGAATTGTCAGCAAGATGTAACGCTATCCGGAGAACAACATATCTCTACCTATCAGTCATCCGACTGGGCTGAGCGTGGCTTTTGCAAGAATTGCGGCACCAATTTGTTTTACCGCCTTAAACACAACAATCAGCACATTATGCCGGCAGGGTTGTTCGAACTGCCCGACACATTAAGCTTTCATCAACAGATATTTATTGATGAAAAGCCGGATTACTACTGCTTTGCCAACGACACCAAGCAAATGACTGGGGCAGAAGTGTTTGCCCAATATGCGCCTCAGTAAACACATGAAAAATCAGGATCGCACGCTCACCGAGCTAAACAATATTGGCTCCACCATCGCCGCTCGCCTTAACGAGGTGGGCATTTTTAGTGAGCATGATCTGCGCTTTCACGGGGCTGTAAACGCTCATCGCCTGATCGCTGAAAAACACCCCAACATGCGTTTACCGGTTTGTTACTACCTCTATTCATTTGAAGGTGCCCTGCAGGACAAACACTGGAACGATATTGGCAACGCCCGCAAACGGGAATTGCGCAACGCGATAGAAAGCGGCACAAAGCATGCGCCGCGCTGATCGCCTTTTTCAAATACTGACGCTACTGCGCAAGCGCCGCACAGCGATTACTGCCAGGCAACTGGCGGAGATACTGGAAGTGTCCGAGCGCACCATTTACCGGGATGTGCAATCGCTGATCTGTTGCGGCACACCCATTGATGGCGAGGCAGGCGTGGGCTACCGCCTGAGCCGCCATTTCGACTTGCCGCCGCTGATGTTCAACACCGACGAAGTGGAAGCACTGCTGCTGGGCACTCGCATGGTGCAGGCTTGGAGTGACCGGCAACTGGCATCGGCAGCGGATACCGCCATGCAAAAAATTCTCGCAGCACTGCCAGACAACCTGCGCCACAAAGATGAACAACTGGCACTGTTGGTGCCAGACTGCCATATCGACCCTGGCTTGATGGCATACAGCGATGACATTCGCAGTGCCATCAAAAAACGCTACAGCCTGACCATTCACTATTGCCGCGCCGACGGCGAACATTCCGAACGCACAGTGCAGCCACTGGGGTTAATTTACTGGGGGCGGGTGTGGACGCTGGTGGCCTGGTGCGAATTGCGTGACGATTACCGCACCTTTCGCCTGGATCGCATCCAACAACTAACCAGCGAACAGCAAAAGTTTGAAACCGGCCCTGAGAAAAGCCTGAAACACTATCTGGAAAAATACGATGAAAACTAACTGTAAAAAACGCTGTGAATGGTGCGGCGACTCTGAACTCTACCAGCACTACCACGACACCGAGTGGGGCGTGCTCTGCTACGACGACAAAACCCTGTTTGAGTTTTTGATTCTGGAAAGCGCCCAGGCAGGATTGTCGTGGATTACTATTTTGAAAAAGCGGGAAAACTACCGCAAAGCCTTCGCGGATTTTGACGCTGCCAAAGTGGCGCGCTTTAACAGCCGCAGCGTGGAGCGATTGATGCAAGACGCGGGCATCGTGCGCAACCGCCTGAAAATTGAAAGCGCTATCAGCAACGCCAAATGTTTTCTGGAAGTGCAAAACGAGTTTGGCAGTTTCAGCAACTACATTTGGGGATTCGTGGACGGAAAGCCCATCCAGAATCGCTGGAAATCACTGGCGGAAGTACCCGCTTCCACACCGCTGTCAGACCAGATCAGCAAAGACATGAAAAAACGCGGCTTCCGCTTTTTCGGCACCACCATCTGCTACGCCCATATGCAGGCCACGGGGATGGTGAATGATCATGTTGTGGGGTGTTTTCGACACAAAGAATGTGCGGAGATGGCGGGGGAATAAGCAGTAAAGCTGCGAGCTACGGGCTTCTGGCTGCGGGCAGATTGGTGGTTAACTGTCATTCTGAGCGCAGCGAAGAATCTCACAACTTGCGGCGGGTAGGAGATCCTTCGCTGCGCTCAGGATGACAAACCTCGCTTGATCTGCCCGCAGCCAGTAGCTCGTAGCCCTAAGCAGTATTAACCCGCCACTACCATATCCCGCCCCATCTGCTTGGCCTGGTAGAGCCCACGATCAGCAGTAGACACCAGGTCATCGGCGCCTTCGTGGCCTTCCATACAGGCCAGGCCAAAGCTCATGGTGATGTTTTGAATTTCGCCGGACTCTTCCAGTTGCAATGCCGACACGTTGCGGCGCAGGCGTTCTGCCACTTGGTGGGCGGCTTCTATTTTCTGGCCGCTGAGCAACACCAGAAATTCGTCGCTGCCCCATCGTGCCACCACATCGTCGGCCCGTAAACCACGCTGCAGAGCGCCGCTGACTGCCTTCACGGTGCGGTCACCAAACTGGTGGCCAAAGCTGTCGTTAAACTGTTTGAAATTATCGATATCGCAAATCATCACCGAAAACATTTCGCCGCTGAGGTGGTAGCGGTTGATGCAGCCACCCAGCAAGCGTTCCATCTCACGACGATTGGGCAAGCCACTGAGTTCGTCCTGGGTGGCACTGCGGCTAAACTTCTCACTCACTCCCACCAGACGTGCGCGGCTGCGTTCACGGTAAAAATCCACCACCAGCAGGAACAGAGCCATGGCGCTGTAACCGGCCACCATGGCCATTTCCATCTCACTGCTGTAACTGGCGGTCTGCCATTGCAGCCAACCATTAAACAGGCCAATCAATAACAGCAGGTTAAGGGTCAGCAACCCGGCCGCCAGACGATAACCACACACCACAATAATCGCCGGCACGATTGCCAGGGGGCCAACAATGCCGGTTTCCCCCACCGGGCACAGGGCCACAATGGCCTGGCAAGCAATCACCATCAACACCCCGAACAACAGTTGCATGGGCAGCAACGTAGCCTTGGTAATGTGGGAGCACAACACCAGCAGCACCACCGCGCTGGCGCCAATGGTGGTCAGCACAACGGCGAATACATTGAGGCCGCCAAAGTAGAACCAGGCGGCATAGCCGAGGGTGAACAGAGCGGTAAAGGTCAGGCACAGGGGCAGATTGAGCAGCAATTCTTCGCGGCGCAAATCATTCAGCGCTTGCTGCTGGTGCTCACTCTGGTGATCTTGTTGGCGCCCTTGCTGGAGAGAGAAATCCCGATCCGCAGACATAACCTGTTCTCGTTTTTATGGGTCTGGTGATGGGGTTTATTATGCGGACAATAGTGGGGGTTCTCAACGACAATCCCTGTCATTGCGAGGCCGTAGGCCGCGGCAATCTCCCAACTGTGGCACTCTGTAGATGGAGATCGCCGCGCTACGCTCGCGATGACGGCGGGAAGAAATCTAAAACTTCCGACCGCGCTTGCGCTCGTTCTCTTTCAGCAGCTTCTTACGAATACGAATGCTCTCCGGTGTGACTTCTACCAGCTCATCGTCTTCAATAAATTCCAGCGCCTGCTCAAGGGTGTGCTTGATGGGCGGCGTTAGTGTCAGCGCTTCGTCGGTACCGGCAGCGCGGATATTGGTAAGCTGTTTGCCCTTGGTAGGGTTCACCGCCAGGTCGTTGTCGCGGGAGTGAATGCCAATTACCTGGCCTTCGTACACGTCCACACCGTGGCCCAAAAACAGGCGGCCGCGATCTTGCAGGGTAAACAGCGCGTAAGCCAGGGTCTTGCCGTTCACCATGGAGCAAAGCACACCGTTCTGACGACTCACCACTTCACCGGCTTTCACCGGACCGTAATGGTCGAAGATACTGGTCATAATGCCGCTGCCGGAAGTCAGCGTCAGGAACAATCCCCGGAAGCCGATCAGACCGCGTGAAGGCACAATAAATTCCAGCTTTACCCGGCCCTTGCCATCCGGCTCCATATTGGTGAGCTCTGCCTTGCGCAGGCCCAGCTCTTCCATCACCGAACCCTGGTGCTGGTCTTCCACATCGATCACCACTTGCTCAAAAGGCTCGTGGATTTCGTCGCCAACTTGTTTCTGTACCACTTCCGGGCGGGAAACGCCCAGCTCAAAACCCTCGCGACGCATGGTTTCAATCAGCACCGACAGGTGCAGTTCGCCACGGCCAGACACCTTGAACTTGTCCGGGCTATCGCCGGGTTGTACCCGCAAAGCCACGTTGTGAATCAGCTCCTGCTCGAGACGCTCCTTGATATTGCGGGAGGTAACAAACTTGCCCTCTTTGCCCGCAAAGGGGGAATCGTTTACCTGGAAAGTCATGCTCACGGTGGGCTCGTCCACCGACAGGGGCGGCAGCGCTTCCGGGTTGGCCGGGTCGCACAAGGTGTCGGAAATATTCAGCCCGTCGATGCCGGTGATACAAACAATATCCCCAGCGGAAGCCTGCTTCACCTCCACACGCTCCAAACCCAAATGCCCCATCACCTGCAGCACTTTCGACTTGCGCTGCTTGCCGTCAGCACCCACTACCATCACTTGGTCGTTGGGTGACAGCGTGCCGCGAGTAATGCGGCCAATACCGATCACACCCACATAGCTGTTGTAATCCAGAGCGGAAATCTGCATTTGCAGTGGCGAATCCACATCCACTTTGGGGGGCTGCACTTGCTCGACGATTTGCTCGAACAGCGGCGTCATATCCTCTGCCAGTTCGTCTGCTTCCAGACCCGCAACACCATTCAGGGCAGAGGCGTAGATCACCGGGAAGTCCAACTGTTCTTCGGTAGCACCCAGGCGGTCAAACAGATCGAATACCTGATCCAGCACCCAGTCCGGGCGGGCACCGGGGCGGTCTACCTTGTTGATCACCACAATGGGATTGAGCCCTTTTTCAAAGGCTTTGGAAGTCACAAAACGGGTTTGCGGCATGGGGCCATCCACCGCGTCCACCAGCAGCAGCACGCAATCCACCATAGACAGCACCCGCTCCACCTCGCCGCCGAAGTCGGCGTGCCCCGGCGTGTCCACAATATTGATGTGGTAGCCGTTCCACTCGATGGCCGTGTTCTTCGCCAGAATGGTGATGCCGCGCTCTTTCTCCTGATCGTTGGAGTCCATAATGCGCTCGGCGCCCTGATCCTTGCGATCCAGGGTGCCGGACTGCTGCAACAGCTTGTCCACCAGGGTGGTTTTGCCGTGGTCAACGTGGGCGATAATGGCGATATTGCGCAGCTGTTCAATACTGGCGTTAGTCATGGGTGCTCCGGGGCAGAGTATGCAAAAGGCGCGGATTATACAGGTGCTGCCGAAGCAGCGCAGCGCTTATTTAAACCGCCTCAGGATGGGCTTGTTAATGCCGTTAGCCCAGATATAACGCAGCACCCGCACCAGCCAAGGTTTGCGCAGGCTGTGGATTTCCGCTTCGGTGAGAGGCTCGCCGGCCAGATCCGGCTTCATCTTTAACAGGCTCGCCCGATCGGCGCCCTGCAGGTAATTCACCAGCCAGCTTTTGAGGAACAGCAGCCATTTCAAAGATTGGGGTTTGCGCATGGCGGAGGCGAAATCGAAGAAACGCATTTCGCCGTCGGGCTGCACCAGGATATTGGCGCGGCGGAAATCGTTGTGGGCATAACCGGCCTGGTGAAACATGGCCAGAAACTGTTGAGTCTGTGCGTAGGCTTGAGGCCAACGGCCGCGATTCTCCACGCCGGGGTGTTCGCCATCCAGAAATTCCATAGCAAACATATCGCGACCGGAGGGGCCGCTGATAAGGCCATAGTATTGGGGCACAAAGCCGCTATCGGCAAAGTGGGTGAGAACACTCACTTCCCGCTTGATCAAGCCACGACACACCAGCACCCGGCTCCACCATGGGCGCCGGCTGAAGTCCTTGACCACCGCCAGCTGGTCGTCCACATTCACCAGGTACACGTCGGCCTGGAACACACCACGGCTGGGGCGCAACTCCTTGTAGAAGTTCTGTTGCAGGGCACTGGCAATAGCGCTTTGCAGGTTGTTGTCTGTCATGAATGTCGGGGCTGGAGAACGTGGCGCCATTGTAACGGAATCATCATCACTTGCCCCGGTTAATCTGCCGCCGTACACTAATTACTTTACACGTAAAATAGCAGCCACCCATGCACAACTTCGACTCCCTGGCCAGGCAACTGGCCCCCCACTATTCCCGCTTTAATGTCAGCGAACGCTTGCTGTTCACCGGACACTCCCACCAGGCCTGGCCGGATGTGGCCGTGGAGGGCCAGGTGGAAGCCTTTGAGGCCGCCGCACAATCTGTGGACGAGAAATGGGGCGCCGCCTTCGCCAAGGCAGATGTGTTACGGGGTTACCTGCGAGAGTGGTACGACGACCCGGATGGGCTCTATTGCCTGGCGGAGAACACCCACATTCTGCTGATCAGCTGGTTGTCTGCCATTCTCTGCGATAAAGAGCACTTGAAAAGCAAACCGAAGATCATCACCACCGACGGTGAATTTCACTCCATGTACCGCCAACTGAAGCGCTTGCAGGAAGAAGGCGTGGAAGTGGAGATGCTGCCAGTGGAACCCCTGGACAGTTTCGCCCAACGATTGGCAGATGTGGCCGACAGCAACACCGCCGCCATTATGCTGTCACGAGTCTACTTCGAAAGTGCGCTGATCAACCCGCAGTTGCAGCAAGTGGCCGCCATTGGCCGGGAACGAAACATTCCGGTTTTGATCGACGACTACCACGGCACCAACAACTCGCCGCTGTCGATTCGCGAAGAAGGGCTGGAAGATTGCTATCTGGTGACTGGTGGTTACAAATATCTGCAATGGGGGGAAGGCAACTGCTTTTTGCGCTTCCCGAAAAGCTGTGAGCTGCGCCCGGTGATTACCGGCTGGTACGCGTCGTTTTCCACCCTGGACAAGCCCCGCAATAACGACGCTACCGTATTCGACGCTGGCGAGCAGCGCTTTTCTACCGCCACCTACGACCCCACATCACAGTTTCGTGCTGCCAAAGTGGTGGCCTTCTTCCGCCAGCAACAGCTGGATAAAACCACCATCCGCCAGCAGTATCTGGCCCAATTAGGTCACTTGCGGCAGCTGTTTGTGGATGCAAACTTTAATGCGGATCAGGTTCGCCTGGCCCACGAACAACCGCTGACAAACAACGGCGGCTTCCTTGCCCTGCGCAGCCCCCACGCGGAACAACTGCGTCAAAGCCTGTTGGACAGCGGCGTGCTCACCGACTCCCGCGGTGACATACTGCGTTTTGGCGTGGCGCCTTATATTAACGCCGCTCAAATTGAGCAGGCCATTCACAAGTTGGCGAAATCTGTGGCACAGTTGTAGCCATGCGCGCTGCCCTGCTTTTATCACTACTCTGTTCCACCCCCTTGTTCGCTGAAGACATCCCTTTGGCAGACTCTGTTTTAGTAGACAAGTCAGAGCGCAAAATGTGGTTGATCCACAATGGCGAGCGCTACCGGGAATACGATATTTCCCTGGGCGACAACCCGGCAGGCCACAAACAACAGGAAGGGGACGAACGCACTCCGGAAGGCAACTACACACTGGACTACCGCAATCCCAAAAGCCGCTACCACCTGTCCATTCATATCAACTACCCCAACGCCGATGACAAAGCCAGAGCCCAGGCAAAAGGCGTCAGCCCCGGTGGCGACATCTTTATTCACGGCACCCCCAACGGCATGGGCTGGGCACAGAAATACTACTCAGGCATCGACTGGACCGACGGCTGCATTGCCGTCAGCAATAAAGAGATCGAAGAAATCTGGGAATTGGTGAAGAACGGTACACCGATTGAGATAAAGCCCTAAATAAAAAGGACACGCAATGAAAAGGCCATTGATCGCTTTGTCAGCCTTCCTGCTTTTCTGGGTATGCCTATGGGCGTGGGCGACACAGCCTCTGCTGCTGACACCAGCCAAAGAAGACAACCCATCTTTGTCCAGGCCCGATATTCTTGAGCACCACGTAAGAGTCATGGCAGAGCAACTGCCACCAAGATCAAGCATCCCAAAAGATTTGCTAAAAAGCGCTGATTACATTGTTCAAGAGCTGGAGAAAAACCAAATAACTGCTGAGCGGCAAATTTTTCTGGAGCGGGGAGTAGAGTACCAAAACATTGTCGCCCACTTTCCCGGCGATGGCAGCGGGAAAAGTAAAATTGTTATCGGTGCACATTACGATGTGGCTGACCAGCTTCCAGGAGCTGACGACAATGCCAGCGGCGTTGCAGGTTTGTTGGAGCTGGCGCGCATCTACAGCCAGCACCCTCCTTCACACCCTACCGAGTTGGTTGCCTACGCTTTGGAAGAACCACCTTTCTTTGGTACAGAAAGCATGGGCAGCTTTCACCATGCCAAGCGATTAAGCGAGTCCGGCAAACCGGTAAAAATGATGGTCTGCCTGGAAATGATTGGCTTTTTCACTGACGAGGCCAACAGTCAAAAATACCCGGCCAAATTTATGGAATCCGCTTACCCTACTACCGGAAACTACATTGCGGTGGTAAGCAACATGGAAAATGCAGGGCTAACGAGAGATTTCAAAAAAGCTATGGTAAAACACGGCGAGCTACCCGTTGAGTCAGTAAACGCGCCAGCCTTGGTCACTGGCATTGATTTTTCTGACCACCGCAATTACTGGAAATTTAACATCCCTGCTCTGATGGTGACGGATACCGCTTTTTACAGAAATCCCAACTACCACACAGCCAATGACACGCCTGATACACTGAATTACCAAAAAATGGCACAAGTGATAGACGCGGTTTACTACAGCATTAAAGATTTGGAATAGCGACTGCCATTACCAGCTCTGTGTCTCTTTGCCCGTTGCAATTTTGAGCTGCTGCTCCACCTGCTCAGCAAACTCCCGCTGCTTACTCGCCACCACATCTTCACAAGCAATCACTTTCTCCACCAACGCAATAGCAGACTGCCGTTGCTCATCGGTAAATTTTTCCAAGCTGGGTTCGAGGAACTTGCTGAGTTGATCTTTCACTTTGTCTTCATCGGGAAGCAAAAAACTGCAGGAAGCCAACAATTCAGTGGACTCCCTTTCTGATAAATGAAACTCCTGCTGGAACAAATTCAAGATGCAGGATTTTTGCTCTCTGGAAATATCCCCGGAACACTTGGCTGCCACGTACATTAGTCCGGCGGTGGTTTCCATGGGGCTTTCAATGCAAAAGCCGGGATCGGCGTTGTATTGCTGCTGCCATTTGCGGCGGCGAAAGTACCAAAACGGATTGAGGCTATTGAGGCTGATGCCGGCATTATCCAGGCGGCGGACCAGAATCAGAATGGTGACAATCGCCCCCAGGATCGTCAGTACAATATGCATCTCATGCTTCCTGCTGTTTTTATCAATACACCATCTTAAAAGCCGCCAACACAAGTGGCAACCGAGGGCCGCGATCTATAGAATCCGCGCCATGACAGCCCCCCCACCCGACAACTTTCTACCCGAAAGCTACTTGCAGCGCTTTGGCGGCATCGCCCGGCTCTATGGCATGGATGGCTTGCGGGCGCTCCACAGCGGCCACTTTGTGGTAGTGGGCATCGGCGGGGTGGGCTCCTGGGCGGCGGAGGCGCTGGTGCGTACCGGCCTGGGGGCAATTACTCTGGTGGATATGGACGACATCTGCATCACCAACAGCAATCGCCAACTGCACACCACGAAGGACACCATAGGCCAGCCAAAAACCGCTGTACTGGCGCAACGATTACAGGCCATTAACCCTGATGTTCGGGTAATTGTGGTGGACGATTTTGCCGAGCCGGAAAACCTGGCCGAGGTGATTCCCGCTGATGCCCAGGTGGTGATCGACGCCATCGATGCGTCGTACGCCAAAGCGGCATTAATCGCCCATTGTCGTCGCCAAAAGCAACAAGTAGTGACAGTTGGCTCCGCTGGTGGGCGCAGTGACCCCAGCAAAGTGACTGTGGGGGATTTACACCGCTCGGTTAAGGATTCGCTGCTGTCACGGGTTCGTACCCGTTTGCGGGATAAATACAACTTCCCCAAAGACCCGAAACGCAATATGCGCGTGCAGGCGGTATTTTCCACCGAACAGATGAAGTACCCAGCGCCGGACGGTAGCGTGTGCCAGCGCAAGCAGCACATGGACGAGGGCGTGAAACTGGATTGCAGTGGCGGCTTTGGCTCATCTACCATGGTGACAGCCACCTTTGGCATGGTAGCAGCAGCAAGGGCAGTGGATCGCTACCTGGAGAGAGTTTAGGAGAGGGGTTTAGGAGAAGGCTTAATGAAGGACATGATTATCAGACTGGGGCGCAATCGCACCGTGGCGTTATTTGCCGTGGCCTGCGTTCTGGTATCTGTGCTGATCACCTATCTGGTGATGGCGTGGTTTGCAGACGGCATCAACACCATTGGGCTGGTTATTTCTATTTTGGTGCCCGCGCTGATCGCACCCACCGCCACCTGGCACAGCACTGGCTTGATCCTGAAAATTCATGATCTGGAGCAGGAAGCCCGCAAGCTGGCCACTTACGATTCCCTGACTACTGTAATGACCCGCCGGGCCTTTATGGACAGCGCCCTCAGTGTGATGAAAGTGGCCAGCCGCAATCACGCGCCTTTTTCATTGCTGTACCTGGATGTCGACGATTTCAAACAGGTGAATGACACCCATGGCCACCCCGCCGGTGATGAGGTGTTAAGGCAGTTTGGTGAGATTATCCGCCACCAGATCAGAGCCAGCGATCTGGTTGGCCGCATCGGTGGCGAGGAATTTGCTTTGGCGCTGGCGGATACACACCTGGGTGGCGCCATGCACCTGGCAGAAAAGCTGCGCCGCAGCCTGGGCCAGCACGTTGTGCAGTACAAGCAGCAGGCGATTCAGTGCACTGCCAGCATTGGCATCTCTGCCACAGAGTGGAATCAGCCACTGTCTTTTGAACAACTGTGTAATCAGGCAGACAAAGCCCTGTATCGGGCGAAAAAGTCCGGCAAAAACCGGGTCACTCATTCGGTAAACCCCGGCCCGGCGGCTGCAGCGCCGGTTAGCGGGCCAACTGAAATCTCAGGTTCTGTTTTACCGCCGACCACTCCCCGTTGGTAATGGAGAACACCACTGTATCGCGATAGCTGCCATCGGCAGAACGCTGGTGGTTTCTCAACACCCCATCCTGTTTTGCACCCAACCGGGCAATGGCTGCCCGCGACGCGCGGTTGTGCCAGTGTGTGCGAAACTCCACCGCAATCACTTCAAGGGCTTCAAACGCGTGTTGCAACAACAGCAATTTGCACTCGCTGTTTACCGCGCTGCGCTGGAATGATTTGGCGTACCAGGTGTAGCCAATTTCCACCCGGCGATGAACGTTGTCGATATTACAAAACCGGGTTGAGCCAATCACCTGGCCACTCGCTTTATGACGCACCACAAAGGGCAGCATCTCTCTTCGCTGCTGGGCGGCCAGCGCCTCATTGACATAATCGGCGGTTTTATCCGGCTCGGGTATGTGGGTATACCAGAGCCTCCACAATTCACCATCGGCACTGGCCTGTTGCAGCGCCATCACATGGTCACTGGACATGGGTTCCAGAATGACGTGATCGCCGCTCAAGGTAATGGGGTTGATCCAGTTTTCCATAATAAGAACCTTGCCTTTTCGATAAGCCACTCAAAACCATCATGGCACGTTAAAGGAACCAGCCATTACTACCCCAAAAGGGAGCCAGACAATTGCAGCACTCTATTCACCAGCGCCCGAAAACCATTACTGCGGGAGGGGCTTAGGTGCTTTTCCAGGCCAAGGTCAGCAAACAGGGCATCCATATCTAAAGCGGCAATTTCAGCAGTGGTTTTGTTGTTCACCAACAGCAGCAACAGAGCGGCCAGCCCCTTCACGACCCGCGCCTCACTGTCGATAAAAAACTGGTGCCGATCATCAACCATTCGATGACTGACCCAGGTAGCGGCTTCGCAACCGCGCACCCGATTGCCCACGGTACGAATACCCGGCTTAGGGGCAATGGCGTCGGCCCACTTCATCAACTGTCGGTAGCGTTGCTGCCAGCCCCTTTGTTGTCTTAGCTGCTCAATAGACAGTTCTTCAAGATGGTCAGCGTCCGCAGTGGTTACCAGCGAAGAATTGCTTTGTGTAGCCGCCAGGCAATTCTGCAAAGACTCGATCAGCCGATCAATATCGTTGCGACTGTTATAGGCGGCGATGGAGGCGCGCACGCTGCTACCGTGGCCTGAGCGCAACTCCATCAACGGCATGGCGCAATGGCGGCCGGCGCGCACGGCGATATCTCGGCCATCGAGCCAGTGGGCGATATCCGTTGCCTGCAACGCGCTTTCCACAGCGGGTGCAAAGGTGGCAATACCTACATTGCTTTCGGCATTGGATAACAAGTCAATACCCGGTAACTTTTGTAACTGCTGGTGCAAGTAGTCCGTCAATTGCTGTTCGTAAGCCGCCATGGCATCGCGATCCAACTGCTGCAAAAACTGCAGGCAAGCACCCAGCCCGGCAATGGCCGCCAGAGAGGAAGTACCGGTTTCAAAACGGTGTGGCGGCGCCCCATAGGTACTGCTCTGCAGCTGTACCTGCTCAATCATTTCCCCACCGCCCTGCCAGGGCGGCAGTGCTGCCAGGGATTCTCGACGGCCATACAGCAAGCCAACTCCGGTAGGGCCATAAAACTTGTGAGCGGAGCACACCAGAAAATCACAGCCAATGGTTTGCGCATCCACAACCTGATGTGCAGCCAGTTGAGCCGCGTCCACTATCCAGCGGATGTTGCGATCTGCCAATACCTGCTTCAGCGGCCCCAAATCAGCCATAAAGCCCAAGGCATTGGACGCCGCAGTCACCGACACAATTTTGGTGCGCTCCGACAGCACTTCTTCAACGCGATCAAACTGCGGCACACCGTTCTTATGGGGCACAAATTTCAGAATAAGGTCGTGACGCTGGGCCGCCATCTGCCAAGGCACCAGGTTGGCGTGGTGCTCCGCCGTGGTCAGTACAATTTCATCACCAGGGCTCAAATTTTCTGTCAGGCTGCTGGCCAACAGGTTGAGCCCCTCGGTGGAGCCACGAGTAAATATCACCTCGGAAGGCTCTGCAGCATTGAGAAATCGCCCCGCGGCAATGCGAGTCGCCTCCACCATTTCCGTAGCACGACGGGCCAGGCGATGGCTGGAACGGTGTGTATTGGCGTTGCTGGTGCGATAAAAATCCGCCACCGCGTCGATCACAACTTGCGGGCGGTGGGTCGTCGCGGCGTTATCCAGATACACCAACTCACAGTTTTCCGGCTGGGAGAAAAGAGGGAACTGTTGCTTGAATTGTTGGGGGCTAAACAGCATCGTCAAATTCCAAATAGCTGTTGGCTGTTTGCGGTTGTCTGGGCAGCAATGTCTTCGACGCTTTGCCCACGCAGCTGCGCCAGACAGTTGGCAATTTCCGGCAAATAGAGTGGACTGTTGGATTGGCCCTGGTGGCCCCAAAGGGGCATGTCGGGCGCGTCAGTTTCCAGCAACAGAGATTGCAGTGGCAACTGCGTTACGGCATCGCGGGTTTTGCGGGCGCGCTCGTAAGTGATGGTACCGCCGATACCCAGGTAAAAACCCAGCTCCCAATAACGCCGCCCCAATTCAGCGCTGCCGGTAAAGGCATGGATCACTCCGCCCTTGGGGAGGCGGTATTTTTTTAACAATTCGATAACCCTGTTGTGGGCTTTGAGCACATGAATAATCACCGGTAATTTGGCGTCACAGGCTAGCTTCAGTTGTTGTTCAAACCAGGGCAGTTGCTGTTCGATAGCAATATCCAGGTAGCCATCCAGGCCACACTCCCCCACTGCCACACACTTTGGATGTTGGAGATATTTTTCCAGTGCGGTTACCAGCTGCTGTGGAGTTTGTTGTTCACTCCAGGCAGCCACCCACCAGGGGTGCAGGCCCACGGCAGCAAATATTCCGGGCAGCGATTCGGCACAGCCAAAGGGCACATCCAGTTCAGCCGGGTTAACACCGGGGATCACCAATTGCTCCACACCCGCTTGCCGACATTCCCGCCAACACTGTTCGCGGTTGTCATCAAACGCGCCAAAATCGAAATGGCAGTGGCTGTCAATCAGTGTCATAGGCAAGTCGCATATCCGCCACAGAGCGAACCACCAGCTCCCGCAGTACCTCGAAATCCACGTCGCTGAGTTTTTTGATGTAGAGGCAGGATTTACCGGTTTTGTGCTTACCCAATTTGGCCATCAAATCCGGGTAGCGGGAAAATCCGTTCATGATATAAACGGTAAGGTTTTGCTTGCGCGGCGAAAAGCCAGTGAGCATCCACTCGCCGCCGCCCTGGGTGTTATCGTAGCGGTAACGGCCAAAGCCGATAATACTGGCGCCCCACATCACCGGAGGTTCGCCGCTAATTTCTTGAAGCAGGTTAAGGACGCGATCGCAGTCCGAGCGGCGCTCACCGCTGGCGGCTTTATCGAGGAATGTTTTTACACTGGCCTTGCGAGGCTGGGTTTTTAACGTAGCCATGGCAATCTCCTTTGTTCAGAAGATTGCCACGTCGCTACGCTCCTCGCAATGACGGGCAGCTTAGAAAAAGATTGCCCAGAGGATCAGCCCAAACAGCGCCCACTTCACCAGATAGTAAAGCGGCTTGTTAAACGCCTTGAGCTTTTTGCCGATAATGCGAATCTGGTAAACGCCGCCAAAGATGCGATTGAGCAGGCCCACCTTGTCGCTGTCGGTATTTTTGGTGGCGGAAGCAGTCACCACAAAACGGCCAAAAATTTTGTTGAACCACTTGGCAATGGGGTTGTTCATGGGGCGCTCGATATCGCAGAACAGAATCAGGCGATCTGTATCGCTGTTATTCGCGGCGTAGTGAATATACGTCTCATCAAACATCACCTCTTCGCCATCGCGCCAGGAATATTTGTCGCCGTCCACAGCGATATAGCAGTCATCGCTGTTGGGGGTTACCAAACCGAGGTGATAGCGCAACGAACCGGCGTAGGGGTCGCGGTGTCGCACCAGAGTGCCGCCGGGAGGCAGCATAGTAAACATGGCCGCTTTTACCGATGGGCACTGACGCAGCAATTCCAGGGTTTGCGGGCACAACGCTTTGGCGGATGGCAGGTAATCCTGATACCACTTCAGGTAAAAACGAGTCCAGCCAGTTTTGAAAAACGAGTTGAACCCCAGGTCGTCCAGCTTTTCGCTTTTCTTGATATGGCCACCACCAGACAGTTGCTGTGCCTCATCGCGAATGGTCTCCCAGTTATCCTGCAACAGCTGCAATTCCGGGAATTGCTTCACATCCAGATACGGCGTGTTGGGGACTTTAGAGAACAGGTACATCAGGCAATTCACCGGCGCCATAATGGTGGAGTGGTCACTCAGTTGACGGAAAAACTTGTGACGCACCTTGCCGCGGTAGTGCACGTAAATGCCACAACCGATAAAGGTGTAAAGGATCAGTAATTTGGGGGCGAAGATTTGCGCTAGCATTGGGGGTTCCGGTAAAAATTAATTTCAGGAGACCTGTCTTCCTGAGGGAGCGAAGCGACCGCGAGGATCTCAGGCCCTGATAGTTGTGAGATCCTCACGCCACTGCGTGGCTCAGGATGACGCCCGTTTAGGGCGTCACTTTGGTCGGGCTATTTAGGTCTATATACGGCCACATTGCCATGACCTTGCTCAAATAAAATCTCTGCGTGCAGACGACTCATGATTCCCTTGGCGCAGTAGAGCATGTAGCGGGTGTCGCCATCCAACTGCTTGAATTTTTTGCCCAGCTGGTAAAAAGGCAATTTTTCCACACGGGCGCCATTGACGTGCAGCGGGTTCAGCTCTTCCTCATCCGGGTGGCGGATATCCAATATCACCGCTTCCGCCAGGGGCACCGACAGCACTTCCACATCGATATCGGCATCCACTTGCTCCATCACATCGTGAATCATTTCTTCTCGGCGGCTATTCACCGCTGCATCGAGAACCGCAAAGTCGAAACGTGACTCCTCCCGCTCGATGCGCTCCATCCGTGCACGGGTGGTGGGCTTCACCGAAATAACGCCGCAGTACTCCGGCATACTGGCGGAAAATTCCTCAGTGCCAATGTCGCGGGCGGTTTTGATAATGTCGTTTTTGTCGGCGGTAATCAGCGGCCGCAACACCAGTGTATCGGTCACTTTGTCGATAACCGACAGGTTGGCCAGCGTCTGGCTGGACACCTGAGCCACCGCCTCACCGGTCACCACCGCTTCCACATTGAGAGTGTCCGCCACTTGGCTGGCCGCGCGCAACATCATGCGCTTGAGAATTACCCCCATCTGGGAGTTATCGACGTTTTCCAGAATCTCCGCTACCACTTCTTCAAAGGGCACGGTGATGAATTTCACCGAATGGGAAGCGCCGTACTTTTGCCACAAAAAGTGAGCCACCTCTTTAACACCCAGCTCGTGGGCACGACCGCCGAGGTTAAAAAACAGAAAGTGAGTGCGCAAGCCACGCTTCATGCACAGGTAGCTGGCCACGTTGGAATCGAAGCCACCGGAAATCAGCGAGATCACCGAATCCTGAGTGCCAATGGGGAAGCCCCCCAGGCCCGGCTGGGTATTTTCAATCACATAAAAGTTGTCGTCCTTGATTTCCAGGCGCACAGTCACATCCGGGTTTTTCAGCTTCACTCCGGCGGCATCTGTATTCTGGTTAAGGCCACCGCCCACGTACTGCTCCACCTCATTGGAGTTAAAATCGTGACTGCCAGTGCGCTTTGCCCTCACACAAAAGGTTTTGCCCGCCAGCGCATCACCCCAGTGAGTCAGGGTTTGCTGGTACATCTGGTCCAGATCCCCCAGCGCGTAGCGACGCACCGAGGAAAAATTGGCAATGCCCGGGGTGTTTTGCAGCACCTTGCGAACGCTTAGCTCAAGGGTCTCATTACCCTCAGGGCCGACCACCTCAATCTTGTCCCACTCGCGCACCACACGCAGCTCTTCAGACAGGCCTTTCACCAACTTGGTGAGATTGTTGGCCAGCTGTTTGATCATTCGCTTACGCACCGGCGTTGACTTGACGATGATCTCCGGGAACAGTTTGACGATAAAGTGCATAGCTCTGGCTTGGATGTGTGGTGAAAATCAGGGGCGGGGATTATAGCGGTTGATACAGCGGCGGGCTACGAGCTGCGAGCAGGTTAGTGGTTTCGTCATCCTGAGGAGCGTAGCGACGTGAGGATCTCAGAGTTTGAAAGTTGTGAGATCCTCACGGCCACTCCGTGGCCTCAGGATGACGAAGTGGCAAAAGCTCCTCAGGATGACGAGTGAACTCGATCTGCTCGCAGCCCGAAGCTAGTAGCTCGCAGCCGAATTGCACCAAAAAAGACCGATCGCACTGACTTGGTGCATTATTTGTCACATATCCACCCCCATACTTTGCTAAAATGCCGCCTTTCTCGCCGCCAGCGCCGCATTTTTGAGTTGGCACACCAATTGCTAATGGCAAGTCATCCTATTTGTTGAGCCCAACCATTTTCACGGAGACCATCATGTCCAAGACCCTCGAACTCATCAGCGAAAGCGGCGCCCGTTGGGTAGACCTGCGCTTTACCGACACCAAAGGCAAGGAGCAGCACGTCTCCATTCCCACCTCTGAGGTGGACGAAGACTTTTTTGAAGACGGCAAAATGTTCGATGGCTCTTCTATCGCCGGCTGGAAAGGCATCAATGAGTCCGACATGATCCTGCTGCCGCAAGATGACACCGCCCTGTTGGACCCATTCACTGACGAGCCCACGGTTATCGTACGCTGCAACATCGTTGAGCCCACCACTGGCCAGGGTTACGAGCGCGACCCCCGCTCTGTGGCTGCCCGCGCCGAGGCTTACCTGAAGTCTACCGGCATCGGCGACACCGCCATCTTTGGCCCGGAGCCAGAGTTCTTCGTGTTCGACGACATCAAGTGGGGCGCAGACATGAGCGGCGCCTTCTACAAAATCAACTCTGAAGAAGCCGCCTGGGCGTCCTCTCACAACTACGACGACGGCAACACCGGCCACCGTCCTGGCGTGAAAGGCGGTTACTTCCCCGTTCCTCCGGTCGATTCCCTGCACGACCTGCGCGCCGCCATGTGTGCCGCCATGGAGCAAATGGGCCTGGAAATTGAAGTGCACCACCACGAAGTGGGCACCGCAGGCCAGTGTGAAATCGGCGTTGGCGCCAACACCCTGACCAACAAAGCGGACGAAGTACAGGTACTGAAGTACTGCGTACACAACGTGGCTCACGCCTATGGCAAAACCGCCACCTTTATGCCCAAGCCTCTGGTGGGCGACAACGGTTCCGGCATGCACGTGCACATGTCCATCTCCAAAGATGGCGTTAACCAGTTCGCTGGCGACACCTACGCAGGCATGAGCGAAATGGCACTGTACTACGTAGGCGGCATCATCAAGCACGCCCGCGCCCTGAACGCCTTTGCCAACGCCTCCACCAACTCCTACAAGCGCCTGGTACCGGGCTTCGAAGCCCCGGTCATGCTGGCCTACTCTGCCCGCAACCGCTCCGCCTCTATCCGCATTCCTTACGTGACCAGCCCCAAAGGCAAGCGCATTGAAGTACGCTTCGGCGACCCCACCGCCAACCCGTACCTGATGTTCTCCGCCTACCTGATGGCGGGCCTCGACGGCATCATCAACAAGATTCACCCAGGCGACGCCGCCGACAAGGACTTGTACGACCTGCCACCGGAAGAAGCGGCGGAAATCCCCACAGTTGCCAGCAGCCTGGAACAAGCTCTGGACGCGCTGAATGAAGATCGCGCTTTCTTGACTCAGGGCGGCGTATTTACTGACGACATGATCGACGCTTACATCGACCTCAAGCGTGAAGAGGTGGAGCGCGTCAATATGACTACTCACCCCGTTGAGTTTGACCTGTACTACAGTTGTTAACTCAGTCATTGCGAGGCCGCAGGCCGCGGCAATCTCCATCAGCCCTCTGCCGCGCTGTGTGAGATCGCCGCGCTACGCTCGCGATGACAAAACCCAAAAAAGCAGCCCACCTGGGCTGCTTTTTTGGGTTTTGGGGAATTGCCACCGGCGCGGGCAGTCCAATTTAGGGTAGGATTGCAGGGTCTGTTGACGTCTCATATCCGCCACTGTTGGCGGCTGAAAAGGCGTCCATCTAGGCGCAAGGAGTGTGATTTGGTCATTCCAAATGAGCGACGAGCAACAACGAGGGGCGCCTTTTCAGCCCCAACCCGAAGGGCTGAGGCTATTTTTGCGCTCCACTGCGTTGGAAAAAGCTGGTGTAGAGTGACTACACGTCACTTTTTCCGTCTTGTTGAGCGCAAAAATCGCTCTCAGCAGAGGTGGATATGAGACATCAACAAACCCTAACGCAATCGGAGGCAAAGACGATGGCACGTCACCTGACTTACCTGCTGGCCGCTACACTACTGGTCAGCACACCAGCCCTGGCCCAGCAGCTCTACAAAATTGTCGACAAAAACGGCAAAGTCACCTTTACCGACAAAAAACCCAGCGGCGATGTGAACTACGAAAAGCTCACCGTCAACGCCGCCGATCCCGACCCGCAAGCGGTTCAAAAAGCCCGCGCCAACAAACAACGCTGGCAGCCCCAACAAAAAATCGACAAGCCCAAGCGCTTTCGTGGCTACCAGTCAGTTTCTATCACCCACCCCAGCAATGACCAAAGCATTCTCCATGACCAGCAAAGGCTGGCGGTGAAGTTAGCGCTTACTCCGGGCCTGCAACCCGACCACAAAGCACAACTGCTATACGATGGTGAGAGCTTTGACGAGCCCTCTAAAAATCTCAATTTTGTGCTCACCGATCTGGAGCGAGGCAGCCACAGTATTGTGGTGAATATCATCGACGCCAGCGGCAAGACCATCGCCAGCTCCAACAGTGTCACCATTCACGTCAAGCGCCCGATTGTACGCAATGGGCCGTTAAGGGCGCCGGGGCTGTAAACTTGCATCGCACCAACTTGGTGCAAAAAGTAATATAACCCGCTAAACTGGCCTTTTCCCCAGGCCTCCCCATGACAGATACGCCACAAATCCCCCCCCTCGACCAACTCCACACCGCCGTACTGCTGTTGGGCGAGGATATGTGCATCCTGCACGCCAACTCGGCAGCGGAGAACCTGCTCAGCATCGGCCGCAATCAGTTGCAGGGCATGGCTTTCCCACCGATGCTGTCCATCCCCAGCCAGGCGCTGGAGCTGCAACAAATCCAGCAGGGCGAAACACCCTACACTTACCGAGCGGCCAAGCTGTCTACCCCTGGCGACCGCCGTATCACCGTCGACGTGACCACCTCGCCCCTGCCGGGAAAACGATTATTGCTGGAATTGCAGTCAGTGGATCGAATCTTGCAGATCAATCGGGAAGACGCCCTGCTGTCTATCCAAAGCGCCAGCCACGAGCTGGTATTGGGCCTCGCTCACGAAGTAAAGAACCCCCTGGGCGGTATCAAGGGGGCAGCACAACTACTGGCTCTGGAACTACCCGTGGAACAACAGGAATACACCGATCTGATCGTCGCCGAAGCCAACCGCCTGAGCCTGCTGGTGGACGAATTACTGGGGCCGGCTCGCCCCCTGCAACTGGCTGCCACCAACATTCACGAACTTACCGAGCACGTAGCTGCACTGATCACCGCCGAACTGCACAGCAGCAAAGACGCGACCCCTGCCATCGCTATTCGCAGAGACTACGACCCCAGCATCCCGGAGCTGGAAGTAGATGGCCAACAGTTGATTCAGGCACTGCTCAACATCGCACGCAACGCAGCCCAGGCATTGGCCGCCAACGACGGCGGCACCATAAACCTGCGCAGCCGAATCCAGCGCCAATTCACCATTGGCAAAGCGTTCCACCGCACTGTGCTGCGCCTGGATATTGAAGACGACGGCCCCGGCATTCCCGAAGAAATCGTCGACCGCATTTTTTACCCCATGATCAGTGGCCGCCAGGGCGGCTCCGGCCTGGGTCTGCACATTGCACAAACCATCATTGGTCGTCATTCGGGACTGATTGAGTGTTTCAGCCAGCCGGGCAGAACCCGCTTTTCCATTTTCCTGCCTCTGCAACAGGAGCCACACCGTGAGCACTGACACCGTATGGGTAGTGGACGACGACCACTCCATTCGCTGGGTGGCGGAGAAAGCCCTGACTCGCAACGACATCGACTGCCGCAGCTTTAGCAGCGCCGAAGAATTGATCGCTGCATTGGCAAAACAAGCCCCGGAGGCCATTGTCAGCGATGTACACATGCCTGGCATGAGCGGCATGGAACTGTTGCAGGCCATCCACGACAGCTACCCGCACATTCCGGTGATCATCACCACCGCACACTCCGATTTAGATAGCGCTGTCTCAGCCTACGAGGGCGGCGCCTTCGAATACCTGCCCAAGCCTTTCGATATCAACGAACTGGTGGCCGTTACCCGACGCGCCATCAACCACCGCCGGGAACAGATCGCCAACCAACTAAAGGCCGAACAAAGCAGCTCCGAAGAAAGCACCAGCGGCTCCGACATTATCGGCGAAGCTCCTGCCATGCAGGAGCTGTTCCGCGCCATTGGCCGTCTCTCCAACTCTCACCTTACCGTATTGATCAACGGTGAATCCGGCACCGGCAAAGAGCTGGTGGCCCGCGCCCTGCACCGCCACAGCCCGCGGCGTGAGCAGCCATTTGTGGCTATCAATATGGCGGCCATACCCAGCGACCTGATCGAATCGGAATTATTCGGTCACGAGAAAGGCGCCTTTACCGGCGCCAGCCAGCGTCGCGTGGGCCGCTTCGAACAGGCAGATGGCGGCACCCTGTTTCTGGATGAAATTGGTGACATGCCCGCCGAAGCACAAACCCGGCTGTTGCGCGTATTGGCCGATGGCAAATTCTACCGAGTGGGCGGCCACAGCCCGGTGACCGTAGACGTACGTATCATCACCGCCACCCACCAAAACCTGGAACAGCGGGTGGCAGAAAAACGCTTTCGCGAAGACCTGCTGCATCGCCTTAACGTCATTCGCCTAAACCTGCCCAAACTGTCAGAGCGGCGCGAAGACATCATCAAACTGGCCCACCACTTCCTGCAAAAAACCGCCAATGAGCTGGATGTAGAAACCAAAGTGCTGCTGCCGGACAGCGAGCAATTCCTGCAACAACACCCCTGGCCCGGCAACGTGCGCCAACTGGAAAACTGCTGCCGCTGGCTCACCGTGATGGCACCAGGACGGGAAATTCACCTTCAAGACCTGCCCGCCGAACTGCTGCAGCAAGAGAACACAAACAGCAGTGCAACACACACTACGGGCGACTGGCAGGGAGCACTGCAGAACTGGTTTCAACAACAACTGCACCGCGGCAAAACCAACGTGCTTTCCACTACCCAACCAGAAATTGAACGCATCGCTATAGAAGCTGCCCTTAGCTATACCGGTGGGCGCAAGGAAGCAGCAGCCAAATTATTGGGGTGGGGGAGGAATACGCTGACGCGGAAGATTAAGGAGCTTGATTTGAGGTAACAGCCTTAAGCTATCAACATGCTATATACAATTGCAATATACACTGTTGCGCCATATACTCGCTTATGTAGCTTTAGACAGGAACAACCCCATGGCCAAAGGCTCTGTATTCGTCAACAACCGCACCCAAGCCGTTCGCTTACCCGCTGACACTCGATTCCCTGACGACGTTAAACAGGTGAATGTTCGTATTGTTGGCAAAGATCGCGTGCTCTCCCCAGTAGACAGCACCTGGGACAGCTTCTTTCTTTCCGAAGAGCGCGTCAGCGACGACTTTATGGAACAACGAGCCTCACAAGAGCAAGCTGAGCGGGAAGAGCTTTAATGCTCAAATACATGCTCGACACCAACATTGCCATCTACGTGATTAAGCGGCGACCAATAGACGTACTTGAAGTTTTTAACCAACACGCCGGCCAACTTTGCATCAGTACCATCACTCTAGCCGAACTGCTCCATGGCGTAGAAAAAAGCGCCCAACCCAAACACAACTTCCGACAGGTTGAAGACTTCACCTCCCGCCTGACCGTGCTTGAATACGGAGAAAAAGCAGCGACTCATTACGGCAATATACGGACAGATTTAGAACGCAAGGGAACACCTATTGGCGTTAACGATCTGCATATTGCAGGCCACGCCAGGAGTGAAGGACTAACTTTGATAACCAATAATTTGAAAGAGTTTGAGCGGGTGGAGGGATTGCTTTTGGATAATTGGGTTAGTTAATTACAATTAAAACCAGGAAAGAAAAAACCGCAGAGGAATAAACCCTACCAACTAGCTTTCACCATTCACTTACAACCCTACTTATATACTCCATTGTCTTTAAAGTAGTTATCCAAAAAATCTTCACTTTCAGATTCATGCCGAAGAAATTTTGTATCCCAGCCTTTACTCTTGGCAATAGCAGCGACTCTACCTTGTTTATTATATAGAACGTCAGGAACGCTAGATGCTATTGGATCTTTATACGCCTCCTCTGGCGATATAATCACCCACCCATTGGAGCGAATATGGCTAATCAGATCGCCTATATATAACGCAGCCATATCATTTTCGTGAAGCAACAGAACATGTCTTGGAGAGCGCCCCAAAGATTGCTGGGCAACTTCATCATAAAATTTGATCGATTCCCAAAGAATTGTAACGTACGCTTTTTTTAGCGCCTCATAATCGATTTCCCTACCATCAGCCAATGCCTGTTGAAGCAGTTTATCCATATACCAATCATAATTATCAACCGTGACATAGCCGCTTTGATAACCCATGCTTTTTAGGAATCGACGTATACGATCCCTTACCTTTCTGTCATTCCCTTCATGCAAAAATGGATATCTGTAAAAAGGCAAAAGATTCCCGAAACTTTTCAGCCGATCGTGGGCCAAGGCGATATCGGAAAGGTAAACATCAACATCTTTTCTATTTGCAGAATAATGATTATGGCTATGGTTGCCAAGATGAAAGCCAGCGTCAACATAAGCCTCAAGTCGTTTCTTCGAATGCTCAGTGATATTGTTTGTTTTCACAAACAGAAGCACATCGGAAACATCAGATTTCTTAAGGCTTTCAATCAGCTTTTGTGTTCTTTCTTCTCCAGCAAACAAATTTGAATCGGGGGCAGGTGCATCATCAATTGTAATAGCTATTTCTTGAGAAAAAGCCGAAACAGCGAAAAGTGTTGTAGCAATACATAGGATTCGATACATCCCATCAACCTCCTTTGACACAAAAGTGTTTCAATCTACCAGAGCCTCACTTTTACCAACTACATTGACGCCTGAGACGGGAGCGCATCTAATGACAACAAAATGTCCCTGACAATTGCTTCTCTTTTATACAAATCCTTCAGACCATTGGGAGTATCTATATTCAGCGCAAAAAACACTGGTCCGGATGGCCACTCCACCCAACCGACCCACCAACCATAACGGCCTGCCCAGCCCGTCTTTGCTCGCAATATCCAATCTTTCCCCGCCTCCCTAATCAAAATATCCTTTACAAGAAGCTGATTCTCTATACGAAAAGGAAGTTCATTGCGATAGAGTTTTTGTAGAAAGGCGATTTGCTCAAAAGCAGATATGGCAAGCCCCCCATGAATCCAATAAACACCACTCTCAACGCTTGAATCCATATTTCCATAATCAATCTTTTCAAGATACTTCTGTGCTCTTTCTGCTCCTATTTCCTTGGCAAATTCTTCATAAACCCAAAGTACAGAATTCCGTACAGCTGATCGCACATTCTGATCTTTATTGTGCAGATCAAAATTTCTTTCAACCCCATCCCATGGAAAAACCTGAAATTGATCTTCAATCAGTCCTGCATCCAAAGCAAAAAGCGTATGAGGGATTTTGAATGTAGAGGCGGGAGAATAGCGCTGAGCAGCTCTTTTCCCGTTATAAACACTTAATTTTCTGGATGATTTCCGATCATCGACAACGGCAACTGTCCCCACTGCATGGTGTTTATTGAAGAAGACCTTCCATGAACTCGTCTCAGAAAATTCTTCTTTAGCGGAACTATTAAGAGAAAGACACAAGAAAAGAAAAATAAAATTTTTAATACTCACAAATCATCCACTGGCATGTACAACTTTTACTGACACGATAGAGGCAAGGTTCTATTTAGAAAAAACCTCCCTCATTCAGACGGAAGAGCTCTAACGATTAAAATCAGCAAAAACGGAAATCCACTTTTTTGCAGTCTTATTTTCGGATACAACGTCAATCTCAGCGGTAAACTGAGGTCGTCAGCGAGTAATTTGTCCGTTGCAGAGATTTGTTAGCCATGATCATATTCTAGCGCTCCTTCTATCAGTTTAGATACCAAACTTTCAAAGCTCAGTCCAATTGCACGTGCACCATCTGGGTACAGGCTTGTTGGTGTCATACCAGGCAAGGTATTGACCTCCAGCAGTACGGGCTCACCATGCTCAGGCACCACGAAATCTGCTCGTGACAAATGTCTACATCCGAGTGCCTTGTGAGCAAGTACCGCAATTTCCTGTGTGCGTTGGTACTGAGCTTGAGAAAGCGGAGCCGGAATAATGTGCTCACTCGCACCTTCGGTATATCTGTGCTCGTAGTCATACCAAGCACCCTTCGGCGTGCGCACCTCGATTACAGGAAAGACCTCTATCTTACCGGTGTCTAATATACCGACAGTAATCTCGCGGCCTATGATTCTTTCCTCAACCAAGACTCTCCCGTTATGCAGGCAAGCCTCTTGTAGCCGTTTTTCGATTTCCTCGGCACTGTTGGCAAAGCGAACTCCAACGGCAGAACCTTCACTTGAAGGTTTGATAACAACGTCATCTCCCAATACTTTCTCAATATGCTGGCAGGCGGCATCTAAATCCAGTGAGTGTTCAAGATTGATATCCCGGGCCACAGGAATTCCAGCCTGCCGGAAAATACACTTTGCAACAGACTTGTCCATTGCAAAGGAACTAGCCCGAACGCCGCTACCAACATACCGATAACCTTGAGTTTCCAAGAATCCTTGAAATGTGCCGTCTTCACCAGGCGGGCCGTGAAGTGCAGGAAACACTACATCAACTGAGTTTGCTGCAAGGGCTGCACTCAGGTGTTTATCCAACTCCAGAAGAACAACATTGGGATATGTTTGCTTTAGAGCTTCAGCAACGCAACGGCCAGAAGAACGAGAAACTTCTGCCTCAGAGGAAGGGCCGCCGCACACGACAGCAATAGAAGTATCAATAGTAGCATTCATGCTTCAATTTTACTCATCAGTTCGTTTATCGGGCAGCTTTAGATCGCTTTTTTCTCATTTTCCGTTAGAAAAAATACACTATTAAATAGCACTCACCTTCTTTAAAGAAGAACACCCTATCTTGCAAAAGCCTTTCTCATCTTATCCAAAACCTCCGGACTCGCTACTCTATGCCCACGCACCAGCAGAGCAAAGTTATCTGCCAGCACTTCTTCTGGATGGAAAACAGTTTGGGCATTTCTGCCAATTTGTTCAAACAATCCCGCGACTTGCCCCAATGGCACCAGTAACGGTTTTCCATTCTCCATAGCAGCACTTGGCTCGCCAGAGCCATCCCAGTCATACACCAATACAGCCAACTTTAAATACTGGAAGAACACCCTCTTTATAGCGCGATCGTAATCGGTTCCTGAATAAATAATGGGCGTTACCCAACGTTCTTTTCCTTCTATTGTCACTTTTATCAGATGACTGAGGACAGGCACATCCGGGTTGCTGATTTTTCGGCTCCGCAAAGGTTCCGGCAGCACCAGCTCGCTGGTTTTGACAAAACCAATAGCTGCGTACAGACGGTCGCGTAATTCCGGGTTATTACGGGTAATAATATGGAACAGCTCGTGCAACATGATGGTGGTGAGCTGGTCGTCGCCCATGGCCATATTGCGGGCGGGAATATAAATATTATTACCGCGAGTGTAGAGCGCTCCGGACTCAACACGGCCGGTAGTTTTTACCAGATAGACCTTTTCTGGCAACAGATCAACGTAAGGGGCCAGAGGTGCCTGCAGGCTTTGAAAGATTTCCCCAAGGCGCTGTTTTTCTTCTTTCTCCCAATTCATGCCTTGCTTGCGAGCAAAGCTGAGAAACTGTTTTACGGTGGCTGGAGATTTGCGCTGCAGTTTTGCGGTGAGGTCGAATTGGCTGAGGCGCTGAGTGTAGTCGTCTTTTTGCGCCAGCAGTTTGCCTGCTTGTTTTTTGCTGGCGAAGACCAGTTCAGTGTTCTCAGAAAGGGGAATATCAGCAAAGGTGAGTTGGCTAACAACGAATAAGAAAATACATACTGCAAAATGTTTTTTCATTTTTCACCTGTGATATAAAAGTTGCGAGATTGGTTGTACGCCACGCCCAGCCTAAAGGCTGCCCAAATCAAAGATTTGCCGCTACGCTCGCAGTGACGAGGGAAAACTGGACTCCCTACAACTGATCCATCGGCTTGGGCTGCGACAATGCATACCCCTGCACGTAGTCGATGCCAATCTCCCGCAACATGGCCAGCTGGTTGTCGTTTTCCACACACTCTGCCACGGTGCGAATACCCATGATATGACCCAGGTGGTTGATGGTGCTGATCATGGAATAATCTACGTCGTTAAATTCCATGTTGTGAATAAAGCTGCCATCGATTTTCAGGAAGTCCACCGGTAGTTGCTTCAAGTAAGCGAAAGACGATAACCCGCTGCCGAAATCGTCCAGCGAGAAGTAGCAGCCCTGTGCTTTGAGGGCACGAATAAATTCCATGGCGCGGTCAAAGTTGCGCACCGCCGCCGTCTCGGTAATTTCGAATTGAATATGGCGTGGGTCGACACCGGTTTCCCGGAAGCGGCGCAGTACGTATTCGCGAAAATCTTCATCGCCGATGGTGCTGCCAGACAGGTTTACCGAAAAGCGCCGCGTGTAGTCTTTGTGGTTTTCCAACTGCCGCTGCAGGTAGCTGATGGTGCGTTCAAAAGTCCAGCGATCCAGCTCGTCAATAATTCCGTAGTGCTCAGCCACCGGGATAAATTCCCCAGGGGGTACCAGCTTGCCTTCGCGATCCACCATACGCACCAACACTTCGTAATGGCGTGCAGTGGGCTCCACTTTGCCGGCAGGCACAATGGGCTGCACGTAGAGTACAAAGCGGTCTTCTTCCAGTGCCTCGGTGATGCGCGGAATCCACTCGGCCACACTCTGGCGACGGGTGACGTCTTTGGCCAGATAGTGGAAATGTATTCGATTGCGGCCGGCCTCCCTGGCGGCGGTGCAGGCACTGCCCGCCTCCACCAGTACGTCGATGGCGGAATTGGTATTACTGTCGATCACCTTGGCGCCGATGCTGGCACCCACCTTGAGGCGACGTTCACCCCAAGGGAAGCTGAAGGTTTTGATCTGCCACAACAATTGATCAGCCAACTCCCGGCACTCGTCCACGGTACGGTTGGCAAGCAACAGGGCAAATTCGTCATTACCCAGGCGCGCAACAGTGTCCTCTTTATCACTGAGACGGCTCAGCAGGCGGGCAAACTGGCGCAGCAGTTCATCGCCAGCGTTGTGGCCACAAGTGTCGTTGATGACTGAGAAATTGTAGAGGTCAATGTACAGCAGGGTGTGAGTGTCCAGGCTGTTTTGGGTGCGCTCGATTAACTGCGCCAGATCCGCCATCAGCTGGCGGCGGTTGGCCAGTTGCGTCAACGGGTCGTGCATGGATTGCCAGGCCAGACGGCTAGACATGCGCCGGGATTCGCTCACCGCACGGAAGATCACCACCACACCCACCAGGTCGTTTTTGCGGTTGCGCAACGGCATCGCCGACGCCATGGCGTTTACCGGCGGATGATCTGGAGCCTGCAATTGCGCCCCCTCTGGCAGGCTCACCAAAGTGCCACGACGCAGGGCTTCACTGGCGGGACATGAAAGCGGCTCGCCGCTTTCATCCACAAAGGTTAGCCAATGGCTGACCTTGCCGTGCAGCAAGTTGGTTTCGCTGCTGTGCAGTAATTCCAGCCCCACCGGATTGACGTGTTCGATCAAGCCCTGATCGTCCACCAGAATCAAACCGTCAGCCACTTGCTCGTAAATAATGCTGATCAATTCCCGCTGGCGGAACAGGGTTTCCTGGGCACTGCTGAGGTTGGAGAGGTCGCCACAGCAAAGCACATAGTGACCGGGATGCTGCACGGAACGGAATACCTGTACCTGCATCTGCAGGGTGCGACCGTCTGCAGTGGCAGCCTCCAATAGACCGTCACTGCTCTGGCGCATTTGCTTTTCAAAAAAGCCTTTCAGGTCCGCTTCCGGCAATTCGTCGATGGCAGGAAACAGGATACGAACCGGGGCATCTTGCAGCTGTTCTTCCCGATAGCCAAACAGCACCCGGGCCGCTTCGTTGGATTGCTGGATAACACCGTCCGCATCCACCGTCAGCACACCCAGCCAGTCGGTTTCCAAATAGGCTGGCGCCTCACCGTCCAGAGCACTGGGTTTACGGGTTTTTACAAACAAGGGGTCGTAGGGCGCCTCATCAATCTGCAACAGACACAGGGAATTTGGCCCTTGGCTAATGGCGCTGATCTGCACCCGGTGCAGGGGCATTTCCCGGTCGCCACGGGTCATGGCGTGTTCGATGACGTCGAGCCTTTCCGGGTCGACCGTTTGCGTCCAGCACACTGGGCTGCCACTGCTCAGTACAGAGTCCACCGCTGCTGTCAGGTCGCCGCCCACCAGCTCTGGAAACAGATCGTTAAGGCCGCGCTGCAGAATCTGCTCCGCATCGATGCAGCTCCATTGCTCCATCCAGCGATTCCACAGCAACACTCGCTGACGGCGATCCAGCACCACCACCCCCAAAGGCTGGCAGGCCAGCGCTTGCAGGGCCAATTCACCGAGATTGTTGTCGCTGTCCACTTGCACCTGATTTCAGTCCGTCGTTGTATTGGTTAACCTTGATTTACTTACCCTTGATCCACTTACCCTTGATCGAGGAGTGCACGCAAATCAATCAGCGCCGCATTGGCGCGGCTTATATAGGAAGCCATAACCAGTGAGTGATTGGCCATTACGCCGAAGCCATCTCCGTTAAGCACCATGGGGCTCCACAGGGTTTGCTGGGCGCCTTCCAGCTCGCGAATAATTTGCTGCAGGCTGACACGGGCATTTTTCTTTTCCAGCACTTCGGCAAAGTCAACTTCTACCGCTCGCAGGAAGTGCATAAGCGCCCAACTTGAACCTCGCGCCTCATAGAACACATTATCAATTTCCAGCCAGGGGGTTTTCACCACCAACTCGTCTGGAGCAGGGGTAGATTGACGGGCTTCCGGATCTCCAGCCAGGTCGGTATTTAGGCGGGCCTGCCCTACACTGGCACTTAGACGCTGGGACAAATTGCCAAGTCGAGTTTCCACTGCACGCAACCAATAACTGAGATTATCAGCACGGGCATAAAACTGCGCATTGTGCTCGTCGTCATCTGCAAGCCGCTGCAAATAGGCACTGACATAATCAATACCCTCACGATAACTTCGCTCTGCGGCAGGGAACATCCACTTTGTATGATCGTAATTAAAGCGCGACTCCGCCAGCACCAAATCTGGATCATCCACAGACTGCGACTGAGAGCGACTGAACGACTGCTGCATCGCCTTGCTGAGATCGCGCAGCTGAATCACTACGCCATATTCCCAGCTCGGAATATTATCCAGCCAAATTCCCGGAGGGGTGATGTCATTACTCAAGAAGCCGCCAGGCTTGTCCAGCAGTGTTTCCGCAACCGCAATCATAGTGGAAGCGGTTACAGCCCCAACTGGCTGGAAGCCTTGCACATCATTGAATGGTTTTACCTCGAATGGTTCCGGCTCCTGACTCCAAAACCACCCCACCAGCAACAGAATCACAAACAGGCCCAGCAAGAACCACAACAGGTGCCTTATAAATGAGCGCTCCACCAGGTAGTCTTCACGCCACTCTGCAAAGCGTTCCTTGATACCCGCCACCTTTGCATTCAATCCAGACAACCGAGCCTCCTTATTTGCGCTTTATGCTGCGCACTTCAGCCTGTACCACCACGGGGTCGCAGTCGGCGAATTCCAGCACCATTTCCACCGGTTCACCATCTTTTAACGGGCGCACACGAAACAGCATCACATGCAAACCGCCGGGCTTGAACGACAACTGCTCGCCGGCTGGCAAATCGATACCAGGCACCTGGCGCATTTTCATTTTGCCATCTTCGTGGATATGGGTATGCAGCTCAGTGGCACCGGCGATATCAGTTTTCGCCGCCTCCAGACGGCAATCCTGATCGCCGCGGTTGGCTATTTCAAAAAAGCCCGCCGTCACTGTACGTCCTGGCGGCATGGCGCGCACATAGGCGTCGGTCACTTCTACAGTCGATGTTTGCGCCGCTGCCAGCACAGCCAACAGCATCCCCCCTACGGCCACAATTACTTTCATTGCCAAATTTTCCTGAACAGTACTTTTTCATGGACTATAACAGGAAATTTGCGCCAAACCCTACCAACAATCCCAACAACTTCACCCTTTCCATCCACTGGCGGGCACAAAAAAGCCTAAAGCACGCAACTTTGCTTCATTTAAGTTACTTTTCCTGACACTTAACAGCAAAATATTGAAACTTCGGCCAAAACATTTACAACAGCCTTGAACTGACAGCAAAATGCGCAGAACACCAGAAAACTGGTTTCCAACCAACCCCCAAGGGGTGCTAATTCGGAGATATTGAGGCTATCGTGCAGCGATTGTCTTCGAAACCCAAAGAAAAACCCAAAAAGTTGGACTTGCGCACGATTTTCGTGCAGACTCTCGCAACATCTCTGTAATAAAACTCTGTAACCCGCGTCCACCGTCAGAGCAATTTACTATGTCAACCATCCTGGTACTGCATGGCCCCAACCTGAATCTGCTGGGTAGCCGCGAGCCCGACCTTTATGGTGCCGACACTCTGGACAGCATCAATCAACAACTCACCGAGCAATGCCGCAGCAATGGCCACCACCTGCTGGCCCTGCAAAGCAATGCCGAATATGAGCTGATTGAGCGCATTCACGACGCAGCCCACGAAGGCGTCAACTATATTCTCTTTAACCCCGCCGCGTTTACCCACACCAGTGTGGCACTGCGGGATGCATTGCTGGCCGTAGCCATTCCTTTTATTGAAGTGCACTTATCGAATGTGCACAGCCGGGAATCCTTCCGCCAGCACTCCTATTTTTCGGACATTGCCGATGGCGTTGTCTGCGGCTTTGGCGCCAACAGTTACCAGCTGGCGCTACAAGCTGCATTCAGCAAACTCGGCGATAGCTAAACCACCTATCAACACCAACGGGATCCATCATGGACATTCGAAAAATTAAAAAACTGATAGAACTGCTCGAAGAATCCGATATCGGCGAGCTGGAAATTGTCGAAGGCGAAGAGTCTGTCCGCATCAGTCGTGGCGGCCCGATTGTCGCCGCCGCACCAGTAGCTGCGGTAGCACCTGCCGCTCCGGTAGCGCCCGCTGCCCCTGCTCCGGCACCTGCCGCAGCAGCGGAAGCTCCTGCTGCCGCCGAACCGGAAGGCCACGCGGTGCTGTCACCCATGGTGGGCACTTTCTATCGTTCACCGGCACCTGGCGCTCCATCATTCTGCGAAGTAGGCAAGAGCGTGAAAGCTGGCGATGTTATCTGCATTGTTGAAGCCATGAAGATGATGAACCAGATCGAAGCCGACAAGTCCGGCACCATTGGTGCCATCCTGGTGGAAGACGGCGAGCCGGTAGAATTCGACCAGCCGATGATCACCATCGTCTGACCAACGCCACTCAACAACAGCGGGAACACACCATGCTGGAAAAAGTGCTGATCGCCAACCGTGGCGAAATTGCCCTGCGCATCCTGCGCGCTTGTAAAGAGCTGGGCATTAAAACCGTTGCCGTGCACTCCAAGGCAGACGCCGAATTGAAACACGTGCGCCTGGCAGACGAATCGGTCTGCATCGGCCCCAACCCCTCCACGGAAAGCTACCTGAATGTGCCGCGTATCATCAGCGCCATGGAAGTTACCGATTCTGTGGCGGTGCATCCCGGCTACGGCTTCCTGGCGGAAAACGCCGACTTTGCCGAGCAGGTGGAGAACAGCGGCTTTACCTTTATTGGCCCCAGCGCCGATGTAATTCGCACCATGGGCGACAAGGTTGCTGCCATTGAGGCGATGAAGGCAGCCGGCGTACCAACAGTGCCCGGCTCCGACGGGCCACTGAGTGAAGACAACGAGCGCAACCTGGAAATCGCCCAAAGGATCGGCTACCCGGTAATCATCAAAGCCGCCGCTGGCGGTGGTGGCCGCGGCATGCGCACCGTGCACACCGAGGCCCATCTGATCAACGCCATCCAGATCACCAAGTCAGAAGCCCGCACCGCCTTTGGCGACGATACGGTGTATATGGAGAAATTCCTCACCACCCCACGCCACGTGGAAGTGCAGGTGCTGGCAGACGGCCAAGGCGGCGCCATCCATTTGGGCGACCGCGATTGCTCGCTGCAACGCCGTCACCAAAAGGTTCTGGAAGAAGCTCCGGCACCGGGCATTCCCGACGCTGTGCGCCAGGAAGTGTACGACGCCTGCACCCAGGCCTGTATCGACATTGGCTACAAAGGCGCTGGCACCTTCGAGTTCCTCTACGAGAACGAGCGTTTCTACTTTATCGAGATGAACACTCGTGTGCAGGTGGAGCACCCGGTATCGGAAATGATCACCGGCGTGGACATCATCAAGGAGCAGCTGCGTATCGCCAGTGGCGAAAAACTCAGCTTTACACAAGACGAAGTGATTTTCCGTGGCCACGCTTTCGAGTGCCGCATTAACGCGGAAGACGCCAAAACCTTTATGCCCAGCCCCGGCAAGATCACAAATTTCCATGCGCCGGGCGGCTTTGGTATTCGCGTGGATTCGCACCTGTACAGTGGCTACAGCGTACCGCCCCACTACGACTCCATGATCGCCAAAGTCATCACCTACGGCAAAGATCGTGAAAACGCCCTCAAGCGCATGAATAATGCTCTCGATGAACTGATTATTGAAGGCATTAAAACCAACATCGACCTGCAGAAAGATCTGGTTAATGACGGTGAATTCATCAAGGGCTGCGTGAATATTCACTACCTGGAGAAGAAGTTGGGGCTGTAAGGCTTCTAACTTGCTTAAAAGCCGACCTTCGCAGGTCGGCTTTCAGATCGCTGACAAACCCCGGCATTTTTGCTGGGGTTTGTTGTTTCTGGGCATTGCTAACCCAAAAGCCGGAGAGTTTCTCGAATCTAGGTTGAGCCTCGCAAACACCGTACTGGGGCATTTACAGAGGCTAAGCAAGGGGTTTGGAGTGTAGAGAGGGCTCAATAGAGGCTCAGGCCGCCATCTGAGCAATTTTCTTGATGTTTTGGGCAGTTGCAGCCATCAGACACTGACCAGCCACTCTATTAAGCCTGGTGTAGCGAGCATATCGATAACCGTGTAGTTGTTTAGCATCAGCGAAGCTGCGTTCAACTGTCTCCTGCCGGCGCCTGTAAATCTCTT
>NZ_JATAAF010000001.1 GCF_030341905.1 Porticoccus sp. W117 | reverse complement strand
GAGCCCCCCTCAGCAAGGCAAAAAGTGCGTAAATATCGAGTTATTTACGCAAAATTTGGAGAAAACGAGCACCTGAATTTTTGAATTGCAGAAACTGGCACTGCATTATCAATTAATCAGATGTTCCCTAGTGCTTGATAATCAAAGTATTAATCACCAAAGACGGCTGTATGTATTGGAAGTCTGTGATTGAAAATGGATATACAGAGATGGACAAGAAATTTGCTTTAACTTTTTGAAGATCAATTGCTTGAAAATGACCTGGTGGTGATATTCATGTCTAAGTTAGCCGGTAACAGTGTTGTGACTGTTGTTCATCATAGAGTAAAGCTGAATCAAATTGATGAGTATATCGGCTGGCAAAAGAAACTCACTAAAGCTTCTGAAAAGTTTGAAGGTTATGTCAATACTATTTTGATAGAGCCTGGAATGGTGACTCCAAATGATAACGAGTACGTGATCATCTTCAAATTTGAAAACGCTGAGCTATTGCAGCGTTGGAATACCTCGGAGATCAGAGAAAAAATATTGTCTGAGTCGAGCGGTTTTTCTGAAGAATCTCCAAAGTTACGAACATTTATGGGGTTAGAACACTGGTTTATGAAGCCAGGTGAAACTCCGTCAAGAGGAAAAATGACGGTAGTTTCTTTTTTTGCAATTGGACCTTTGGTGTATTTTATTCCACCAAATTTGGGTGGTTTGTTAATCTTCAATGACGTGATTAACCAAACTATTATTACAGCCGTTGTTACTATTTGTATGTCTTATATTGCATTGCCAATAATGACAAGAATATTCAAGCGCTGGTTGAGTAAAACGTGAAAACACTTTCAATTGATCAGAATGCAGTTTAATTAATTACAGGTTTAGGGAAGGGGTGTCTCAGGAACTTAGCGTCAGAGAGTGCTTGAGGGATAACCTGAGACGGACTCTAGCGACAAAATATAGAAGCCACTTTAATGTGGTTCTTTTGTGACTAAGCTTTAATTGTACAGACTCAGCCTTGGCTGTTAATAAGTGATATTCGCCTTGTTTATGACGCCTAATCAGCCAGAAAAGTTAGACCTACAGGCAAGTAAAGTCGTAGCCGCTAGGTGTTCTACCGAGCGGTTGTTGGTTTCCGACACTTTTCCGACACCAGTACGTCATTGTTATACTTTTTCCGACAAAATCAGCAACGAACGCCGTCATAAAGGTTAATAAAAACAATAACTTAAATTTAGCGGCACACCTACGAACCGAGCGGTCGAAGGTTCGAATCCTTCCGAGTGCGCCATATACGCAAAAGGCCTGTCAGCAATGACAGGCCTTTTGCGTATGGGGTTGTCCGACACTTGCCCCACACCCCCGAATCTGTGCCATTTGCCACCAGTAATAATGCGGGCATTTGAACAACACCTCGGTTAGCTGTTTGCTCCAACCGGTCAATAACTCCTGAATACCAGAGATTATTAAATCTCAATAAATCAAATGCTTGCAAACTTGTTCTTATTGGCTAAATTCTCCTTTTTCCTCTCCTGGAAACGCGCCATGAGTCATACACTATACTGAACAGCAAAAAATAAATTTTTTAGGGGTGTGGGTTTATAGGGTTCACTGGTTACATAGATGTGCGCTTTTGTAGTGTAGCTAGCTGCGCGTGGCCTGTTGCTGATAACTGCTTGATATTTTGTCCTGAAGTGGTGATGAGGCGCAGGTTATATACCGTTTGTAGCGTGAGTTGTGGCAATTGGACCTTTTTGAGGGGAAATCTGTGTAAATGGCAGTAGATGAGAAAGTTTCAGGGCATGAGCCTAGAGGGCGTTTATCGGTTGTTTCCAAGAACTTTTTGGAAAATAGTGCCTTTCTCCGGCGTTTTTTAGCCCGTTTTCTATTTGACCGGCAGGATATCGAAGATGTCGCTCAGGAGGCTTATCTGCGAGCCTTTAAAGCGGAGAAGGATAAAAAAATTGACCAACCAAAGGCGTTCTTGTTCCAGATTGCCAAAAACCTGGCACTTACAGAGCTGACTCGAAAATCACGACAAATTACGGATTACATTGAAGATATTGAATCTTCAATGGACACACAGGATCGACCCTCGGTGGAGGAGGAAGAAAGTGCTCGGCAGCACTTGGCGTTGTACTGTGAGGCTCTAGCCTCTTTACCTGAACGGCGAAGGGTTGCTTGCTTGTTACGCAAAGTACATGGTTTTACCCATCGGGAGATCGCCGATCGGATGGGTATTTCAATAAGTGCCGTACAGAAACACTTACTAAAAGGCATGCTTGCTTGTAAGGCTTACATACGAGAGCGGGAAACATTCAACCCCGACTCTGATTCAAGTCTTGCGTCCGGTTATATGCCTATGGAGAAGAAAGATTGATGGAAAACATTTACGAATTTCCTGATCGCTCCCTGATTGAAAAGGAAGCCGGTGAATGGATTATCAAACTGGATAGTGACTCTTCTCTCTCAGCAGAAGAAGAGCTTGCTCTGCGCGAGTGGCTGGGTCGAAGCTCTTTGCATAGAGAAAAGATCGAAACTCTAGCCAGGTTCTGGGGCAATATGAATGTGCTGACGGAGTTGGCTGTTCCACTGGGTAAACATGATAGCCAGCGTGGCAAGCGAAGGGGGCGAAAACAGCTTAAGTGGCTGGTTTCTACAGCGGTTGCTGCCAGTTTGATTGTGTCTTTGGTTGTTCTGTCACCTCTTTTTAAAGGGGCAGCGAATATTGATAGCGGCCTCTATGCTACGGCAGTGGGTCAGCAGCGAGATAAAACCCTCGTCGATGGCTCGGTTGTGCAACTCAATACCAATAGCCAGATAAGAATTGATTACAGCGAAGGGTACCGCGACATTTACCTTTTACAGGGAGAGGCTCATTTCACCGTCGCCAAAGATGCGGAACGCCCGTTCCGGGTTTACGCGGGTAGAGGCAGAGTTCAGGCAATCGGGACGGCATTTTCTGTGCGTCTTAAAGGGGCTGATGTAAGTGTGACTGTTACTGAAGGCGAAGTTGGTCTGGTTGCTCTGCAACAAGAAAAGGATAGTAGCTTCGAGCCGAGTGCACCTCAACATAAAGATGCAGTAGCTAAAAAATTTGGCCATTTGAAAGCGGGGCAGATAACTACTATTAAGAATATTTTAGCCTCTTATGAAGATTCTGAAAGTAGCATGGATCCGATCACCGATATTGACCAGCATCAAATGGATAAGCAGCTCTCCTGGAGAAAGGGTTTACTCATGTTTACGGGTGATCCACTGGAAATGGTAGTCGCAGAAATCAGTCGTTACAGCACGGTATCCATTGAGATAAATGATCCAGAGGTGCGAGCCATAAAGATCGGTGGTCAATTCAGGGTTGGCGAAACGGAAGCTATGCTGGATTCACTGGAAAGTAACTTTGGCCTTCACGTACAACGTACTGGATACAATCAGGTGGTGTTGTCGCTTCCTGAATGATCAACCCCGGCTGGTCAAGAGGTTTTTAACGTGTTAGGGGTAAGCTCTATAGCCCCTGATGTGTTTTTGAAATCTTTAAAGAGCGGTATTCTTATATAAAAACACTACAAAGAAGTATGTCAGGAGGGTGTTTTTTGATTGTGAAACCAAAAATTTTTAAGAAAATATTTTTCCACAGGTGTGGCTTTTTATTTCTCAACAGTTTCATAGTTGGAAAGGCCATGCTGAAGGAAAATATAAAGTTTTCTAACAGAAATTTGGTTTTTGGGAATAGGGGGTATAAAGAGTCTTTCTGGCGAACTATAGTTTTTATCTTTCTGTTTCAGTCAGGGACTTTTTTATCGGCTAATGCTGCAGTTGATTCTGATGATGAGTACTTTGAAGTTGATGTGCCCGCGTCAAATGCTGCTGCAGCACTTAATAAATTGGCCGAACAAACGGGCGCAACTTTTTTATTCCCCTATGCTGTTGCAGAAACTCGCCAAGCCAATGCAGTTGTTGGGAATTATCAAGTAGTTGATGCCCTGCAATTATTGTTAGCAGACTCTGATCTTTCTGTCGGTCTTTCCACTAAAGGTGTTATCAAGATTTCCCTCAAGAAATCTTCTGATAATGATATGCCAGATGAGGAGAAGACTGTGAAAAAAAATAAACTGTCAACAGGTATCTTAGCTGCATTGGGGGCTTTTTTTTCGGCAAGTAGCTCGGCGGAACAGGCCGATCAAAGTGTAGACATTTCTGAAGAGCTGGTGGTTACCGGGTTTAGAGGTAGTCTGGAGCGAGCAATTGATCAAAAGCGTAATGCTGAGCAGATAGGAGACTTCATTTCAGCTGAGGGTTTGGCGGACTTTGCAGATCAAAGTGTCAGTGCGTCACTAAGCCGGGTAACTGGTGTGGGTGTGTCTGGTACGGAGCCATTTTTTACCGGTGTTCAAATTCGTGGTATTTCCCAAAACAGCGTACTTGTCAACGGACGTGTTTTGCGGGGTGCTAACCCGGAAGGTGGTGACCGCTTTATTGATTTGCAAACTGTGCCTTCTGAAGTTTTGCGGGGTATCGAGGTTTTTAAATCGCCTACCGCCGATATGGTTGAGGGGGGATTGGGAGGCGTGGTCAATGTGAGAACCTGGAGTCCTCTCGATATAGATGAAACCAAGTTCAGCTTAACCGGCCAAATACAGGATAATTCGCAAGCTGAAGATAAAGGGCAAAGACTCGCCGCTCTTTATTCTACCAAGTGGGATACTGACGCCGGCGTTATTGGCTTGATGGTCAATGTGAGTACCGCAGAGAGCGGGCAGCGTCTGGATAATACCAATTTCTTTGCTTTACGTGATATTGGCGACTTGGGTATCGCCAACGTACCGGGCTCTCTGGTTTTTCCGCAATTGCCAATTTCCGGAGCAATAACGCAAGAGTTGCAGGCGGATACTTACACCGCAGCTCTTCATTTTGCACCCAATGATAATGCCCGCTTTCACTTTGATATTTTTGGTAGTGATTTCCAGCTTATCGACTCACGCCGTTCCTTTGTGCTGCTGGGTTTTGACCCCACAGCACTCACATTCTCCAACGTTCAGTCTGCCGATTTGGGCAGGTTAGTGTCAACGGATGTAGATGGCTATGGATTGATTCAGGAAGGTGTTTCATTTCCTCGTACCCAAGAGTTCAGACACTTCACTCTTGGCAGCGAAATTACCCATGGAGACTATACTTTCAGTGGAGAGGCGACTTATTACGAGTCCGATAGCCTGAAGCTCTTTTACGCCAACCCGACACGTCGTGTCGATAGTATTAGTGCCAATATTGATCTTAGAAATTCAGATGGTGGTGTACTCACTCCAGACCCAGCTTTAGATTATCAAGATCAATCTCAGTATTATCGCTTTAATACTTTCCTGGATGACCAACCAGAAGACAGTATTGAGACAACACTGCGCTTTGATGTGGATTACAACCTTCAGGGAGATTTCTTCAGTAGGATTAAAGTTGGTGTGCGCTATTCTGATTATGAGCGCAATCGGCAACGTTTTAATGTTGACCAATCACTGACAACTGTTGACCGCAATGGTAATGGTATGACCGGAGACGCGGAAGATGGTTTGGTTTTGTCCGGTGGCTCAATTCCAGTGCTGAATTCTTCGATAAGTGGATTTTTGACAGAGTTTGGTGGGTTCCCTGTTTTTGCTGCTCCCGATGCATTTGCATTCCAGGATCGCGCTTCAATTTATGCTCAATTGGCACGGGACGGGATTAACAATGTTCCGCTTGTGGAGAGCAACTCATTTAGCCTGGGTGAAACTAGTTTTGCAGCCTATATATCTGGGGATATCAGTACAGAGTGGGGTGGTTTGCCACTGACCGGTAACTTGGGTGTTCGTATAGTACAAACCGACGTCAGCAATGTGGGTGTGCTGGAAACGGAAGATGGTTCTTTCCAACCCTTTACCCGGGATGCAGACTATACGAACGTCTTGCCTAGCCTGAATCTGGCTTTGGGCGTGCGCGATGATATGGTTTTGCGCTTTAGCGCATCTAAAACAATTGCACGAGCCCGGTTTGAGGATTTGATTCCGACACCAAGGTTGAACTTCTTTGAAAATACTGGCTCTATCGGAAATCCGGCTATTGAGCCTGCAGAATCTACTAACCTGGATGTTTCTCTGGAGTGGTATTTTGCTGATGGTAATATTCTGAGCGGTGCTCTGTACTACAAGGATGTAGGTGATTTCATTGTCAACACCTTTGATGACCAAGTGTTCGACACCTCAACAGGACCAGAAACTTTCAGAGTATCAACACCTGCCAATAGTGGTGAGAGTGGTGGTATTTATGGTTTTGAATTGGGCTTCCTGAAAACATTTGGTGACTTTGGTATTCAGGCAAACTATACCTATTCTGATGATGATCTAGGTATTGAAGATGGAGCAGGGCGGGCCATACCAGCACTGCAACTGTCTGAGCACACAGCCAACCTGACGGCTTTCTACGAATCAGGCCCTCTTGGCTTGAGAGCCGCTTACCAATACCGTAGCTCTTTTGTTTTCGACCAGGTAATTGATGGTGATCGTGCATCTTTCGTACAAGATCGCGGCACTCTCGATTTGTCCGCCTCCTACGATGTCAACGATAACATCACCATTACCGCTGATGTGACTAATCTCACCAACGAGGTTACCAGTCTGCATTTTGGTAACTCCGGTGATATAGACCAGCCCTGGCGCGCGTTTTCTACGGGGCGTAATGCCTTTGTTGGAATCCGTATGACATATTAAGCGGGTCTCCTCTTAATATCCTTGGGACTGCTTTAGCAGTCCCGCTTTCTATAGTTAGACGCTTAACTCTGTTGTTGAAAGGGCTGGGAGATTCCATGCGATTGTTGTCAAAATCCCTCTATCAAATCGGATTGTTGTACTTTGTACTTTGTTCTTATGCATTAGCAGAAGAGCACCGCTGGAGCGCCGAGCAGGCCAACAAATGGTACGCGGAGCAGCCCTGGCCGACGGGCTTTAACTACGCACCGCGCTATGCCATTAATCAGTTGGAAATGTGGCAGAAAGAGACCTTTGATCCCGAGGTGATCGACCAGGAACTGGGTTGGGCGTCTGAGATCGGTTTTAACATGGCCCGGGTTTTTCTCCACGACCTACTGTGGGAACAAGACCGTAAAGGCTTTCTAAAACGCGTTGACCAGTTCCTGGCCATTGCCGACAAACACAACATCAAGGTGATGTTAGTGTTGTTTGATGATGTCTGGGATCCTTTCCCCAAGCTCGGTAAACAGCGCAGCCCCATTCCCCATACCCATAATTCCGGTTGGGTGCAGGGGCCGGGCAAAGCCATTCTCGGTGACTACGACCGCCATGATGAGCTGCAAAGCTATGTGCAAGGCATCGTCAGTCGCTATGGCCAGGATGAGCGGGTAGCGATTTGGGATTTGTACAATGAACCGGGTAACACCAATCCCAATTCCTACGACATTGTTGAGCTGGGCAATAAACACCGCTACAGCCTGCAACTGATCAAAAAAGTGTTTCGCTGGGCACGAGAAGTACAGCCTTCGCAACCCATTACCTCTAGCATCTGGCGCTCCAACGACGGCAAGTGGGTGGGGGAGGATCCCCAAAGCCCCTATCGCGGTTTGTACCGCTTTATGCTCGACCATTCAGACATTCTTACCTTCCATGTTTACAGCGACCTGCAGGCCACGCAAAGCTTGGTGAGTGCCCTGCAGCAGCACGGTAGGCCACTACTCTGTACCGAGTACATGGCGCGGGAAACCGGCAGTACTTTCGAAAACATCATGCCCTATTTTGCGGACAACAAGGTCGGCGCGATCCACTGGGGGTTTGTTTCTGGAAAAAGCCAGACCATCTATCCCTGGCGTTCCTGGCCTGAAGCCTTTAGCGGTGAAGCCGACCCCTGGTTCCACGATCTGCTCAGGGCTGATGGCACCCCATACAGCGATAAGGAAGTGGCGCTTATCAAAGCGCTGATTATTAAAAGCAAACAAGAATAACGTACGGAGCATCACCATGACCCTAAGACTGGCCGTAACACTTTTTAGCCTGTTATTGCTGAACCTTGGTTGTTCCCCTTCGCAGCCGGATCAGGAGGCAAGCAAGGTGACCCATTTAGAAAGCCAAAGCAGTGAACAACAGGTACAACGGGTTAGCACAACGATGTTTGGCAAGCTGGACGACGGCCGTGAGGTAGGGCTGACGACCCTGAGTAATAGTGCTGGCATGCGGGTGGCCATTATGGACTTGGGTGCCACCATTGTTGAATTACACACACCGGATCGAGATGGGAACCTGGCTGACATTACTCTCGGTTTTGACAACCCTGGTCAATACCTGACCGACAGCCCCTATTTCGGTGCCATTGTTGGGCGCTACGCCAACCGCATCAAAGACGGCAAATTCACCCTGGAAGGGCAGGACTACAGCCTCGCCGTGAATAACGGACCCAACGCCCTGCACGGTGGCCTGGTAGGTTTTGATAAACGGCTCTGGCGCAGCCAGGGTAAATCCTCCGGCAGCGATGCCTCCGTCACCTTCTCACTGGTCAGTGAAGACGGTGATGAAGGTTATCCCGGCACCTTGAAAGTACAGGTCACTTACACCCTGGACGACAGCAACCGCCTGCGCGTCGACTACCTGGCCACCACCGATAAAACCACTGTGGTCAACCTGTCCCAGCATGCCTACTTCAACCTCAATGGTCATGGCGCAGGGGAGATCATCGGTCATCAACTCATGTTGAACGCCAGTCACTATACGCCGGTTGATGCCACCCTGATTCCTACCGGCGAAATCGCTACTGTGGTCGATACGCCCATGGATTTCCGGCAAGCCAAAACCATTGGTCGGGATATTGCTGTTGGCCACCAACAGCTGGCCTTTGGTGGCGGTTATGACCACAACTGGGTGCTGGATAAATCAGGTACGGAATCATTGCAGTTAGCTGCCTCAGCCTACACCCCAAAAACCGGCCGAACTATGGCCATATACACCGACCAGCCGGGTATTCAGTTTTACGCGGGTAATTTTCTTGATGGCACCGTCACCGGCAAAGACGGAGTGGTGTATCACTACCGCAATGGTTTTTGTTTGGAGACTCAGCACTATCCGGACAGCCCTAACCAGCCGAACTTTCCCTCCACCGTACTCAAGCCGGGGGAGCAGTATAAAACCACCACCGTTTTTGAGTTTGCGGTCAAGTAAGCAGGGCGTGAAATGAAAAAGTTAACCTTCAATCGAAGATTCGGTATGGCGGCAGCGCTTGCTTTAGGCATTGGCCTGTCACTTTCCGGGTATGCAGGAACAGATGCCCAGGCAGATAAAAAAACCGCTGAGATGCAGCGCCTGAAAAACCAGGCCCGACAAACCCTGGCACAGGATGTTAAAGAATTTAACAACTACTCGAATCGCCCTGTCTCAGATGGGCCATTCAACACCGGCAATGTCGGCCAGCTCTTGGCGGACAACGCTCCTTATTTTATTAGCCCCAGCGAAGACTTTACCGAGGTTTTTAATTACCGCTGGTGGATGATGTCCAAGCATTTTCGCCTGTGGAAAGACCCGGATACCCAGGAAGAACACTGGGTCATCACCGAGTTTTTCGGCTGGCCGGGACACGGTAGCCGCAGTGGCGCTATCCCTTGCCCGGCCGGCCACCAGTTTTACGACATGCGCTGGTTTCGCGACACCCAATACCTGAAAGACTACATCGACTTCTATATGAGCGGCCACGCATCCAAGCACAATCAGCGCGAAGGGCGACCCTTTCACAGCTATATAGCCCGTCCGGAAAGCCACCACTATTCCAGTTGGATGATCGACGGCACCGAAGCCTTCCTGAAAGTGCACCCAGACAATGTCTGGCGAGATCAATTACTTCCCCATATGGAAGCCCACCAGCAGGTATGGGACGACAAATTTCGCGTGCGCAAAGGGGGCAGCAACACCGATGGCTTGTACAAGGTGCTCGACCTTTACGATGGCATGGAGTTTACCATTTCCGCCAGCCTGCCTCTGGTTGCAGGGGATGGTCCCTACGCCATCTATACCGAAAAGGACTGGCGCGATTACTACCAGGGCTGGAAGACCATAGACGAGCTGCGGGGCTCAGATCACGTTAAGGCTTACACCAGCGCCTTCGCCAACGCCTACCCACTGGTTTATCTGGTGCGCCCCTCAATCAACAGCTATTACTACGGCAACCTGAAATCCCTGGGCAACCTCTATGCCCTAAAGGCAGAGGGTTCTGCTGACAAAAGGGACAAGCTGAAAAGTGAGGACTACTTGCTGCGAGCACAAAGGTTGCAAGCCAAAACGCTGGACACCCTGTGGCACCAGGAAGATCAATTTTTCTATTCCCACACGGCGGCGGATAACAACTACGGGCCAAAAGACACGCCCTCCATCGTGCGCGAATCCGTCGGCTATACCCCCTGGTACTTCAACATGATCCCGGCAGGGGAAACACAATACGACGGCGCCTGGGCACAGTTGTCATCCCCTGAAGGCTTTATGGGCAAGTTGGGTATGACCACCGCTGAAAAACGTCACCCCTATTACAACGAAGAAGCCTATGCCTGGAACGGTCGCGGCTGGCCCTTCCAGAATTCGGTGGTGAATAAGGCCTACGCCAACTACCTGAAAAACTACAAACAAGAGGTCACCCCGAAAGACAGGAAGCTACTGTTTAGCCATATCGAAAAGCTGGTTCATCTGCACGGGGAAGAGCGCAATATTGGTGAATATTACCTGCCCTCGAAGAGCGCTGAATTTGGCGGCGTGAAAGATTATTTTCATTCCACCTTTCCAGACATGTTGATCGAAGACCTGCTGGGATTTACCGCCTCACACGACAACCGCTTCTCACTGCAACCGCTGTTGCCGACAGGGCAGTGGGATCACTTTTACCTGGGTAACATCCGCTACCACGACCGTGATGTGGACATTGTTTGGAAGCAGGACTGGGATGCAGGGCAAGCCGGCGACCAGTCGGGTCTGTGCGTGTGGGTGGATAACGAGCTAGCTCAATGTGGTACAGATTTGACTGAAAAATTAACCATAAAATTGAAATAGAGCGCGAGATGAAACGCTTTACGAATACAATTTTTAAACATTTATCTAAGCCATTGGTAGTAGCGCTGTTGGCCGTACATCCATTAAAGCCCATGGCGGACTACTTGGAAGGTGACGCAAACGAGCCAGCCGATAAGCCCAATATTATTGTTATTTTTATTGACGATATGGGTTGGGGGGATTTGTCCAGCTTTGGCAGTAAAGTAGCCAATACGCCAGCGATTGACCAGTTAGCTAAAGAAGGCATGGCTTTTGAGCAGTATTACGTGAACTCGCCCGTGTGCTCGCCATCACGTATAGCCTTGTCGACCGGGCAATACCCGTTGCGTTGGGGTATTACCTCGTATCTGGATAACCGCGCCACCAACGCCAAGCGGGGCATCCAAAACTGGCTTGATCCCAAAGCACCCATGTTGGCGCGCTCCCTAAAAAAGGCAGGTTACGCCACCGGCCATTTTGGCAAATGGCACATGGGCGGCCAGCGCGATGTTGATGATGCGCCGCCCATTACCGACTATGGCTTTGATCAATCGTTAACTAATTTTGAAGGCATGGGACCCAAGCTACTGCCGCTGACGCGCAATGGCCGTAATACATTTAATCGCACCTGGAGAGATGCTGAGCGCTTAGGCCCCTATATGTATATGCAGCGTTCACGGATCACCACCGGTTTTATCGATGCTGCCATAGGCTTTATTGACAGAGCAGCCGACGACGGCAAGCCGTTTTACGTCAATATCTGGCCTGATGATGTACATGGCCCCTGGTGGCCACCGGCAGAAGACTACAACATTGCCAATTCTGGTGGCAGACGTGGCCTTTACTTGGCGGTGCTAGAGTCTATGGATAGGCAATTTGAAGCGTTGTTTGACTATATTCGCCAAGACAAAAGGTTACAGAATAACACCTTGATCCTGTTTGCGTCTGATAACGGGCCCGATCCCGGTATTGGCGACGCCAACGGTTTAAAAGGCTACAAAGCGCACCTTTATGAAGGCGGTATTCGCTCACCACTGATTGTTTGGGGGCCAGCGTTCATGGCCAAAGATGTCATTGGTAGCCGCAATAAAGATTCGGTTTTTTCTTCTATCGATATTGTGCCGTCTTTACTTGAATTCGCGGATGCTGAGTTGGTTGAGGGCGTGAGCTACGATGGTGAAAACCTGCTTAAAACCCTGCTGGGGAAATCGCAAGCCTCGCGCAAGCAGCCGCTGTTTTTTAACCGTCTTCCAGATCGTCACATCTATAAAGGTATTACAGAAAATTACCTCGATCTGGCGGTTCGTTCCGGCAAATGGAAGTTACTCTGTAAATACGATGGCAGTGAGCCGCAACTGTATGATTTGCTCACTGACCCGGGTGAAAGCAATAACGTAAGCGAAACACATCCCAAGAAAACGCGGGCGTTGGTTAAAGAGGTAATTAGCTGGTATCAAAACACGAAAAGGTAAAGGCAAGGTCGCTTTTTAATAGACAAAAAATAGGGGTTTTGGTCGGTTTAAATAAATCGGCGATACATACAGAGAGAATAGAATTATTGTGAACAATGATAAAGCTCACCCTGGAATCTTCCGAGTTAGCCTGCTGGCGACATTTATCCTGATTGCTAGCGGTTGCAGCACTGACGCTGAAGATACCAGCAATGCTCTTGCTGCTTGCTCGGTTGATGCGCAAGAAATAAAGGATACACGCAATGCGCTTAAGGCTAAGGCAATCAAGAATCTCAAAACCTACGTCAATGAGTTTAATAATTATGGTCCGATCATTGACAACCTGGTTGGTATAGAAGGTCAGTCAAGCAATATCCGTGGCAGAGCGCCATGTCGAACCAAAACCGAAAGGGGAGGGGATATTTCATGCATTCACAACGATGACGCTTTTGTCTTTTTGCGTGACAACACGCCCTATTTTGAAAGCCCCGACAATGCCTTTAACGAAGTCTATGCCTATCGTTGGTGGGTGTATCGCAAACATTTACACGAGTACCAAGATGCCAATTTAAGTCGTAAAGTCTGGAACGTCAGTGAATTTCCAAACGGCCAAGGCCATGAATCGCCCGGCACGGCCATTGTTTGTCCAGCAGGGTTACAGTTTTATGACGGCCGATGGTTAAGAGACAGCCAATATTTAAGAGACTACGCCATCTATTGGTATCACGGTGAAGGGGCTAACCGAGCGTACATGGGAGGTTATGATCGCACTCTTTCTTATGTGGTTCGCGACTATGCGCACAACAACAGCGTTTGGCTAAACAATGCGGTTGACGCCTTCTTGCAAGTGCATCCTGATGTGTGGGATGAGAGCTGGAGTGAAAGTGAGCTGTGGAAAGACAAAGTGCTTACCGGCATGGAAGATCACTTTGGCGATTGGGATAACGACTTTACAGTGAATGCCAAGGGCAAAATAACCGACGGCATGTTCAAAAACCTTGATGCCCATGACTGCATGGAATATGCCGCTTCCACTCAGGCCGCTATGGTTCAGTCCGAAGGGCCATTTAGCTATTTCACCACCGATAACATTGGCGATACTTATAATGGCTGGGGGCTGTGGAATAAGTTTAAACAAGGCAAAAGCGGGCTGGATTTTAACGCCTTTGTTGATAATGGCTATAAGCGAGATGGACAAGGCAGTTTTTTAGACAAGAACTATCCGCAAATCAATACGGTACGCCCCAGTTTAAATAGCTACATGTATGCGGATTTGCTGTCGATGGCAAGATTGATGACGCGGCGTGCGGCAGAGTTAGGCGATACAGATCCTAAAGCGGCTGAATATAGGGGCAAAGCCACAGATTACACAAATAGAGCCGAGCAGTTGCGCGCAAAAATTCTCGACGTGCTTTGGAATGATGAGCAGTCTTTCTTTAAAACCCATACCGCAGACGACAATATTTATGCCGCTAAAGTAGATGGTGATGGCGACGCCTATCACATGCCATCCTATGAAACCCCTATGCGCGAATCTGTCGGTTATGTGCCCTGGTATTTTGACGGCATCGTGCCGCAAGGCGACAGTAAATATAACCTTGCCTGGCAACAGCTAAACGATGTAGAGGGCTTTGCAGGAAACTTTGGTATCACCTCCGTGGAAAGACGTAGCCCTTACTTTAATGAGCTTGCCTACTCATGGAACGGGCGCGGCTGGCCGCTGTTAAATTCGATTATTGGTAAGTCTTATGCCAATTTTGTTCGTAACTATGCGCCAGTTGAAACCCGTGATGACTGGCAAGCTAAGTACTTCGATTATTTACAAGAATATGTTGAGCTGCACCGCTCACGTGGCACCAAAGAAACAGGCTATGAAGACAGTTGGGCGATTGGCGAATACTACTTACCAGTCACCAGCACAGGTTACGCCAAAGAAGGTAACAAAGACACTCGATTAGGGCAGATGGGCGGTGAAATTGATTATAACCATTCGTCGTTTAACGACATTATCATCAGCGATTTGCTCGGCTTTAAAGCCAGTCACAAGCCTGAATTTACCATTGCCCCCTTAGTCCCTGAAAACAAATGGAATGACTTTTATTTGGGCAATGTCTTGTATCACGGCCGCGAAATCGACGTGATCTGGAAAAAAGACTGGGATAGTGGCAAACAAGGACAACAGCCTGGCTTAGTTGTACTGGTTGACAACGAACCAAGCGCCTGTGCGCCATCGCTTAACTCAGAAATTAACGTGACTTTGGCAAAGTAAAATAAACGATGCGTATGAAACCAGTCTGCTTATCACTGACGGCCGCTGCAGTGTTGTTATCGGGCTTCTCTGAATCATCTTCATCGGGCAGTGAGGCCCAGCCTAAAGCAAAGCATTCGATAACACTTGAGGTCGTTGCACGTCCAGATACCAGTACGACCAATGCGCACTATGTTAATGCGCACTACGTTTCTGACCGTGCATCCTTAGCGGTCAGTGCGTTAATTAATTGGGAAACCTGAACAATGCAAGCAAAACTAACTTGTAGCGCGCTTACTGCATTGTTATTAAGCGCCTGTAGCTCAACCACCAACACGGCCAAAACCGGCGCAGCAGTCTTTAAGGACGACAAAGCGCAAACCAACTCAGAGCTTTATAGCAAACCCGCTAAAGGCACTATTACTCGCTGGTTCAGCCCAGAAAATCCAACCGGTGCAAAAGGCAAAGGTGGTATCACCAACAAGGGCGCGAAGGGCAATGCCTTTTTCATTGTCCAACCGGGTGCTACCCAAAATATTTTACAAGCTGAAGGGGCTGGCATTATTCAGCGCATGTGGATGAGTGGCTCAATTGCGGTTACGCCCGAGCAACGTCGTGGGGTTGTCATCAATATGTACTGGGACGGTGAAGACAAACCTGCGGTATCTGCCCCTATCGCGGACTTTTTTGGCAATGCCCTGGGCGAGATGACCCGTTTTGACAGCGAGCTGTTTTCTAACCCGGAAGGGCGCTCGTTTAACTTTACTATTCCAATGCCGTTTCGCGATGGCGCAAAAATCGAAATCGTCAATGAATCGTCATCGCAAGTGCTTTTTTGGTATGACATTAATATGGTACAGGTAGACGCCTTACCTGATGATGCCATGTACTTTCACGCTCACTGGCGCAGAGATCATCAAACCGAATTAGCAAAAGATTTTGAAATTCTGCCCAAAGTACAAGGCACTGGTCGCTTTATTGGCACCAACGTCGGCATTATCGGCAGTGCTGGCTACGATGAATCCTGGTTTGGCGAAGGCGAAGTGAAAATCTATCTCGATGGCGATAATGAATTGCCATCGTTGGTAGGGACAGGTACAGAAGACTATATTGGCACTGGCTGGGGCCAGGGTGAGTATATCGGTCAGCAGTTTGGCTCAATGATCACCGATACCGACCACAACTTGCACACCCTTTATCGCTACCATATTAAAGACGCGGTTTATTTTCATGAAGATATTAAAGTAACCGTGCAACAGATGGGGCATGTACACCAGGATGTACTGGCGAAAATTAGAGACGATGGCATGCCAGTAATCCCTGTGTGGAGTGCCGATACCAAAGGGCTGCGCATGGGCGACCCAGGCGGTGAGCCAATCGAGCATTTGCGCTTTTTAGATGATGACAGCCTGGATCCTTATGAAAGAAAAGGCTGGGGGGTGAACTACTACCGCACGGATGACGTGTCAGCCACCAGTTACTTTTATTTAGACAGCCCAGTTAGTAACTTACCACCATTACAGCCCCTTGAAGCGCGCATGCGCGATATGCAGGAAAAAGTGTGGACACTGCTGGAAGCGAAGAAAAAGAAACTCTCGGAGCGCGAAAAACGAGACATAAAACGTCACGAAGCGTTTGAAAAAGCGCAGGCCGAGAAAGCACTGGCTGAAAAAACCGAGTAAGAAAAATAAAGAGAAGTAGATGAAATCATCCGTGTTATTTCTTGGCGCAAAAACGAGTAAGGCAATTAGCATTCCCGCGTCGGTCTTGTGGGTGCTGTCGTTACTGCTGGCCTGCTCCCTGGTCAGGGCAGGCGATTTGCCTGCGGCGTCGCCCGAAGCATTGGGCATGTCTTCCGATCGCCTGCAGCGTTTGGATAAGCAGTTGCAGGCCTATGTGGACAATAAGAAACTTGCCGGAAGCGTGGCCTTGGTGGCGCGCAAGGGGCGGGTTGCCTACTGGAAAGCCTTTGGCTATCGCGATCTGGAGTCCAACCAGCCCATGCAACGCGATACCCTGTTTCGCATCGCTTCGCAAACGAAAAGCCTGGTCAGTGTGGGCATTATGTTGCTGCAGGAAGAAGGGCGCTTGCTGATCTCAGACCCGGTGGATAAATACCTGCCTGAATTTGCCAAGACCACCGTTGCGGTGGTCGATGAAGCGGGCGGCTATCAAGTAGTTGATGCTAAACGTCCTATTACCATTCGCGACCTGCTGACTCATACTGCCGGTGTTGGCTATGGCGAGGGTTTGGCAGCGGATCGCTGGAAAGCAGCGGGTATTCAGGGTTATTACTTTGCGGATCGGGATGAACCTATCGCCGAGACTGTTAACCGCATGGCGGCCTTACCCTTCGAGGCCCAGCCGGGCGAGAAGTTTGTCTATGGCTACAGCACCGACATTTTAGGGGTTGTGATCGAAAAGGCCTCTGGTCAGACATTGGATGCCTTTCTAAAGACCCGCCTATTCGAACCCTTGGGGATGCACGATACTCATTTCTACCTGCCAAAAAGTAAAAAGGCGCGTCTCGCGGTGGTGTACTCGTCCACCGACAAAGACGATATCGAGCGGGCGCCCAATCCCGGTACACACATAGGTCAGGGGGCTTACCTGAACGGCCCCAGAAAAAGCTTTTCCGGGGGCGCGGGGCTACTGTCCACCGCCATGGATTATTCGCGCTATCTGCAAATGTTACTGAACGGCGGCGAGCTAGACGGCAAGCGTATCCTCTCTCCCAAAACCGTTGAACTGATGACCGTGAATCACCTGGATGGTCTGCCCTTTAACAAAGGCAACGGTTTTGGTTTGGGTTTTTATGTGACCCATGATTTAGGTGCCAGCGGTGAGCTTGGTTCTGTTGGCCAATATGGCTGGGGTGGCGCCTACTTCACCACCTATTGGGTCGATCCCCGGGAAGAACTGCTCGTGGTTTTTATGACGCAGCTTGTTCCGGCCAAGGGCGTGGATGCTCACCAGAAACTACGCAGCCTGGTTTATCAGGCGATTACTCAGATTGAAATCAACGACTATGAATAAATTCTTGAACTTAGTTGGCAGTAAGCGAGTAAAAGGGTTTTTTTGTCAATTCTAGTGCGAACATCAAAATCATAGTGGTACTCTCCTCTGTTTCTTTTAGATTGATTTCTCACAACCAGTCTTGCCACATTGTTATGTAGGCAAAGCCAGCTTGCATCAAAGCATGAGGTGGGTTGGTGGTAGTGTGTTTAAACTTGCTTGTTAGCGGGGGTTTGGATTAACCGGAATGCCGTCAGTTATAGGCAGGCGACCGAAGTTTTCGGCAATTAAGTTGGCCGTAGCCTCGTTATAGGCGTGAGGAATATTGTAAAGAGTTGCCAGTCGGGTCAGGGCTTTCACATCCACATCGTGGGGCATAGGGGAGAGTGGATCAATAAAGAAAATCAGGGCGTTGAGTCTGCCTTCACAAATGCGTGCCCCAATTTGTTGGTCTCCGCCCAATGGACCACTTTTTAACAGCTCTATATTCAATTCCGGGCAAGTCTGCAGTATCAATCCACCGGTTGTTCCTGTGGCAACAATGTCACAGTTGGCCAGCTGGCTGCGATGGATTTTTACCCAATCGAGCAGGGTATTTTTCATTTCGTCGTGGGCAACTAAGCCGATTTGCATAAGTGGTGACCTGTTAAGTTTGTTCTTTGGCAATGGCTTTGCGAAACATATCCAGAGCTTCCTGGTTCATCGCTGCCATCAATTGCTTTGCTTTTTTATGATGGCCGGACTTTATCGCTTCGTAGGTGGATCGGTGGGCAGCTACGCTGGCAATCCGTACACCCTTCAAACTATTGGTAAAGCGAATGCTGAACTTCAGGGCAGTACTAATCATTTGGTGGAACTGGGTCAAGAAGCGATTGCCACTGGCATTTAACACTGCCACATGAAAGGCAATGTCGGAGTCCAGGGGGTCGTCAAGCCCTGCTTCCGCAGCTTCCATTCGTTTGACGGCTTTTTCAATGTCAGCAAGCTGCTCAGCTGATGCGGATTGAGCAGCCAATCCTGCCGCCATGGGCTCAATGGCAAGGCGCATTTCGGCAAACTCCGCCAGTAGCGGCAGGGAAAATTTACGCTCCAGCAGCCAGCTCAGTACATCCGGGTCCAGCAGGTTCCAATGTTCTTCTGGCTGCACCCGGGTTCCCTGCCTGGGGCGGGCACTTAGCAAACCTTTTGCAGTAAGCATTTTGACTGCTTCGCGCAGTACGGTGCGGGAGGCATCGAATGTTTCGCACAGCTCTGCTTCAATAGGAAATGGTTGTTCAGCGGTGTAACGCTCAGTGACAATATCCTTTCCCAGTTCCTGGACAATGGTTTGTGTCAAATTTTGGGTAGAAACCATTTGTTTTACTCTTGGAATCGTATTTTCACGTCTGGTAAATAGGCTCTTGCAATCCGGTTATAGTTGTTTCCAGCACAAACAAATTCCCCGCCTGTGTGTCTTTGGCCAATTGCTGGCTGTTTAAACCCTGACGTGCAGACGTGACAAACAGGGTTTTCATATCTGCCCCACCAAAGGCTAGGCAACTGGGTTGCTGAGTTGGTATTGCCACTTTCTCTGTGATCTGACCTTGAGGTGTGTAACGTACGACACAATGGCCTCCCCAATGTGCACTCCATACATGCCCGTTAGAGTCGGTTATGCCCCCATCGGGAAACTGGCCTACTGGTGTTGCTGAAAACTGTTTTTGCTCAGATATGCTACCACGTGAAATATCGTATTTATAAGAATAAATGTGCTGTTTAGGGGAATCAGCAAAATAGAATGTGCTGTTATCCGGCGCCCAGCAAATACCGTTCGAGATGGCAATATCGGATTTGTGTATAGAGAGTTCACCGTTGCTGTCCAGGCAGTACAGATTGGCCGGCTTGCCAGTAGCGGCACCTTTGTCTTCCACCATGGCGCCCACCCAAAAGCGTCCCTGGCGATCCAGGCGGCCATCGTTGAGGCGGCGGCCGCTGCCGGGCTGTAATTCTTCTGGGCGATGCAGCCATTGCAGGTTGCCGGTTCTGTACTCGTAAAGGGCAAACCCGCTGGCAAAAGCCACCAGTAGTTTGTCCGGGTTGTCAGTTAGCGCAAAACAACACAGCCGCTCTGGGGTATCAAAGTACTCAATATCCAGGCTTGGGTAAGCCATGCAGAACAGGCGGCTTTCCTGAATATCTGTCCACCACGCAGCTTGGCTGCGGGCGTCCCACACAACGCCCTCGCCGAGAGTGTTGTGTACGGGAATGCTATGAATTAACTCAGCGCTCACAGTTACCACCAGGTTGCATACAGGGCTGAGAGAATCAGCACAACGCCCACAGTAGCTATATTAAAGCCGTTGCTGGTGGAGAAATTGACTTCGCCCACATTGACGGTTTCACCTTTGACCTCCTGCCTGGACTGCAGGGAAATCACCACGGCCAGTACCGTACAGGCCAGGAAAACCAGACCGACCCGATCCATAAACGGCAGCTCTGGCCAGAACAGTTTGCCCAGCAGGGATAAAACAAAGGAGCCTACCGCAGCCGTCAGTGCAGCAGTGGCAGTGGTTTTTTTCCAGAACATGCCCAGCAGGAACAGCACCACAATGCCAGGCGTAAAGAAGCCGGTGAATTCCTGGATAAACTGGAAGGCTTGGCTGAAATTACCCAGCAGGGGCTTGGCGATAATCATGGCAATGACGATTGCAGTCAGAGCCACTATACGGCCAATAGAGACTAGCTTATTGGTATCGGTATCTGGTTTGAAGTGGCGGTAGATGTCCATGGTAAAGATGGTGGAAATTGAGTTCATCATGGAACCCAGAGAAGACAGGATGGCAGCAATCAAAGCGGCAAATACCAGGCCCTTCAAACCGGCGGGTACCAGCTTCATCATTTCCGGGTAAGCCTTGTCCGGTGAGCTGAGGTCCGGTGCCAGCATCACTGCGGCAATACCGGGCAACACCACAATAACCGGCATCAACAGTTTCAGGTAAGCGGCAAAGGCGATGCCTTTTTGTGCTTCCTGAACGCTTTTGGCGGCCAGTGCACGCTGGATGATGTACTGGTTAAAGCCCCAGTAAGACAGGTTCATAATCCACATGCCGCCCACCAGCACAGAGATGCCGGGCAGGTCTTTGTAGAAGGGATTATCCGGCGACAGGATCATATCGAACTTTTCTGGCAGCTTGGCAGTGAGTTCGTTAAAGCCACCGACAACGCCGCTGTCGCCACCGATTTTGTCCAGTGTCAGGTAAGTGATCAGCAGGCCGCCAAATACCAACAGAACCACCTGCACAATATCGGTAAATGCCACTGCTTTCAGGCCGCCATACAGCGAGTAGGCGGTGGCCAGTACGCCCAGAATCACCAGACCGTAGACCAGATCTAGGCCGGTAACGGTATTGATGGCCAAAGCGCCGAGCCAGAGAATGGCAGTGAGATTAACGACCACATAAAGCGATAGCCAGAACACCGCCATGATCATCCGTACCCGGTGATCGTAGCGTTGCTCCAGATACTGGGGCATGGTGTAAATGCCGTGCTTGAGAAAAATCGGCAAGAAATATTTGCCAACAATAAGCAGGGTTATGGCAGACATCCATTCGTAAGAGGCGATCCCCAGGCCCAGTGCATAGCCGGAACCGGACATGCCGATAATCTGTTCCGCAGAAATATTGGCGGCAATCAGCGAGGCACCAATGGCCCACCAGGGCAGGGACTTGCCCGCCAGGAAATAATCTTCAGTGGTTTTATCGTGGCCGGGTTTTTCCCGGCTAACCCACTGGGCCAGGCCAATAATAAACAGCGCGTAAACGCCAATCACAGATAAATCCAGCGTAGATAAATTCACAGTTCACCCTCCTGTTTTTCAATTATTGTGCGCGGATTGTTGCAGTGACCAACGCCTGTGCCTTTTGCTGCAATTCTTCCAGAGCTACACCGGGCTGATAAAGGTCGCCGCCAATACCAACAGCAGTGACACCCATCTTCAGCCAGTCACAGATGTTTTCGGGATTTATGCCACCGGTGGCCACTACGCCTACGTTCGTGGGCAAAATCGCAGAAATGGACTTGAAGTAATCTGGCCCGATGCTGGTCGCAGGGAATACTTTCAAATAAGTAGCGCCGGCATGGATGGCCTGGTAGGCCTCAGTTGGTGTGTTAAAGCCTGGTACTGGAATCATGCCCAATTCCAGGCTGCGTCGAATAATGTCCGGATCAGTGTTTGGAGCTACTATTAATTTGCCCCCGGCTTGGTGTACTTGCTCCACTTGCTCCACTGTGACCACAGTGCCGGCTCCGCACAGGCAGGTATTACCGAAGCGTTCACATAACAGCCTGATACTGGTGTAAGGGTCAGGGGAGTTAAGGGGGACTTCTATTACCCGTATCCCTTCAGCCACCAGAACTTCAGAAACATCGAGAATTTCGTTGGGGCGAATGCCGCGCAATATGGCGACGACAGGGTGTTGTGTCAGTAACTGCAGAGGATCGAAAGGCATATTTTGAGTGACCTGTGAACGTGATGAGATTATCGCAGTGTTTGCATGCCTGCCAGAGAGAGCTGGTCGCCGTCCAGAGTTTGGCAGGGTATTTTGCAGTGTTCGCAAGCGAGGCTGTAAAGATGATTTAGTGATTTGTTCGCGATGAAATGTATCTGACTTTGAGAATGGGTTGAGCCAAATAACTTGATCGCATTCTGAATGTCTTTGCCAATAATTAGTCCGGAAAGAAAGTCTGCTGCCTGCTCTGCAGATATCTCTCCGGTAATTTGCCGACTGCGGGTTTCAAACAGCAGATGAAGCAGGTCGCAGCTACTTTGTTCTATGCTGCGCTGAATACCTTGTATAAAAACAGCTTCGTCCGGAAGGTTATTTTCAGTATTCGGTACGAGGATGCTGTGGCGTTTCAATGTGGCGTACAACTCACCACTTAAGCTGGTTAAAAAGCTCTCCACAACGCCGCTGCTTATCTGCACCCATTTACTGTGTGTACCTGGCAGGCAAAGTAAATGACTTCCACTGTTGAGGTGAGCCTGGCATTGCAGTGCCCCTAATAGTTGGGTTTCTTCACCGCGCATAACATCGATGGTACCAGTGGGACTGGTGCAACGAATACCGGGAACAATTTGTGTTGGAATGCCATGAGTGGGTACACGAAAAAGATGATCTTTCAGTGTAGCCAAGGGTAGGGGGCAATTTATATATCCGGCATCCAGCCAACCAATGGTGGAGCCTACCATGCCGCATAACAATATTTGTTCAATGTTTTGCCCAATCCAGGGTTTTATCAGTTTGGCCAATATTTTGGGAATTTGATCCGGGTTGGTATTGGCTATGCCGGGACCATTGCGTCTATCGAGACACTGCTTTGAAGCACTATCCAGTAAAAACAGACGCAGATTGGTTGTGCCCCAATCGCCAACGATGTAACAGGCGGTTGTGCCCGTAGTGCGGCTTTCTGTCATTTTGGGAGGCACTCGTTCATCGATCGCTAATATATTCTGTGTGAGCTTGGTGTTGTTATTTAGTAATATAAATACTATTATAATTTTTGATGAGAGTCCACTGATGATTTATTCGTCATTCCATTCCTGATAAGCAAGGTGTTCATGCATGAAAATCAAAGGCATTCGCTTATATCCTGTGGCGCCAAGATGGGTGTTTCTGGCAATTGACACCGATGCAGGAATTACGGGGTGGGGGGAGCCTGTTATTGAAGGGCGTGCCGCTACGGTAGTTGCAGCAGTTGAAGAGCTTTCGCTCTACCTGATTGATAAAGACCCACGCCAAATTAATGATATTTGGCAAATGCTCTATCGCGGTGGTTTCTATAGAGGTGGGCCAATCCTTATGTCGGCAATTGCAGGCATTGATCAGGCGCTATGGGATATCAAAGGTAAAGCCTTGGGGCAACCAGTCTATGAATTGCTGGGCGGTACCTGTCGGGACAGCATGAAAACCTACGCATGGGTAGGTGGTGATGATCCTGGTGATGAAGTGCGTCAAATGGAAGAGAGGCTGGAGCTGGGCTGGGATACTTTCAAGTTAAATGGTTGCGGTGCCCTAAAATTGATCGATACCTTCAGGGCAGTTGATAAAGTTGTAGAACGAATCGCCACCATTCGGGAAGCCTTTGGCAGCCGCATCGATTTCGGCCTGGATTTTCATGGTCGCGTCTCGGTTCCTATGGCCAAGGTTCTGTTGAAAGAATTAGAGCCGTTTCACCCCTTATTCGTAGAGGAGCCGGTACTTGCTGAACAATATGAACAGTATGCCAAACTTGGCAGGCAGACCAGTATCGTTCTGGCAGCTGGTGAGCGCATGTACAGCCGTTTTGAATTTAAGCACGTACTACAAGATGGCGGGTTGGGAATTATTCAGCCGGACTTGTCCCACGCAGGGGGTATTACCGAATGCTTGAAAATTGCCACCATGGCAGAAGCCTACGATGTTGGCCTGGCGCCGCACTGCCCATTGGGGCCAATAGCCTTGGCTTCTTGCCTGGCAGTGGACTTCGTTTCCTACAATGCGGTCATTCAGGAGCAGTCTATGGGTATTCATTACAATCAAGAAGCGGATCTCCTGGACTATGTAGTCAATAAAGACGACTTCGCTATGACTGACGGCAATATTAAACCACTGCCTGGCCCTGGCTTGGGAGTGGTTATTGACGAAGAGGCCGTCAAAGAGGCCGCCGAACGGCCTATGAATTGGAAGAATCCGCTATGGCGCCATGATGATGGTTGTGTCGCGGAGTGGTAACAGATAAATATTAATCGCCACTAAAAAGTGAGCCAGATCAATAGCAGAGGCAAGATTGGAAATGAGTTCGCCAGATTTTATAAGTGATGCCAAAGGAACACTGGATAACGCGACAAATGATTTTTTCCCGAAATACAAAGATCTTTCCGAAGTGGGGGTCTTTATTACTGGTGGTGGGTCGGGAATTGGCGCCGCTATGGTTGCAGCCTTTGCTGTTCAGGGGGCTAAGGTGGGTTTTGTGTCGCTGACTCAAGAGCCGGCTAATCAGCTTTGTGAGGATGTAGAGCAGCAGACCGGCAATCGCCCTCACTATTACCCATGTGATATTCGCGATATTTACAACCTGGGTAACATCATGAGGAGCTTTCAGGAAGATATTGCTCCCATCAGGGTGCTTGTTAATAACGCTGCCAGAGACACGCGTCACGATGTGAGCAGCTATACACCAGAGCAGTGGGATGATGCTATGAATACCAACCTTCGACCACATTATTTCACAGCTCAATATGCTGTAGATGGTATGCGCAAAGTTGGGGGTGGCTCCATTATCAACTTGGGCTCAAATTCTGCCATTCTCGGCTTGTCTGGCTACCCGGCTTATGTTGCTTCAAAGGCAGGCATTATTGGTTTGACCAAGGCACTAGCGCGGGAGCTAGGCCCGGACAATATTCGGGTGAATTGCTTGATTCCAGGGTGGGTGATGACCGAGCGCCAAAAAAAGCTGTGGGTAACGCCTGAGGCTTTGCAGGAATGCCTGGATCAGCAATCGCTGAAAAGCACCATTTCATGTGAAGATGTTGCCCAATCGGCGCTCTTTCTTGCTGCCAATGCATCAGCCATGATTACCGGACAATCACTCATTATCGACGGCGGGCGGGTTTAGGGGGGCTAAGTAGCTGCCCTGAAAGTATCCTATTTTTTTTGAGTTGCACTATATTTGTGCAACTATGGTTTAAATGATATTTATGCACTACATTTGTGCATAAATTTTATCGTGAATGCTTTGATTCTTCTTAACTGTTTGAAAAATAAATAAAAATAAAAATTGGCACGGTATGTGTAATAGAAGGTTAGAAATTTAACTAACCCTCTAAAAGGAGTACACAACCGTGCGCAACGTTACTTTTAAATCCCTTCTCGCTGCTTTGATTCTGCCTGCCAGTATGGCTCAGGCGGAAGATGTTATTTCTGCCAATGTCAGCCTCACTACCGATTACATATTTCGCGGCCAGTCCCAAACCGGTGAGCACGGTGCCATTCAGGGCGGTTTTGATTACAGCGCTGATAGCGGCTTTTACGCCGGTGCCTGGGCGTCCACTGTGGACTTTGGTTCTTCCGCCCAGGCGGAAGTGGACTTTTACGGCGGTTATGCCGGGTCTTTTTCTGAGTCAGTGGATTACGACATTGGCTACATCTATTACAGCTACACCGGTGAGAGTGCGCTGGACTATCAGGAGCTGACCTTTTCGGTAAGCCTGTCTAATTTGAGTCTTGGGTTGGTGTATTCCGACGAATACCTGGGTGAAGGCGGTGAGAGCTTTGTTTATCTGTCTTCCGGGTACTCCATTTCCCTGCCTCAAGAGTACGCCCTCGACCTGCACCTGGGCTTCAACAGTGCCGACGATATGGACATCACTTTTGATGGCACTGGCGACGACAGCTACATCGACTGGTCTGCAGTCGTTACCAAGAACTTTGGTGGCGCCGACTTCAGCTTGGGGTACTACGGCACTGATATTGGTTCCGGTAATGAGCTGGCGGATGACCGTCTGGTGTTCGCCATCAGCAAGTCTCTGTAATTACAAGTCCATGTAACTAACGGGTAATCATTTTCCTGAAAAGCGCTTGGGAGAACCATTGTGGAAAATCAAATTTTTGAACTTCAGTTCGCCATGGACACCTTTTACTTCCTGGTGTGTGGCGCGCTGGTAATGTGGATGGCGGCGGGCTTTGCCATGCTGGAATCCGGCTTGGTGCGTGCCAAAAATACCACCGAAATTCTCACCAAAAACGTCGCCCTGTTTGCGGTGGCCTGCACCATGTACCTGGTGTGCGGCTACCAGTTTATGTACGACGGTGGCTGGTTCCTGTCCGGTATCGGCGGTGGTGAAAACTACGCGGCTGAGCAACTGGCGGCTTCTGCAGAAAACGGTTTTGGCGGTGATTCCGTCTATTCCGGTGCCTCAGACTTTTTCTTTCAGGTGGTGTTCGTGGCTACCGCTATGTCCATTGTCTCCGGTGCGGTGGCCGAGCGTATGAAACTGTGGGCGTTCCTGTTGTTCGCGGTGGTCATGACTGGCGTTATCTACCCGCTGGAAGGTGGTTGGACCTGGGGCGGCAAAGACGTCTTTGGCCTGTTTAACCTGGGTGACCTTGGTTTCAGTGATTTTGCCGGCTCCGGCATTGTGCATATGGCTGGTGCCGCGGCTGCGTTGGCTGGTGTGTTATTGCTTGGCCCTCGTAAGGGCAAGTACCGCAAAGATGGCAGTGTTGTCGCCATTCCCGGTGCCAACCTGCCGATGGCAACCCTGGGTACCTTTATCCTGTGGATGGGCTGGTTTGGTTTTAATGGCGGTTCAGTGCTGAAACTGGGTGATATTTCCAGTGCTCATTCGGTGGCCATGGTGTTTACCAATACCAATGCGGCGGCGGCCGGTGGTTTGGTGGCTGCTCTGTTGGTAAGCAAGCTGATTTTCAAAAAAGCAGATCTCACCATGTGTCTGAACGGTGCGCTGGCGGGCCTGGTGGCCATTACCGCAGAGCCTTCTACCCCGACTCCTTTGCAGGCCACTCTGTTTGGTGCGCTGGGTGGTGTATTGGTGGTGCACAGCATTGTGATGCTGGACAAGCTGAAAATCGATGATCCGGTGGGTGCTATTTCCGTACACGGTGTGGTTGGCTTGTTGGGGCTGTTGCTGGTTCCTGTCACCAATGACGGTGCCACCATTGGCGGCCAGCTCGCTGGTGCGGCAACCATCGCTTTGTGGACCTTTGGTGCCAGTGCTGTGGTTTGGTTGTTGCTGAAAGTGACTATGGGTATTCGCATCTCCGAAGATGAAGAATACGACGGTGCCGATCTGGCTGAGTGTGGTCTGGAGGCATACCCGGAATTCACTAACCGTTAATGGACTCGTTTAACGAGACAAGTGTAAAGAGGATAAAGTGATGAAATTAGTATCGGCAATTATCAAGCCATTCAAAATGGATGATGTGCGCGAAGCCCTGGCGGAAGTGGGCGTACAAGGTATCACCGCAACAGAGGTAAAGGGTTTTGGACGCCAGAAAGGGCACACAGAGCTGTACCGTGGAGCCGAGTACGTGGTGGATTTTCTGCCCAAGGTTCGCCTGGATATCGCGGTTTCCGGTGATCAGGTGGATGTGGTGGTGGAAGCGATCATCAAATCTGCGGCTACCGGAAAAATTGGTGACGGCAAAATCTTTGTATCTGACCTGCAGGAAGTGGTTCGTATTCGTACCGGGGAAACCGGGGTGGATGCGCTGTAGTCTGGAGCGACTTAGTATCTGTTACCATGCTTTGCAGCTGGTATGACGTCGCCTGTGGTTGTATTCGAGGGCTCAGTAATGAAGAGCACAAAACAAGAAAAGTTTTTACTCCCCAAACTTTCCGGGTTGGCTGTTGCTTTGTTGCTGGTTGGTTGCGAAAGAGAAGGTGGGTCGGGAGCTGGAGTCTCTGCCCCATATTCTGATCAGGCTGCGTCGCAGCCGGTGGTATGCACCTCCTGCGGTGATCTGGGCAAGCTGTCTCCCCGACAACAAGCAATGCAACAGGTAAAACAGGTGGCTGATTCACAGCCAAAGGCAGATGGTGGTACACCGGAAGGGATGGTATTGATCCCTGCTGGCACTTATACCCTGAGCGATACCGTTACCCACAGCACCATGAGCCCTTTGGCCCGTCGGGGCTTTAATCGCCCGCCCGTGTATACCTATGAAACAGAAGCCTTCTGGATTGACGCTCACGAGGTGACTAACGCGGAATTCAAACAGTTTGTGGATGCTACCGGTTATGTCACCACTGCGGAAAAGCCTTTCGATCCGGCAGACTTCCCCGGCTTGAGTGCCCAGCAGCTTGCCGAGGTAAGAGCCACATTCAAACCCGGAGCCGTGGTATTTACACCCCCCGATCACGCAGTTGAGCTGGATACTTTCAATCAGTTTTTGCAGTGGTGGTCTTATGTGCCCGGTGCCAGTTGGAAGTACCCCAAAGGGCCGGGCAGTGATATTGCTGACATGATGGACCACCCGGTGGTTAATGTGTCCTGGTACGACGCCAAGGCCTATGCTGAGTGGGCGGGCAAGCAGTTGCCCAATACTCATCAATGGGAAATTGCCGCTCGCGGTGGCCTGGTGGGCAAGGAGTTTGTCTGGGGGGAAGCGCAGCTTGGCAAAGGCGGTGAAAGTGGCCGCGAATACCAGGCGAATATCTGGCAGGGAGAGTTTCCACAGGCCAACAATAAGGCCGATGGTTTTGTGAGCACAGCGCCGGTAGGCAGTTTCCCGGCCAATGGGTTTGGTATTTACGACATGGCGGGCAATGTTTGGGAGTGGGTAGACGATCTGGCTCCGGGTTACCCGGCGGAGTCAGGGTATCGAACCCAGCGTGGAGGTTCCTACCTGTGCAGCGACGTTTATTGCGCCGCTTTCCGCCCGGCCCACAGTGCCGGATCAGATGCCTATACCGGCCTTGGACATACCGGGTTTCGTTGCATCAGGATGAAGCAATAAACAGCATCAGGGTGATATTAAAGGCTAGCTGGCCGTCACTCGTTTCAGCAGTTGTGCCGTAGACGCATCCCAGCTGCTGTCACCATCTTGTTGAGCAAGCTGCCTGGCAATTTTCTTGCCCAGTTCCACGCCCCATTGGTCAAAGGAGTTGATGCCCCAGATAACGCCTTCGGCAAACACTTTGTGCTCGTAAAGAGCAATCAAGGCGCCCAGGTTGAAAGGTGTGAGCTCGTCCATTAGCAACGTGGTGGAAGGGCGGTTGCCGGGGTAGCGAGCGTGTGCTGGGGTGTCTGCCTCGCTGTGGCCCTTCATCAAAGCCGCTCCCTGGGCCAGCATGTTTTGCAGCAGAATGCGGTGGTGTTCTTCGCTGCTCAATGTGTCTTTGGCCGCGCCGATAAATTGCACCGGTATCAGTTGGGTGCCCTGATGGAGCAGCTGGAAAAACGCGTGCTGGCCGTTAGTGCCCGGTTCCCCCCAGATAACACCGCCGGTGCGATAGGAGATGTCATCGCCATTCTGGGTGACGGACTTGCCGTTACTTTCCATTTCCAGTTGTTGCAAATAAGGCGGCAGGAAGTTCAGGCGCTCACAGTAGGGGATTACCGCAGTCGATGTTGCATTGAGAAAATTGTTGTACCAAATATTCAGCAACGCCAGTATGACCGGCATGTTCTCGCTGAAATCCGTGTTAAAAAAGTGCTCGTCCATGGCCTTGGCGCCATCCAGCAATTCCACAAAACGATCGTAGCCGACGCTGATGGCAATCGACAGGCCAACACCGCTCCACAGGGAGTAGCGGCCGCCTACCCAGTTGCCAAACTCGATAATCTGGTCTCCGGGTACGCCGTAATTCAGTGCGTTGTCACGGTTGGCGGTAATGCCCAGAACATGGCTGCTGGACTCGGGGTTTGCCAGGCCCAATTGCTGGTTCAGCCAGGCGAGGGCGGTTTTTGCATTGAGCAGGGTTTCCTGGGTGGTGAAGGTTTTACTGACAATCACCACCAGGGTGGTTTCTGCATTGAGGCATTTCAGCAGTGTGTTGATCTCGGCGCCATCGACGTTGGAGATAAAGTGACAGCGCACACCTGCATGAGCGTACTGCTGCAGGGCTCGACAGGCCATTTTCGGCCCCAGATCCGAGCCGCCAATACCGATATTGATCACATCGGTAATCTGTTTTCCGCTGCTGCCAAGCCATTGGCCACTGCGAATGCGGTCGCTGACGTCTTTAATCTGGGCCTGGCCTTTGTCCACCAGTTCGGCAACATTGCCACCGTCTACAGAAAAGTCGAACTTCGCCGGGTTGCGCAGTGCGCTATGCAGTACCGGGCGACCCTCTGAACGGTTGATGGGTTCACCGCTGACCATGGCTTTGATGCTGCTTGCCAGGGGGGATACTTCCGCCAGGCTGAACAGGGTGCCTAGAACGCTACTGTTGATCAGGCTTTTGGAATAGTCGAAAAACAAACCTTGCCAGGCAACGCTCATTTGTTGGGCACGGCCAGGATCACTTTCCAGCAGGTTGGCGATACTCAGATCGCCAGCACGGCTGGCTTGTGCCTTCAACAGCTTCCACTGCTCGGTAGAGGAGGGATCGAAATCTGTATTGGTATTCGTCATGCCGGCCACTGTAGCAGAAAATAAAAAAGGACTTATGCCAAAACCACCTGTCGAGGGGTAGGTTTCCTGTTACAGCTAGGCATAAGTCCGGAAAACGAAAATTCGATATCTTAAGTCGTTAAAGGTCGCCGATAACCAGTGCGTTGTCGAGCATGCGGTTGGAGAAGCCCCACTCGTTGTCGTACCAGGCGAGAATTTTCACCTGATCGCCAATCACTTTGGTTTGGGTCTTGTCAAAAATAGACGATGCCGGATTGTGGTTAAAATCTGTGGATACCAGTGGCAGGTCATTAACCGCCAGCACAGATCCCATTTCTCCGTGGGCGGCTTCTTCAACCGCGTGATTGATTTCTTCCACCGACGTGCTTCTGCTCGCCTTGAACGTCAAATCCAGCAAAGAGGTGTTGATCACTGGCACCCGTACCGACAGGCCATCCAGTTTTCCGCGCAGCTCTGGAATAACATCGCCAATGGCGGCAGCGGCACCGGTTTTTGATGGAATCATCGATTGGGTGGCAGAGCGGGCACGACGCAAATCCGTGTGGTAAATGTCATTCAATACCTGGTCATTGGTGTAAGCGTGCACCGTATTGGCCAGGCCGGATTCAATACCCACCGCGCTGTGCAACGCCTTGGCAATGGGTGCCAGGCAGTTGGTGGTGCAGGAAGCGTTGGAGATAACCCGATGCTCTGCGGAAAGAATCTGGTGGTTGACGCCGTGTACCACGGTGGCGTCCATATCAGTGCCGGGGGCGGAAACCAGTACGCGTTTGGCGCCAGCCGCCAGGTGCTTGCTGGCATCCGGGCGTTTGGTAAAGAGGCCGGTGCACTCCATCACCAAATCAATTTCCAGGCTTTCCCAGGGCAGTTCTTCAGGGTTGCGTTCTGCAAATACCTGAATGGTGTCGCCGTCGATAAGCAGCCCGTGTTCGGTTACCGCGACCGTGCGGCCAAAGTGGCCGTGCACCGTGTCGTGGCGCAACAGGTGTGCATTGATTTCCGGGGAGCCCAGATCGTTGATGGCGACAATCTGTATGCGGTCGTTGTAGCCGCCTTCGTAACAGGCTCTAAGGACATTGCGTCCGATACGGCCAAAACCATTAATTGCTACCCTGATCATGACAAGACACCTGCAAGCAAAATTGACATGCGCGCAGTATTTAGTAATTAAATTACAAAATCAACGTTAATTTTTGATTATTTGTTGAAAATTGAAAGTTATTTAGATTTTTGCGAGTTATCTTTTGTGTTTTCGTGTGGCCAGAAGTGAGTCTTTGATTTTTTTCAGGTGGTTGGAGAACTGCGGGCCTCGTTTTACCGCCACTGCGGTGGCCAGTACATCGATCAGAACCAGGTGGTTGATGCGTGACGTCATGGGTGTGTAGAGGTCGGTGTCTTCCGGGGTGTCTACCGGGAGTACGATATCGCACTGCTTGGCCAGTGGGGAGCGTGCGTCGGTGATACCGAGCACTGTGGCACCGGTTTCTTTAGCGACTTCGGCATTTTCGATGATTGCCTTGGTGCGCCCGGTGTATGAGATAAATACCGCTGTATCCTGTTGCCCCATGGCGGAGCAGCTCATGCGTTGATTGAGGATGTCGGTGTGGGCGATGACCGGGGTGTTGAAGCGAAAGAACTTGTGTTGTGCGTCCATGGCTACCGAGCCGGAGGCGCCAAGCCCAAAAAACACAATGCATTTGGCCTGAGCCAGGGCGTTTACCGCCATTTCCAGAGATGGGATATCCAGTGAAGATTGCGTCGTGTGCAGTGTTGCGCGGGTGGATTCAAAGATTTTTTCCGCCAGGGTGCTCAGACTGTCTGAGGGGGTGACGTCCCGTGTCATTAAAGGCTGTCCGTTGGACAGCTCTTTGGCCAGTTTTACTTTGAAGTCCGGGTAGCCCTTACAGCCCATGCTACGGCAAAAGCGGTTGACGGTAGGCTCGCTGACACCGGCTTGTTTGGCGATAACGGCAATCGGAGTGTGTATCGCATCTTCCGGGGCCGCCAGTACCGCCTCGCACACTTTGCGTTCCGACTTGCTCAGGTGAAGGTTTGGGCTTTTCAGTAATGGCAGCAAATTCATGGGGCTGTGCCTGGTGTCTGGGTTGAATTCTGGTGTTGGATTGGTGTCGTCATGATACGTTCGTTGCTGTTGGTGTGAAAGCCACGCTAGCAAAAATGAAAATAAATTACAAAAAATGTTGTTTTTTGTGATTTTTGTCGGTAATTTGTAATCCACTTAATTAACGAGGTGTTGTTGTGGCTTGTGATGTATTGATCTTTGGCGGTGTGGGCGATTTGGCGTATCGCAAGCTGTACCCGTCTTTATACAAGCTGGATAAAAACGGCAGTCTGCCGGAGGGCCTGCGAATTTTTGGTGTTTCCAGGCGGGAAATCCCGGAAGAGGAGTTTCTCACAGAGATTCGCCAGGGCATTTCCCGCAACGAAGACATTGACGCGGATGCCTGGCAGAGCTTTCTTGATCGGCTTCAACTGGTGTTTGCCGATGCCACCGTTGCCGATGACCTGCGCCCGATTAAAGAGCAGTACTTTTCCGACGGCAGTCGCGAACTGATGGTTTACCTGGCAACACCACCCAACATCTTTGCGCCTATTTGCCAGTCAATGGCAGCGGTGGGTCTAAATCGGCCCAGTACGCGTATCGTGGTTGAAAAACCTCTGGGGGATGATCGCGAGTCATTCCGGGAGATCAACTGCCACCTGACGGAGATTTTTGATGAAAGCCAGGTGTATCGCATCGACCATTATCTGGGTAAAGAGGCGGTACAAAACCTGCTGGCGCTGCGCTTTGCCAATGCCCTGTTTGAGCCATTGTGGAATAACAATTACATCGACCACATCCAGATTACCGTTGCCGAAACCGTCGGTGTGGAAGGGCGCTGGGGTTTTTATGACGAAGCCGGTGCGATGCGCGATATGGTGCAGAATCACCTGTTGCAGTTGCTCTGCCTCACCGCCATGGAACCACCTGCGGAGCTGGCTGCGGATGCGGTACGCGATGAAAAACTGAAAGTGCTGCGTTGCCTCAAACCCATTGTTGCCAGCAACCTCAAAGAAACTGTGGTGCGTGGCCAATACGCCGCCGGGGCTGTTGCTGGTGAACCGGTTCCCGGGTATCGGCAAGAGGAGGGGGCAGCTCAGAAATCCGATACCGAAACCTTTGTTGCCCTGAAGGCGGAAGTGGATAACTGGCGCTGGGCTGGCGTGCCATTCTACTTGCGCACCGGCAAACGTCTGCCCATGCGTTATTCCGAAATTGTTATCCAGTTCAAAGAGATTCCTCACTCCATTTTTAGCGGCTCCACCAGCGAACCCAACCGCCTGACCATTCGCCTGCAGCCCAACGATAGCATCCAGCTGAGCTTGATGAGCAAGGTGCCGGGGCTGAAAAAGGGAATGGATTTAAAGGCGGTGCCACTGGACTTGTTCTTCTCCGAAATTTTTGCGGGTGAGCAGGGGGTGAGCGCCTACGAGCGCTTGCTGCTGGATGTGATCAACTCCAATCCGACCCTGTTCGTGCGCTCCGATGAGGTAGAAGCAGCCTGGACATGGGTGGATGGCATCCGCTCCGCCTGGCAGGAAGTTGGCCAAAACGTGGCTCAGTACACCGCTGGCAGTTGGGGGCCTACCGCTGCCATCGCATTGCTGGCGAAAGATGACCGCCAATGGTACGAGGACATTTAAATGGTCAACGGAATACGCAAAGTTCTGACGGATACGGTCTCAATTGCCTCTTATTCGTCTTCGGATCAACTGGCCGAGCAGCTGGCGGCCACCGTCGCCCGTGAACTACGGGACGCTGTCACCGAGCGCGGTGTAGCTACCCTGGCTGTTTCCGGTGGCAGTACCCCGAAGGCTTTCTTTCAGGCGCTTTCCAGAAGGGAGCTGCCCTGGCAGCACGTCATCGTGACCTTGGTTGATGAGCGCTGGGTGGATGCGGATCATCCGGCTTCTAACGCTCGCCTGGTGGCCGAACAGCTGTTGCAAAATCGGGCGCACAAAGCGCGTTTTATGCCACTTAAAAACAGCAGCGAAACGCCTTTCGATGGTGTCAACGAAGTCGAGCAAAGTTTGCAAGAGCTGCCATTGCCGTTTGATGTGGTGGTACTGGGCATGGGTGATGACGGCCATACTGCCTCCTTCTTTCCCCAAGCCGACAATCTGGAAGAAGTGCTGGATATGGAGGGTGAGCGTCTCTGCTTGCCTACCACGCCTCCGGTGGCTCCTCACGACAGAATGACGTTGTCGCTGCCTGCGGTTCTCAACTGTCGCTTTCTCGCCTTGCATTTCGAAGGCAGCAACAAGTGGCGGGTTTTCCAAAAAGCCCTGGGTATGGCCAGTCAGGCCTCTTACCCGGTTTCTGCTGTGTTGCGGCAGAACAAGGTTCCTGTAAACCTCTTTTACACAGGTGAGTCATGAATCCAGTTGTTGAGCAGGTAACGGCCCGTATACGCGAGCGCAGTCGCCAGGGCAGGGCAGATTATCTGGCTGCCATGGCGCAGACGCGGGAAGAGAATCCCCCCAAAAAACGCCTTTCCTGTGGCAATTTGGCCCACGGGTATGCGGCTTGTGGTGAGCAGGATAAGCAGACCATACGCTTGATGAACAGTGCCAATCTGGGCATTGTTACTTCCTACAACGATATGTTGTCAGCCCACCAACCATTGCTGGATTACCCGGAGCAAATCAAAGCAGTGGCCAGAGAAGTTGGCAGCAGCGCTCAGGTGGCCGGTGGTGTTCCCGCCATGTGCGATGGGGTCACCCAGGGTCAACCGGGTATGGAATTGAGCCTGTTTAGCCGCGATGTGGTGGCCATGGCCACTGCGGTTGGCCTCAGCCACAACCTGTTTGACGGTGTGCTGTGCCTCGGAGTGTGCGACAAAATCGTCCCCGGTATGATCATCGGCGCATTGCAATTTGGTCACTTGCCCACGGTTTTTGTCCCGGCCGGCCCCATGCCTTCGGGCATCCCCAATAAAGAAAAAGCCGCTGTGCGCCAGCGTTTTGCCGAGGGCAAAGCCTCTCGCGAAGAATTGCTGGAAGCGGAATCTGCCTCCTACCACAGCCCTGGTACTTGCACCTTTTACGGTACGGCCAACAGCAACCAGGTGTTGATGGAAATGCTCGGTGTGCAATTGCCCGGCAGTTCTTTTGTGAACCCGGAAGACCCGATGCGAGCAGCGCTTACCAGAGAGTCTGTGCTCAAGGTAATCGCCGCCGCCGACCCTGCCAGTGGTATCAGGCCCCTGTGCGAAACCGTCACTGAGGAATCGCTGGTCAACGCCGTGGTTGCCTTGTTGGCTACTGGCGGTTCCACCAACCACACCTTGCACCTGGTAGCCATTGCTGCCGCTGCCGGTATCGATTTGCGCTGGCAGGACTTTGATGACTTGTCTCGTGCGGTGCCTTTGCTGGCCCGCGTGTACCCCAATGGCGAAGCCGACATTAATGCCTTCCAGAGAGCCGGTGGTATGGCCTTCCTGGTGCGCGAGTTGCGTTCTGCCGGGCTGCTGAATGAGAACGTGCATTCCTTGATGGGTGAGGGTCTGGACAGTTTCGAGCTGGCACCTCAGCTGACGGATGATGGGCGCATTGCCTGGCAACACAACGTGCTCGAATCCCGTTTGCCAGAGGTGCTGACCGGTGTTGCAGAACCCTTTGACCAAGAAGGTGGCCTGCGGGTATTGCAAGGCAATCTGGGAGAGTCGGTAATCAAAGTCTCCGCGGTGAAACCGGAGCACCGGGTGGTGTCCGCCCCCTGTCGTATTTTTCACGCCCAGGACGACATCAAAACTGCTTTTGATGCCGGTGAGTTGGATCGCGATGTTATTGCAGTGGTGCGCTTTCAGGGGCCAAAAGCCAACGGCATGCCCGAATTGCACAAGCTGACGCCCTATCTGGGGCTGTTGCAGGATCGCGGTTATCAGGTGGCATTGGTTACCGACGGCCGTATGTCCGGCGCGTCAGGCAAGGTGCCTGCGGCCATTCACCTGTCTCCTGAGGCGGTGGATCAAGGGCCCATCTCGCGCTTGCGCGACGGCGACCTGATTACCCTGGATGCGGAGCAGGGCATTCTCAACGTAAATCTGAGCGATCAGGAACTGGCCCAAAGAGAGCCCGCCACTGCTCCCAGGGACACCCAGAATCTCGGTCGCAATCTGTTCGCCAACTTTCGTCAAGCGGTAGGGGGAGCCAGCAGTGGCGCCTCTTCCCTTGATCCCTGATTGAAAGGGTAATTTCCCATGACTCTTGTCAAAAAACTTGCCGATATCAAAGTGTTGCCTGTTCTTGTTATTGAGGATGACGGCCTCGCTGTTGATCTTTGCCGAGCCTTGCACAACGGTGGTATTAAAGCAGTGGAAATTACCCTGCGTACGCCCGCTGCCGCTGCCGCTATTGCTCGCGTCAAGCAGGCACTTCCAGAGCTGAGTGTGTCTGCAGGTACCGTGCTCAACGGCGATCACGCGTTGCTGGCCGCCGATGCCGGGGTGGATTTTCTGGTCAGTCCCGGAATCGTTGAATCTCTGGTGAAAAAAGCCGAAGCACTGAGCTTGCCACTGCTGCCTGGGGTGGCTACCGCGTCTGAAGTGATGCGTGGCACCGAGATGGGTTTGAACTGCTTTAAATTGTTTCCGGCAGTGGCCGTCGGTGGTATGGACTTGTTGAAGTCGCTGGCGTCGCCGCTGCCCAACGTGTCTTTCTGCCCTACAGGTGGTTTGAGCCTGGACAACTTTACCGACTTTCTGGCGCTGCCCAACGTGGTGTGTGTCGGGGGTTCCTGGATGGCCAATAGCAGTGTTATAGCGGACAGGGATTGGCAACGCATTGAAGACATTGCCAGAGACACGGTTGCCCGTGTCGTGCAATAACGTGTCGCCCAGTAAGTCTCAGAGAATTCCATAATGTCTTCCCAATCCCTGCACGACAATTCCCTGCACAAGCGTTCTCTCCACAACCATTCTATCCATAAGAATGTGCAACTGCTTGGCACCATGCTCGGCAATACCGTCAGGGCTGCCGAAGGTGACAGTGTCTTTGCAAAAGTAGAGATGATCCGCCAATTGGCCAAGCAGGGCAGGGCTGGCGACCCGGTAAAGCAGCAGGAGCTGCTGAATCTGTTGTCAGGTCTGGAGAAAGAAGAATTTCTACCGGTGGTACGAGCCTTTAGCCACTTTCTCAAACTGGCCAACATTGCCGAACAGCACAACGGGTTGTCTCGCTGGAGTGAGTCGACTTATTCCGCCAGCGGCACTTTGGCCAATGTGTTTTCCAAATTGTCCGAAAGCGGCGTCGGTGAGCAGGAGATCGCGGATGCGGTGGCCAGCCTTCATATGGAAATGGTCATTACCGCTCACCCCACGGAAATTACCCGCCGCAGCCTGATTAACAAACACGTGGAAATTCAGCACTGCCTGGGCCAGCTGGAACTGGATGGCATGGCGGATGCCGAGCGCGACGCTCTGGAAAAACGCCTGCAAGAATTGGTGGCCCATATCTGGCACACCAATGAATTTCGGTCTGCCCGCCCAACCCCTGTAGACGAAGCGAAATGGGCCTTGGCGGTGGTGGAAAATTCACTGTGGCGAGCCGTACCAGAATTTTTGCGCCGCCTTTCTTGCACCCTGGAAGAAGCTACCGGCAAGTCGCTGCCGCTGGATGCCAAACCCGTATCGTTTGTCTCCTGGATTGGCGGCGACCGGGATGGCAACCCCAATGTGACCGCCGAAGTCACCCGCGAAGTGATTTTGCTGAATCGCTGGAAGGCGATTGACCTCTATTTGAAAGACATTCGCGAGCTGATTGATGAACTTTCCATGTCTGCCTGTGACAGCGAACTGGCGGAATACACCAATGGAGCTGCCGAGCCCTACCGGGTGGTGTTGCGCGATTTGCGTAATCGCCTGAAAAATACCCTGCGCAATATTGATGCTGAACTCAGTGGCAAATCCGTCAAAGGGCACGCCGGTCTGGAGTCAGCGGATCAGCTGTGGCAGCCGCTGCAGCTGTGTTACCAGTCACTGCACGCCTGCAACATGGGCTCTATTGCCGACAGCAAACTACTGAATACCTTGCGCCGTATCGCCTGCTTTGGCCTCAATTTGCTGCAACTGGATGTTCGCCAGGAGAGTACCCGTCACAGCGATGTGTTCTCCGAACTCACCCAATATCTGGAATTGGGTGATTACAACCAGTGGAGCGAGGAGCAGAAGCAGGAGTTTCTGGTGGCGGAGTTGCAAAACAAGCGCCCGCTGGTGCCTGCTCAATGGCAACCCTCGGCGCCGGTCAAAGAAGTGCTGGATACCTGTGCGGAAATTGCCCGCCAGCCCAAAGGCACCATCACTTCCTACGTGATTTCCATGGCCCGCCAGCCCTCCGATGTGCTGGCGGTGAAACTGTTGCTGAAAATTTCCGGTGTTGAGGAACCTCTGCCGGTAGCACCGCTGTTTGAAACCCTCGATGACCTGGTCAATGCCGCCAGTACCATAAAGCGACTGTTGGATAACTCCTGGTATCGGGAGCATATTCAGGGCCAGCAAATGGTGATGATCGGATACTCCGATTCCGCCAAAGACGCCGGCATGATGGCGGCGGGCTGGGCGCAATACAAAGCCCAGGAGCAACTGCTGGAAGTTTGCGGTAAGGCCGATGTGGCGCTGAAATTGTTTCATGGTCGCGGCGGTACCGTGGGGCGCGGTGGTGCGCCCACACACGCAGCCCTGTTGTCGCAACCCCCAGGCTCCCTCCGCAATGGTTTGCGAGTGACTATTCAGGGGGAAATGATTCAGGCCCAGCTGGGGTTGGCGTCACTGGCCAGTAAAACCCTGGCGCTATACAGCAGTGCGATTCTTACCGCTGATCTGGAGCGCCCGCCGGTGCCGAGCCAACAGTGGCGCGATGTTATGGAATTTCTGTCCGAGCACTCTTGCAATGCCTATCGCCAGTTGGTGCAGGAAGACAGCGATTTTATTGAGTACTTTCGCTCCGCCACTCCGGAGCAGGAATTGGCCAAATTACCTCTCGGCTCGCGGCCGGCGAAGCGCCGTCAGGGCGGTGGCATTGAAACCCTGCGGGCGATTCCCTGGATATTTGCCTGGAGCCAGAATCGTCTGATGTTGCCCGCCTGGCTGGGTGCCGGGCAGGCGCTGCAAAAATGCATCGATGCTGGCCAGCAGGAATTGCTGGAGGCCATGTGTACACAGTGGCCTTTCTTCTCCACGCGCTTGTCGCTTTTGGAAATGGTGTATGCCAAGACGGACAGTAAAATTTCCGCTTACTACGATTCACTGTTGGTTGGCACCGAACTGCATTCTCTGGGCGAACAGCTGCGCAACCAGCTGCAGGCGGACATCGGAACGGCTCTGGCCATCTCCAATGACAGTGACTTGATGGATGATGCGCCGGAAAACAAACAGTCGGTGATTTCCCGCAACGCCTACACCGACCCACTGAATTTTATTCAGGCCGAATTGCTGCGCCGCAACCGAAATGAATGCGACGACACCCTGGAACAAGCCTTGATGGTAACGATTTCGGGGATTGCTGCGGGCATGCGCAATACGGGCTGATGCTGCCTGTTACCTATGTCCAATTGTCAATTGCGTAAGAGAGGGATAAAACGAGTTACCAAAAAAGTTTGCTTACCTGGCTTTTTTGCCAGCTCTCCGAAAGTTGTTTTATGTAATTTAAATTCCGGGCTCATTGAGGGTTTTATGTTCTGTCGCGCGTCAAGAGTAGTTTATGGGGGAATATGACTGTGTCTGAAGGGTTATATCGTCTGGATGAATTCAAAGACAGCTGCGGTTTTGGCTTGATCGCACACCTGCGCGGTGTGCCCAGCCACGGGTTGTTGCAAAACGCCATCGGTGCGTTGACCTGCATGACCCACCGCGGCGGTATTGCCCCGGACGGTAAAACCGGCGACGGCTGCGGTTTGTTGATGCAAAAGCCCGACAGCTTTTTGCGCAATATCGCCCGCAGTCATTTTGCGGTTGAGCTGCCCTCAGTGTATGCCGTTGGCGCGATTTTTCTGAGCCAGAACGAACCGTTGCGCGATGTCGCCAAGGAGGTGTTGGCCGCTGAAATCATGACCCAGGGCTTGCAGGTGGTGGGCTGGCGCCATGTGCCGGTGGACGACAGCTGCCTGGGGGAAATTGCCAAAGAATGTCTGCCTGCCATTGAACAGGTGTTTGTCGCCACCCACGAGTTAGACAAGGCCAACTTTGAAGCCCGCCTGCTGATTGCCCGCCGTCGCGCTGAGCAGCGCCTGGAATCCGATGAAGATTTTCACGTAGTCAGCCTGTCCAGTGGCGTGCTGGGTTACAAGGGCCTGATGATGCCGGTGGATCTGTCGAAGTTTTATCTGGATTTGGCGGACAGCCGCCTGGAAACCGGCATTTGCGTCTTCCACCAGCGTTTTTCCACCAATACCTTGCCGCGCTGGTCGCTGGCGCAACCGTTCCGCATGCTGGCCCACAACGGCGAGATCAACACCATTGAAGGCAACCGCTCCTGGGCGCGGGCCCGGCGTAGCAAATTTGCTTCGCCACTGCTGCCGGATTTACTGGAGGCGGGGGAGTTGGTGAGCAGCTCCGGCTCCGATTCCTTTAGCCTGGACAACATGCTGGAACTGCTGGTGACCGGTGGCATGGACATGCACCGGGCGGTGCGCCTGCTGGTGCCCCCCGCCTGGCACAACGTGGAAGATCGCGACCCGGAAGTACGCGCCTATTATGAATACAGCGCCATGCACATGGAGCCCTGGGACGGCCCCGCTGGACTGGTGCTCACCGATGGTCGTTATGCCATCTGTACTCTGGACCGTAACGGCCTGCGTCCGTCCCGCTGGACCCTGACCCGTGACGACCACATCATTGTGGCCTCGGAAATGGGGGTCTGTGACTTACAGCCTCAGGACGTGGTGGCCAAAGGCCGCCTGGGCCCTGGGGATATTCTCTCCGTGGATACTCACACCGGTCGCATCTTTCATCGGGACGATCTGGAACATTTTTTGGCCAGTCGCCATCCCTACAAAAAGTGGCTTCGTGAGGGCGTGACGCGGCTCGATTCCACCATGGAAGACGAGAGCATCGAGCTGGAAGGCACCCTGGAGCCGGAACAAATACGCACCTACATGAAGATGTTCAACCTCTCCATGGAGGAACGCCAGCAGATCATCCTGCCCATGGCGGAAGGGGGTAAGGAGGCGGTTGGCTCCATGGGGGACGACACACCCATCGCGGTGCTGTCTCGCAAGCAGCGCAACCTGTTTGATTACTTCCGCCAACAATTTGCCCAGGTCACCAACCCGCCCATCGATTCGCTCCGTGAAGTGACGGTGATGTCACTGGGTACCGTGGCCGGTCGCGAACACAACCTGTTTGAGGAAACCCCTCGCCACGGGGTGCGCATTAACCTCAACAGCCCGCTGTTGTCGCCGCGCAAATACTACGCCCTCAAACACAACGAACACCCGGAGTTTCTTGCCCACAAGTTTGATCTCAACTACGACCCGACGGAGATAAACCTGGAAGCGGCCCTGAAACAACTCTGCGAGGACGTGGAACAAAAAGTCCGCGAGGGCATACTGGTCTGTATCCTTTCCGACCACAGTATCCGCGCTGGTTGCCAGCCCATTCATATCCTGCTGGCGGTGGGTGCGGTACACAATCACCTGATCAACACCGGCCTGCGCTGCGACTCCAATATTGTTGCCAGTACCGGTCAGGCCAGGGACGCCCACCAGATTGCCACCCTCATCGGCGTTGGTGCCTCGCTGGTGTACCCGTACCTGAGTTACCACACTCTGTACGACCTCAGCTGCAGCAACGAACTATCTTGCAGCGTCAATAAGGCCTTTAAACAATATCGACGGGGCATTAATCACGGGCTATTGAAGATTATCTCCAAGATGGGCATTTCCACCCTGGCGTCCTATCGCGGTGCCCAGCTGTTTGAAGTGATTGGCCTGTCCAAAGAAATCACCGAGCGTTGCTTCCCGCAAACCACCAGCCGCATTGAGGGCGCCACCTTTGCGGATCTGGAAGCGGACCAGAAAGTGCACGCCACCCGTGCCTGGCAGATTACCCGCACCCTGGAGCCCGGCGGCCTGCACAAATTTGTCTACGGCCAGGAGCAACACGCCTTTGATCCGGACGTGGTGAAAGCCCTGCAAAACGCTGTACGCAACGGTGGCCAGGAACACTGGCAGCCCTACGCCGCATTGATCAACAACCGGCCGACGCTGGCACTGCGGGACATGCTGCAGCTGAACCCGAATCAACAGGCCATTGCGCTGGATGAAGTTGAGCCGGTAACAGACATTGTTCGCTGTTTCGACTCCGCTGCCATGTCCCTGGGGGCCTTGTCCCCAGAAGCCCACGAAGCCCTGGCGGTGGCCATGAACCGCTTGGGCGGGCGCTCCAACTCCGGGGAGGGTGGCGAAGACCCGGTGCGCTTCAACACCGAAAAAATGTCCCGCATCAAGCAGATTGCCTCTGGCCGCTTTGGGGTAACGCCGCACTACCTGGTGAATGCGGACGTACTGCAAATCAAAATCGCCCAGGGCGCCAAGCCCGGTGAGGGCGGCCAGCTGCCCGGCCACAAGGTCAACGACCTGATTGCCCGGTTGCGCTTCTCGGTACCCGGCGTGACCCTGATCTCGCCGCCGCCGCACCACGATATTTATTCCATTGAGGATTTGGCCCAGCTGATCTTCGACCTCAAACAGGTCAACCCGAAAGCCCTGGTATCGGTAAAACTGGTGTCCCGCCCCGGTGTGGGCACCATCGCCGCCGGCGTGGCAAAAACCTACGCGGACTTGATCACCATCTCCGGCCACGACGGTGGCACTGGCGCCAGCCCGATTACCTCCATTCGCTACGCCGGTTCCCCCTGGGAACTGGGCTTGGCAGAAGCCCACCAGACCTTGCAGGTGAACAACCTGCGGGACAAGGTGCGGCTGCAAACCGACGGTGGCCTGAAAACCGGCCTGGATGTGGTGAAAGCCGCCATTCTTGGCGCCGAGAGCTTTGGCTTTGGTACCGCGCCCATGGTGGCGTTGGGCTGTAAATACCTGCGTATTTGCCACCTCAACAACTGCGCCACTGGTGTTGCCACTCAGGATCAACAACTGCGCGACAAACACTTCGAAGGCACCGTGGAGATGGTGATGAACTTCTTCCTCGGCGTGGCGGAAGAAGCGCGGCAGATTATGGCGTCTCTGGGGGTCAGTAGCCTGAAAGAGTTGATTGGCCGCGTTGATCTATTGGATATATTGCCCGGCGACACCGACAAACAACGTCACTTGCAGTTAGCGCCCATCGTCCATACCGATGACCTGCTGGAAGGCAAGCCCCGGTTCTGCATGCTGGAACGCAACCAGCCGTTTGACAAGGCGGAACTGGCAGAGCGCATTCTCAAAGACACCCAGCAAGCCATCCACAGTGGCGAGGGCGGCGAATTCCACTATCCGGTGAGCAATTGCGACCGCTCCATTGGCGCGCGTTTGTCCGGAGAAATCGCCCGTACCTTCGGCGCCGAAGGATTGCCAAACCCGCTGAAACTCCACCTCGACGGCGTGGCGGGCCTCTCCCTGGGGGTGTGGAACGCACCGGGGCTGGAAATTTACCTGAAAGGCGATGCAAACGATTACGTGGGCAAAGGCATGGCTGGCGGCAAGATCGTGTTGCGCCCGGCGGATGGCAGCCAGTTCTCCACGCAACTGGCGCCCATTATGGGCAACACCTGCCTGTACGGCTCTACCGGCGGCCGCCTGTATGCCTCCGGTACCGCCGGTGAACGCTTTGGGGTGCGCAACTCTGGCACCGTGGCGGTGATTGAAGGGGCAGGGGATCATTGCTGTGAATACATGACTGGCGGCATTGTGGTGGTACTGGGCAAAGTGGGCCACAACTTCGGTGCCGGTATGACCGGTGGCTTTGCCTTTGTGCTGGATATGGAGCGCACCATGATGGATCGCATCAATATGGATTCTGTGGATATCAATCGCATCTCCAACGAAGGTGCTCAGGCTTATCGAACCTTGCTCAAACAGTTAATACGAGAGCAGGTGGACGAAACCGACAGTGCCTACGCGCGGGAAATCGTCGACAACTTTGAGGATTACCGTTCCAAGTTCTGGTTGGTGAAGCCCAAGGCGGCCAATCTGGAAGGCCTTTTGTCCAGCTACCAGAAGCGGGGGGAATAAAAAATGAGTAAGCCAAACATCCCCCTGCAAAAGCCCTCGTTCGATAACAACGACTTCCAGTTTGTGGAAGTACCCCGGGAAGACCCGGAGAAAAAGCCCATCGAGGTACGCCGCGACCAGTATGTAGAGATTTACAACCTGTTCGAGCCGGAACAGGCGGCCCAGCAGTCCCACCGCTGCCTGGATTGCGGCAACCCCTACTGCGAATGGAAATGCCCGGTACACAACTACATTCCCAACTGGTTGCAGCTGGTGAGCGATGGCAATATCGCCGAGGCGGTGGAGCTGTGTCACCAGACCAACTCCCTGCCGGAAGTCTGTGGCCGGGTGTGCCCGCAAGACCGCCTCTGTGAAGGTGCATGTACTCTCAACGACGGCTTTGGTGCCGTGACCATTGGCAATGTGGAGAAGTACATTACCGATACCGCCCTGGAAATGGGCTGGAAGCCTGACCTTTCCCAGGTAAAAACCATCGACAAAAAAGTCGCCATTGTCGGTGCCGGCCCGGCGGGTCTGGCTTGTGCGGATGTATTGACACGCAACGGCATCAAGGCCGTCGTTTTTGACCGCTATCCGGAAATTGGCGGTTTGCTCACCTTTGGTATCCCGGAGTTCAAACTGGAAAAATCGGTGATGGTGAAGCGTCGGGAACTGTTTGAAGGCATGGGTATTGAGTTCCAACTAAACACAGAGATTGGTAAAGATATCGCTTTCCAACAGCTGATGGATGACTACGACGCTGTCTTTCTCGGCATGGGTACCTACACCTCCATGCAGGGAAACCTCCCCGGTGAAGACCTACCCGGCGTCTATCCGGCGTTGCCGTTCCTGGTGGGCAATGTTAAAAACAACCTCAATATGGAGCAGGGGGACACCCCCTACATCAACCTGGAAGGCAAGCGCGTCGTGGTACTCGGCGGTGGCGATACCGCCATGGACTGTAACCGCACGTCCATACGCCAGGGTGCCGACAAAGTGACCTGTGCCTACCGCCGCGACCGGGACAATATGCCGGGCTCGCGCAAAGAAGTGGAAAACGCTTTGGAAGAGGGGGTGCACTTCCTGTTTAACCGCCAGCCGGTGGAAATCGTCGGCGATGGCATAGTGGAAGGCATCAAACTGGTAGAAACCCGCCTGGGTGAGCCCGACGCCAGTGGCCGCCGCCGCCCGGAAACCGTGCCCGGCAGTGAAAAAATCATCCCTGCTGACGTGGTGCTGGTAGCGTTTGGCTTCCGTCCCAGCCCGGCGCCCTGGTTCGCTGACTTCGACATCAACCTGGATGACGGCGACCGTGTGATTGCCTCTGAACACCAGGAACTGCCATTCCAGACCGGCAACCCGAAAATTTTCGCCGGTGGCGATATGGTGCGCGGTTCTGATTTGGTGGTGACGGCCATCTGGGAAGGCAGGCAGGCGGCGCGGGGGATTATGGACTTCTTAGAGGTGTGAGTTTAGAGGTGTAAGTCTTGAGGTATAAGTCTTAGCTCCCAGCCCTTTGTTTTACTCTTGTATAACTTTTTGCTCGGTTATACAATCGTAAAACATTTTAATCAGGAGACAGTGCCATGACAGCCGTTGCTGTACGCCAATCAGGTGGAGCGAACATCGTCAGCATTCCCAAGGCTATCGTCAAAACACTGGGATTACAGGTAGGCTCAAAACTGGATTTATCCATTGTTGATAACCGGATTGTTTTGACGCCTATTGAAGATGAACAATCTTTGGAAGAACTGCTGGCTAATAGCCCCAGAGAGTGCTTTCAGGTTACTGATGAAGATCGGGAGTGGATTGACGCCATCCATACAGATAAGGAAATCTAATGTACGTACCAGAGAAAGGAGACATCGTTACTTTGAGTTTTGACCCCAGTGCTGGAAATGAAATTATGAAGCGTCGCCCGGCGCTAGTGATTTCTCGCCAGATGTTCAATGAGCATACGGGGTTTGCCATTGTCGCTCCTATCACCAGCACCAAGCGAGGAATGGCACTGGAAGTTGAGCTTGAGGGAACAAATTCTCAGGGAGTGGTTTTAATTCACCAACTGCGCTCGCTGGATGTGGACAGCCGGGGTGTTGAGTTCGTTGAAAAGGCTCCGACTGCACTCATAGAGCGAGCTACCAGTTTGGCGGTTACCATTATTCGCTGAAACCGTCGTATTTCCCCCTTGGTTACCAGGCGTCGTTCTGGTGGTAATTGCCATTAATCCTATGAAATAGGACTATCAGCCGGAGCGACTTGCCTCTAACTGCAGGCGTATTTCGTGAGCTTTTTGCTCGGTAATTGGGTAGCGACTGACGGCCCAGATCGCCAGCAGTGAGGCGAACATGGGGATCAGTACATCGAACAACCGCATCAGGAAAATAGTTTGTTCGCTTTGGTTGCCTTCAAGGGCCACATCAAAGCCGGTGGCATTGAGCAAAAAGCCGCCGATGGCGATGGCTGCAGCCATGCCCAGCTTCACTACCCACCAGTAAATGGAGCCAAACATGCCTTCACGGCGTTGTTTGGTTTCCAGTTCATCCATGTCGCAGACATCGGCGATCATGGAACCCATTAATGTAAATAACCCGCCGAGGCCAAATGCCATCAGTGGTGTTGGTAGCAATAATAACCATGGTGTGGCGGGTGAGTAACACAGCCATTTCAGGCCATAGCCGACCACTGAAATACCGATAGCCACATAGAACGTATTTCGTTTGCCGATTTTGGACGACATCCAGCTGACAATAAAAATAACGCAAAATGTAGCAATTGCCGATAGCGTACCGGCCCAGCCTGCGTACTGTGCCCCCAACTCTTGGTCGCCACCAAAAACGTAATAAATAATCACATAAAACTGGAAAGATGAAACCAGCATAAAACCATTAAAAACCAGGAAGGTAGCAGCGCATAGATAGAGAAACGGTTTAAATTTTATGGTGGCGACAAAGCCCGCAAAAAATCCTTTTATACCTGTTGGAAACTCTTCAAATTGACTTTTGTTGTTGTCGCCAGTTTCTGTACGTTGTGGCGGTGGACGTTTTCTGTGAACTTCTTTCAAAAAGATTGCCGGCAACACGCCAACAAAAATGGTGAAAGCCGCGATAATAATGGCTAGCCAGCCGGCCCCGTTGACCATGCCGCCAAACCACTCCAGCTGCATAAAAAACAGAAACCAGGGGGCAATTAAATAAGCCATTTGCCCCATAAAGTTTTGTACCGCCATCAATCGGGTTCTTTCGTGATAGTCCGGTGTCAACTCGTAGCCAAGAGCTACCCAAGGAGTAGCGAAAACCGTATAGGCCAGGTAGAAGATGAAAGACCCGGTGAGAAAAAACCAGAAATAGTAAGATTCACTTTGCCCTTCAGGCAGCTGCCACAGCAGGGCAAAAATAAAACCGGCAGCAATGGCACCCCAAAAAATATAGGGCCGCCTGCGCCCCCACTTTGATTTTGTATTGTCTGAGATATAACCCATCAGTGGGTCGGTGATGGCATCGGTGAGTCGTGGCAGGGCACCCAAAAGACCAACCAGTGCCGGGTTCATACCCAACCCTAAATTCAGCACAATTGTCATCCCGCCAATAGCGGCAGCCAGCAGATTATTAACAAAGGCACCGGTGCCGTATATCAGCTTTTTAACAAGCGGAATGCGGTCTTGGGGAGCGGTTTGGTAATGTTCCTGTGCCATGGGCCAGAATGTTCTGTTGTTATGATTTCGATCCAAGACTAGCCGGGATCACTCTGCAAGCACATGAATATGCGTTGAATGGCACCTGTCGCGAGACAAGTTGGCTGCCACTGGCTTATGGTTGCCGGGATATTTGATTTATAGTCGAAAAAACAGCCTTCTACGCTATTTGCCTACAAAACTCCGATTGCAGCGATGCGTTTGTCCGAGTTATCTCATCTCCGAACCAGCCTGTCCCGTTTGTATTGTCTATAAGCCACCGAAACTTTAATTTTTACTGTGACAATCTCTGTAACTCAAGGGCACTTCTAAAAATTGATTATGGCCTCTGCGCAATCTGACAAGCGTTATCGCAAGGCGGCCCGCGCAGGGCAAGGCTGGTTGTCCTTGGCAAGCGAGCCAACACGGCGATAACGCTTGTCAGGCCGCGCCCTTCGGGGCTTTCAGGCTGCTCCGCCCTCGGTGTTGCGCCTTCTTGACAGGCAATCAGCATGCCTGCGAAGCCGCGCCTTGATGGCGAACCAGCCTGAAAGCCAGAGGCCGCAAGCAATTATTAGAAGTGCCCTAAAGACAACAGGTCAAAAACTGATTGGCCGAACCTGACCCTGCAACGCAGATATAAAAAGAGACGATAAAAATATGTTATGCAGTAATAGCGTGGCGATTCAAAACGACCGGGAGTTTGGCATTCCGCAATCCACAGAGGAAAAAGTCTCTGAGCTGATTCAGAGAATGAACCTGGATGAAAAAATTGGTCAGATGAGCCAGTTGCAAGCGGGCTGTGGCCATATCCCTGACCACCTTGCAGATGATATCCGCCATGGTCGTGTTGGTTCTGTACTGAATGAAGTGAATGTTGATGTTGTCAATGAATTGCAGCGCATCAGCATTGAGGAAACCCGCCTGGGGATTCCTCTGTTGATTGGCCGCGATGTGATTCACGGCTTCAAAACAGTATTCCCCATTCCGCTGGGGCTTGCAGCGAGCTGGGATCCACAACTGATAAAACAAACCTGCCGTATCAGTGCGCAGGAAGCCGCTTCCTGTGGAGTTAATTGGACATTTGCACCAATGATCGACATTAGCCGCGACCCCCGTTGGGGGCGTGTTGCCGAGTCTTTGGGGGAAGATCCCTATTTGTGCGCGACCCTGGGCGCTGCCATGGTGGATGGTTTTCAGGGAGATAAGTTGTCTGAAAAGGGCGCCATCGCTGCCTGTGCCAAACACTTTGCCGCTTACGGTGCGGCGGAGGCGGGCAAAGACTACAACACCGTAAACGTACCTGAAAATGAGTTGCGCAATGTGTACCTGCGTCCATTCAAAAAATTGGCAGATTCCGGGGTGGCGTCTTTTATGACCGCATTCTGTGATCTCAATGGTGTGCCAGCTACCGGCAACAGCTGGTTGCTGGATGACGTACTGAGAAAAGAGTGGGATTACCGTGGGCTGCTTGTCAGTGACTGGGATTCCGTGATTGAACTCAGCGTGCACGGCTTTACTCACAACGACAAAGAGTCTGCCTGCGAAGCGGTTAACGCCGGTGTCGATATGGAAATGGCCAGCAGGTCTTACAAGCACCACTTACAGCAGTTGGTGGATGAAGGCCGTGTCGACCTTCCGCAGATCGATCGCATGGTGGCCAGAATACTCACCCTTAAATTCGACCTGGGGTTGTTTGATAACCCCTATACCTCAGCGGCGGATTACCCCGCTTTGGTCAATGTGGATCACCTTGAAGTGGCGCAGCAATCAGCGGCAAAAAGCTGCGTGCTGCTAAAGAATGACAACCAGGTGCTGCCATTGAATGCCGATCAGATGAGCTCCATTGCCGTGATCGGGCCATTGGCGGACGATGATTATGAGCAGTTGGGCACTTGGGTATTTGATGGTGATCCTCACCACAGTGTCACTTGCAAAGCGGCCATTGAGCGCCTGGTTGGCGATAAGCTGGATGTACGTTACTGCAAGGGCCTGCAGACAACCCGCTCTGAATCCTGTGAGCAGTTTTCAGAAGCACTGGAATTGGCAGCCCAGTGTGATGCCACTGTCGTTGTCGTGGGTGAAGAATCCTTTATGTCCGGCGAGGCACACTCGCGGGCCAGTATTGATTTGCCTGGCCAACAGGTGGCACTGATCGATGCGTTGGCGAAAGAAGGCAAGCCTCTGATTGTTGTTGTTATGGCCGGTCGGCCGCTGACCATTGAAAATATTCTCGATAAAGCCGATAGCATTCTCTATGCCTGGCACCCAGGCACTATGGGCGGCCCGGCTATTGCGGATTTGCTGTTTGGTTTTCAGGCGCCTTCCGGGAAGTTGCCGGTTACCTTCCCACGTGCGGTTGGTCAGATTCCCATTTACTACGCCCACAAAAATACCGGTCGCCCGGTGTCGGATGTGAACTGTCTGTCCATGGCAGATATTCCAGAGCGCCCGGAACAAACCTCTCTGGGTATGGCGTCGTTCCATCTGGATGTGAACTACCGGCCACTGTTTCCTTTTGGCTATGGGCTGTCCTATACCTGCTTCGAATACTCAGGCATCCGCATGGCCAGGCAACAGGTGGCCCTGGGAGGCCAGGTTGAGATTGTGGCGGATATTAAAAACACCGGGCACTGTGCCGGTGAGGAAGTTGTACAACTGTATATCCGTGATCTGGTGGGCAGCGTTACTCGCCCGGTAAAAGAGTTAAAGGGATTTCAACGGGTCTTGTTGCAGCCAGGAGAGCAAAAAACCATCACCTTTACACTGCACACCGATGAGCTGGCGTTTTACGGCAGAGACATGCAGTTAAACACCGAACCGGGAAGTTTTCAGGCATGGGTTGGTGGTGATTCAGATGCCCGATTGATGATTGATTTTGATATTTACGATGATGAATAGTGGAGCTGGCTATGATTGCTGCAGGTAAAAAACTCATCTTTGGCTTATCAACTGCAATGCTTGTTGCGTTGTTTTGTATGCCTGTATTAGCGACACAAAATGCATCCCAGGCGATTAAAGTAGAAGTGGTGCAAACCGATGGCGTTTACAGTTTGCTTCGCGGCGGCCAGCCGTACCACGTTAAAGGCGCTGGAATAGATGATGGTGACATAGACGCGTTTGCCAAACATGGTGGCAACTCCTTTCGCACCTGGTCTGTTGTTGATGGCAAAGGCAGAACCGGGCAGGAGCTATTGGACAAAGCCCAAAAGCTGGGTTTGACGGTCTCTCTGAATTTACCCCTGGGTGCAGAACACTGGGGGTTTGATTACAGCGATGAAGCCGCGGTGGCGGCTCAGTTCGAAGAAATCAAAAAACACGTTCTCAAATACAAAGACCATCCTGCCCTGCTGACCTGGATTATTGGTAACGAGCTGAATTACGACTTCACCAACCCGAAAGTCTTTGATGCAATTAACGACATTGCCAAAATGATTAAGGAGGTTGACCCGAACCACCCCACAACGACTACCTTGGCAGGCTTTGACAAACGCGCTCTTGCTTTTATTGAAGAGCGAGCATCAGCGTTGGATTTTGTCAGCTTTCAAATGTATGGTTCATTAGTCGTGCTGCCAAAATTTCTCAAGGAAATCGACTATAAAAAACCGTTTTTTGTCACGGAATGGGGTGCTGTTGGCCATTGGGAAGTGGGCAAGACTTTGTGGAAGGCACCGGTGGAATTTACCAGCAGTGAAAAAGCCGATAACTATTTGAAGGGTTACACAAAAACCCTGGAATCCGTATCGAATCAATTGCTTGGTAATTACGTGTTTCTCTGGGGGCAGAAACAGGAGCGCACGCCCACTTGGTACAGCATGTTTCTGAAGTCCGGCGAAAGCACCGAAACGGTTGATGTAATGCACTACATATGGAATGACAAATGGCCGGAAAATCGGGCACCGATCGTAAAAACCATGCTGTTGAAAGGTCGAAATGCCCACAGCAACATCGCTTTGAGTCCAAATCAGACGGTAACGGCACGGTTCCTTGTGAAAGATCCAGACAAGGACAAACTGCGCTATCGCTGGGAGTTGATGTTCGAGAGTAAAGCAACGGAGGCGGGCGGCGCCAAAGAAGTCATTCCTCCGGTGATTACCGGTTTGGTCAAAGGAGATGGTAAATCAGTCAAACTGACCGCGCCTGGCCGAGTGGGTGCATACCGGTTATTCGCCTATGCCTACGACGACAAGGGACATGTTGCACACGCCAATATTCCTTTTTATGTCACCAAGTAGTGTGTGAACGCATTATGGAAACGCCACTGAGATTTATAGGTTGATCATGGAGAAATCGCTCGCTAACCCGGAAATTAAAGCTCGTGTCGAGGCACTGCTGTTACAGATGAATCTGGATCAAAAAATTGGCCAGATGACCCAGACAGAGCGAATGTCCTGCACACCGGAAGACGTAAAAAACTACCACTTGGGGTCAGTTCTCAGTGGCGGTGGCTCCTGCCCAGGTGATAATCGCCCGGACGATTGGGTGCGTATGAATGACGCTTACTGGGCTGCTTCCATGGAGCAGAGTGACGAGCACCTGGCGATACCGATTATTTATGGTGTCGATGCCATTCACGGCAATAACAATGTGCTGGGAGCAACCGTGTTCCCCCATAACATTGGTTTGGGAGCTGCCAACGATCCGGAACTGTTGCAGCGAATTGCCCAGGCTACAGCGCGGGAAATTCTTGCCACTGGGGTTGAGTGGACGTTTGCACCCACCTTGGCGGTAGCCAGAGACAAGCGTTGGGGTCGCACCTACGAGAGTTATTCGGAAGAAAATACCATTGTCGGCAGTTACGCTGAAAAGTTCGTTAACGGCCTGCAAAGTGATAGCCATGATGACTGTGTGGTGGCCTGTGTTAAACACTGGGTAGGGGATGGCGGTACAACCCACGGTATTGATCAAGGCGATACTGCGTTGAGTTTTGACGAACTCAAGCGTACCCATATCGAGCCCTATTATGCGGCAATCGATGCCGGCGTTATGACCATCATGGCTTCGTTTAACAGTTGGAACGGAGATAAGTGCCACGGCCATCGCTACCTGATCAGCGACTTGTTGAAAGACGAAATGGGTTTTCAAGGATTTGTGATTTCTGACTGGGATGGTATTGACTACCTTTCGGAAGATTACTTTGATGCGGTCGGCAAGGGTGTCAACGCTGGCATTGATATGTTTATGGTGTCGGAGGAATGGCAACCTTTCCTCCGCCATCTGAAAAGGCACGTCCAAGATGGCACCGTGCCAATGAGTCGCATTGATGATGCAGTGCGGCGTATCCTGACGGTGAAGTTTGCCTGCGGCTTGTTTGAGCGGCCGCGTCCCGTTGAACGCCCCTGGTCGAACCATGAATGTTTTGGTGGCTCTGAGCATCGCGACATTGCCCGTGAGGCGGTGCGCAAATCTCTGGTGCTGCTGAAAAATGACAGTGATCTTCTGCCTCTGAATAAGCAAGCCAATATTCTGGTGGCGGGGAAAAATGCTCACAACCGAGGCCATCAGTGCGGCGGCTTTACCGTTGCCTGGCAGGGTGCCCTGGATAACGAAACCATCGAGGGTGGCACCTCCATTTGGGAAGGTATTCATCAACAAAGCCCCAGTGCAACGTTGAGTGAAGATGGCCGTGATGCTGATCCGGAAAAACACGATGTTGCCATTGTTGTTATCGGTGAATTGCCCTACGCAGAAGGGATGGGTGATATCCGCGATGGCAATGATGTGATTGTGGAAGCTGGCTCCCAGATCAAGGGGTTAATGAAAGTATTGGAGCCTTATGGTCACACTCTGGAGTTGGCCCAATTGCACCCGGAAGACCTGGCCACAATCCAGCGTATAGCCAGCAAAGGCATTCCAGTGGTTACGGTTCTGGTTTCTGGTCGACCTTTGGTGGTCAATCGGGAGCTGGATGACTCAACCAGCTTTGTTGCCGCCTGGTTGCCTGGCTCAGAAGGGCAGGGGGTGGCCGATGTGTTATTTGGTGATTATGACTTCCAGGGCCGGTTAAGTTTTTCCTGGCCGGAGAAAGTATCAGCAGATGCGGGGATAGACGATGAGTTGTTTCCTTATGGGTATGGTTTGAATTACCAGTAACCAGCTTTCTGAAAAATTCTAGTTTCCTGAGATGCTGTCTCTTTGAAGCAGCACTTTTTTGTATTGGGTACAATCTCCGTTACCGCAGCGCGGCGATCTTCATATCTTCAAGTTAACCGTTCAATGTTTCCATTGACTACGCCAAAAGCCGTAGGGTGGATTAGCGCAGCGTAATCCACCAATCGCTCTAAAATATTGCAGATTCTTCACTGCAATCAGAATGAAAGCATTTAAGATCGCCCATAAAAAACGCAGCCCGAAGGCTGCGTAAGTATGGGGGTAGATTGGTTTGTATGTTTAGAACAGAGCTCTAAAGCGCAGTCCGTAGGTGCGTGGCCGTGAGAAGAAGCGGGTGTTATCAAATTCGGTGATGATAATAGCCTGCTCTTTTTGCTCATCGGTGACGTTGTTGACGTAAAGCTCTGCACGATACTTGTTGTCAAATCCGTAGGAAAAGCCCAGTCCGAAATCCAGTGTCCAGTAGCCTTCAATTTCGTCATCCAGTCGACCTCTGGGGTCGTCGGGGAAACGGAAGTCTATGCCATTGAATATGGTCAAGTGCTGATCGGAACGGTAGCCAGCGGACAACACACCATCAAATTGACCGTAGTTGGTAACATATGCCTTGGACAGGGAGGCGTTGAATTGCAGATTGGGAGTGCGGGGCAATTCGTTGCCTTCGATGGAAACGTTTACCGCGTCCAGCGGAGATACGTCTGCCTGGAAGCGGCTGTCGCTTACTTCGACGGAGTCCTTCACTTCTGTGTCGATGTACAGCAAGTTATAACGGAAGTTCCATTCGCCCGGGAAGTCAAATCCACCTTCAAATTGCGCGCCTTTGATTTCTGCATTGGAGGCGTTAAAGGTAAAGTTCACTACGTTGCCGCCCAGTGCTTCCAGCTCGGCATCGCTGAGCATTGAAACATCAAAGCCTTCAAAGTTAAGGATTTGCAGGCTGGAAACCAGAGTGTTCAACTGCAGATCTTTGTAGTCGTAGTAGAACGCTGTGGCGTTGAATGTGGCGGGAATGTCACCCAGAGTAAAGGCGTTTTTCAAACCCACTTCGTACAGAGTCACCTTTTCTTCATCGTAGGTGGGTGCCAAGGTGTCGGTATCAAACGCACGGGGCGCGCCACCGGCTGGGTTGGGGGTAACTACACCTTCGGTGCCTGACAGGTTGTCATTAAAACCGCCGGATTTGTGGCCGGTGGCCACCAAGCCGTAGAGCAGACTATCTTCGAAAACATCCATTTCCAGTCGGATGCGCCAGTCTACAAATTCGTTTTCTACGCGGCCGTTTTGCAAAGCGATGTCGTTACCGGGAACAATGAACGACAGGCGATCTGCATTGCCCGCGAATATGCCGTCTACAAAGCCGCCAGCTGTGGGGCAGCCCGTTGCGGATACTAATAAATCAGGGCAGAGAGGTAGATTAGTGACATCACCGCCGCCGCCGCCGGGTACTTCGCCATTGGCGAGGATATCGCCCAGCCCATCGCGAGCACCGAAGGTGCGAACGCCGTCCAGGAAGAAGTCGATGGATTCGTTACTGGTCACCAAACCGTCGCCATCGGTGTCCGGGTTAAAAATGGTGCGATCAAATCCGTTAAACTCAAACCCTTCTGTACCAAACGCACTGGCTCCGAGCTGGAAACCTTCTACGCCCTGGAAGAACACATAACGGGCATTTACGCCAAAGCGTTGTTTTTCATCGGATGTGTAACGCAAGCCACCGGTCAGACGTACTTTTTCACTAATTTCCCAAGTGGCATCGGTGTAGTAAGAAATACTTTCCGTATCAGTCGTCTGGTTAAATTCGTTACCGGCAAAGAACGCGTTGCGGTCTGCCGTGGCGCCCAAAAAGGTTCGTTGTGATTCTTCAAAGTAGAATACGCCTGCAGACCAATAGCCTTTCGCTGAGCCGATACCATCGCCGGAAAAGCGCAGCTCGTGAATATCAGATTCGGAATCTGTAATAAATTTCACCCGGGCGAAATTATCGAAAGTCTCACTAAAGGGCGTGGCTCCAATAGGAGGTGTGTCGTTGCGCAAGGTATCCAGTGCACCGGGGTAGAACGGTGACAGGGCCGCGCCGCCGAATTCGTAATCGTAGATCAGGTGACGACGGGAAACGGTGTATTCCACATCGAAGTTATCGGCACTGTACTTCACTCGGCCTTTTAAACCCCAGTGAGAAGTATCTTCTTCGGGGGTAAATGCACGGCCAAATACCGCTCTGGGATTGCTAATGCTGTCCGGGTCAATACCGTTGCCCAACAGGTTGGCGTAGTTAGAACCGGTATAACCAGTACCTTTTTGCTCAACTCGGTCGTAGGTGAGTTGCATGTCCCATTGATCCGTTGGCTTATACAGGTAGGAAATGCGCACACCTTCGTCATCCGCGGCTTCTGCAACACCTATGCCTTCGCTTTCTGCCACTGGTACGTCCAAACCCAGTTCATCACTGGTTGGAGATATGTTGCTGTAGTAGCTATCGTGCTCGCTAACAAAGCCGGCAACCCGGAGGGCAGAATTATCGGTTAATGCGATGTTGGCGACACCTTCAAGGCGTTGTTCACCAAAATTACCGAAAGATAGATCGACTGCGCCGTCGGTATTGCCGATACCTGGAGACCAGGGAATGATATTTACGGTTCCCGCTGTGGCGTTACGGCCACGCAGGGTACCCTGTGGCCCCACGTTCACTTCCACCCGTTGAATATCGAAGAACGATGCGCCGATGCCGGCGGGGCGAGGAATGTAAACACCGTCCAAGTGGGTGGCTGCTGCTGGGTCACCCAGTTCGGTGTTATTGGAGGAGCCAATACCGCGAATGTACACCTCAATATTGCCCTGATTGTTGGAGATGGACAGGCCAGGAATGGACGCGTCGATATCTTCGATGGTGGCCACGCCCAGTTGTTTGAGGTCTTCCCCGCTGATTTGTGCGGCGGTGCCGGCATAGTCTTGTAGAGATTGTTCGCGCCGTTCAACCGTAACAACGATTTCTTCCATAACGGATTTGCCGTCTTTCCCTTCGCTTTCTTCCGCCACACTGAGCGGCGATAGCATGGCGACTACAGGCAGAATGGTTGTGTTGAGCTTAACTTTGTTATCAAACACGGCATACCCTCTTAGTAAATAATTATTGATGGAACTTTACATTGATGGAAATTTACTGGTTTACACTCTACGACAGGCCAGGAACACCCTCTACAGGTTTGCGTTAAGTCGTCTCCTGCGTGCGATAAAGCGGTATGAAGTTGGAAAATAGGCAGAAGTTAAAGCGCATAGAAGCGCTGAATGGTATTTAAGTTATTTTTTTTATGAAAACTAAGCTGACGAAAATTTCTATATCAACTTTTTAAAATCAGTGATTTTTCCAATTCTTCCAGAGACTTATCTTTCGTTTCTGGAAGTATTTTTATAATCAGAATAAGGCCGATGAACGCAAATACCCCGTAAGCCAGGAATGTGATTGATGCTCCCAGAATGGCCAATTTCCATGGAAAGACAAGTTGTACCAGAAAGCTGACCGCTGAGTTGATTAAACCCACCAGAGAAATGGCCAAGGCGCGAATTCTGTTGGGAAACAGCTCAGAGAACAGCACCCACATAACAGGCCCAATGGAAATGGCAAAGCTGGCGACAAAGCCCAGTATGGCAATCAGTATCAGCTGTGAATTGATTTGAGTAGCCAGAGCCATCAATTGGGGCTCATGGATTTTCGCCAGTTCATCCCCCAGAGCTTGAAGGATGGCCGCTTTAAAGCTGATGTCATCGCCGTGGATAACGCCATTCAAATGAGCTACTTGATGAACAATTTGCTCCGGCAGGCTTTGTATCGCTTGCTCAGACAACACATAGGTAGCGGTATGAAAACCATAAGCCAGCAGGCACATAAATACGGCTATACCCGAAAGGCCCCAAACAAGCAGCGGCTTCCGGCCCAACTTGTCCACCAGAAGAATGGCCAGAATAGTGAATGCAAGGTTGGTGAGACCCACCAATATGGCTTGCATAAAGGAGGCGTCTGTACCGATTCCCGACTGTTCAAAGATCATTGGGGCGTAGAAGAAAACTGCGTTTATACCAGTGATCTGCTGCAATATGGCGATTGAAATGCCCAGGATCATAACCAGGCGAAGAGAGGGATGGAGCAGTTCTGAAAACGAGCGTTTCTGCGGCTTAGTGTCGGACAGAATGCTATTTCTGGTGGTCTCCACAATGGAGCTTGCCGCTTCGGGGCCAGCTATGCGCGCAAAAATTCCAAGGGCTTTTTTCTCTTGCTTTTGCATAATTAGCCAGCGGGGGCTTTCCGGTACAAAGAACAACAGACCGAAATACACAATGGCGGGCAGGGCCTCTATGCCAAGCATCCAGCGCCAGTTCCATTGCCCCATATTCAGGGTGGTTGCCAGCTGAGATTCAGACTGCCCGAGCTTGAGAATCAGATAATTGGTAAAAAATGCGGTGGAAATGCCAATCACAATATTCAGTTGGTTGAATGACACCATGCGCCCGCGCAGTTTTGGCGGGGCAATTTCTGCAATGTACATGGGGGCGATGATCAATGCAGCACCCACGCCGAAGCCGCCGATCATGCGGGCTATCACCAAAGTGACAAACGAATTTGCCAACGCCGATGCCAACGCCGAAATAAAAAATAACAATGCTGCGTATTTCAGTACGGTTTTTCTGCCCCAGCGATCACTGGCAAGGCCACTGACCATCATGCCCAGTGTGGCGGTAAGTGTCAGAGAGGCAACGGCCCAGCCCAGTTCGATTTTGCTGAGGTTAAACTCCGGTTCAATAAACCGAACCACGCCGGAAATAACGGAGGCATCAAAACCCATCAAAAAACCACCCAGAGCAACAATCAGCGCTACATAGGCAGCGTACGATTTGCTGTAAGTTCGGTCGGCAGGTTTTTTCTCTGGATTTTGATCGTTATTCACGGTTGTGGACCTTTTTTATCCTGGTAATTTTGCTGTTGGCGTATCCTGTGAACAATATTGATGCGGTGAACAGGGTAATTGGTGGGATAAGATGGATTGGATTTTGAATATGACTCGATGCTCTTGTGTACTATTCTGTTGCTTAGCCATGTTTGGTAAACATGGGCACGAAATGGCGTATGGTTTTGCAAACCAGGTATTTACACCAAAAGGCAATTGCATTTGAAAAGTCCATTAAAGGCTGTACCTCGTCTGAGAGCTGAAAACCGCTTCCACTACATCTGGGTTTTGCAGATTGTTTTTTGGGCCGGCTTCGTCCTTGTTACGTTTACAACCTTGACCCTGTGGTACGAGCAAACCTCCTGGGCGTATATCGGCCACAATTTATTGCAGGCGGTAATAGCTGCGCTGCTGTCGCTTATTTTGCACCTGATTTTTAATGCCATTTGGGAATTGCCTATTACAGTGCGTATTGTAGTTGGTTTGCTGGCTGTGCTTGTTGTCGCCCTGGCGTGGACAGCGTTCAGAATTGCGTCATTTATGTGGATTACAGAGGAGGAAAATGTATGGAGTGATTTTGGTGGCTGGTTCTTTGGCGCCATCTTTATCTTTTTATGCTGGAGCACCCTGTATCACGGTATCCGCTACTTCTATCTGCTTGACTCCGAACATCACATGAAATTACAGGCTGAAGCCTTGGTGGGGGCCGAGCACATCAAGCGTTTGAATGCCGAGTCAGCGGCCAAAGAAGCTCAGTTGCAAATGCTGCGCTACCAACTGAATCCCCATTTTTTGTTCAATACGCTCAATGCCATTAGCTCTCTGGTGCAACTTAATAAAGCCGAACAGGCCAACGGAGTGATTGTCAGGCTGAGCCGTTTTCTGCGTTATTCATTGGATAACAATCCAGACCTTAAAGTCCCCTTGCGGAGGGAAATTGATGCGCTGATGCTCTATCTGGAGATCGAAAAAACCCGCTTTGAAGAGCGCTTGCATCTGGATTTTCAGGTAGACCCTGATGTAGAGGATGCACTGCTTCCAAGCCTTTTGTTTCAGCCCCTGATTGAAAATTCAGTGAAGTACGCCATTGCCAAGAGCCCCAATGGTGGAGCCATTCGCTTCAGAGCCAGCAAGGCTGGCGAGCGAGTGCGGCTCGTGCTCAGTGATACCGGCAGCAACAAAACAGTGGAAAGCAGCAGAGGAAAGCGCTCCGGTGGCCGGGGTATCGGTTTAAAAAATACATTGGATCGACTGAAAATAGCTTACGGAGAAGATTTCAGTTTTGATCTGGGCAGCAGCGATTCCGGCGGCCTGCAAACCACCATCGAAATTCCCTATGAAGCCTCTGCAGAGGAGTTGGTATAGCTATGGAAACCCCACCTGTGGTTGCAGAAAGCCAGAATGCCGAGAGCAAATTGCGCACCATTATTGTGGATGATGAGCCACTGGCGCTTGAGCTGCTGCGTTCCTATCTCGGCAACTTGTCAGTTATCGATATTGTTGCCGAGTGTCGCAATGGTAGTGAGGCTGTGGATGCCATTATTGAACACCAGCCAGATCTTGTGTTTCTCGATATACAGATGCCCGGTTTAAATGGGTTTGATGTTATCAACAAATTGCAGGCGGACATTGTGCCTCTGATTGTTTTTGTCACTGCCTATGACGAATACGCGCTCAGTGCCTTCGATGTCTGTGCGGTGGACTACATTCTCAAGCCCATTGACCTTGAAAGGGCGACCCGGGCAGTGGATCGCTGTATGGAACGCCGGGGCAGTGCAAACGATCATGGCAATGGCAAATCTGCCATTGTTGACGCCATGGAACAAATTAACCAAAAAACGTCTCTGGCAAACCGTTCAATCACTCTGGATTCTGGTATTCAGAATACACACATTGTCGTCAAGGATCAGGGTGTGGTGACATTGATTGAACAGGCGGATATCGAGTGGGTGGATGCCGCCGGAGACTACATGTGCATCCATGCATCCGGTGATACGCATATTATGCGCAGTACCTTGAAAGACCTGTTGGATCATCTAAATCCTGACGTTTTCAAGCGCATTCATCGTTCCACCATTGTCAATCTGAACTGTATAGAACAGATTCTTCCCCACACCAAAGGTGAGTATTTTTTAAAGTTGCGCGGTTCTGAGCGGGTTAAGGTAAGCCGTAATTACCGGGGGACGATCAAGGATTTTTTAACCGGCTTCGAGTCGGGAGAGAGCCAGGGGGGGTGAGAGTGCCTGACAACATTAGCCTGGTAGCGGATATTGGCGGCACCAATGCGCGCTTTGCCTGGGTAGAACAAGGGCAGGTAGTCTTGCGGGACATCAAGGTTTACCAAGCGATAGAGTACCCCGGTTTGATGGATGCGCTACAGGCTTACCTGCAAGACTTTTCCCTGACAGTGCCACAAAAAATCTGTTTTGCGATCGCCGGTATGGTCAATGGTGACCATATTAACCTGATGAACAATCATTGGTCGTTCAGCAAGAGCCAGCTTTCTGCAGATCTGGGTGTTGAGGTGACTGTTATCAATGATTTTAGTGCCCAGGCATACAGTATTGACTGCCTGCCCAGTGAGCATATTCACTGGTTGGGGGAGCCGCGCCCGGCAGGTGGTGAGCCGCGAACGGTTATTGGCCCTGGAACCGGTCTGGGTGTCGCTATTCAAAGTGCCGATGGTGAGTTAATACCCTCTGAGGGTGGGCATGTCAGCTTTGCTCCCCACAATGCCCATGAAGATGATCTGCTCCGGTTGCTGCGGAAACGCCTGGGGGGGCGAATTTCTAACGAACGACTGCTGTCAGGCCAGGGGCTGGAAAATCTCTATTGGGCGAATGCACAGCTGCAGGGTAAGCAATCCACCAGAAGCGCGCCGCAGGTGGTGGACGGTTGCGCACAAGGTGATTCCATATGCCGACAGGCGCTGGATGATTTTGTGATGATCCTGGCGTCGGTTTGCGGCGACTTGGCATTGCTGACGCTGTCATCCGGTGGTGTCTATCTCACCGGTGGCATACTCCCCAGGGTGTGGCAGTGGTTTGATACCGATGCCTTCCGTACCCGTTTTGCGGACAAAGGTCGTTATCGCGCCTTTTGCGAAACGGTACCGGTTGCCATGATCCGGGCAGAGCAACCGGGCTTGTTGGGTTGTGCCGCTGCTTTAGGCGGCCGCCGGGAGGATCGTTGACGGCACAGGGGTATGCAGTCGTTTGGGAAGTGGGCTGCTGATTTACCTCGCCGTTTAACGATTGCCATGCACCGGCACTTCCAGTGTCTCCTTCAATTGCTCCATCACTACGTAACTGGTGGATTCCTGCACGCCGGGTAGCTGCAATAACGTTTCCCCCAAAAACACCCGATAGGCGCTCATGTCGGCCACTCTGGCCTTGATTAGGTAGTCAAAGTTGCCGGTTACCAGATAGCACTCCTGCACCTCTGGCAGGGCGACGGCGGCTTCGCGAAATTCAGCAAACTTTTCCTGGGAGGTGCGATACAGGCGTATCTGCACAAACACCACCAGGGCTGCATCCAGAAATTCCGGGTTGATCAGGGCCGTGTAGCCGTTGATAACACCTTCCTTTTCCAGGCGTTTGATGCGGTCGATACAGGGTGTTACCGACAACCCCACCCGGCGCGATAGTTCGGTGTAGCTGATGCGGCCATCCTTTTGCAGCAGTTTGAGGATGTTGCGGTCGATCTTGCTGAGTTCTTTGGCACGCTTCTTCATAAATTTACTGTCTATTAGATTTAAACAGGATAATTTTCTGCTTTTATCGAAAATTAAGCAAACATTTTTGTGCTTTATCCCTATAATTCCTGAAAACACAGTGTGAGCCAAATGGTGGCAGGCACCCTCATTTGAAATGACGCGATAGGAGCTAATTATGTTGATCGGTGTACCCAAGGAAATTAAAAACCACGAATACCGCATTGGTCTGACCCCGGATTCCGTGAAAGAGCTGGTGCGCAACGGCCACCAGGTGATCGTTGAGACCAACGGTGGCGCTTCCATCGGTTTTGACAACGGTCAATACGAAGCCGCTGGCGCCGAAATTGTCGCCACTGCCCAAGAGGTTTTTGAGCGCGCCGAGATGGTCGTTAAAGTGAAAGAGCCTCAGCCCAACGAGTGCGAAATGCTCCGTGAAGGCCAGGTGTTGTTCACCTACCTGCACTTGGCTCCAGACCTGCGCCAGACCGAACTGCTGGTTAAATCCGGCGCGACCTGCATTGCTTACGAAACCGTTACCGACAATGCGGGTACCTTGCCGTTGTTGGCACCTATGTCCGAGGTTGCGGGCCGTATGTCTATCCAGGCCGGTGCTCACCACCTGGAAAAAGCCCAGGGTGGCCAGGGCGTTCTGCTGGGTGGCGTACCCGGTGTTGCCCCTGCCAAGGTGTTGGTTATCGGCGGTGGTGTGGTTGGTACCAATGCGGCCTACATGGCGGAGGGCATGGGCGCTGATGTCACCATTCTGGATCGCTCGGTTCCCCGCCTGCGCGAACTGGACAAGGAGTTTGGTGGCCGCATCAACTGCGTATACTCCACTGCTGCAGCGGTAGAGCAGTACGCTCTGGAAGCTGACCTGGTGGTTGGCGCGGTACTGATTCCCGGCGCTGCCGCTCCCCGTCTGCTGACCCGCGATATTATTTCTCGCATGAAAAACGGCTCAGTGCTGGTAGACGTGGCCATTGACCAGGGCGGTTGCTTTGAAACCTCCAAAGCCACTACCCACGAAGAACCCACCTACGTGGTTGACGGTGTGGTTCACTACTGCGTGGCCAACATGCCCGGCGGTGTTGCCCGTACCTCTACCATGGCTCTGAATAATGTGACTCTGCCTTACGCCATTGCCTTGGCCAACAAGGGCGCCAAAGAAGCCATGCTGGAAGACCAGCACCTGCTCAATGGCCTCAATGTGCACAAAGGCCAGATTACCTACGATGCGGTCGGTGTGGCTCACGATCTGCCTTATGTGGATGCGGCTGAAGCGCTGAATAGCTAAGTTGTTTTCAAGGCTGTAAAAAAACCGACGTCGAGAGGCGTCGGTTTTTTTTGTGCCTGTTTGCTTGTCATTCTGAATGTAGCCCGGGTGAAGTGCAGCGGAACCCGGGAAAGTTTGTAACCAACCCTGTCCCCGGGTTCCGCTGCGCTCCACCCGGGCTACAGGCTGTTGGCAATCTTCTGGCTGAGTTGCAAAAGAGCATCGCTAAAACCTTCCGCAAGAGCGCTGTATTCATCGTTCGCCAATGGGCTGCTAAAAGTATCCAGCTGGGTTTGTGGTGACTCGTTTTTGTTTTCGGTATTGGTCAGGTGCCACTGCACTTTGATGGTAGCACTGCCATTCGTTTTATCCATAGTGAGCACATTAACCGTCACCCGGTAGCGGGGTTGCTGGCTTTGTCGCCAGGGGTGTATCACCAACTCGCTGGATCCGGTGAGGGTGGCAAGGTTTTCCAGCAGGACGCGTTCAATGCTGTTTTGCAGTGGCTCCCCCCAGCGATGAAACTGTTCCAGGTTGAGTTGCCCGGCCTGTGAGCTGACCGTGATCTGTGGGCGATTCAGATATTCCGCCACGGTCACCGGGCCAATACCAATGGAGCAGTCGCAGGGCGCACTGGCGCCTGTTGCTTTGCTGCTTAACAGGTAATAGTTGCTTTGCGGTGTGCTGCTGCAACCTGCAATCAGCAGGGCTGCGAAAAGTGTCAGGTATTTCATTGCTGGTTTTTCCCTTGAATAAGCGATTCCGGCTCCCGTTCCAGAGTTTCCGCCAGTAGCCGCATGGCGCGGGCGGTACGTTCCAGCTCGGCGGCAGCGCGGGTCATTTGTTGCAGCATGGGAGAGTCCTCCGACAGCACATAGGCGGCGTTGGCAGAGGCCTGGTCAATGTTGCTCATGCTGGTGGCGAAGGTATCCAGACTTTGCTGCAACGAGGCAGACATGGTGGGTAGCTCCCGGTTGATGCCTTGCAGTGTGGTATTAAGGCTTTGCAGGGTAGGGTCGATATTCTCGGTCACTTCACCCACTTTAAATTTCAGATAACTGGCCAGCCCTTGGTAGGCCGCCAGTGTGGTGTTGATGTTCTTGGTGAGTTCCTGGGTATTGCGATCGTTGACGATCTGGTCGAGGCCGTTGAGGGTGGTGGTGATGCGCGAGCTGATGCCCTTCAGGTCGATCTGTTGCAGGTTTTGCGAGATCGCCTCCAGGTCGCTGGGCACGGTGGGGAATTGGGTGTATTCCGTGTCCACTTCAACCAGTCGCGGTGTGGCATCCGGGTAGTAATCCATCTGCACATAAACCAGGCCTGTCAGCAGACTTTGCAGGCGCAGTTGCGCGGCCAGCCCGCAACCTTCCAGGCCGCGAATCTCCCCCGGTGTGCCCACCTGGTTGACCCGGTTTTCGTTGATGGCGATGGTAATAAAGTTGAGCACCTTAAAGGTGGCGGTTTCGATGTTGACGGTGATGTCGGTGACTTCGCCAATGGTGACGCCCTTAAGGGCCACCGGCGCGCCGATACTGAGACCATCCACGGAGCTTTCATACACCAGGGTAAAGTGCTTGCGTTCGGCGCCAAACAGGCCATTGTTGATAAAAATTGCCAGTAGCCCGGCGAGCACCAGTGCGCCCACCACAAAGCCGCCAATGGCAATATGCCTGCTGTTGGAATTCATGGGGTTTTCTCCCTGTGGCTGTTATCCGTCTGATCGTGAGCGAGCTGCCCTCTGGAAAGCTTTCCCCTGGCAAGAAAGTTCCTCACCTGATGGTGCGGGCTGTCGGTTTTCAAGCGCTGCGGGTGGCCGCAATCGAGCATGGTTTTACTTTCCGGGTCGAGAAACACGCTGTTGTTGCCAATGGCAAAAATGCTCGCCAGTTCGTGGGTAACCACCACAATGGTAGCACCGGTGGTTTGTTGTATCTGCACAATCAGTTCATCCAGCAGTTTGCTGCTGAGAGGGTCGAGCCCGGCACTGGGCTCGTCGAAGAACAGCACCTCCGGATCCAGTGCAATGGCTCGCGCCAGCCCGGCGCGCTTTTGCATGCCGCCGCTGATCTGTGAGGGGTAATAATTCTGGAACCCCGCCAAACCAACCAGGGCCAATTTGTAATGCACCAGATCGGCGATCTCCGCCTTGCTGAGCTGAGTGTTTTGTTGCAAGGGCAGGGCGACGTTTTCCGCCAGAGTCATGGCGCTGAACAGGCCGCCGGTCTGGAACGTGGTTCCCCAGCTGCGGCGCATATCATCCTGCTGCCGTGCGCTGGCATCAAAGTAGCTCACGCCGTTGTAGCAAATTTCCCCGGCGGCCGGTTGCAACAGGCCAATCAGGTGTTTCAGCAGGGTGCTTTTGCCGCAGCCGCTGCCTCCCATAACAATAAAAATGTCGCCACGATTTACCGTAAAGGTCAGGTCTCGCTGAATCAGGGTGTCACCGTAGGCCATGGTGAGGCCGGTCACTTCGATGTGCGCTTTGTGTTTGGTATCTGCCGCGCTCATATGCCCATCTCGCTATACAAAATATTCAACAGGGCATCACTGATCACCAGATAGACAATGGCGGTTACAACGGCTTTGGTGGTGGCCTGGCCAACCGCTGCGGAGTCGCGGCCACAGCTCATGCCAGCACGGCACCCGGCAATGGCAATCAGTGCGGCGAAGACCACCGCTTTTACCAGGCCGCTCAGTACCTGAGTCATATCCAGTGCCTGTCGAGACTGTTCCACATATTGCAGAAAGCTGATGTCCATCCCCAAGCCGACAATGGCGCCGCCGATAATGCCGAGAATGTTCGCGTAGATCACCAGCAGCGGCATAATCAAAATCAGCGCCACCATGCGTGGCAGCACCAGAAATTCCATGGGGGAAATACCCAGGGTGCGCACTGCATCGATCTCGTCATTGACCTGCATGGTACCCAGCTGTGCGGCGTAGGCTGCACCGGTACGGCCCGCCATAATAATCGCGGTCATCAGGGCGCCCATTTCCCGCACCATGCCAATGGCCACCAGGTCGGCGACATACACTTCCGCTCCCAGCAGGCGCAATTGCACAGCGCCCAGATAGGCGAGAATCATCCCCACCAGTATGCTCAGCAGGGTAATAATGCCGAGGGCCTGCGGCCCGGCGAGAAACAAAAATTGCCCCAAATCGGTAAAGCGCATATTGGCGCGCCCCACCAGTAGCTTGCCGGTGGCTTCGGCGCACTCGCCGAGAAAGCCCAGGAAACCCAGCATTTTTTGCATGCCACTGGTCAGCGCCCGCCAGGGATTAAAGCCCGGTTGTTGAGGCTTGCTTTGCTGGCGTGTTGGAACCGCCGTTGCCAGTTTTAACAGTGATTGAGCCCCCTGCGGCAGTTTGCTGCCGTCAAAGGCGATGTTTTGCTCAGTGCAGTAATTGTGGCAGCTGAGCAGCACTGCGCTGAGGCGGGAATCCCACTGGCAATCATCGGCGATGGTGACGCGTAGCTGCTGAAGGTCGTGCCTCGCCAGTTGTTTGGCAATCACGGAAAAGGGGGCTGTACCCTTGCTGGCCAATTGCCACGGGCCGTTAAACAGCAGTTCGCCGCTGTTGCCCTCGACCTTCAATTCGAATTGCGGCTCGCTCATCAGTCGCGCCTCAGCCGGTCGCTGACGGCAATGGGATTGGGGAAGTTGAAGGTAACAATGTAGCTGGAAATCAGGAAGGTGAGAATGGCCGCCGCCTGGATGGCGTGGGAGGCGAGGGTGCCAATCAGGGAGGCGTTAAAGGCCACGTAGGCGATCAGCAGGGAGAACTCGCTGATTTGGCCAAGGCGGAAGCCCAGGTCCCAGGCAAGCGGGCGTTTTTCGTGCTGGTATTTCAGCAGGAAACGGAAAGTGGCCGGTTTCAGGGCCAGCATTACTGCGCCCAGCACCAACGCCGGCAGCAGAATTTCTTCCAGCAAGCCGAGGTTAAAGCCGGCTCCCAGAGCGACAAAAAATAGAATCAGGAAAAAGTCCCGCAAGGGCTTCAGGCTCAGAGCAATGTACTGGGAGATGGGATTGGTGGCGATGGTAATGCCCGCCAGAAAGGCGCCGATCTCCCGGGAGAGACCGACTACTTCTGCCAGTTCCGCCATGCCCAGGCACCAGCCCAGCGCCAGCAGAAATACGTATTCGCTGACCCGGTCGAATCGGGCGAACAACTTCACCAGCCCAAAGCGCACCGTGACCACTGCAATGCCAATCAGTACCGGCAGTGCCAACAGAGTTTTGCCAATTTGCAGTGGGTCGATTTCGCCGCCGGAGCCGCTGAGTAGCACCAGCAAGACAAAAATGGCGATAAAGTCCTGCACCAGCAGCATGCCCACCATCATGTCGCCGATATGGCGGTGGTGAAGAATGGTAGTGGGCAATAGTTTGATGCCGATAATGGTGCTGGAGAACATCATCGCCAGTCCAATAATGATGCTTTCCAACTGGCTGAAGCCAAATACCAGGCCAATCAGGTAGCCCACGGCGGCAAACAGGGCGGAGCTAATCAGAGTGATCAGGGTGACTTTGCGAAACACATTGAGCAGTGACTGGGGTTGCATATCCAGCCCAAGCAAAAACAGCAGGAAAATAATGCCGATATGGGAAATTTCCGTCAGCAGCCCGATGTCAGATACCCAGCCCATGCCGTAAGGGCCGATGATTGCGCCCAGCACAATATAGACAACCAGCAACGGCTGCCGACCGTACAGCGCCAGAGAGGCGATAACAGCGGCGCCGGTAAAAATCAGGAAAAACGACTGAAAAACCGTTTCGGTCATGGAGTGCCCGGAATTGTTTTTATCTTTGCCAACTATCCCTTGTTCTCCGGGGGGATGCAAGGAAGATGCAATAGGGTCTGTTACAAGCTAGAATCGGCCCACAATTACAACGATAGGAGGGACATTTGATGTCTGAGCAGGAACAACAGGTAGACTCTGCCGGTAGTGACGATAACGGCAAAACCGACGCCATGGCGGCGCTGTTCGCTGTGCTTTTGGTTGTGGCGGGAATGATTTATTGGGTGAGTCAGCAGTAAGAAAATCGTCATCGCGAGCGCAGCGTGGCGATCTCGATCAGTTTTGATGCGGCCTTTAGGAGATTGCCGCGTCGCCTGCGGCCCCTCGCAATGACGGTGGAATCATTCAGTTAAGGCAGTACCAGCCTCACGATTGCGATTAGTCCAAAAATAAAAACAACTGTAAAAACAATCCCGCAAATCAAAAAGGTTTTAAAACTCCCCGTCTTAAAATCCCGTTCGCGGTTTTTATCACTTTGTACACCGATGCCCGCCGCCAGGGTGCTGCCAATCAGCTCCTTGACGGTGGGTTTGTCTTGTTCGGATGGCTGACTTTCTTTCATATTGCCTCCGGGGACAGATTTAAATCTGTCCCCCTCCTAATATCCCAAAACCGGCGTTAACCAACGCTCCAATTCCCGTAATTCCATCCCTTTGCGCTGGGCCAGGCTCTCCACCTGATCTTGCTGTATTTTCCCGGTATTGAAGTATCGGGATTCCGGGTGGGAGAAGTACCAGCCACTTACCGCTGCGGCGGGGAACATGGCGTAGCTGTCGGTTAACGATACACCAATACTTTCTTCCACATCCAGTAATCGGAAAAGGGTGGCCTTTTCGGTGTGATCCGGGCAGGCCGGGTAGCCGGGGGCTGGGCGAATACCGGTGTATTTTTCTTTGATCAGCGCTTCATTGTCCAGACTTTCGTCCGGCACATAGCCCCAGAACTCCGTGCGCACTCGCTTGTGCATATGCTCCGCAAAGGATTCTGCCAATCGGTCTGCCAGTGCTTTGATCATAATGGCATTGTAGTCGTCGCCGTTGGCTTCGTATTGCTGGGCCAATTCTTCCGCGCCAATGCCAGCGGTAACCGCAAAGCCGCCAATATAGTCTTCTGCGTTGCTGTCTTTGGGGGCGATGTAATCCGCCAAGCTGTGGTGTTTGATGGTGGCACCGGGCTTGGCGTTTTGCTGGCGAATATGGTGCAACTGCACCAACTCAGTAGAACGCTCTGAGTTCTCATACACGGCAATATCATCGCCATTTACCCGGTTGGCCGGCCACAGGCCGATCACTGCTTTGGCAGTCAGCAGTTTTTTGTCGACTATCTCTTTCAACATAGCCTGGGCGTCGTTATACAGACTGGTGGCGGCTTCGCCCACCACCTTATCCTCGAGAATGCGCGGGAATTTGCCCGCCAGATCCCAAGAGATAAAAAACGGTGTCCAGTCGATGGTGTCGATCAGTTCTTCCAGGGGGTAATCGTCAAACACTTTGGTGCCGGTAAAGGTGGGCGCCGGCGGTTGGTAATTGTCCCAATCCCACTGGAAGCCCGCCTCGATGGCTTTGGGGTAGGGCAACACTGTGCCCCGCGGTTTGCGGTTGGCGGTACGCACTCGCACTTTTTCGTATTCGTCGGTCAGCTCTGTGTAGAACGGTTTGCGCAGCTCATCGCTCATCAGAGTGGTGGCAACCCCCACGGCGCGAGAGGCATCCGCCACATACACCGCTTGGTTGAGATTGAATTTGGGGTCAATTTTTACCGCAGTGTGAGCCTTGGAGGTGGTGGCGCCGCCGATCAAAAGAGGCAGGTTCATCTCCAACCGTTCCATTTCGCTGGCCACGTGCACCATTTCGTCCAGAGATGGCGTAATCAAACCAGACAGGCCAATAATATCGGCGTTTTCTTTTTGTGCGGTGTCGAGGATTTTTTCCGCGGGTACCATCACTCCCAGGTCCACCACTTCGAAGTTGTTGCACTGCAACACCACGCCGACAATGTTTTTGCCGATATCGTGCACGTCGCCCTTAACGGTGGCCATAATCACTTTGCCGTTGGATTTGGCTTTGCCGTCTTTTTCTGCCTCGATATAAGGTTGTAGATAGGCTACGGATTGCTTCATCACCCGGGCAGATTTCACCACTTGCGGCAAAAACATTTTGCCGGAGCCAAACAGATCGCCCACTACGTTCATGCCATCCATCAGCGGGCCTTCAATCACATTCAGCGGGCGGCTGGCGTTTTGGCGGGCGGCTTCGGTGTCTTCTTCGATGTAGGCGTTAATGCCTTTGACCAGAGCGTGTTCCAGACGTTTTTCCACCGGCCATTCACGCCATTCCAGGTCTTCCTTTTTCTCGCCGGTGCTGCCATCGCCGCGGTATTTTTCGGCAATATCCAGCAGCGCTTCGGTGTTAGCCTGATTGTTGGCGGCAGGTCGGTTAAGAATGACATCCTCTACTTTTTCCCGCAGTTCATCCGGCAAGTCGTCATACACCGCCAGTTGGCCAGCGTTGACGATGCCCATATTCATGCCCGCCTGAATGGCGTGGTACAGAAACACGGAGTGGATCGCCTCGCGCACCGGGTTGTTGCCCCGGAACGAGAACGACACGTTTGATACACCGCCGGAAATCATCGCCCCCGGCAGGTTTTGTTTGATCCAGCGGGTGCCTTCGATAAAGTCCACCGCGTAGTTGTTGTGCTCCTCAATACCGGTGGCTACGGCAAAAATATTGGGGTCGAAAATAATATCGTTGGGGTTAAAACCGACGGTATTTACCAGCAAGTCGTAGCTGCGGGAACAGATTTCAATGCGGCGCTGCAGATTGTCCGCCTGACCTTCGGTATCGAACGCCATTACCACTACAGCAGCACCGTAGCGCTTGCACAGCTGGGCTTTTTCCAGAAACTCGGCTTCGCCTTCTTTGAGGCTGATGGAGTTCACAATGGGCTTACCCTGAATGCATTTCAGGCCCGCTTCAATCACGTCCCACTTGGAGGAATCCACCATAATGGGAATGCGGGAAATGTCCGGTTCCGACGCCACCAGATTGAGAAAGGTGACCATGGCTTTGTGGGCATCCAGCATGCCCTCGTCCATGTTGATATCGATCACCTGGGCGCCGTCTTCCACCTGAGCGCGGGCTACGTCCAGGGCGGTATCGTAATCCTCTTCCAGAATCAGCCGTTTAAAACGGGCGGAGCCGGTGACGTTACAGCGCTCGCCCACGTTTACAAACAGGGAGTCGGCGGTGATGTTAAAAGGTTCCAGCCCAGAAAGGCGGCAGGCGGGTTCCAACTCTGGCACTGTGCGGGGCGCGCACTTGGCGGCTCGCTCGGCAATGGCGCGAATGTGCTCCGGCGACGTGCCGCAGCAGCCGCCGATAATATTGAGCAGACCGCTGGCCGCAAATTCACCGACAATCTCCGCCATTTCCTCAGCGGTTTGGTCGTATTCGCCAAACTCATTGGGCAGCCCCGCATTGGGGTGGGCGCTGACCAGGGTATCTGCCACCCGCGACATTTCTTCCACGTAAGAGCGCAGCTCCGCCGCACCCAGAGCGCAGTTCAAGCCTATGGAAAACGGTTTGGCGTGAGCCAGAGAATTCCAGAATGCTTCCGTGGTTTGCCCGGACAGGGTGCGGCCACTGGCGTCGGTAATGGTGCCGGAAATCATAATCGGCAATTCGAAGCCCAGCTGCTCAAATACTTCCTGCACCGCGTAGACCGCCGCCTTGGCATTGAGGGTATCGAATACGGTTTCGATTAAAATCAGATCGGCACCGCCTTCGATCAGCGCCTCGGTCGCTTCAATGTAATTTTCTACAAGCTCATCAAAGCTGGTGTTGCGCGCTGCCGGGTCATTTACATCGGGCGAAATAGACGCGGTGCGGCTGGTGGGGCCAAGCACACCGGCCACAAAACGCGGCTTGTGGGGCTCTTTTGTGGTCCAGGCATCGGCTGCCTCACGGGCCAGGCGGGCGCCTTCCCGGTTTAGCTCCGCCGTCAAATCCTCCATGCCGTAGTCCGCTTGGGAAATGCGGTTTGAGTTAAAGGTATTGGTTTCCAGAATATCGCTGCCCGCCGCCAGATAGGCATCGTGGATATCGCGAATAATATCCGGCTGGGTAAGGGTCAGAAGGTCGTTATTGCCCCCCAAATCCTGCCCCCAATCCGCAAAGCGTTCGCCCCGGTAATCTGCCTCCTGCAGTTTGTGCTGCTGGATCATGGTGCCCATGGCGCCGTCGAGAATCAGAATGCGTTCGGAAGCGGCGTTGTGCAGGGCGGCGATACGGGTGTTGCGGTCAGTCACGGGAATACCTGAATGTGCGAATTAGCCGGCCATTTTACCAACTTAGCTGTGGCGAAGCGTCAGCCCACAGGCTTTTTTGCTTGAGCATTTTTGGGGTTGCCTATGAAAAATTTTTGGAAAGAGCCAAATCTCCCGTTGACGCGAATTTCACAATGGCGGTGCTTTAATGCGGAACCTGTATGCAGCGGAGAAAAGCTATGTGGGTATTGCCACAAAAGAGAAAGGCTTCTGCGGTGGGTTGGCTTGGAGCCACCTTGTTTCTGGCGGGCTGTGCCAGTCACCCGGAGCCTTTACCGCGGGCGCAGCAGGTCGACCTGGAGCGTTTTATGGGCGCCTGGTATGTGATTGGTTATACCCCCACTTTCCTGGATAAAAACGCTCATAACGGTGTTGAGCACTACTACCTGAAAAAGAGTGCTTCTGGTGGAAAAGACAAAATTCTCACCACTTACCAGTTTCGCAAAGGCAGTTTTGATGGCGAGTTAAAAACCCTGAAGCCCACTGGCTTTGTGTACGACAAAGACACCAACGCGGAATGGCGTATGCAATTTTTTTGGCCGTTCAAAGCGGATTACATCGTGATGTACCTGTCGGAGGACTATCAGCAAACCGTTATTGCTCACCCCAACCGGCGCTATGCCTGGATTATGCAGCGCACACCGGAAATGCCGGAAGATACATACAATCAATTGCTGAACAAGCTCGAAGTGGCGGGGTATGACCCGGCTATTATCAAGCGCCAGCCTCAGAATTGGCAGAATGATCAGCAGCGCCTGGCTGATATAGAACGTATTGGCGCTAGCGAACCGTTGGTTGAGCGCTGAAGACTTCTGCTCGGTATTGTTGTTCTGGCTATGTACTGGGGGTAGAATACATGACTAAATTAGTAAGGTATAAGCTCTCAGATACAGGCGCTACAGAATGACCTCGGCACAACTCAATATCGACATCACTGAATCCGCTCAAGAATACCTGGCAGGCTTGCTGGCCAAGCAGGATTGCGAAGGCATCGGTATCCGCATGTTTGTTTCCGATCCTGGTACCCCCAAAGCGGAAACCTGCATCGCCTACTGCCGCCCCGGCGAGGAAAAAGAGGGCGATACCAAAATGGCACTAAATGGTTTTGATGCCTGGTTTGAGGAGCGCAGCATTCCGTTTCTGGACGAAGCCAAAGTGGATTACTCGCCGGATAAAATGGGTGGCCAGCTCACCATTCGCGCCCCCAATTCGCGCATGCCCAAAGTCTCCGACGACAGCCCAATCGAAGACAAAATCAACTACGTGCTGTACAGCGAAGTAAATCCCGGCCTTGCTGCCCACGGTGGCAATGTGTCGCTGGAAATGATGGACGGCAATATCGCCGTACTGCGCTTTGGTGGCGGCTGCCAGGGGTGTAGCGCGGTGGATATGACGTTGAAAGACGGTGTGGAAAAATCCCTGATGGATCAGATTCCAGAGCTGGAAGGGGTGCGAGATATTACCGATCACAGCGACAAGTCGTCGGCGTACTATCAATAGGTTAAGTAGGCATCAGACAAATAAAAACGGGAGGCAATTGTTAAATTGCCTCCCGTTTTTTATGGTTTCCTGATGCCTTAGGCTTCCTGTTCTTCTGGTTTAGCTTTCACCTTCGGCGACGCCTTCGCCAGACAAATAAACCCGGCAATCCCTGCCAACAGCGAAGCAATGATGACTCCGGCTTTGGCCAGTACTAGCCCGTCGGCTACACCTTCAAAGGCCAGCTCGGCAATGAATATCGACATGGTAAAGCCGATGCCGCCCAGGAAGGCGATGCCGACTATATGCAAAAAGTTGCAGCCGGTGGGTAATTCCCCCAAGCCCAGCTTCCAACCCACCCAGGTGGCACCGGCAATGCCGATCAGCTTGCCCAGCACTAGACCCAGAGTAACCCCGAGGGTGATGTTGTTGAAGATTTCTGTCTCACCGGCGAATCCGGCTAGGGGAATGCCTGCGTTGGCCAGTGCGAACACGGGGATCACAATATAGGTCACTGGCAGGTGGAGGGCGGTTTCAATGCGTTGCAGCGGGGCTTCCGCCAACTGTGCACCGTCGCCCAAGGCGCGCACATAGGCGCGCATATGTTCGTTGCGCAGTATTTTTTCGCCGGGCCGATAGCTGCTGTCAAAGCGACGGATCAGGTCTTTGACTTGTGAGCTGAAGGCCACCGGGTTGTATTTGGGTTTAGCGGGTACGGCAAAGGCGGTGATTACGCCTGCCAGGGTGGCGTGAATTCCTGCTTCGTGAAGTTGCATCCACAACATGACCCCCACGACCAGGTAGGGCAGGGGGCGGCGAATACCCCACCAGTTGAGGAACCACAGGAAGGCGATACACACCAGTGACATCAACAGCGCAAACTGGTTGATGTCCTCGGTGTAAAAAATGGCGATAACCGCGATGGCTCCCAGGTCGTCGACAATGGCCAGTGCCACCAAAAAGGCAATCAGGCTTTTCGGGACGCGACCGCCGAGCAGGGCGCAGGTGCCTACCGCAAAGGCAATGTCGGTGGCCATGGGGATGCCCCAGCCGGCTGCCCCCATGCCGCTGGGGTTAAAGGCGTAGTAAATCAAGGCGGGGAATACCATGCCGCCAATGGCCGCCATAATCGGTAAGGTGGCGTGCTTGACGGTAGACAGTTCGCCCACCAGAAAGCCGCGCTTCAGCTCCAAACCCACGTGGAAGAAGAAAAACGCCATCAGGCCATCGTTCACCCAGTGGTGAACGCTCATTTTCAGGCCGCCGTCGCCAAAAGCAAAACCGGCTTTGGTAGCCAGCAGTTGGCTGTATTGTTCGAACCAGTTGCTGTTTGCGATAATCAGGGCAACGATGGCGCAAATCATCAGCAGTACGCCACTGGTGGTTTGACGATGAATAAATTCCTCAAAAGGCGTCAGAATGCGATCGAACGCTCTTTCCCAAGGGGCGTTAAAGACACGACCTTTGCGGGGTTTGGCGTCAACTATCTGGTGTTCATCCATCATTTGCTCCAGTGCGGTGCGCGACAGGTCGCTTATCAAACACAAAAAACGACTGTTCGGTCAATACTGTTTCCTTGTAAGGGTATTTCTATATCGCTTGCACTCTGCCGTAAAGCGGTTACCCTGCGTGCCAAAGCGATGAGTCGAGGTCAACAATGGGTTTTAAGGGCCAAACCACCCCGCCACACAATCTACCTGAGCCGCCGGTGGGTGTGCTACTGACTAATCTGGGTACGCCTGATGCGCCCACTCCCAAGGCGTTGCGTCGGTATCTGCGGCAGTTTTTAAGCGATCCGCGAGTGGTGGAAATCCCCAGACTGCTGTGGTGGTTTATCCTGCACCTGTTTATTTTGCCTCTGCGACCCCGTGCCTCAGCCAAGCTGTACCAGCAGATCTGGACTGACGAAGGTTCGCCATTACTCGATATTTCCCGCCGTCAAGCTGGGCTGTTGCAGCAGCGATTGGACAGCAGTTGCGGTGAAGGAAAGGTGAAAGTGGTGCTGGGTATGCGCTACGGCAATCCCTCCATGGATGAGGCGGTGAATGAGCTGGCAGAGAGTCGCGCACGCCATCTGGTGGTATTGCCGCTCTATCCCCAGTACAGCGGCAGCACCACCGGCTCTACGTTCGATGAGCTGGGGCGAGTCTTGAGTGACTATCGCTGGGTGCCCAAGGTGAGCTTTATCAATGGCTACCAGAGTCACCCGGCCTATATCGATGCGCTCTGTGCTTCCGTCCATCAACATATACAGCAGTACGGCCTGCCCCAACGCTGGGTGTTTTCCTACCATGGCACACCCCAGCGTTACCTTGAACAGGGCGACCCTTACTATTGTTTTTGTGTGCAGACCACCCGGTTGGTGCGCGAGCGCCTGGGGCTTGATGAGTGGCAGGTGCTAACAACCTTTCAATCCCGCTTCGGCAAAGCCCCTTGGCTGCAGCCCTATACGGATAAAACCCTGGAATCCCTGCCGGAGCAGGGTGTCACCAATGTGGCAGTGATCTGCCCCGGGTTTTCCTCCGATTGCCTGGAAACCCTGGAAGAGATTGAAGGCGAAAACTTTCACGCCTTTATCACAGCCGGTGGGGAACAATTCCACTACATCCCCTGCCTCAATGATTCGCCGGGTCATATCGAGATGATGGCCCGGTTGATTGAGGAAAATATGTAAGAGGCTTCTATGAGCGCATCGCAAATAAACCCTATCCTTGTTGGCATCAGTGCTTGCCTGGTGGGGCAGCCGGTGCGCTATAACGGTGGTCACAGCCAGTCGAAATTGTGCCTGCAAACACTTGCCGAGTATTTTCAATTCAAGCCTTTCTGCCCGGAAGTGGCTGCCGGGTTTGGCATACCACGGCCTACTATGCGCTTGGTGGGTGACCCGGAAAGCCCGCAACTTCAATTCTCCGAGGGCTCCGGTGACTTGTCTGCAAAACTGATTGCCGGCTTTCAGGGGCAACTGCCACAGATGGCAGACCTTGACGGCTATATCCTGATGAAAAATTCCCCCAGTTGCGGCCTGGAACGCATCAAGGTATATCGGGAAAACGGCTACCCCAGCGAACAGAAAAGCGCGGGCCTGTTTACCAAAGCGGTTCAGCAACACTGGCCGTTGTTGCCGCTTGAGGAGGAGGGGCGCCTCAACGATCCTTACTTGCGGGAAAACTTTATTCTGCGGGTGTTCACCCACAACGACTATCGCCATCAAGTTCGCAACCGCCCCAGCTACCACAATCTGTTGCAATTCCACAGTCGCTACAAATACCTGGTGATGGCCCACAGCTACAGCGCCTATCGAGATATTGGCCGTATGTTAGCCAAAGGCCATGACGAGCCTCTGCAACAGGTGATTGATGAATATGCTCAGAAATTGTTTGCCGCCATCGCCAAACCGGCCCGGCGCAAGGGGCACGCCAATACACTGCTGCACATCCTCGGTTACCTGAAACAATCCGTTCCCGGCCCCCTGCGCCAGGACATCGTCGAGGTGGTGGATAACTATCGCCGCGGCCAGGTGCCTCTGGTGGCACCGATCACCCTGTTGCGCCATCACATTGAGCAGTACGGCAGCGACTACATTCGCTCACAGCGTTATTTGCACCCTTACCCCGATAACCTGGCATTGAGAAATCAGGTCTAAATCACTTTCTATGACCCATCTGGTTTGGTTTCGCAACGACCTGCGTATAACGACGGTTGGCAGTGGAGTTCTTCCACCGGCTGCAATCCGCGATCAACTCAATTACCCTCAACCTGTTTTGGATTACCGCGAAGCTCGCCAAAGGGCGACAGATCATTTTAAGAATGCTCTGTCCAATTCGTTGTCAAAGGACAGCTAATATTATTGGTATGGTTGTATAAATTGTGAACGTTACTAACCGGGTGAAGAAATTGGGTGTGGGTGTGGGTATGGGTATGGGTGTTTGTGCTGGTGCCTGCTTAATAGCATTGGTTGTGTACTTTTTGTCGCCATCCCCGTCCTCGGCTCTTGAGGTTTCTCTCGCAGAAGATCACCAAGTATTTCGCACCCTTCAGTGGACAGACTTGATGCCTGACAGTGACCTCCAGGCAATTCTCAATGCTCCAGAAATCACTCACGACGGCGAAGAGGAGTATTACAGTCTACCCATGCAGGGGCTGTCTCTGGATGGATTTGAGCTGGATGAGGAGGCCAAGCTGGACGAGGCAAACCGCGCTTTTCAGGAGGCGCTGGTATCCAGCAAAGTGCGGCCGGAGCTGGATGGGGAACATATCCGCGTGCCCGGATTTATGGTGCCCATTGAAATGGACGGCCCCAAGAACGTCACCGAATTTTTTCTGGTTCCCTATTACGGTGCTTGCATCCATGAACCGCCACCGCCGCCCAATCAGATTATCCATATCAAGTATCCGCAGGGTTTTTATCTCGATGACCTGTTTATACCGGTGTGGGTGGCCGGTACTGCCCATACCACCAGTTTGTCCAAAAGTGGTGTCAATGCGGCTTATTCAATGTCAGAAGTGCAGATAACCCTCTATACCGAAGCGCCAGAAGCGGATGATGGAAAGTAGCCGGCTTACCACTTTATACGCCAGGTGCCCATAACGTGGTTTTGCAACGGCAGTGGAATATTCAGTTCATTAGCCAGTTCTGGCCAGCGTGAAAAACCGTCCAGCACTTCATCAAGAATGCGCTTTTCCCGGCCCCTGGGGAGCCCTGCATAATTTGCCAGGTGTTTTAAATCTGCCATGTCAAAGTTATTGGTTTTGCCGTTGATGCTGAGCTGGTGATTACGGGTAAAGTTGCTGCCTTCGGAGTGGCAGAGGTCGTAGGCGGGTGCAATGTCCCACTGACCGTTGCGGTTCATGGTGAAAGAGAAATTTTTAACGTGGTCGTCCTGATTGCAGCCCACCAGATTGAAAACCGTACGACGGAACTGCTGCTCGATACTGGCCTGGGGTATGTGCAGTTGTTTCATCACCATAAAAAGTTGTTCATAGGAGTAGTAACCGCTTTCCCAATAATCAAAGTGCGCCAGGGCTCCCAGGGTTTGCATAAACAGTTTTTGGCCGTTATCGCTGCGGTCAAAACGCCGGGTCATAAAATGGTTGCGGCCGTTTTCCTGAAACAGTCGGCTTTCCATCATGTCGATGCCGCAGCTTCTGGCGATCTGATAGTAGCTGTATTCCAGCAGCCCATAACCCGCCGGGTCGGCCACGCCCCAGTCGCCGTTAAACTCGACACCGTCGAACTTGATTAACCAGTGCTCAAAGTCGGCGGGCAGTTGCAACTGCCCGCTGCGAACCTGGTTGGTTTTCGGGTTAAAGGCAATCACTGCCTTGGCGCGGGCACCACCGGCGGAGGTGCCAACACTGAGGATATCCAGCAAGCCCTGGTCGCTGCCTTCAGACAGGTGAGTATCCAGAGTCTGCCGGTTGGCAAATGCCATGGAGGCCAGCTCCACCAGTTGCTGAACTTCCAATGCCTTGTCGGCGTTTTGTTCCAGGTCGGTGGCGGGCTCAAACTCCAGAGCCCCCATGCCGCGAGTACCGGTATAGCAAAGCCGATCTACCGCGTTAAATTGCTGGCTGCTGCGGCCAGTTTGCGCCAGCCATACATCAATCAGCTTGTTGCCGTACTTGTCTGGCAAACTGTCTGCCAGCAGCCCTGGCAAGCCGTGGAATGAGCGGGGATGTAAGTCGGTAAACTGGTAAATATGCCCGGCTCTGGCTGGCATGGTCAGCGGTGCCAGTTCAATACCGTGGCTGGCAAATACCGGGTCGTATTCAAAGCGGGCGAAAGATTCGCCCTGATCCATGGATACGTAACCAATGGGGGTGCCCCAGAGTTTGACAGTGGCGGTGGTCATTGCTGTTCATCCTGCCAGGGGGACGTGCTTGGTTCTTCTACCTGATTGCGGCGCTTTTTCCCCTGAGCCTTGACCTCCGCCATAGGTGACTGAAACGACTCTGGCAACAGCGAGTCGATGGCACTGCTCATCTGCAAGGCTTTAAGCAGTTTGATCCAAGAGCCCAACTGGCTGTCCCGGCCATCTTCGATGCGTCGCAAGGTGGCTACGCCAATGCCCGCGTCGTCAGCGAGCCGTTGCTGGCTGTAGCCGCGTTGCTTGCGAATGCGTGCCAGGCGGGTGCCCAATTCCTGCAGGGCGGTAGTGTCTGGCGTCAGGTTATTGATTTTCATGTGATCAATTATGATCTATAAATGGATTTTTTACCACTTTTTATATCATAAATGATTGTTTTTATGGGTTGAGGCTGGCAGTTGGTTAGCTACGCGCATTTAGGCCGAGCCGTTTCGTTGGCTTACATTCATACAAGTCAAAGGATGGAGTTTTGTTACCTCTCAGGCTGCTTCTACGTCAGTTCACAGGGGCAGTCGCTACTGCCGTCCAGGTGGCAGCGATTGGAAAAAATATTTCCAGTGTGCGCGGCGATCAGTAAGAGCCCGCCCAGTGTGCTCAGAATGCTGGCCAGGGGGAAATTAAACTCGGCACTGCCATCAGCACCCTGGCGAAGTGACGGGCAGCAGCCATTTTCGCAGGTTGCTGCTGCAACAGCTTCTGCCGGGGTTAGCGCTGGCGCCAGTAAGCTGGCAAAAATAAACAGGATGCCCAGGCTGGCGCAGCTGGCCACCCATTTCTTCTGGTGGCGTTTATAGCCTTTAAAGATAACACCTGCTGCCAGCGGAATCGTGATCGCTGCCAATACCCAGTGGGCGGCTGGATGAGCCCATATACCGGCAAAATCCGCGGCCACAATCAAAATTACCGGTGTTAGCAGGCAGTGAACGGCGCAGATACTGGAGGCCCAAATACCAACGCGGTCGGTTTTTTCAGAATGTCCGGGTGGTTGGAGAGAAGTAGGGGTTATTGCTGTCATGATGTATTCAGTGGTTATCGACGATTTAATCAATACTGTTATGTTATAACAATATTTCTTTCAAAGAAATATACTAATTGACTGGACTTTTGGGCACAGGTTTCCAGTCTATAGGGCGATCATCATGGCCGTGACCATGAAATATGGGCTAAAAATCAACTCTTAGCCCCACCATACCTGGTTCAGAAAGTGTCAGTCAGAATCAATATTAATGATCTTTATAAAAGTAATGATATGTTATATCATTACTTTTGTCGTGCATAGGTTGAGTGCTTCACGACGAGGCTCCCTCCACGTGTGTTTTCGGTTTCTTTATCCGAGAGAAATAAACCCTCTGATTTCCAGGAAAAATGCATGAGCGCAATCGCCGTTCAAAATAATGAGATCACCCCAGCTGTAGAAACGCGCTCAGTTATTGAGGGCGTTGAGCCAACAGTGTTAGCGGATATTTACCAGGCCGGCACCAATATTGTTGTTTGGCAGCGCCACTCCATCGATAGCTTGGTTCAAGCTGCTGACCGCATTCTTGAAATTCACCCAACCTTGCAAACATCGTTAACCGTCACCCCGCAAAGTGCTTGTGCAGCTGTTGGCGATGCACTGGGTACAACGGGCGCGGCGGCGGTGTTGAGCGAGGACATCGCACAGCTGGTCGACATGTTCTGCTATCTGTTTGAACTCAAACGAGCCGGACTGAGATTAACCGCTTTGGATCGCGCCATGTGCCCTCGCTTCCATGTGGACAGGGTGCCTTGCCGTTTAGTCACCACCTATAAAGGGGTCGCAACCCAGTGGCTGCCACACCACCTGGTTGATCGCAGCAAATTAGGTGCAGGTAGCCAGGGAATGCCTGATGAAGAGTCTGGACTATTTGACCAAATAACCGACATCCAACAGCTCAACGAAGGAAATGTGGCTTTGCTTAAAGGTGAGCTTTGGGAGGGAAATGAAAATACAGGCCTGGTTCATCGTTCGCCCGCCATCAACTCTGAGCAACGTCGATTGTTGTTAACCCTGGACTTTATAAGTGGCTAAGCCGCCTTCACGGGTGCCATATCACTGACTGTTTTTTAACCCATAGCAAGCACTCTGCTTGCTGCGTACAACATCAATAATTTTTATGGTCATTTTGGGGAATGTTATGAAATTAAGATTGCTCTCTGCGGCGATATTTTTGGCGTCGACCTCCGCACAGGCTTTGGAGGGGAGAATATTAGACAGTAACGGCAAAGCCATTGATGGTGCACTGATAGACGTGGTTGGCAAGCGTCAATCAGCAACCACTGACGGGCAGGGGAGCTTCACACTGGATGTTGATAGCGCAGTAACCCTGCATGTATCAGCGCCCGGTTTTGTCCACAAAACCATTTATCTTGACTCCGGCGATGTCGATAACTCACAACGTATCGTGTTGAGCAAAAGTGCCATTGAGCAAATAGACGTTATCGGTATTCCCTTGCACGCATCCAGCATAGAGTCGGCACTGCCTATCAATGTTCTGTTGGGTGAAGAGCTCCGCAACAAGCAGGCAGCCACCTTGGGTGATTCGCTGGCCGGCGAAGTGGGCGTTAACACCAATTTCCACGGTAACGTTGCCAGCACTCCGATAATTCGTGGCTTGAGTGGCCCTCGTGTATTGATCACGCAAAACAGCCTCGATGTCAGCGATGTTTCCCGTGTTGGCCCCGATCATACAGTGGCCACTGAAGTCTCTACCTCTGAGCGGCTGGAAGTTCTTCGAGGGCCGGCTACCTTGTTTTTTGGCAGCGGTGCCATTGGTGGTGTGGTGAATGTTGTCGACAAGCGCGTGCCCACGGGTACCGAGGCCTGGAGTGAATGGTTGCTGTCTCACGACTCGGTCAATAATCAGGATTTGGCGTCTCTGAACCTCAACACAGGCTCTGGAAATGTTGCCTTCCATCTCGATGGCTTCTGGCGCCAGGCGGATGACTATGAAGTGCCAGTGTCCCCGGAAATTGACGAAGACCATGGCGAGCGTACTGTCGCCAGCACGGCGGAAGAGTCCAGTGGATACACCTTGGGCACCAGCTATTTGCTCGACAATGGTTATGTGGGCTTGTCGGTTGGCCAGCTTGAGCGCGACTACGGTATTCCCTGCCACAGCCATGGTGAGGAAGAGCACGAGGAGGGGGAACATGATCATGATGAGGCTGAGGAAGAAGTGATTTTGGATCTTAAGCAAGATCGTTACCAGCTAATCAGCGAACTCGCTTTTGATAGCACCTTTATCAATGCACTGAATACGCGGGTTGGCTACACCGACTACGCCCACACCGAATTTGAAAATGGCACAACGGGCACGACGTTCACCAACCAGACCAGTGAAATCAAGCTCGAGTTCCTGCACCAGACATTGGCCGAATGGAATGGCGGGTTAGTCTTTGATTACAAAACCAGCGAGTTTTCAGCAGTTGGGGAAGAAGCCTTTGCTCCCCCTTCGAAAACAGATGCGTTTGCCATTGCTCTGGTTGAAGAACGCCGCTTTGGCGATGTGCTGCTGCAATTGGGAGCGCGCGCAGAGCACGTAACCGTTAAAAGCGATGAGGTTTCCATCGGCGACGTAGAGTTCCACCACCACGATGAAGAGGGTGAAGAACATGGTGAAGAAGGCCATGGTGATGAGGAGCATGGCGCAGAAATTTTCTCTTTTAACGAAAGCTATACCCCGATTAGCCTGTCAGCGGGCGCGGTCTGGGATTTTGCACCGGGTTATAACGTTGGCATTTCCCTTAGCCATTCTGAACGTGCGCCTTCCGCTGCGGAGTTGCTGTCTTTCGGCCCACACATAGCGACTGGCACCTTTGAAATAGGGGCTTTATTTGAGGCCCATGAAGACGATGGCGAGTTGCACTTTGAACCTCTGGAAAATGCTCCAAGGATGGAAAAGTCCAACAATATAGATATCACTTTTCGTAAGTTTGAAGGCAATATCGGTGTCGTCCTCAACGCCTTTTATAACCAGGTAGACAACTATTACGCACAATTTGATACCGAGCTTTTTGCGGAATCGGACCATGATCACGGAGATGAAGAGGGTGGTGAAGAAGATGTTCACGGAGGTGAGTTGCCGGTATTTCTCTTCCAGAGTGCTGATGTATCACTGAGCGGTTTTGAGGCGCAGGGTATTTGGCAAATTAATCCGCAATTCAAAACCACGCTCTATACCGACTACGTGCGTGCCAAGCTGGACGAAGGTGGTAACTTGCCGCGCATTCCACCCATGCGCGTTGGAGCCAGCTTTGATTATGAGCACGAGCGCTTATCCGCCAGCCTCAGCTGGACCCGCTACAGCGATCAGGACGATGTGGCTGTGTTGGAAACGGAAACCGATGGTTACGATTGGGTCAGTGCCAATGTTAACTACCGCATTCCGTTTGGCGGCACAGAGCTGACGTTGTTTGTTAAGGCAGATAACCTGATGGACGAAGAGGCCCGTGTACATTCCTCTTTTCTGAAAAACCTGGCTCCCAGGCCTGGGCGCAATTTCCGGGTGGGTATTCGCAGCACTTTTTAATGAACCATAAAACAGTGACACAGGGATGTGTCACTGCTGGTTTTTAATCAGTCGGCTAATGATTTTTCAGGATTTCCACAGGCCCATGATCATCGCAATGGCCATTGTGTACATGGTGTAAACGGCCGTCGACGATGTAATCCGTATGGTCGCCATGAGGAACGGCTTCGTGGCCACAGCCTGGGCCATGCACATGGTCACCACAGGTATGCAGTGGTGCGCATTGATCGGGATTGGTTGTGCTGACTTCGATGGTGTGTTCGTCGTAGTGATCTTCGTGCGGATAATGCAAATGACCGTCGTGAATATAGTCGGTGTGATCACCGTGGCGAATCGCTGTGTGGCCACAGCCGGGGCCGTGGGTGTGTTCCGGGTGTGAGGATGCGTGTGAACAGGGCATAAAATTTTCTCCGGAAGATTTTCTGGGAGTTTCCCTATCCATTCTAGACTACCGAATCTGAGAGTGCCTCCGAATTGACTATGCAGGCAAACAGTTGCTCTTCCCACTGATCAGGTATTTCACCGGCAATAATTTCTATGCGGCTTTCCAGGCAGTCATTCAGTTCGATTTCGGTCAACGCGTCGCTGGTCAAGTTGTAGCCATACACGCCGTCTTCGGTAATAAAGACCGCTTTCATTCTTTCCGCAACAATGCCGTTCAAAAATACAGCCAGCTTGTCTCGACAGAACGTTTTTACAGGGTCAAAACGCCAGCCAATACTGTGGAAACCTTCTCCCTGGTTAACGGCCTTGATAAAACCGCCACTGGGTATGGGGTCATCACTTGGGCTGGTTTTGGCGTTGTCTTTTTTGTGGTGTTGATGATGGTGGTGCGCTTGTCGTGAAACAGGAATAAGGCCATCCAGTACATCCATTGCAAGCTCGCCTTGTTCAGTAAAAATAATTTTAACGCCCTTTGCTGCCTTTGATTTGGCATAGTCTTTGAGCTTTGCTTTATGCTCAGGCTGATATAAATCCTGTTTGTTGCCAACAATAACGTCAGCGATAGCAATTTGTTGGTTGAAAGTTGCGTGCTCGGTGTATCTTGAATCCTCCAGCTTGCGTGCATCCACCAGGGTAATGATTTTTTGAATTGAAAGAACATCCTGATAGTGGTCTGCGGTTAAAGCCTCTAATACCTCAATGGGGTGACCAAGCCCGGTTGGCTCAATCAACAAGCGATGTGGCTTTGCGCGAGCAAGTAATTGATTGAGGGCAATCTGCATTGGCAGGCCTGCCGCACAACACATGCAGCCACCGGGCACTTCACGAATGTACACTTCCTGGCCTTCACTGTGCTGGCCCTGAAACAGGCTACCATCAACGCCGATTTCACCAAATTCATTAACCAGTACAGCCCAGCGCTCGTTATCGGGTTTTGATTTCAGTAAATGCAAAATGGCTGAGGTTTTTCCTACCCCTAAAAAGCCAGTAATAATATTTGTGGGAACCACAGTGATTCTTTCTTTGGACTTGTTCATAGGTAATATCTTAAGAGGCTTTATCGCTGCAGGGGCCGCACAGGCAATTTATTTCCAGCCGGGGGCTCGCCATCTGGAAACCTGCTTGCTCTATATCGTGCTTCAAGGTGTCAATGGTTGATTCATTCACACTGATTTCCTTTACCTGTTGGCAGTTGTTGCAGATTAAAAACTGCGGTACTCCGTGACCGTGACTGCAGGTGATGTGCGAACAGGCAATGTACTTGTTTGCCATGTTGAGTTTATGGGCCAAGTGCTCTTCTTGCAGGAAATCGAGAATACGATAGACAGACATGGGGGGCAGTGTTTTGTCATACACTTGCTTGCAGTAGTCAACCAGCTCATAAGCAGACATTGCTTTATTGGATTGCAATAAAGCAGAGAGCACGCATTTGCGTTTGCTGGTTAATTTGCTCCCGCGTGTTTTGCAGCTGTTTTCTGCGTGATCAATAATTTCCTGTACCGTATTCATAAATGATGACCTGGGCAGGGCGATGTTTACTGTCAAGGGGAGTCAACGTTGCTTATTATCGAATGATACCTTATATCATTCTTTGGGCAAGGTATTTATGTGGATAGTTTAAGTGCTCTAGTAATCTGCCCTGAGCGGAGTGAATATGATGAATTGAGATACACATCATGCCGCCTGTTTCAGTTCCAAACCGGTCGGCATCATGGTGCTACAAAGCCTGATTTGAGCCAAGATAGCACCAAAAGTCGCACCAGACGCCAGTGACTGTTACTGAACGTAGGAGAATGCTACAGGCACAAAAAAGCCCCATTTTAAGGGGCTTTCAGGTCATCCATAATCGTTACTGGATGTTGAAGTGGTACCAGAGGCCGGACTTGAAATATAGATCTATGTATTTGAAAAATAAACATAAAAACTTTTATTGTTGCAGGTTGTACCGTCAAAAATACGGTCAAGCTTCATATATATCCACAAAGAATATATTACTATGACTAAATCATGCTGCTGTGCATGAATACCCTTGTGATTGAGACGGTCCATCCAGAGTCTGTTGCTTCAAATCGAGAGCTGCTCTGCACTTAAAATAAAAGGCAGAAATGTCTGAGAAACCGTAGAAACTTGGTTCGTGGTTCTTAAAATAGTTGGCATCTAATTTGTTTCAGTGTCTAATGCTCTGCTGATTTTTTTGAGGCCAGCAGTAACAGGAGTGTACGTAGCAGTGGACACCATTTTGATCGTTGATGACCATCCGTTGTTTGTTGACGGTTTGCAGCTGATGTTGTCTGACCTCTGGGAGGGTGTAGAGATCTTGAGTGCCCACAGTGTCAAGGAAGCAAAGGCCATTCTGGAGCAGAATGCCGCTATCGATTTGATTTTTCTGGATCTGAATATGCCTGGCGAATGTGGTCGAGCGATGCTCAACCTACATGCAGAGATGATGATTACTGCGCCGGTGATTGTGGTATCTGAGTATAGTACTCCGGAAAATGTTCATCAGGTGCTGGAGTTGGGGGCGTCGGCATTCCTGTCCAAAAACTTGGCAAAAACGCAGATGGCAGAGTGCTTGCGCGCGATCCAATGCGGGCAGATTTATCTGCCTCCATCGGTAGAATTGGCGCTGCAGCAGTATCGAAACTCAGTGTTGTTGGAGTATCGAGCCATTGAGTCAGTACTCAGTGCACGGCAGAAGGAGATCCTGGTGTTGCTGGCTAATGGGTACTCCAATGCCGATATTGGTGACAGCTTACGTATATCTGAGAGCACCGTTAAATCGCACGTTTCAAAAATTATGAATTTGTTTGATGTCGATAATCGCACAGCCTGTGTTGCTGAGGCTGTGCGATTGGGTTTTCTGAAATAATTGAAAGCTTCTTATCAGCGAGTTATGCGAGCTAATACATTGGCAAGCAGGTGGCTTTTAACCGGCTTGTTAAGAAAGAATAGCTTGTGTTGCCGCGCTCGCTGGGTAATTTCGGGAGCAGTATCGCCGGAGATGATCAGCGCAGGAATCGGCTTGCCCAGTATCGACCGAATTGCATCGATAACCTCAATGCCATTTTCGCCTTTTAATCGATAATCACAAATTAACACATCCGGATCGATTTCCTCGTTTTGCAGTACAGCGAGTGCCTTTGCTTTAGAGGTAAAGCCCCAAACACTGCAGTTCCAGTCGTTTAGCAGTAGGCTCATGGCATCGAGAATGGGCTGATCATCATCAATCATAAGGATTTTTAGTCCTTCAATGGAGGGGCTCTCCATGCCATCCTTTTCGACCGTTACCATTGCGAGATCTCCTTCAGCAACAGTCAGTTGGAATCTGGAGCCTCGTCCAGGTGTCGATTCTACCGATAGTTCGCAACCCAGTAGAGTGCATAGCCGTTTGACTACGGCCAGGCCCAGCCCTATTCCCTTGCTTCGGTCTCGGGCGTCATTGTTCAGTTGCAGGTATTCATCGAAAATTCGCTGCTGATCTTGTGAGGGAATACCAATGCCGGTATCGGTTACTGTTATACGCAAGTTTTCTTGGCCGGATGCGGTAATGTTGATATTACCTTCCTCGGTAAACTTAATAGCATTACTGACTAAGTTATGGAGCACGCGCTCCAGTAATATCAGGTCTGTGTATACGACCTGCTCACTGTGATCAAACACCAGCGATAGCTGCTTGTTGTGAGCAATGGGGGTAAAAATCGTCTCAATAGATTCGAATACTTGGCTGAGTCGGTAATGGCCGAGCTGCGGCTTGATCGCCCCTGAGTCCAGCTGCGAGAGATCAAGCAGTGAATTAAACAGTCCGCTTAAGGCATTTTTTGAGGCCATTAACTTATCTATAACTGGATCAGAAGGGGTGCGATTGCTGTTGTTCTTTAAGTTTTCCAGCAAAATGCCCATGGCGTGAAGGGGTTGACGCAAGTCGTGACTGGCGGAGGCCAGAAACTGGGACTTAGCGAGATTGGACCGTTCGGCTTCCTCTTTAGCATCGGTTAATTCGGAGACCAGCTGCTGATTGATCAACCCCAAGCTGATGGACTCATCAATGCGTTTTCTCATATCCCGGCTCATGCTGGTTAGTGCCAGTGCATATATTGCGGTCAATGCCGCCAGTTCAAACAATTCCTCATAGATACAGTTGGCGACAATCATCCCTAGAATTGAATAGGCGTACGCCTGCCAGATATGTGGGCGAGCAGAAAATGTGGGTGCTGCACCGGCAGGCATGCCAGCGATAGCAATAAAGAGGAGGGCAAACAATTCAATGTCTTTTGTGGCATCAAAAAGCCAGATCGCACTGCCTAGTATCAAGCCCGAAATCAACACTGAAAGCTGAATGGCAAGCTCACGATAGCGGTGCACGCGATCAGCATTTACTCTGTGATCAATCAAGCGCAACACGGCCACTCTTACTCCCCAGTTGATCAGCCACGTACAGCACCATGCCACAGCCATAAAGGCTGGCACATGAGTAGATACCAACCAAGCTAGGAATAACAGATAGGGGGCGATCATATAGCTGGATCGCTGGGTTTGGCGAGCCAATATGTCGATCAGCTGCCGGTACTTTTCAGCCTCCATTGGTGGTGTCAGTACATTCTTGGGTGGAACCATCAGGCCTTTCCTGTTAACTGGCGACTGGACTCTACCACAATCGTAAGTGCTTTAGCCGACGCTTGATGGTACTTAAGTATGACACCGTTTTGCATCGACGATGGTAGATTCGCGCCAGAATTGGTGATCCCTAATCAGGGGTGATGCTACCTAACGGGAGGCGGTATTTTGGGTCAAGCTGTATCTGGTGAGTCTGCTACTGGGGCTCGAGAGTCCAGTGCTCAGATGGTAAAGAATAATGAAGAATCTACTGCGAGCAGTATCGAGTACTCTGTGTCAGGTGGCTTGTCTGCGCTTCTTTCCCGATTAGGTGTTTCTTTCGCTTTTACTTCCTATCAGTCCAATATCCTCTACATGGTTGGTCGCAATGCGAGTGCTGGAATCAATATCCATCAGTCTGTGATGTCCAACCCGATGGGTTTGTGCCTGGAGGAGGGGGGCGGCCTTACCCTTTCTGCGGGTTACGAAATCATGCGATTCCAAAATGTATTGGATTCCGATCAGCGTGTTAACAACACCTTCGACGCCTGTTATGTGCCCAGAGTAGTGAATATTACTGGCCGGTTGGATGCCCACGATGTGGGAGTAAATAGTGACGGTCAGGCGGTATTTATCAACACCCGTTATAACTGTATTGCAACCACATCAAATCGCCACAGCTTCGAAGAGTTATGGCGCCCGCCCTTTATCTCTGCACTGGTGGATGAAGATCGCTGCCACCTCAATGGCCTAGCCATGGAAAATGGCTCTCCACGTTATGTAACAGCTGTATCGGCATCCGACACCATTGATGGCTGGCGTGACCGTCGTTCTGATGGCGGCATTGTGCTGGATGTGCAAAGCAATGAAGTTATTTGTCGTGGTCTCTCTATGCCGCACTCTCCAAGGTTACACAACGGCGAACTTTGGTTGCTTAACTCCGGTACCGGCGAATTGGGTGTCGTTAAACGCGGCTCTGAAGAAGAGGGCGTCTTTGAGCCTAGGGCGTTCTGCCCAGGATTTTTGAGGGGGTTGGCGTTTCATGGCAACTACGCCTTTGTTGGTTTATCCAAGCCGCGCTACAAGCGTTTTGAAGGGCTGCAATTGGATGAAAAATTACAGGCTGCTGACTCCGAACCCTGGTGTGGGATTCAGATTATTGACCTTACCACCGGCTCCTGTGTGGATTGGCTGCGCATCGACGGTGAGCTGAGTGAGCTCTATGACCTGGAGGTGATACCAGGTGTATCTACACCGATGGCAGTGCCCCCAAATACCCCGGAAGCTGCTTCTCTGATTACTTTGGCAAATAGTTAATAGGCTATTTGCCTTCACATTTGATAGTGAAAAATAACAACACTATGGACCTGGAATAAATTTATGAACAGTCAATACAGCCAATCGCACCCTTGGAAAGCCAGCCGACGTTTTAATAAATTGGCGCTTAACTCTGCAATTGTTGCAGCCCTCTTTGGTGGTGGTTATGGCCGTGTCGCCTATGCCGGCAGCACCAGTGGTAGCTCGCCCAATTTCACTGCGTCTGGCCCCGCCAATTCAACAACGGATGTGACTCAGACTCTGTCGGGAACAGACTTGACGGTTACTACTCTCGATGGCTTTGGTATTGATACCTCTGCCACCGGCGGCTCGTCGGCTTTTGTGCTCAATAGCACTGGCAGCCTAACTTTCTTTGATGAGTTTCTCTCTACCATTCGCGGTGCGGCCAATGGTATTGATGCCACTAATAACGGTTCTGGTGCGTTGACTATCACCACGACGGGGCAGGTCTCAGGTCTGAATGGAATCGCTATCAGTGCTCTGGGCAATGCCTCAAGTAGCGATTTAATTCTTAATGTCAATTCCGTGATAGGTGGCACCGTAGGTATTGATGCCTCTCACCGAGGTACTGGTCAATTAACGATTACCGCCACTGGTGAACTGGTGGGTTTAAATGGCGGTGGTATCGACGCTTCATTGTCCAACGGCACTGATTTGTTGATCGATGTCGCCAATGTTACTGGCGCCGAAGCGGGAATCAATGCAACTCACTCGGGAACCGGGCAGCTAAATATCAGCGCCGGCAATGTCGAGGGCGATTTGAATGCCGGTATTTTTGCCAGCCTGCAGCCTTCTGGCGCGGGCCAGGGTACCGACCTAATTATTAGTGCCAATGATGTCACCTCAAATTCGGGCCACGGGATTCACGCGGAACATTACGGCGGCGGTGAATTGAATATTACAACCACAGGCTCAGTGGTCGGGAGGCGAAGTGGTATTCTTGTTGACAATTATGGTGGCGGCGCGCTCTCGATCAATGCGGTAGATGTACGGGGGGTGCAGAGCACAGGTATAAGTATAAACGGATCATATTCCACTGGGGGTATCAATGTGACGTCAACGGGCCATGTGCACGGCCGGTTAGATGGCGTTGGTATAGCGGATGGCGGACAAGGTGATTTCACCGTTAACGTGGTCGATGCGACCGGTGATCTTCGCTCTGGAATTAGGCTCTATGGCGATGGTGCCACGGGCAATATCAGTGTCACCAGCACTGGGGAGGTTCGCGGGGGGCGGACAGGTATTGAGATTGAGCGCGAAGCTGGATCGGGCGATATTTCTGTGACGGCGAACAATGTATATGGCCTAAGTGAAGCCATCGATGTTAAAACTTATGACAGTTCGGGTGACATCGAGATCACAACCACTGGATCAGTAGCCGGCACACGTGGTGGTATTAGTGTTTATCGATATAACGGTTCCGGTGATGTGACGATCAACGCTCATGACGCTACCGCTGTAGTCGATGGATCGGGTATTGACCTTTTTACTTATACTGGTGGCGCTGAACTGAGCGGTGATGCTTCTATCACCGTGACCGGCACGGCCTCTGGTGTGCTGTTCGGTGTTAATGCGGAGCACAATCGCACCGGTGATTTGTCTATTCATGTTAACGACGCTACTGCCACTCAAGTTGATGGTATCACCGCTACAAACCGCGGAGCTGACCTGTCAATTACCGCCACCGGAACCGTGACAGGCGGTTCTTTAGGGCGCGCCATTTATGCTGAACAATTGGGCACAGGTAATTTAGTGATCTCGGCTAATAACCTGGTAGCTACACCGGGAGGCGGCACTGATGCAAATGATGGTATTTACGCTCGCAACGAGAATGGTGTAGATACCCGCATCACCGTGACCGGCCGTGTGGAATCTGACGGTGATGGCATTAATGCTGATCACAGAGGCAGTGGCGATCTGGTGATCGTTGCCAACGAGTTGATTGCTAATCCGACCACAGACTTAATTCGTTACAAAGGCGTTGACGCTCACAACACCGGTGGTGGTGACACGCATATCACGGTCACGGGGCTGATTCATGCCGGCGGCGAAGGTGTTGGTGTCGATCATAACAACGTTAGCGGAAACTTGACGCTTGAAGTCAATGATATTATCGCTGGCCCCGGTACCGGTGGTGACCGCAATGATGGCATCGATGCGGTTGTTCGTGGTGGTAATTCCACCATCAAGGTAAACGGGCATATTCAGGCCGGTGATGATGGCATTGACGCCGGCCATTTTGGTAGCGGTGAATTGGCGATTACGGTAAATCGTATTACCGCCGATGCTCATGCGATAAATACATATTTTAGTAATCAAAGCACTGATATGTCGGTTACCTCTACCGGGGCTTTAACTGCCGGTGCGAACGGCCTGAATATTTCCCACAGAGGCAGTGGCACGCTGAATATCGACGTGGCGGATATTACCGCCGACAGTGACAACAGCGGTGATGGTGATGCGATTGCCATAACCACCTCATCTTCCGTTTCAGATATAACCATCAATGCCTCTGGTCGACTGTCTGGTCAATCCGGTGTGCAGCTTACCAATGCGGGTACCGGTGCAACATCGGTGACTGTGAATCACGTCGACGCAGCAAGCGGTGATGCGGTGCGTTTAGTTAATGATGCCAGTGCGAGCATTATGGCGGTGACCGCTACGGGCCTGTTATCTGCTGCTGAAGATGGTTTGGATCTTTCCCACAGCGGCAGTGGTGCGCTGAATGTCAATGTGGTGGATATTACCGCCGACAGTGACAACAGCGGTGACGGTGATGCGATTGCCATTACCACCACATCCACTGTTTCCGACATAACCATTAGTGCCTCTGGCCGGCTGTCTGGTCAATCCGGTGTGCAGCTTACCAATGCGGGTACCGGTGCAACATCGGTGACTGTGAATCACGTCGACGCAGCAAGCGGTGATGCGGTGCGTTTAGTTAATGATGCCACTGCGAGCATTATGGCGGTGACCGCTACGGGCCTGTTAACTGCTGCTGAAGATGGTTTGGATCTTTCCCAGAGCGGCAGTGGTGCCCTGAATGTCAACGTGGTGGATATTGTCGCCGACAGTGACAACAGCGGTGACGGTGATGCGATTGCCATTACCACCACATCGACTGTTTCCGACATAACCATCAATGCCTCTGGCCGGCTGTCTGGTCAATCTGGTGTGCAGCTTACCAATGCGGGCACCGGTGCAACTTCCGTGACTGTGAATCACGTCGACGCAGCAAGCGGTGATGCGGTGCATTTAGTGAATGATGCCACTGCGAGCATTATGGCAGTGACGGTGAATGGTGCGATCACCGCCGGTGATGACGGCTTGGACCTGCGCAATAGCGGCACCGGACCCACCATCATTACCGTGGCAGCGGGCGCGGATGTGCGCGGCACCAATTTGGCCATTCGCACTAACGGCGACAATATCGCCAGCGCTGATACGCTCAATGTGGCTGGTACTATTAACGGCAGTGTGGATCTTGGCGGCGGTAATGATCAGCTGAATGTGCAATCTACTGGTGCGATTTTGGGTGATGTTCAACTGGGTGAGGGCGTCAATACTGTTGAGATAGCAGGCGATGTGACCGGCAATTTAACAGCTGGTGCTGGTGCCGATGCTGTCACGTTGTCAGGCGGTCAATTCACTGGAAATATCAATCTTGGAGCGGGTGATAACCGTGTGGAGATTCAATCAGCCGCACTGACTCAAGGCGATATCACGCTGGGGGCTGGCAGCGATACGGTTCTGTTTTCCGGCCAGGCAACAGGCGATGTTGTACTTGATGCGGGTAATGATCGATTCAGTGTGCAGTCTACCGGTTCAGTGACGGGTGATGTCCAACTGGGTGAAGGCGTCAATGTCGTTGATGTGGCTGGCGATATTGCTGGCAATTTAACCGCTGGTGCTGGTGCAGATGTAATCACGTTGTCAGGCGGTCAGTTCACCGGAAATATCAACCTTGGAGCGGGTGATAACCGAGTAGAGATTCAGTCAGCCGCACTGACTCAAGGTGATATCACGCTGGGGTCCGGTAGCGATACTGTGGTGTTTTCTGGTCAGACCGTAGGAGATGTTTTACTTGATGCGGGTGATGACCGATTCAGTGTGCAGTCTACCGGTTCAGTCACGGGTAATATTCAACTGGGAGAGGGTGTCAATACTGTTGATATGGCTGGAGATATTTCAGGCGACTTAACAGCTGGTAGTAGCGCCGATGTGGTCACGTTGTCAGGCGGCCAATTCATCGGAAATATCAACCTTGGAGCTGGTGATAACCGTGTAGAAGTTCAATCAGCTGCACTGATTCAAGGCGATATCACGCTGGGGGCTGGCAGTGATACGGTACTGTTCGCAGGTCAGACAACCGGCGGCGTTGTGCTCGGTGACGGAGATGATCAATTTGACCTGATTGCCGGCACTTTCATGGGAGATATTGAGCTAGGGACTGGTGATGATACTGTGAATATCACCGGTGGATCTCTTAACGGGCAGATTACTGGGGTTGGTCAGGGTGTTGTAACCATCGATGTGGGTGCGAGTAACGATTTCGTTTCCTACGGTGTGGTTAATGTTGAGGACTACATTATTCGTAGCGGTAAAGTGTTCCAGAGAGGCAACTTCAGTACTGCCAGTACCACAACGGTTGTTGAGAACGGCGCTACGTTGTCATTTGACAGTGCAATTAATGGCTCCGGCGCGTTGGTTTCCAACGGTAATTTGGAATTTGTTGTTAACAACGCCAATGCTGGTCAGTTGACTCAGGCTGGGACTGTTACCTTAAACAGCGGCAGTACTATTACCGTAGTCACGGATGACCTGGCCCAACTGCTACAGTCACAGGAGCTTATTAGTGCATCCAGCATTATTGATAATGGCGTAACACTACTAGCAGATGATAATTTCCTGTTTGATCTGTCGTTATCCAATACGGGGGGAAGCTTATCGGTTGTCTCGGAAGTGGTCGACTTGGGTTCGCTCTCTGATGACAGCAATATATCCCAATTCGGTAATGCACTTGCTTCCCTTGTAGCTCGTGGCAATACCAATGGTGCGGTCGACTTTTTGGGTAATTTAACACCTGGAGATGTCAATAGTTTTGAACAATTGCTCAGTGAATTGAGCCCGTCCGTTAGTGGTGCTGTTGTTCATGCGGGTATGCAAATGAATGACGCCTCCATGGCTTTGATTGGTCGTCGAGTGGCTGATGTCTTTGAGCATGAAAGTGGCCAAATCAATGGTTTGTGGGTGGAGGCATTTACCGATAATACTCAACAGCAAGCTATCAATGGTGTTGAAGGGTTTGATGCGCACTCTCGCGGTGGCGTATTGGGCTATGACCTCAGAATTGATGACTGGAAAGTTGGTTTAGCTTTTGGTCGTGGCTACAGCGATGTTGACAATGATCGTTTGTCTGGCGAGCGGATCGAGACTGAAAGCGATCAGCTGGCAGTTTATGCTGGTTATCAAAAACATCGCTGGCACGCTAGTGCCAGCCTTAGCTACTCGGATGTTGAGTACAACCTGACTCGTCAAGAGACCTTTTTAGGTAACGGTGTGATTACAGGTGATACTAACGGAGATTTACTGGCTGTGAGTATTGGAGGGGGCTACCGTTACGAACTGGGTGGGCTGACGTTAACTCCTGTGGCTCAAGTGCACTATCAAGCACTTAACGTTGATAGCTACACCGAACAAGGCGGCCTGAATTTGCAGTTAGATTATGCCGACACCGCTATGTTGACCAGTGAAATAGGTTTAATGGGGGCAGCGCCATTCAAAATTGATGGCTGGGATGTTGCAGCTACTGGTCACCTGCTCTGGAGTCACGAATACCTGAGTGAAGCAGAGAGAGTTGATGTGGTGCTAGCCTCAGGCGAACGCTTCTACCAGCAGGGTTTTTCCCGGGATAAAAATCTGCTGGATACCCGTGTTGGCGTTGAAGCGAACAATGGTAAAGGCTTAACACTAGGCATCAACCTGCATGGGCGTATTGGTAGTCATATTGATACTTACGGTGCTGCTGCCAAAGTTGAGTACCGCTTTTAACTGATCCTCGTTTGATGCCTCCGGTCGCTTTGGGTATTACCAAAGTGATTGGAGGCGTTGATATCTATCAGGCAGAGTACCCACACCATCAGCCATCTTGTAGCTGATGGTGTGGGGCTTGGCTTCCTTGATCTGAATGCTGACCAGAGGCGTGTGACGGTATCTGTTTCAAAACGAATCACTATACCGTTGAAAACACCGACAAATACTTTGGATGCCGAAGGAAATCTGTGAACAAAAAAAGACCTCAAATCCTTTAATTTCGGGGCTTGAGGCCTTTTCTCGGATGTCCTTGGATGTTGCTGGACGTTTAAGTGGTACCAGAGGCCGGACTTGAACCGGCACGCCCGTGAAGGCAACGGATTTTGAATCCGTCGTGTCTACCAATTTCACCACTCTGGCACAGGCGGGGGATTATAGCAGCGGCACTTGTGTCGTCAATGGAAAAAATTGCCACTTTCCGCTACCCTTGCGGCCCTTTTTACAACCTGCCGGTACCATGCGCCGAAATCAGTTTCACTACCACTTGCCGGATGAGCTAATTGCCCGTCAGCCCGCTGCCGAAAGACGCGGTAGCCGCCTGTTGTGCCTGGATGGTGTTAGCGGAGAATTGGCCCACCGGCAGTTCCCGGATATTGTGAATCAGCTAAACCCCGGTGACTTGCTGGTGTTTAACAACACCAAAGTGATTCCGGCACGATTGTTTGGCAATAAAGAGAGTGGTGGCAAGGTAGAGGTACTGGTGGAGCGTCTGCTGGACGACCGCCGTTTGCTGGCCCATGTGCGCGCCAGCAAATCTCCAAAGCCAGGTACCCGGTTGTTGTTTGATGGTGATGCCAGCGCTCAGATGTTGGGCCGCCAGGGTGAGCTGTTTGAATTGGAGTTCACTGGTGACAGTAGCGCCCTTGAGGTGCTCGAAAGTATTGGCCATATGCCACTGCCGCCCTATATCGACCGTGACGATACCCATGATGATCGCGAGCGCTACCAGACTGTGTATGCGCAAACCCCCGGTGCGGTTGCGGCACCCACGGCGGGGCTGCACTTTGATGATGAATTACTGCAGCAGCTCAAAGCCAAAGGGGTTGAGCTGGCGTTTGTGACCCTGCATGTAGGAGCGGGCACCTTCCAGCCGGTGCGGGCGGATAATATTGCCGACCATCATATGCACGCGGAAGTCGTCGAGGTGACGGCGCAGGTGTGCCAGCAAGTGCGCGATACCAAGGCTCGAGGTGGCAGAGTGATTGCGGTGGGCACCACCAGTGTGCGCTGCCTGGAGTCAGCTGCGGCCAGCGGTGCCATTGAGCCCTACAGTGGCGATACCGATATTTTTATCTATCCAGGCTATGAGTACCGGGTAGTAGACGCACTGCTGACCAATTTCCACCTACCGGAATCCACGTTGATTATGCTGGTCAGCGCGTTTGCCGGGTATCGCCATACCATGAATGCCTATCAACAGGCGGTGGCACAACAATACCGGTTTTTTAGTTATGGGGATGCGATGTTGATTACCCGTAACCCGGATGCGCCAAAAGAAGATATATAGAGTAGCGCTGGATGCAGCGCAGCGGAACCCGGGAGAACGGTGGCTACAAATGCGGCCCCGGGTTTCGCTGAGCTGCACCCGGGCTAAGGGATAATTGGAGAAAGATTTTGACCCGCCAATGCTTTATGAAATTTGAGCTGGATACCAGCGACGGCCAGGCCCGCCGAGGCCGTATGCAGTTCCCCCGTGGCACGGTAGAGACCCCGGCTTTTATGCCCGTAGGCACCTATGGCACCGTTAAAGGCATGCTGCCCCGGGACATCGAGGCCACTGGCGCGCAAATTGTGCTGGGCAATACCTTTCACTTGATGTTGCGCCCCGGTACCGAAGTGGTGCAGCAGCACGGCGACCTCCACGACTTTATGCAATGGCAGAAGCCAATTCTGACGGATTCCGGCGGTTTTCAGGTGTTTAGCCTGGGTAAGCTGCGCAAGATCACTGAGGAGGGGGTGACCTTTCAGTCCCCGGTCAACGGCGACAAAATTTTTCTCGACCCGGAAAAGTCCATTCAGGTACAGCGGGAACTGGGCTCAGATATCGTGATGATCTTTGACGAGTGCACTCCGTACCCAGCGACGGAAAAGGAGGCCCGCGATTCCATGGAACTGTCATTGCGCTGGGCACAGCGCAGTAAACAAGCCCATGGTGACAGCCCGTCGGCCTTGTTTGGCATTATTCAGGGTGGTATGTACAACGACTTGCGCCAGCAGTCACTGGATGGCCTGACCAAAATCGACTTCGACGGTTACGCCATCGGCGGCCTGTCAGTGGGCGAGCCCAAAGACGAGATGCTAAAGGTGCTGGACGGTCTTACGGCCCATATGCCGGAACACAAACCCCGTTACTTGATGGGGGTGGGCAAACCCCAGGACATTGTCGAAGCGGTGCGCCGGGGTGTGGATATGTTCGATTGTGTAATGCCCACCCGCAATGCTCGCAATGGCCACTACTTTACCAGCCAGGGTGTGTTGAAAATTCGCAACGCCAAAAACAAAACCGATACCGGCCCTATCGACCCCAACTGCGATTGCTATACCTGCCAAAATTTCAGTCGCAGCTATATGCACCATTTGGACAAGTGCGGGGAAATTTTGGGGCCGCAATTGGCCACTATCCATAACATTCACTACTACCAAACCCTGATGCAGGGGTTAAGGGATGCTATTGCTGCCGGTGAATTAGAGGCATTTGTGGATGATTTTTACGCTACCACCGGCTATTTGCGCTCGGAAGATCAAGCCAACACTTGAAAAGCCACCAATAGACCGCACCTTGCACTATAATTCGGCGCTTTGTCGTTACTAGGCTAGGCCGTCATTGCGAGCGAAGCGAAGCAATCTCCTGGCCAGTGATCCAGTTTTCACGAGATTGCCGCGTCGCTGCGCTCCTCGCAATGACGGTAGGTTTTTAAACAGGAAAAATAATGAACCGCTACCCACTCTGGAAATACCTGCTGATCCTGCTGATTGCCGGGCTCGGTATTCTCTACTCCCTGCCCAACCTCTACCCGCCAGACCCGGCGGTACAGATTTCTGGCCAGCGCAGCAATATGACTATGGACCAGTCCATTCTCGATCGCGCCGAAGCGGCCCTGAGTGATGCGGGTATTGCCATGGTTGGTGGCGAGGTCAATGAGCGCAATGTGCTGTTGCGCCTGGAACGGGACGACGAACAGCTGGCGGCCAGGGACGTGATTAAAAATGCTCTGGGTGATGAATATATCGCCGCTCTTAACAAGGCCTCCAACACCCCGGAATGGCTGGCGGGGCTGGGTGGCGAGCCCATGAAGCTGGGCCTGGACCTGAGCGGCGGTATTCACTTTTTGCTGCAGGTGGACACCAGTGACCGTCTGCAACAGGAAGTGGAAACCCAGATATCCAACTTGAAAGAAAAAATGCGCGAGGAGCAGATTCGCGGCGTGCGCATTACCGTGGAAGATCCACAGAATATTGTCGCTCTCAGTCGCGATGAAGAATCCCGCAGCAAGCTTAAACAATTGGTGCGTTCCAGCGAGTTTCGCGCTTTGTCTTTTCCGGAAAGCAAGGTGGAGTCTGAGCAGGACGGCCTTTATGAACTGCGCCTGCAGGCCAGCGACAGCTGGGTCAAAGAGCGGGTAGACAGCTGGGTAAAGCAAAACCTGCAATCTCTGCGTAAGCGGGTTAATGAGCTGGGGGTTTCTGAGCCCATTGTTCAGCAACAGGGTAGAGACCGCATTATGGTGCAGCTGCCCGGGATTCAGGATACCGCCGAAGCACAGCGCATTATCAATAAAACTGCCACGCTGGAATTTCGCCTGGAAGCTCGCAATGGCGGCCAGACCTTCCCCTTTAAAAGCGAACCAGGCCGCAGTGCCACCCTGGAACGCAAGGCTATTACCACCGGTGAGGCGGTGATTGATGCGTCTTCCGGGCTGGATCAGAACGGCGGCCCTATGGTCAGCATTCGCCTCAACACGGAGGGTGGTAACCAAATGGGTAGCACCACTTTGAAAAATGTTGGTCACCCTATGGCGATTTTGTTCGTGGAACAAAACTCCAAAATTGTTAAAGGCCGGGATGCAGACGGCAACGAAATCGATGTCATCCAAACCACCGAAACCAAGGAAATTATCAGTCTGGCGACTATTCAAGGGGTGTTTGGCGCCAGTTTCCAGATAACCGGGCTGGACAGTGTTCAGGAAGCCCGGGAGCTGGCTTTGTTACTGCGCGCCGGTGCACTGGCAGCGCCTATGGTAATTGTAGAGAGTCGCACCATTGGCCCATCTCTGGGGCAGGAAAATATCGAACTGGGTGTCACCTCGGTGCAGCTGGGCATGGTCATGGTGCTGTTGTTTATGCTGGTGTACTACAAGGCATTTGGCATTGTTGCCAACGTTGCCCTGGCCATGAACCTGGTGATTCTGGTGGCGACCATGTCACTGTTTGGTGCCATCCTTACCTTGCCGGGTATTGCCGGTATTGTGTTGACCGTGGGTATGGCAGTAGATGCCAACGTGCTGATTTTCTCGCGCATTAAAGAAGAACTGAAAAACGGCCTGTCGCCGCAACAGGCGATCTCCGCCGGCTATGACCGCGCCTTTGTGTCTATCTTTGATGCCAATATCACCACCTTGATTGTGGCGTTGATCCTGTTCCTGATTGGCTCCGGCCCGGTGAAAGGTTTTGCGGTCACACTTTCCATCGGTATTGTCACCTCCATGTTCACCTCCATTATGGGCACCCGTGCCCTGGTGAACGCGACTATTGGCGGCAAAAAACTGCAGAAGCTGTGGATATAGGAGGCGGCCATGAGTAAGCAAAATAACGCTATCGAAGAACGTAATACCGAAGAAAACAGCGAGCCCAGAACAAGAGTCGTGAAAATCATCAACTTTATGGGCCAGCGCAAAAAGGCCGCAGTGCTGTCGGTACTGCTGGTGATTGGCTCCATCGTATCGCTGGCCATGAATGGCATTCAGGCCGGGCTCGATTTCACCGGCGGTGTGCAGGTAGAAGTGGGCTATGAACAAACCGCCGACCTGGAAAAAATTCGCAGCCAGCTAAGTGATGCCGGGTTTAGCCCGGTGGTGCAGCATTACGGGGCGGAAACGGAAGTGATTATCCGCATGCAGGAAAATGCGCAAGTGCTGCCCATTGATCCGCTCACGGAAAAGCCAAAAACCGTTAATGATTATGTGGAAGAAACCCTGCGCGCCGATGGCGATGCCTTGGAAATCAAGCAATTCCAGGTCATCGGTTCGGTGATCGGTGAGGAACTGCGAGACGATGGCGGCATAGGCATGTTGGCGGCGCTGGCCATTGTGATGATTTACGTAGCCATTCGCTTCCAGCTGAAATTTTCCCTGGGCGCGGTGGCGGCACTGATTCACGACGTAGTGATTGTGCTGGGCTTTTTCTCGGTCTTTAAACTGGAATTTGACCTGACCGTGCTGGCGGCGGTGCTGGCGGTCATCGGTTACTCCCTGAACGATACCATTGTGGTGTCAGACCGCATCCGGGAGAACTTCCGCCTGTTGCGCAAAGCCTCACCGGTGGATGTGATCAACGAATCCCTGACCCAGACCCTGGGGCGCACCTTGATTACCTCGTTAACCACCTTGCTGGTATTGGCGGCACTTTACTTTGTCGGTGGCGAGATGATTCACAACTTCTCCATTGCCCTGATTGTCGGCGTACTGGTGGGTACCTACTCATCCATTTACGTGGCTGCCAATATCCTGCTGGCCATGCACATCGACCGCGAAGACCTGATGCCCACCCAGAAAGAGGGTGAGCTGGTGGATGATTTGCCGTAGCGTCTTGTCATCCTGAGGCCACGCAGTGGCCGTGAGGATCTCACAAGTTTCAAACTCTGAGATCCTCACGTCGCTACGCTCCTCAGGATGACGTTATCAAAAACACATTCCTGTAGTGCTATCATGACTGCCCTTATCCCGCCGTAGAAGGGCAGTTACGTGCGCAAAACCTTCCGTATTTTTCTCTACATAGCACTGGCCTATCTGTTGCTGGCCACTTTCGCGTTGCCGCCGCTGCTTAACTGGCAGCTGAAAAAAATCTACCAGCAGGAGACCGGCAGGGAACTGCAGCTGGGGGGTAGTTGGTTTAATCCCATTACTCTTGAAGTAGGCTTGGAAGAACTGGCAGTTCACGACCCGGATGGCGAATTGTTGCTTGGGTTTGATGAGCTGGCGGTGGACTTTTCTCTGCTGGGAACGGTGTTTTTGGATGGCTACCGTTTAGATGCTCTCTCACTGCAAGGCTTGCAGGGCCATCTGCGCCTGCTGAAAGAGGGAGATTACAGCTTTGCCGATATTCTGCGCCACCGGGAAGGTTTGCCTACGGCACCTGCCGAAGAATCCAATGAACCACCACCGGCATTTTACATTGGCGAAATTGATATCACCGCCCACCGCCTTGCCCACAGCGATTTGAGCCGCAGTGAACCATTTAGCCATCAACTGCGTGACTTGCAGTTAAGCAGCAAGGGCTTTTCCATCGGTGGTGAGGGAAATGCCAGTTACCAATTGTCTCTCAACAGCAGAGGGGGCGGGCAGCTGTCCATCGCCGGTGAGCTCTCGCTGTTAAGCCAGCAAGCCAGTGGTACGCTGACCATCGAGCAGTTGAGCTTATTGCCACTGTGGGAGCTGCTGTCTCCTCAATTGGCATTTCGCCTGCAAAGTGGTGATCTCAGTGCTGGCCTGGGTTACCAACTCAGCTGGAAAAGCGGCCTGCAATTCAAACTGGCCGATAGCCGCATAGAGCTGGCAGAGATGGCTATCGAACCACTCACAGCAGACCCGGAATTGCCCAATAAGCTGAGCTGGCAGCGTTTGACGATTGCCGGGGTTGCGGTGGATAGCGAGACACGCCAAGCCCGTGTGGGTGACATCCAGTGGCAGAATTTGCAGTTGGAAAGTGGTCACCGGCAGGAGGGCGATACACTCAGGTTACCACTGGTTGAGATGTTTGCGGCGCCTGCTAAAGAACAAGCAATCGAACAAACCCCTCAGACAACACCCGACTCGGCCCCCTGGCAGGTGCAACTGGATCGTTTTTCCATGGATAGTGGCGAGCTGAGCTGGCGGGCAGATGCTCTGGGTAACAGCCCAGTGCAATTGCGATCTCTCGATATGATTATCTCCGAGGTCAGCTGGCCGGAGCAGGGTGCTATGACTGTGGATGTGAGCGGGGCCATCAACGGCCAGGGGCGTGTCAGTGTCTCTGGAGAGCTGGCGCCACAATCGCTGCAGGGGCAGTTGCAGGTAGGTATTCAGCTGCCTCTGGCGGCGATCAATTCGCTACTGGGCGCCAGCGTTAATGGCGAGTTTGACAGTGGCCAGTTCAACGCCGATATGACACTGGGATTTGCCAATCAGGGATTGGCGACGATTACCGGGCAGAGCGCGGTGGATAACCTGTCTCTGGTGGATGCCAGCGGTGCCGATGTGGTGGCCTGGCAGCAGCTGTCTATAGATGGCCTGCAGGTTAATTTGCCGCAGCAGCGAATTGCGATCGAAAAAATTTCCCTGGCCAAGCCCGACGCCCGAATGGCCATTGACCAACAGGGTAGCAGCAACCTGCAGCGCTTGTTGGGGCAGGAAGGTACGGTCGCGGAAGAAAGCGTTGAACCTGCGGAAACAACAGCCCCTTGGGAGCTGGCCATTAAAGAGGTGGCCATCGACAGTGGCCAGGTGGCTTTTTCTGATGCCAGCCTTGCGGAGCCTTTTGCTGCCCGCCTGGAACAACTGTCGGGCACGGTTACCAGTTTTCACTCCAGCGGTGATACGCCCGCCAAAGTCAATTTGAAGGGGCTTGTAGACGACTACGCTCCCATTGCCCTGACCGGCACTCTTGGGCCGACGATTCCCTCTCTGAACCTCGACCTGGCCTTTGAACTGGATACTCTGGAAGTGCCCAGCCTCAGCCCTTACAGCGGCACTTATGTGGGGCGCGCCATTGATCAGGGGCAGTTGCAACTGGAGTTGGCGTACCAGGTAAAAGACAACCGCCTTAAAGGCAAAAACAAGGTGCGTATTGAGCAGTTGTCCCTGGGTGACAAAGTGGATAGCCCGGATGCGGTCAGTTTGCCTCTGGGGGCAGCGGTGGCGTTGCTGAAAGACGTGAACGGCGTGATCAATATGAGTGTGCCGATTAGTGGCGATCTGGCCGACCCGTCGTTTACCGTCAGTTCCGTGGTGTGGTCGGCGTTCCAGAACCTGATTATTAAGACCGTCGCCTCACCCTTTAAGTTACTGGGCAGTCTGGTAGGCGCTGAGGACGACCTGCAGCGAGTACCGTTTGCCCCCGGTGCAGTGACCTTGAGCGAACGCTCCCAGCAAAAAGTGGCAATGCTGGCCCAGGCATTGGCCGAACGACCCAACCTGAAATTGACCTTGCAGGGGCAATACGATCAGGAGCGGGATGGTGCTCACCTGCAACAGCAACAGCTGGACAGTCGCTTGCAGGAAGCAGGGCTTGGCGAACAGTCTTTGGCAGACCGGGACGAACGCTGGGCAGCAGTAGTAAGCAGGCTTTACCGCCAGACTTTCCCCGACCGCCCGGTTGCCGAACGCCCGGCCAGTGCACTCTACGATGAACTGCTTGGTCATCAGGCTATCGACCCGGCAGCGCTGCTGTCGCTGGCAGAAAGTCGTGCCCAGACGGTGATGGCGCAGCTTTCTGAATTGGGTGTGGTGGCAGAACGAATTCGCCTTAAAGAGGCCACAGAAAAGTCTGCGGATGGTTCACAGGTGGTGCTCGATATTTGATAAATTCGTTGTTACATTTAGAGCTTCAAACCAATAACAAAAGGGGTGTGTAATGATCGACCATATCGGCCTGACAGTGACCAACCTGGAAAACAGCAAGGCATTTTTCAGCCAGGCGCTGGAACCATTGGGTATTGGCTTGTTAATGGAAGTAGATGGTTGGGTTGGCTATGGCGCCGAGGGCAAGCCGGAGTTCTGGTTTGGCCAGCAAGACCTGGGGCAGCGCCCCATGCACATCAGCTTTGGCGCCAGCAGCCGCGCTCAGGTGGATGCTTTCTACCAGGCCGCCCTTGCGGCCGGAGGCCAGGATAACGGCGCCCCCGGTATTCGTGAACACTATCATCCCAGTTACTACAGCGCCTTTGTGATCGGCCCTGATGGCCACAACATTGAGGCGGTTTGTCACGAGGCGGAGTAAGACGGCCTACCTGCGGAATATGTAAAAAGCGCCATCCCCGCGCAGGCGGGGATCCATATTGAGCATGGCGCTAAAGCATTGTAGATGCGGAGGTATGTGGATTTCCGCCTTCGCGGGAATGACGGGAAACATTTCCAACTTTTGTTATTTCCAATACCTTGACCAAGCGTCCAGCACCTTCCCCGCGTATTTATAAGTCCCATAACTGCCGTTATACCGAGCCAATGCGTCGGCAACTTTGCCGTTTTCCTTGTCCAGATAGTATTTGAGAATGGTGCAGCCGTAGCGCAAGTTAGTGTCGGTGTTGAACAGGTTGTCGTCTTCCCGGCCAATTTCTTTTTTCCAGAAGGGCATTATTTGCATCATGCCGCGGGCGCCGGCGTGGGAGATGGCGTAGCGGTCGAAGCCGCTTTCAATTTCGATCACCGCCAGCACAATCTCCGCGTGCACACCGGCCCGGTTAGCCTCCCGGTGAATTTTTTTCAGCAATTCCAGGCGCTTTTTTTCGTCTTTTACAAAACGCTTTAACGGACCGTTTTTGCTTGCCAGCCATACGTGGGCGTCGTATTTGTCTTCAAATCCGGTGCTGTCGGTGGCGGCCTGGCGTAACAGGTCTACTAACTCCTGTTCGGGCTTTTGGTTCGCGGCAGCACTGCCTGCCGATAGCAGGCAGGCCAGCAGCAAAAGCAGAATATTGTGTAATGGTTTATTGCGCCACATTGTTTTTAATATTGTTTTTAATAAAGCCGATTACCTCGCCTACGGCGATGTCCAGATTGTCGCTGGCACGGCGGTTTTTGTATTCCACGGTGCCGTTGGCCAAACCTCGATCGCCCACCACAATGCGGTGGGGCAGGCCCATCAGTTCGGTGTCTGCCAACATGGCGCCGAGGCGTGCTTTGGGCTCGTCCATAAATAGCACGTCGTAACCGGCGGCACTGAGATCGGCGTACAGTTTTTCGCAGGTTTCTTTAACGGTTTCCGATTTGTTCATATTAATAGGCACCAGGGCAATCTGGAACGGTGCCAGGGCGTCGGGCCAGATAATGCCGTTGTCGTCGTGGTTTTGTTCAATGGCGGAAGCGACGATGCGGCTGACGCCGATACCGTAGCAGCCCATGGACATGACTTGCTCTTTGCCATTTTCGTCCAACACTTTGGCGTTCATGGCCTCGGAGTATTTGCTGCCCAGTTGGAAGATATGGCCTACCTCGATGCCGCGTTTGATTTCCAGTACACCATTGCCGTCCGGGCTGGCGTCACCGGCCACCACGTTGCGGATATCCGCTACCTGGCCAAGGGCGCAATCACGCTCCCAGTTGACGCCAGTGAGGTGGTGGTCGTCTTCGTTGGCACCGCAAACAAAATCCGCCAGCTGTGCGGCATCGCGATCCACAATCACCTCGATACCGATATTCACCGGCCCCAGTGAGCCCACATTGCAACCCAGTTCTGCTTTGATGCGTTCTTCTGGAGCAAAAGTGAGCGGAGAGGCGATAGCGGGCAGTTTTTCGGCTTTCAACACGTTGAGTTCGTGATCACCACGCAGCACCAGGGCCACCAGGGGTTGGTTGTCGTTGTCGTCTTGCTTTTCACCCAAAACGATCAGCGTCTTGATGCTTTGTTGTTCTTCGGTGCCGAGAAATTCACTGACGGCGGCGATGGTGTGGGCGCCGGGGGTGTGCACCTTGGCCAGTTCGGCAACGGGGGCAGGGCGCTCACCTTGCGGTGCCAGTGCTTCGGCCTTTTCCACATTGGCGGCATAGTCACTGCCGCTGCTGAAGGCGATGGCGTCTTCGCCAGATTCTGCCAGTACATGGAATTCGTGAGAGTGGCTGCCGCCAATAGCTCCGGTGTCCGCCAGCACCGGGCGGTAGTTCAGCCCCAGGCGCTCAAATACCTTGCTATAAGCGCCGTGCATCACATCGTAGGTTTGCTGCAGAGATTCCTGGCTGATATGGAATGAATAGGCATCTTTCATCAGGAATTCCCGCGCCCGCATCACTCCGAAGCGGGGGCGGATTTCGTCGCGGAATTTGGTCTGAATCTGGTAGAAGTTCACTGGCAGTTGCTTGTAGCTGTGAATCTCGTGGCGGACCAGATCGGTAATTACTTCTTCGTGAGTTGGGCCCAGGCAGAAATCCCGCTGGTGGCGGTCGCTCATGCGCAACAACTGTGGCCCAAATTGTTCCCAGCGCTCTGATTCCTGCCACAGCTCCGCCGGTTGTACCACCGGCATCAGCAGTTCTTGCGCCCCGGCGTTATCCATTTCTTCGCGCACGACATTTTCTACTTTGCGCAGCACCCGCAGGCCCAGTGGCAACCAGTTGTACAGCCCGGAGGCGAGCTTGCGAATCATGCCAGCGCGCAGCATCAGCTTGTGGCTGATGATTTCGGCGTCGGCGGGGGTCTCTTTTTGAGTGGCAATCAGAAAGCGTGTGGCGCGCATGTGGTGCTTATCCTAAAAGTGATTAGTGCTAAAAATTGTCGTAAAAAAGGCGTATTCTACGTATCCAATTGCAAAGGGTACAGCCATGCCGGAATTTACACTCCATCCACAATTACAAAAGGACACCATTGTGGTGGGTCGTTTCCCGCTGTGCCTGCTATTGCTGCACAGGGACGCCAATTACCCCTGGTTTATTCTGGTGCCCCAGCGTGGAGATTTAACGGAAATGCATCAACTCAGCGAGGATGATCGCGCCCAGCTGACGGCGGAATCCTGCGTGTTGTCTGAAGTGTTGGAAAAGGTGTTCGAAGCGGACAAACTGAACCTGGCTGCCCTTGGTAATATGGTGCCACAGCTGCATTACCATCACATTGTGCGCTACCACGGTGACCCGGCCTGGCCTGCGCCTGTCTGGGGGGAAGTGCCGGCGGTGCCGTATCAGAAAGACGAGTTAGCCGAGCGCCTGGCGACCATTCGGGAGGGCTTGGCAGACTCGGAATTTGTTTCTGCCCATAAGTGATCTAAATAACATCACTGTAGCTGGGTAAAATCCTCTATCAGGTTGTTCAGCTTTTTATCCAGTTTACGCCGTTGTTTGTCGCTGCGGCTGTTCAGTAAGTTGGCCAACAGTTGCCGGGTGGCGCGGCGATTTTTTTCTGTTTGCTCTCGGTACTCCGCTTGCCACAGGCTCTCATCATCCAGCAGATAGCGGTCGAGAAAAATTTGTATGTCGGCTTGTTGTGCGCCGGCCAAGGCGTCGGCAAATTTCTGTTGCCACAGCATTTGCTGGTCGGCGTCCAATTGCGCCATTGGATGCATGGCTTGTGCCCACTCTTCTATCAGTTGTTTTTGCTCCCTGGACAGTGGCCCAATCCATTTTTTGATAAAACGGGTCATGGCTTTTCGTCGCGCCTTGTGGCGTTTTTCCTCGGTCTTGTAGGTGTTCTCCTCAAGGTATTTTTCAGTTTCCCTGGCCAGTGTTTTCAGGAGTTTGTCTGCTTGTTTAGCAGACAGGGATGACAGCAGCTGCGCCAGGGCAGGGGTGACTTTTTTCTTGCTGTGCTCCATTAATTGCTGTGTGGCCAGCGCCTGCTTATGGATGCTGTCAGCAGTGAGTTGCTGCTCCGATAAGGTAGTACGCAGCTGTTCGAGAAATTCCACATAAAGCGGCAATTGGGTTTCCCGGTGCCACTGGTGTAACTGGCGAAACTCGCTTTTGAAGAAGGCTTTTTGCTCGCGGTCAAGATCGATGTAATCATCCACCGCCCAGTTGGCCCACCAGTGGGCGTAGTTGTAGGCGATTTTTGTGGTGCAACCGGCTGTTACCAGCAGCATCAGCAGTAGCACAAAGAATCTGATCCGTGTGCGCCTCTTTCCCATATCAAGTTGCCTTTGCGGTTTTGGCGAGGGTTAGCAGGTAGGAAATCACAAACAGGGTGCTGAAAGCCGCCCCCGGCAAAATAGTGAGCAAAATATTGGGGGTGCCAGCGGCGAAATTGACGCACCAGGCGCCCATATACAGCAACAGGCAGGTAATGATTCCGGCCACCAGCGGGCCTTTGCGGTGGTGGGCAAAATAGCGATAGAGGAATTCCAGTAAAACGGTTGTAAGCAAGGTCATGACAAAACTGTAACCGCCATAACTGAGGGCATAGCTCATGGCGGACATCACACCGCCATCGCTGTTTACAAACAGCGTCCAGCCGCCGTAGCAGACGAATGCAGCTACGGCGGAGAGCAGTATGCGGGCAGTGGGGGAGAGTTTTGCCATTAAGGGATTAGTCGACCAACCCAGGCCAGTGTTTATCGGCATCGATAATGTACCGATCCCGATCTTTTGTCCATTTGTCGTTGATGGATTTGTTGTAGTTCAAATACAACTTGCCATTGAGGACGGTGAATTGATCCGGGTCGATACCTGCGGTGTCATTCTGTGCCACAGCCCAGGCGCAATAGCCGCCGTACTGGGGGGCGTACATGTTGGGGCTGGCCTTGAATAACTCCAGATTCTGGCGGCTGCTAAAACGCCAGTTGGCACCCTTCCAGGAGTGCTGGAAATCTTTGCTGCCTTTAACGGCGCGGTTTTCTGTAAAGTAGGCCACCGGGTCGTAGCCTTTGATGGCCGTGTTGCCCCAAAAGCCGGTGTTGATTTCATCCACGGCATAACTGAATGGCGCCACCAAAATCAGCGCCAGAAACAAAACCTTTGTTTTCATGGTCTATTCCTGTTGAATTTGTGTTGCCACTTGGGCTGCGTGATGGTTTAGAAGTTCCAAAGGATAAATTGAATGAGCACTCCCCACGGTTTGTTGAAGCGTTACACGGCGCAGATGTCCCCAGGCACTTTGCGTTGGATAGGCCTGCGCCCGGAACGGCGTGCTGAACTGGTGATTGTGGATAAAACTCGTGCTCTGGAAGGTCTGGGCCTGGAAGGGGATCACCGCTGCCTGAAAACACCGGGTTCCGGTCGCCAGGTCACGCTGATTTGCCAAGAGCACATCGACGCTATGGCAGCGATTCTTGGCCGTGAGGAGATCGCGCCGCAATTACTGCGCCGCAACCTGGTGGTTTCCGGCATTAACTTACTGGTATTGCGCCATCGCCGCTTCCGCATTGGCGAGGCCGAGTTTGAAGGCACGGCACATTGCCACCCTTGCAGCCGCATGGAAGAAACATTGGGCCCCGGCGGTTTTGCCGCCATGTTCGGTCACGGCGGGCTCTGTGCCAAAGTGGTGTGTGGTGGCGAGTTGGCGTTGGGTGATTCGGTTGAGCTACTTTCATAAAATGGCCGGCCATAAAACGACCGGTCATAATTATCTTTACTAGCCTGTGCTACAGTGGCGGCCATGAGTAAACGACAGTCGAAAAAAGAACATATTCTGCACGCCGGTATGCTGGTGATGAAAGTACAGGGGTACAACGGCACCAGTGTTAAAGATATCGTTGATGCCGCCGGTGTTCCCAAAGGGTCGTTTTACAATTACTTCGACAGCAAGGAAGCGTTTGCGGTAGAGGCACTGCAAAATGCAGCCGCTGAGGACTACCAGGCCAACAGTCGAATTCTCAGTAATCAGCAGCAGGAACCCCTGCAACGGTTACGGGAGTATTTCATCCACCACGCCCAGGAAGTCTGTGATAATGATTTTCAGATTGGCTGCTTCCTCGGCAATATGTGCCAGGAAATGGCGGACAACAGCGCGGCCATTCGGTTGGCTGTGAAAACAGTTTTGCAGACCAACACCCGCCAGCTGGCTGCTGTGTTGGAAGAGGCTCAACGCAGAGGGGATATAAAAGCCGATGCGGATATTGAGCAACTGGCACAGTTTCTGTTTAACGCCTGGCAGGGGGCGTTGCTGCGCATGAAAGCCGCCAAAAACAGCGAACCACTGGATATTTTTCTGTCCCTTTTTCCCCGTTTGTTGAATTTGTAAAAAGCAGTTACTTTGATTTGAACCAAAAATAAGACGACCGGTCATATATTTCAGAATAATGCTCACCACCGCTGAGATATATGGCCATGAAAAACAAATCCCCATTGGCACTGTTGCCGTTACTGCTCGCTACCACTGTGCTCCACGCCGCCGAACCATCGCCGCAGCTGAGCCACTTTATATCCGACACCCTGGTGCATTCCCCGGAAGCGGATGCGAGTGGTGATGAGGTACGCGCTTGGGATAATTGGGCGTTGTCTTTCGACAATGATATTTTGCTGCCTGGCAGCCGCGACCGGGATTACACCTACGGCATTAGCCTGACGCTCTCCGGGGCAGGGGCCAGGAACAGCTGGTATTCCCCGTATCGCGCGCTTGCCTGGCTGGATCGTGGTGTTGGCGTGGACGGCAAATCCGCCAATGATATTGAGCGGGTCACTCTGGAAACCGGGGTGATCGCTTTTACGCCTGATGATATCGAGACGGCTCAGGCACTTGAGGGAGAGCGTCCCTACAGCAGCTTGCTGTACCTCAGCAGCGTGCGCCAGCAGGTGGATTTGGAAAACAACACCGCATGGAACAGCAGTTTTACCGTCGGTATTCTCGGCCTGCCATTGGTGGGCAGCTTGCAAAACCAACTTCACGATTTGCTGGGTGGCGACCGGGCCAACGGCTGGAACAATCAGATATCCGACGGTGGCGAACTCACCGCTCGTTACGCTGTGGCCAGACAGCAAAACTGGAACCTCAACAGCAACAACCTGGAAGTAAAGACTACCGTGCAGGGATCTGTGGGTTATTTATCGGAGGCGAGCTGGAGCATCAACTTGCGCGCCGGTGATATTCACAGCCCCTGGTGGTCGTTTAATCCGCAACTGGCCAGCTATGGTCAGCAAAGCAGCGAGATCGCGGTTAGCGCCCAATCAGAGCGTTACTTCTGGGCTGGTGCGGCCGTTAAAGCCCGCGCTTACAACGCCCTGCTGCAAGGGCAATTTCGCGACAGTGCGGTTAGCTATGGCAGTGGCGAGGTAGAGCATCTGCTGTTGGAAGCCTGGGCCGGCTATACCCTGACTTTTGATGGTGGCTACCGCGTCAGCTACATGGTTCGCGGCCAATCGTCGGAACTGAAACAAGGTGAGGGCGACCGCAACCTGTTGTGGGGTGGGGTGACTTTCAGCAAAACGTTTTGATGCAGCAGAATTACCTGTAGGGTGGATTAGCGCAGCGTAATCCACCATCTGGCCACTGGCGGATTACGCTGCGCTAATCCGCCCTACGGCTAATGGTTTACACTCATACCGTTTCATTCCGTGCGGAGCTGGTGTGAGCTACCTGGTTACCCTGATTCTGACCCTGGCAGTGCTGGCAATTACCCTATGGGTATTTGTTCGCATCGGCACACCCGTGTACCGCATTGAACGCAGCAACGTCATTACTCTGTTGCAAATGGTGGTGGACGGCACCGCCAGCGAAAGCGACTGGGATGTGTTTATCGGCATGCCCATTCAATACGACAGCGAACTGGAAGCGGTGCGTCAGCGTTGTGCTGAGCTTACCGAGGAAGAATATACCGGTGGTACAGGGCTGTTGTTTACAGAGCAGGGTATGACTGAAATCGCTGAGATACTGGACTCCTTGGTCGCTGGCTAAAATTATATGCTCACTGTAGGTCGGGCTTTAGCCCGACAATTTCATTGACGGCCTGAAGGCCGACCTACATCAGTAGCGCCGACTCTGTTGGCTACTTCCTTTGACTGCTCTACACTGCCCTGAAATCAGAATTTCAGGGAATCGTTATGGTTGTTCAAGGTGAACCTCTTTCTCCAGTAGCGCGCTTTTTATTACTGACCGCTGCTTTTGTCATTGTGGTGGCGGGGATGAAGCAGGCGGCTTCTCTGCTGGTGCCGTTTTTGCTTTCGGTGTTTATCGCCATGTTGTGTTCGCCGCTGCTTAGTTGGCTGCGGGCTCGCAATGTGCCTTCCGGGGTTGCCATTTGTTTGATTATTCTCTCTGTGGTGCTGGCGGGTATTGCCGTGGGCGCCGTGGTGGGCGGTGCGGTCAGGGACTTCAATAACGACTTGCCACAGTATCAGGCCCGCCTGCAGGAAATGTCTGCCGGGTTGGTTGAGTGGCTGGTGGGTATGGGGGTGAATGCCGATCCCCAGCAACTAAAAGAAGTGATTAACCCCAGTGTGGCCATGAAGATGGCGGGCAATGTGGTGGCGGGTTTTAGCGACACCATGGCCAACGCTTTTATGATTTTGCTGACGGTGATTTTTATTCTCGCCGAAGAGGCGGGTTTTGCCGCCAAGCTGGTGCACGCCAGAGGGGGCAGCACCGGTGCCCTGGAAGCCCTGGAGCGCTTTAGCAAGGTGGTCAACAACTACATGGGCCTGAAAACCCTGATCAGTCTGGGTACCGGTTTGCTGGCTTATATCCTGCTGTTGATTATTGGCGTGGACTACGCGGTGATGTGGGCCATGCTGGCGTTCCTGCTGAATTTTGTACCCACCGTTGGCTCTATTCTGGCGGCGTTGCCACCGACCTTGTTGGCCCTGGTGCAACTGGGGCCATTCCCGGCCCTGTGGACGGCGGTGGGTTACCTGGCCATCAACACTATAGTTGGCAACGGTGTTGAGCCCAGAGTAATGGGTAAGGGACTGAACCTGTCGGCGCTGGTGGTGTTTTTGTCGTTGGTATTCTGGGGTTGGGCTCTGGGTATGGTGGGTATGCTGTTGTCCATCCCGCTCACTATTATGGTGAAGATTGCCCTGGAAAATAACGAGTCCACCCGCTGGATCGGTTTGATGCTGGGGGCGGGGGATGAGAGCGCTGCTGAGGATCGGCCTGCGAGCTAGTTTTGCGGGCAACGCCGCCTACGACGAGCAGCTGAGGCTAAGTCCTTGAGCCCACTCCGGTGGTTGCGCGGCGTACTGCTCCAACTCTGGATGTTCGTCAAAGGGTGACGCCAGCAAGGTAATCAAACGGTCGATTTCTGAGTAATCCTGCTCGTCTTCCGCCTTGCGAATGGCCACTTCCGCCAGATAGTTTCGCAATATGTACTTTGGGTTGGCCTTTTTCATGGCGGCGCAACGCTGGGGTTGTGGCCAATCCTGTTGTTGCAAACGTTGTCGATAGTCTTGTGCCCATTTACGAAAGTCGTCGGGATTGTTGAACAATTCGGCGATTTTTTCGTTTTCGCTATCAAAATCACACAGACGCCGAAACAGCAGGGTGTAATCCACACTGTTGTCGGCCATGGTGGCAAGCAGGCTGTCGATCAGTTGACCGTCGTTGGTGTGTTGCTCTTTCAGCCCCAGTTTGGCTGCCATCAGCTCTGCAAGAGTGTCCAAAAAAGCCGGCTCGTACTGTTGCAATGCCTGGGTCAGTTGCTCTGAGTCCACCAAACTGGACAGCGCGTGGGCCAGGGCATTGCAGTTCCACAGGCCGATAGCGGGTTGGCGACTAAAAGCGTAGCGACCGCGCTCGTCGGAATGATTGCAGACAAACCCCGGTTGGTAGTCATCCATAAAACCAAAGGGGCCGTAGTCGATGGTGTCACCGAGAATGGACATATTGTCAGTGTTCATTACCCCATGAGTAAAACCCACCGCCTGCCAGTGGGCGATCATTTCTGCGGTAGCGGTGACGGTGCGTTCCAGAAAACGGTAATGGCGATCTTGTTCGCCCAGCAGACCCGGGTGGTGGCGTTCAATCACATAGTCCGCCAGTTGTTTTACCCGCTGGTGTTGGCCGTTGTAATGGAAAAACTCGAAAGAGCCAAAGCGAACATGGCTGCGAGCCAAGCGTATCAATACCGCTGCCGGCTCTACGGTTTCCCGCTGTACTTTGTCGCTGCCGGTGGTGATGGACAGCCCGCGGGTGGTGGCAATCCCCAGGCCGTGCATGGCTTCGCTGCACAGGTATTCGCGGATGGTGGAGCGCATCACTGCGCGACCATCACCAAAGCGGGAGTAGGGGGTCTGGCCCGCGCCTTTGAGTTGCATTTCCCATTCGCCATCTGGCCCTTTTACGGTTCCCAGGGACATGGCCCGGCCATCCCCCAGCTGCGGTACATAAACGCCAAACTGGTGGCCGCTGTAAACGGTGGCCAGGGGTGGGCAGGGTTGGAAGTAGCTGTTGCCGCTGGCCAGGTGCAGAAATTCGTCGCTGGCCAGCTGTTGCGGTGATAGTTGCAGCAGTTCGGCGGCGGATGCTGAAGTGTGTACCAATGCCGGGTTGCGTAAACCCTGGGGGGGCACTTCGGAATAAAAAGGCTCACCCAACTGATGCAGGGGTTGGTAAATATTGGCGGCGGGAAAAAGACTCATGGGGCTATTGTAGCCCCATGAGTCAATGGGATCAGCGCTTATCGTTCAACCAGAGTGAATTTGAACGGGATCGTCAGACTCAGGGTTTCGTCGATAATTTCCTGAGGCAGCGGTTCGTAGGGCGCGGCTTTTTTAACGGCGCGGATGGCTGCTCGGTCAAGAGTCTTGTGAGGGCTTTGTTCTGCCGCAGCGACGTTAACTAATTCGCCGTTGCGATCCACCTCAATAGTCAGGCGCACTTGCCCTTGGTAACCTCGTTGTTGAGCGTGGTTCGGGTATCTCAGGGATTTGTGTATCTGCTTCTTGGCACCGCGTATATAGTCTTTTACCGCCAACGCGGAAGATACCGAGAATTCCTCTTCGGCTACTTCCTCGGCAGCTGCGACGCTCTCAGCATCTATTTCCGGCTCTGCGGCTTGTTCGACTGTCTGTTGTTCAACAAACTTTTTGGCAGCGGCCAGGGCGATAGCAGTTGCATCAGGCTCTGCACTTGGTACCAACATGGCGTGGGTGGGCAGGGCGTCGTTTTCCAGGGTACGCTCTTTTTCGGCTTCCGCAGCTGCCAGGGCAGCGGCTTCTTCAGCGGCCTTCTGCTCTGCCAGTAGCTGGCCCTCGTCGATCTCAGGCTCCGGTGGAGCAATCCACTCAGTGATCGCATTGATACGGGCTTCGCCGGGTTGAATTTGTGCCAGCTGAGCGTGCAGTGCGTCGGTATCGACGTCTTTACCCAGCATGGCATTGCGGAAATCGGTGCTGGGAGGGGCCTTGCCGATCCAGGCGTTGGCGAACAGGTTAAACAAGCCACCGGGTAAGTCTTCCGCCAGGGTGACACCATTCACCTGGTAGCTGCAGCGGTCACCAGTCATCTGGATGGAGACGATATCACCGGGCTCAAGGCCTCCTTTCTGCTGATTGAACAGTTCGACCAGAGGCTCCGCCAGGCTGTTGAAGGTTTTGTTGCTGTTGCTGATGGCAATGCTCTGCATCCACAAGTTGACCCAGCGGCGCTTGGAATAACTGCTGGTCAGGCGCATTTCCATGCGTTTGGCGGTGGTGGTGGAGATAATGTTTTCGTAATTGTTGCTGGGCAGTTCCAGATACAGCGCGGCCAGGAATTTATCGTTGCCCAGGTCTCGATAGCTGGATGCGCCATTGAGTATCAGGCTGCTGGCGTCCGCCATACTAAAATTGCTGCACAGCGAAACGACACAGGCCGCCAGCAGTGACAGTAAACGTGAATTCTTCATTTTACCCTGCCCAAATAGTAATAAAGTATTTGATGTTGTTTTTATCTAATGCAAAATTACCACTTCGGGAGTGATGGGCAGAATAGGCTATCGTTAAAAAGTGAGGGGCTTTTTGTTTAATGTGTGAGCTGCGTCACAAATACCTGGGGTGCCACAGGCTGCCAACTTGTGCTGTAAAAGAGAGTCTTGGCCTCTCCCCGAGAGGCAGTTAGTATGAGTGCAAACTCAACATGCCATATCAAATAACAATAATATTTTTCCTGTCAGGAGAACCATGAAAATTTTTAACGCGTCCGATGTTGAGGACGGTGAACTGCAGCGCCGCATTGCCTCTTTGCACCTGTTTCGTGAAATTCGTGAACAGGATGACAGTCAATACCAGCAGCTGCTGGAGCACTCCAGGGTACTGTTGTTCGAGCCCGGCGACATCGTCCTCAGCCCAGGTGGCCTTGATCGTTGGCTCTACTTCCTGGTTCGCGGCGAGTTGGAAGTGCTGGCTCGCGATGAATCCACATTGCTTACCGAACTGCACGCTGGTGAGATTTTTGGTGACATTGGCCAGCTGACCCGCAAACCCCGAGGCAACTTTGTGCGTGTCCCGGAAAAGGGCCGCCCGGTAACGGTGTTTGCGGTGGATTTTGACCAGCTGGGAGACCTGGATTATCACCAGGAAATTCATATACCCACCAAGATTTGCCTCTACAAGCAGTTGGTTCACGTGTTGCGTTGGCGCAACGACTGCTATCGCCATAAATTCCCTGATAGCGAATTGGCCACCAAACCATATGACAGTACACCCAACCTGGGGCGCGACGGCTCTATTGAACAGCTCCACGGCCTGGCGGCCCAGGCGGAGAAACTGGCAGAACGGTTGATCTACTTGAACTACGAGTTGGGTGCTTTGGCGGTTGAAGACAAGCCGCTGGAGATGGCCTTGAGTTGAGTAGCGCCTGCCATTTTATCTGAGCAGGTTGGATAGCAGGGCGGATATCGCTTGCAGCCATTCCACCCCGTGTTTGTTATTCAGGGGCCAGAGTGTTGAGTTGATCCAGCATAACCTTCATCAGGTTTTTGGCATAGGTTCTTCCCCTGGTGCGGATAATGCTTCTATCCACCTCATCGCCATCTTCATAAGTAACCGCTTCTGCAGCAAACGCCTGGAAGAACCAGTTGTAGCAATAAGGCAGCTCTTGATCTCTGCGGCTGTAGCGAGCAATTTCTCCGTCGCTGCCGGTAGATTCTTTAATCAAGTTGGGGATGATGCGGGTTTTTACCTTGCGTTCGTTTTCCAGTTGGTAGATCAGCAGGTAGGGGCCAGAATAAGAGGTGTGAAAATCTGCGCCAAACCAGATTTCTTTGCCCTCTTTTTCCACTTTGTCGACGATAAAGTCTCTGGCGGTGCGTGTTTCCGGCTGGGTAAAGTCGACCCAGTCCCGATTTAGATCAGCGCCGTTGGCATTGTGGCGCCATTGCCCTTCGTCAGCGCCATCGGGGTTCAGCAAGGGGAATACATAGAGGTTGAATCTGGAGCGGAATGCTTTGGCAATGTCCGAGTCAGAAACCACTTCCTCAAAGAAGGCTTCAAAGCCAATGGTTCCCCCTGGTATTTCCGGCGGGTGTTGCCTGGCAATCAATACCAGCGACGGCTTAGCGGAATCTGGCTCTGATGACACCACAAAAATATCCCGCCCCATAACGCTTTTCCCGGCAACGGATTTTTTCAGGTATTTGCGGGATGACATCAAATCACCCAGCCATTAGTAGGTATCGCTGGAGGAGGTAACTTCTTGAGCGGCAAGCCAGGTCTTTTGTTGTTCTGCTTGCACATTAAGGGTAATCAATGTGTCCCCTTCGGAAGCCACCACACCGTCTACTGGTTGCCAGTTTTTGCCGTCTCGGCTGATTTTGGGGATATAGCGATGTTTGTGTGCAGTGTATTTAATGTTCAATTCAACGGTTTTTGGTTTGTCACTCCACACCTGAAAGGCGAAATAAGAGCTGCTGTTTACAGGGATATTTTCAGGCTCAATCGTTAGCTGATAGCGGTTTGCTGCCAAACGCACCGCATTGTTGAGGCGGGCGCCATCGAATTGGTTGCTTATATAGACCCCGTCTTGGTCAAAGCCATAGGTTTTCTTTTGCTGAATCGCTACCGTGCCCGCCGCAGGGGCGGTTTGCACCTGGTTGCCTGGTGCATCGCTATGAGCGGTGCAGCCCTGTGCCGCAAAGCAGCAGAAGATAACCAAACTGTTGATTATTGTTTTCATCGCAGACCCCTTAATGAATCAGATACAAAACCATAAATATCCCCACAACTATGAAATCATAGGCCAAGGAGCGGGGAGTTTCAGGCGTTTATCCCCCTAAGGGGTGTTGTTTGCTTGGGCCGCGGAATTCGGGGTTTACGATTTTCTGCTTTTTTATTCCAGAACAGCTATTCCGTAATTGCCTTTATTGGTTTAGTATTGTCGCCATAATGCTAGCCAGTGGCTGGCTTTTTCTTTATTTCTCAGGGACTTATTGTCAGGAGATGGTTGGTGAGCAAGAATGTTCGTATTGCGCTGGTGGTTTTTCTGGCGACTCTGTTGTGGTTTGTCACGGGCATGTGGAAGGCCCCGCAAGTAGAGGAGAAAGCCGACAGCGCTGACAACCAGCGCACTCTGGTCACCGCCCAGTGGTTTAACGCTCAACCCTATGCCAGCCGCTTTAGTGCCCGCGGCCGCACCGAGCCCAATCGGGCTGTGGATCTGCGTGCGGAAGTATCCGGCCGGGTTGTCGCCGTGCCAGCGCAACGGGGACAGCAGGTGGACGCCGGAGATGTGGTTTGTCGCCTGGCGGTGGAAGATCGTCAGCAACGCCTGGACGAGGCCAGCGCCGCCCTGAAAGAGGCGCAATTGCGTCACGAGGGAGTCGCCAAGCTCAAGCAGCAAGGGTTGCAATCGGAACTGGCTATTGCCGAAGCCAAAAGCGGTCTGGAGCGCGCCCGCGCTGATCTGAAAAGACGCCAACTGGATTTGCAAAACACCGAAATTCGCGCCCCGTTTGCCGGTGTGGTGGAAACCCGCCCAGTGGAAATCGGCGACTTTATGAATCGCGGTGACAGCTGTGGCCAGTTGTTGGAGATCTCACCCCTGAAAGTGATGGCCCAGGTGTCTGAACAGCAAGTGCAGAAAGTTTCTCTGGGCAGCTCCGCAGAAGTGGAGCTGGTGGACGGCAGCCGGGCAAGCGGTGAGATTACCTACCTGGGGCAGCAGGCCTCCTCCGCCACCCGCACTTATCGTATTGAAGCCACCATCGACAACGCAGACAGCCGCCTCCGGGCCGGGCTCACCGCCCAGTTCAAGGTGTCTTCCAGAGAATTGTTGGCCCAGCGTATTCCCTCCAGCGTGCTTGGCCTGGGGGACAGCGGCGAAATCGGTGTGCGCCTGCTGGACGACAGCTACCGGGTGCAATTTCAGGAAGTCCAGATTGTCGGCGATGACAGCGGCGGCGTATGGGTACTCGGTTTGCCGGATAAGGCTCTGCTGATTACCGTGGGCCAGGAGTATGTCGCCAACGGCGAACAGGTGCAGGCAAACGTCGTTGACAGTGGCGCTGAAAAAGCCGCTGGTGAGGTGGTTACTGCGGAGTCGCCAGCGTCATGAAACTGCTCGACAAAGCCATCAGCCATTCCAGGGCAACCCTTTCCATACTGGCCTTTATCCTGCTTGCTGGCTTTGCCTCCCAGAGGATGATGACTCTGGAAGTGGCTCCCAACGTCAACGCGCCCTTTGTGATTGTGTCGGTATTTCACGACGGTATTTCGCCGGAAGACGCGGTGCGTTTGCTGATCAAACCCATGGAAACCGAGCTCAAATCCGTGGAGGGCATCAAGGAAATCAAAACCTACGGCAACGAGAGCCTGGCAACCGCGGTTATTGAGTTTGAAATTGAGCGGGATTCCGACGCGGCCATTCAGGATGTGCGGGTGGCCATGGATCGCGCCCAGGCAAAATTCCCCGCGGATACTGAAGAGCCGGTGGTGCAGGAAGCCTCTGCCTCCAAAGAGCCGACACTGGTGATTACCTTTTCCGGCAAGGGTGTGCTGGAACGGGAGCTGTTTCAAATTGCCCGTCGCTATCAGGATAAAATCGAAGCCCTGCCCAGCGTGCTGGAAGCTAACCTCAGCGGCAGCCGTGAAGAAGTGGTGGAGGCAGTGATCGACCAGTCGCGGCTGGAACGCTACAACCTGCGGGCGGAAGAACTTTACCAGGCAGTGGTCAACAACAACCGCCTGATTCCCGCCGGTGAGTACGACACCGCCCAGGGGCGCTTTGGCGTAAAAGTGCCAGCGTTGATTGAAACCCGGCAGGATGTGTACAGCCTGCCGCTACGTTTTGATGATCAGGGAGTTGTCACTCTGGGGGATGTGGCCGAAGTTCGCCGCACCTTTAAAGACGCCAACGGGTTTAGCCATATCAATGGCAAATCCACCATTGCCCTGACGGTATCGAAGCGGGACAAATTCAATGAAATCGATACCGCCGAGGCCATCAAGGCGGTCATCGACGAAGGCCGTGACGCGCTGCCCGCCAGTGTGGAAATTATCTACGTATTCGACCGTTCCGAATTCAGCTACCAGATGATCAGCGAACTGTCTGGCAACATCCTCACGGCGATGGTGCTGGTGTTGATTATTGTGGTGGCGGCTCTGGGGTTGCGCTCCGGGTTGCTGGTGGGTTTTGGTATTCCATTCTCCCTGATGGGCAGCGCCATCATCCTGCAAATGATCGGCTATTCGTTCAACTTTATGGTGGCGTTTGGCTTGTTGCTGGCGCTGGGTATGTTGATTGATGGCGCCATTGTGGTGGTGGAATACGCGGATCGTCAGCGCAGTCTGGGCAAGTCCATGAAGGAGTCTTACCTGATTGCCGTGGGGCGTATGCGCCTGCCGGTAATGTCCTCCACCGCCACTACACTGTTGGTGTTTTTGCCGCTGATGCTGTGGCCCGGCACTACCGGAGAATTTATGGGTTACCTGCCAGTCACCGTGTTTGCGGTACTGGTGTGGTCACTGATTTATGCGCTGTTCTTTTCGCCGGTACTGGGCACCCTGATTGGCCGTGCCCAGAAAACCCATCGCACCGTTGAAGCGACACAGTCCGACAGTGCCTGGCCGCAGAAACTGACCCGTTTTGGTCGGGGTTACGCCAGCCTGGTGGGGGCATTTGTGCGTCAGCCGGTGGCGGTGTTTGTGTCCGCGATTGTTTTGTTGTTTGTGGTGTTTGCCATTTACGGGCAGTTTGGCCGCGGCGCCATGTTCTTTACCGAAACCGAAAACAACTACGGAATGGGTGCGGTGCGGGCCAAGGGTAATTTGTCGGTGGCGGAGCGAGAGAAATTGACCACCCAGGTAGAGCAGATTCTGTTGTCCGTTCCCGAGGTGAAAGCGGTGTATTCCGCCAGTGGTGGTACCGGGGTAGGGGACAACGGCAGCACCCGTTATCGGGACGAAGTGGCCGAGGTATTGATTGAGCTGGTGGATGCCAGCGAGCGGGAACGCAGCAGCCGCGAGGTGTTTGCTTCTGTTCGTGAGGCCACCGCCAATATGCCCGGCATGTATTTTACCGCCGACCCGGTTGAGGGCGGGCCGCCTACCGGGCGCGACGTGCAGTTGCAATTGGCATCGGCGAATCAGGACAAACTGTTTGCCACCGCGCGTATGATTCGTCGCCACCTGGAAGAAAACGTCGAGGGTTTACGGGATATTGAAGACACCACACCGCAGCCCGGTATTGAATGGGAAATCACCCTTGATCGCGCCCAGGCGGCCATGCACGGTGTCAACGTGACCTTGGTGGGCCAGATGGTGCAGATGATCACCAACGGCGTACTGCTGGGCAAATACCGCCCGGACGATGCCGAAGACGAAGTGGATATTCGGGTGCGTTACCCCAACAGTGATCGCAGCCTGTCGGCGCTGGAAAATATTCGCGTTACCACCGCCCAGGGGCCGGTTCCTGTAGCCAGCTTTGTCAAACTGGTGCCGCAGCAAAAGGTGGATAGCATTCAGCGCATCGATCTGGAGCAGGTGGCCTTTGTTCGCGCCAACACCCTTGAGGGTGTGCTGGCAGACACCAAGGTGAAAGAAGTGCAGCAATGGCTGGAAACCGTGGATATCGACCCTGCTGTGCAGGTCAGCTTTCGCGGTGCCAATGAAGAACAGGCGGAATCCGGCCAGTTCCTCGCTACTGCGGGCATGATGGCGCTGTTCCTGATGCTGATTATGATGGTGATGCAGTTCAACAGCTTCTATCAGGCGTTCCTGATTTTGTCGGCGGTGATTATGTCGACCGCGGGTGTGCTGTTGGGTCTGGTGTTCAGCCAGCAGCCGTTCAGCATCATCATGACTGGCGTGGGCATTATTGCCCTGGCGGGGATTGTGGTGAACAACAACATTGTACTGATCGACACCTACAATCACCTGCGCCGCGACCGCCCGGATATGAGCCCTTTTGAGGCAGCGCACCTGTCGGCGGTATTGCGCCTGCGGCCGGTACTGCTCACCACGGTGACTACGGTGGTGGGTTTGATGCCGCTGGCCAATGGTTTCAGTGTGGACTTTTTGCAACGTACCGCCGGATTTGGTGGTGCGGTCACCTCTTGGTGGACGCCCCTGGCCAGTGCCATTGTCGATGGCTTGGTGTTTTCCACTTTGCTGACCTTGCTGGTCACACCGGCACTGATTGTGATGCCGCAACAGCTGAAACGCTGGTTCTCCAAAGGTGAGGATAAACCGGAGCCATACAGCGGCAAGCCGGACGATAGCCGGCCCGCAGGAATCGGTATTTCGTGACCGCCGTGCATCCGCCTTGGGCGCAACGAGCTGAGCAACGCTATCGGCAGTTGTGCCTAGGGGCGCGGACTCTTTTTGATGACCCTCAGTGGCCATTTGATCACACGACAGGGCTGGCTTACCTGGAAGTCGCCAATCATTTGGCCAGACAGTGCCGTGGTCGCCATAGCCCACTTATGGTGGGCATCAGCGGTGGTCAGGGGGCTGGCAAAAGTACTCTCAGCCACTTTGTTGGTCAGCTGCTTTCGGATGAATACGGCCTGTCTGCCCAAGTGCTTTCCCTGGACGATTTTTATTTCAGCAAAGCCCGGCGTCAGCAGTTGGCGCAGGAAGTACATCCGTTGTTTACCACCCGCGGTGTGCCCGGCACCCACGATCTGCAGTGTTTGAACGACGTTCTCGCACACTTGCAGAGCGGCAACCCGGTCAGACTGGCCCAGTTTGATAAAAGTGACGATGATTTGCTGCCAGAGCGGCAATGGCAACAGAGTGTGACCAAGCCTGATGTCATATTGCTGGAAGGCTGGTGCATGGGCGCTTTGCCGCAACCGCAAGAATCCCTGGTACACCCGGTAAACATTTTAGAGGCGCAGCAAGATGCTGATGCCCGCTGGCGCCACCAGGTAAACCGCTACCTGCAGGGCAGCTACAAAGAGTTATTTCAACGCCTGGATACACTGCTCTATCTGCAAGTGCCGGATATAACAGCAGTGCGTCGTTGGCGGCATCAGCAGGAGGCGGGGAAGGGGCTGTCTCAGCAGCAAGTGGACGAGTTTGTGCAGTACTTTGAGCGCCTGACAGACTGGATGCAGCAAACATTGCCACAGCGTGCGGATCTGGTGTTAGCATTGTCTGCCACTCATCAGGTGCAGGATATTAGAGTTAATGCCACTTAAAGTTATATTTCGAGCTGCTTTTATTTTTTGGGCGTTGCTGTCCGTATGCGCCTCTGCTTTCTTACTATTTACACAGCCCGCCATCTACTGGGCTGGCCCTTTGGTGGCCGGCTTGGCACCAATGGTTAACCTGGTGTTTCCCTACGACAAACAAATCTCTCCACATCACAAGGTAAAACTGCCCAGAGTGTCTTTGCTGGTGATGCTCAGCGTGGCACTGGTATTGCTGACCATTCCCGAGCGGGGATTGGCGCTGTGGCTGACACTGGGCTGTCTGGGAGGCTTTTTACTGGATACCTACTGGGCTCGCGAGCCCGAATAAAATCATCAAGGAGTCATTATGAGCAATCAAGAAAATGCCGCGCTGCTGGCCGCCGTTTCTGCAGCCAGTGAGCGCTGGAAAAATGCCTTTAACAGTGGCGATGGTGCCGGTTGTGCAGCCCAGTACGAGGCGGATGCCGTTATGCACGCGCGCCCATTTGGTACTTTTACCGGCACTAAACAAATACAGGCATTCTGGGACAACTTGATATCTCAGGGCTTTTCCGATGTGGAGTATGTAGAACCAAAAATGGAAGTGGTGGACGCCAACAGTGTTTTGCTTACCTCAGGCTGGAAGATGAACAACGCCTCGGGTGTAATTCATAAAGAGCTGTGGGTTCTTCAAACCGATGGCACCGCCAAACTTCGCGAGGATGACTTCGAAGCTCAGGGTTGATTTCAGGTAACCTCATGGCGAGATAAATCGGCAGCAAAGTCGACTTGTCTCTAGGAAGGAGTTAATTTCTGCAACCTGCAACTCGCTTGCCTCTTTCCTCAAATCATTCGACAATAACTGTAATTATATACAGTTATTGTCATGCGCAAAATTATCCACATCGACTGCGATTGTTTTTACGCCTCTGTAGAGATGCGCGATGATCCATCCCTGCGGGATTTGCCCATTGCCATCGGTGGCCAATCTGATCGGCGGGGGGTTGTTGCCACATGCAATTATCCAGCTCGTGAATACGGTGTGCGCTCTGCTATGGCATCGGCTCACGCGCGCCGCTTGTGCCCCAGTTTGATTCTGATTCCACCGCGTATGGACAAATACCGTGAGGCGGCAGAGCAGATTCGCAAAATCTTTTTTTCTTATACAGAGCTTGTGGAGCCGTTGTCGCAGGATGAGGCATTTCTGGATGTGTCCGACTGTGAACAATGCCGGGGCAGCGCGACCTTGATTGCCCAGGAGATTCGCCAACGTATAGCCAGCGAAGTTGGCGTAACCGCATCGGCGGGTATTGCTCCCAATAAATTCCTCGCCAAAATTGCCAGTGACTGGCACAAACCCAATGGCCAGCTGGTGATTACCCCTGACGAAGTGCCTGACTTCGTCCGTCGCCTGCCAGTTAACAAGATATTTGGTGTCGGCAAAGTGACGGCAAAAAAGCTGGAGCGCATGGGTATTTTGACTTGTGGCGAGCTTCAGCAGCGTGACTTAACCGCTCTGGTGGAGAGTTTTGGAGTATTTGGCCAGCGGCTCTATCAACTCAGTCGTGGTGAAGATAATCGCCCGGTAAAACCCCATCGGCGCCGTAAATCCCTCAGTGTGGAACACACTTACGCGGCGGACTTGCCAGACGCCAATAGCTGCCTGAAGAAATTGCCGGAATTGCTGGTTGAATTGAAAGGGCGCTTGCGCAGGGTGGATGACAGCTATCAGGTGGTTCGGCAGTTCGTCAAAGTGAAGTTTAATGACTTTGCCGTGACCACCCTGGAGCGCGCCCATGACCCGAAGCTGTCGCTGGACAGTTTTGCCGCGTTATTGCAAGAAGCGTTCCCGCGAGGCAATCGCCCAGTGCGATTGCTGGGTATTGGCGTCCGTTTTGTGGATTTAACTACAGACCATGGTTTTGTGCAGTTGGAGCTATTTGCCCGTTGAATATTTGCCCTTGTGGGTCGGCCTTTAGGCCGACAAAGTAATCACTACGTAGCAACAATCTTGTCGGCCTAAAGGCCGACCTACACAATCGCCCAGCGCCTTACGGCATGGACTTCATAAACCAGGAAAACTTGTTGCGCCACCAGATAACCAGAGCGGGTGTTGAGGAGCCGATACCGGCATCGTGCAATCTGGGGTGGTTATTCACCACTTGAGAAAGAATATTTTCCTGCTCAGGTTTGGTATCCACAAAAAACACATGCTGCCCATCTTGCAGTTGCTTTTGAAAGCGTTTGAATTGCTTGTGAGGTTCCTGAATGCCAAACAAGCCGCCTTCCCAAGTGCAAAATCCCAGCACAATAATGGCCAGGAAGATAAAGGGCACCCAGGTGGTTTTTTCCGGAAGGTTGGAGTTGTGGGCCAGTAAAAGCACGACAGCGGCGGCCAAAATACCGATAATCGCGCCAATGATGGTGCCGTTAACCACATCTTTTCGCAGTACGGCTTCTACTTCATTCAGGTGTTCATGTTTCGCCACATCGGCGTCATTCAGGCTCAATACATGTATCTGTGGGGCGGTGAATCCCTGGGCCTCAAGCTCCTGCTCAACATTTTCCAGATCATCCAGATCACTGCTTATGTAATAGTGTCTTTTCATCTGTAAACCCTCAGTAATTGATTGGCAATGCCTGTCGAAATACTGAATCGAAAAAGCGGCAAACCTTTTTCAAGTATAGCAACTGGATAGGTAATTGCCCGTCGCAGTGGTAGAGTGCACGTTGATTTTGACTCTCAACAAGGCGAAAAATTCGATGAAAAGGAAATTGACAGCGTCACTGGCGTTTTTTCTGTTGTTGGCATTTTCTGGAACGGTATGGAGCGCCAATGACAAAGCGCTATTTTGGAAGCTGGAAACCAAGAGGGCCACGGTTTATCTGTTTGGCTCAATTCACCTGGCGGACAAAAGTTTTTACCCGCTGCGCCCGGAGGTAGAAAAAGCCTTTGCCAGCGCCGATGCCCTGGCGGTTGAGGCAGATATTCTCAATATCGATGCGGTTCAAGAACAGAGGTTGCTGTTCCAGTACGGTATGTATCCAGCGGGTGAGCGGCTTACCGACCATATTTCGCAGGCAACTTTGCAATCCCTTGAGTCGGCCCTGGTGAAGCACGGTGTGCCGCTGCCTGAGACCATGTATACGCGCATGCGTCCGGGCACACTGATGGTTACACTCGGTTACCTGATGGCGGCGCAATCTGGTCTGGACGCGAGCTATGGACTGGATTTGCACTTTCTCAGGCAGGCCACAGAAAACAACAAACAAATTCTTGAGCTGGAAGGCTCAGAGCAGCTGATGCAGTTAATGGCTTCTCTGGGGCCTGCGGATTTTTTGATCCAGGAAACCATCGGGCAGTTGGACGAAGCCAGTGAAATGATGGCGCCTATGGTGGAGGCCTGGAAGCAGGGTGATGAAAAGACCCTTGAAAAGATTGCCGTTGACAGCATGGACAGTGGCAGCAAAGAGTCCAAGGCTCTGGTAGATGCCTTTTTATACGACCGCAATCACGGCATGGTAGAAAAGATCGAGGGTTATATTGCCAAGGGCGGCACGTATTTTGTGGTGGCGGGTTCCGCTCATTTTGTCGGTGACGAAGGGGTGCCGGAACTGCTGAAAAAGGCAGGCTATTCTGTAGAAAGGCGCTGAGGCTTCTTTAGGGTGCCTCTAAAAATAGTGATATTTTTTGCGAGAGCAAGGCGGCGGCGCACGGAGACCCGGAGTGTATAAGGCATACATGAGGAGGCGAGTACGACGCCAACGCAGCTATCGCGGAAATAGTGCATTTTTAGAGGTGCCCTTCAATAACTTTCGCTTTAAGGCTTTGCTAAACGGGCGCTTGCCAAACCATATCTGAAAATAGGATTGGCCCAACTGCGCAGATTGGCTTTGAGAAATAAGCGCCCCGTTTTTCTGCAACAACAGCCCGGTGTTATCGGAATAACAGATGTCGTAACGCTCGCCCTTGGTCATGGCCTGGTAGTTGCTGTTAAAGCGTTGCAGTTCGCCTTCTATCGCAGAAAACTGCGCTTCGCTGAGATTGCGTTGCAACAGTGTGTAGGCGGATTTTTGAAAATCCTCTGGGGAAAAATCCCGTTTATACACAATGGAAAGCTGGATCGGCTGATTCAGGGTGTCTTCTTCAATACTGCAGTCTTGCAAATAGAGTGCCGCTGTTCCCACATTAAACACGGCCATGACTCTGATATCTGTACTGTTGCAGAGTTGTAATTGCTGGTTATCCAGCATGGCTGTGGGCTGAAATACGTCACTCTTGGCATACAGACTGCTGGCATACAAATTGACGCTGGCTGATAACACGCTGACCGCTAACAGCCAGCACTTTACAAACGCTGAATTCACAATTGTTCCCTGATCAGTTTTATCGGCAGGCCCACATAGGGGATATGCTGGTAGAAACCGTCTACTCCATCCCAATAATCCTGATGAACCACGACCTGGCCATTGCTGTTAAAGCGCAAGTGAGTAATGCCTATTGACTCACTATCAATGGTTTTTCCTTTTACTTGCGCGGTGATGGTCATCGTCCAGCGCAGGTAAACATCGTTGCCGCTGCGAGCCATGTCGTCGATCACTACTGTGGAACGGCTCAAATTCTCGGCGGTGTGTACCAGATAATCACGCAGCTCCGCGCGGCTTTCAAAGGTATTAAACGTATCGTTGAAATACAGCGGGTCGGCGTACAAGGAATCTACAGACTCCGCCAATGTAGGCGCAATCAAGTCCTCATAAACCTTGGAAAAGTTGGCTATTGCGCTTTCGCTGGCAGGCTGCGCTGGAAATTTCGCCAGCGCGGCCCGGTAATTGGCACTGTGATAGCTGTTGCGGGGCTCGTCGACGCTCACCAAAAGCCAGAGCCCTGCGATCAGGCTCGCTGTTACCAGAACAGTACAAAGCGCCATGTAAATATGCAGTGTTTTTTTCATGGTGCCATTACAGGCAAGTGGCTGTGAAAAATGAGTGAAAGGGGGCTTCACGGTTTTTTCACGAAGCCGGCGATACTTTGGTGTCACCTAAGGGGGCCCCATGAAAGCGATCAAATCCTGGTTCGACAACCAACCCAATAGCCATTCACTGGAAGGGATAAACCCATCCGGCAAGGATCGCCAAGTTGACTGGGTGCGAATAATCCCCTTTATTTTTCTCCACCTGGCTTGCCTGGGTGTTTTCTTTGTGGGCTTTTCATGGGTCGCTCTGGGCGTAGCCGCTGTACTCTACATTGCCAGAATGTTTGCCATTACCGCGTTTTACCACCGCTATTTTTCCCACAAAACTTTTCGTACCGGCCGTGTGGTGCAGTTTCTGTTTGCCCTGTTAGGCGCCAGTGCCACTCAACGTGGCCCGCTGTGGTGGGCAGCTCATCATCGCAACCACCATCGCTGTTCTGATCGGGAAGGCGATGCCCACTCTCCGAAAGACGGTTTTTGGTGGAGCCATATGGGGTGGTTTTTATCTCACCGCCACTTTCAGGCGGATTATTCGCTGATTTCCGATTTTCAACGCTTTCCGGAATTGCGCTGGCTGGATCGTCACGATTTGGCCGTACCTGCACTGCTGGCTGCTTTTTTATACGGACTGGGAGCGCTGTTGGAAGCGGTGGCGCCCCAGTTAAATACCAATGGTTTGCAAATGCTGGTTTGGGGCTACTTTGTTTCCACGGTGGTACTGATCCATGCCAGCCTGTGCATCAACTCCCTGGCCCATCGCTTTGGGTCAGTACGTTACGGCACTCCTGATGAAAGCCGCAATAATTTTTGGCTGGCCTTGATGACCTTGGGAGAGGGCTGGCACAACAACCATCACTACTACCCTGCATCTGCCCGCCAGGGCTTCTACTGGTGGGAAATTGATATGAGTTACTACGTGCTCAAAGGCATGGAGCGAATGGGTCTGATCTGGAATCTGCGCACCATTCCAGTAAAGCGGCGGGACAGTAACCATTTGGCAAAAACGGCTGTACCGCCTACTGCGGAGCAGCAAGGATGAACTCACCACCGATGGAGATTGCGGTTGTTGGCAGCGGTATATCCGGTCTGGCCTGTGCCTATTACCTGGATAAGAGCCTTGATAAGAGTTTGGATAACAGTCCAGGCAAAAAGCACCGGGTAACTCTGTTTGAAAGCAGCAATTATCCCGGTGGTCATGTGGATACTCACGATATTCACGTGGCGGATAAGTACTGGCATATTGACAGCGGTTTTATCGTTTTCAACGAAGAAAACTACCCAAATTTTTGCCGCCTGCTCAATGAGCTGGGTGTTGCCAGCCAGCGTACCACCATGAGCTTTAGCGTTTCCGATCCAGTATCCGGGCTGGAATATAACGCCACCAATTTAGACAAGCTGTTCTGCCAGCGGAGAAACATCTTTAGCCCAGCATTCCAGCGCATGATTAAAGACCTGATGCGCTTTTATCGCCAGGCACCAACATTGCTGGAAGATGAGAGCAACCAGCAAACCCTCGGCGAGTACTTGCGGGAAAATCGTTACAGTGATGTATTTATTGAAAAGCACCTGATCCCAATGGCTTGTGCCCTTTGGTCCGGGCCCAGTGCCAGTATTGAACAATTTCCCGCACGCTATTTTGTTCAGTTTATGCATAACCACCACATGCTGACATTGAGCAAGCGACCTCAGTGGCGGGTGGTTAAAGATGGTTCCAGCAGTTATGTGGACGCTCTGCTGGAAAAATTCACCGGTGATTTGCACGTTAATACGCCAGTGGAAAAAATACGCCGTACTAGCGACGGTGTGACCCTTCAGGTAAATGGCCAATCCCGACAGTTTGATCAAGTGGTCTTGGCTTGCCATTCGGATCAAGCACTTGCTCTGTTGGAAGACGCCACCGATGCAGAGCAGCAAGTGCTGGGCAGCATTGCCTATCAAAACAATCATATGCTCTTGCACAGCGATATTTCAGTGCTTCCCCGGCACCTGAAAGCCTGGGCATGCTGGAACGTGCGCTTGGGAGCTGACCTGTATAACCAATGCACAGTCAGCTACCACATGAATCAGCTACAAGGGCTGGGTAGTGCTGGGTTGCAAACCGACAATGGCACACCGGATTTTATCGTTTCTCTCAATTGCGAACATCTGATCGACCCTGAAAAAGTCTACGCTGAACGCCATTACAGCCACCCGGTGTACAACGCCGCTACCCTGGCTGCACAGCATCGCTGGTCGCAGATATCCGGCCATAACCGAACCCATTACTGCGGTGCCTATTGGGGATGGGGTTTTCACGAGGATGGGGTACGCAGTGCCCTGCGAGTGGTGGATCATATTGAAGGTAACTTGGTGAATGCTCATGTTACCTGATGGCATCTACAAAGGCTGGGTACAGCACAGCCGTCACCGTCCCAGGCCTCATCGGTTTCGCTACCCGATGGCGATGGTGCTGTTAGACCTGGATCAGCTACAAAAGACTTTTTCCAAAAGTCGTTGGTGGTCGTTGGAGCGTTTTAATGCCATTGGCTTTTGCAGGAAAGACTATTTATGCGCTGAAGGCTCTTTGGCCGCACCGGAAGCCAATCTCAAAGAAGCGGTGGTTAATACCATCTTTCGCGATTGTGGTGACCGCTTTGAAGGTACGGTAAAAATTCTTACCCAGCCGCGCTACTTTGGCATTGTGTTCAATCCGGTTACCTATTACTTCTGCTACAACCCGGATAATCAGCTGCGCTACATCGTTACGGAAATCAACAATACTCCCTGGAACGAACGCCACGGTTATGTGTTGCCGGTTGTCGATGGCTGTACTCGCTTCGAGTTTGACAAGGAGTTTCACGTATCACCGTTTATGCCTATGGATTTGCAGTACCACTGGCGGTTCAGGTTGCGCGATAAAAAAGCGCATGTGCATATGACGCTTCTCAAAGATGGCCTGCGTCAATTTGACGCGGTAATGTCTACAAGGCAGCAACCATTGACAAGCAGATCCATGGCGTTCTTGCCTATCCATTACCCGATGCAAACCCTGTTGGTGGTGTTGCGAATTTATTGGCAAGCGCTGCGTTTATGGCTGAAGCGTATTCCCTTTTTTGATCATCCAGACACTCATCCATCTTCTTTACCTAAAGTCCCTTTACCTGAAATAACGGGAGACAAGTCATGACTACTCAGGTAACCGCACTGGCGGCAAAAAATCGTTTTTTAAAAAGCCCTGAAAAGACGCAGCGTAAGAGTACGCTATTCGAAAAGTTGTTTGTGAATCGACTTGGCTCCTTAAAAAATGGCGCAATTCATCTGGCGGCACCCGGAGGTCATTACTTGTTGGGAGATGGCCAGGCAGATTTGCAGGTGCAAATGCATGTTAACGACAGTGCCTTTTTTCAAAGTGTGGCAACTGGCGGCAGTGTGGGCGCTGCAGAGTCTTATATGGCCGGTGAGTGGCATTGCTCTGACTTAACGGCTTTGGTGTGCATTCTGGTGCGCAACCAGGATTTGCTGGATGGCATGGAAGGCGGAGTGGCAACCGTTGCCGGGTGGCTGTTGAAAGCGGTTCATCAACTCCATAAAAACAATCGCAGTGGCAGTCGGCGCAATATTGCTGCTCACTACGATATTGGCAACGATTTATTTGAGTTGTTTTTGGACAAAGAGTGGATGATGTATTCCTCCGCTTTGTACCATACTGGTGATGAGTCGCTGGCCCAGGCTCAGGAATTAAAATTAGCCAGGTTGTGCGACAAGCTGGATTTAAAGCCTTCCGATCATTTGCTGGAAATTGGCACCGGTTGGGGTGGCGCCGCTATCTTTGCCGCGCAGAATTATGGTTGCCGGGTGACCACTACAACCATATCGGAAGAGCAATATAAATTAGCGGTAGAGCGTATAGCCGGTGCGGGTTTGTCCGACAAAATCACAGTGCTGCTGGAAGATTACCGTGATCTGGACGGCCAGTACGACAAGTTACTTTCCATCGAAATGGTGGAGGCCGTGGGCCATCAATTTCTGGATGGTTATTTCAAACAATGTCAGCATTTACTGAAGCCGGATGGCCTGGCGGCAATTCAGGCAATCACCATTGAAGATCATCGTTACAAGCAAGCGCTGAATTCGGTGGATTTTATCAAGCGCTATATTTTCCCCGGCAGTTTTATTCCCTGTGTGAGTGTATTGACTAGCAGTGCAGCCAAGGCGGGTTTGCGGCTGACCAATTTGGAAGATATTGGCCCCAGCTACGCACTGACATTGCAGGAGTGGCGTGAACGTTTTATGGACCAGCTGGATCAGGTGCGTGAGCTGGGCTATTCGGAGGCGTTTATCCGTATGTGGGAGTTCTACTTGTGTTACTGCGAGGGCGGTTTCCGAGAGCGCAGTATCAATGATGTGCACTTGTTGTTTGCTGCCAGTGGTAATCGTCGTGAGCAGTGGGTGCCGGAGGGCAGCTAGCATGATGTGGGTAATGGTTTTTGTGACACGCCGTGAACCCTTCCTTGGGGGCTCGTGGCCAGCATCCATGCTGGCCGCGGTCAAAAAAACCATTACCCACACCACGCTTGCTAGAGAGTAGAGGAAAAGCAGTGATTAATTTTATCGCCTTTCAGATCGTGTGGTTTAGCTGTGTGCTGGGTGCCAGCTGGGGTAATACCTGGTTGCCTGTTCTGGCGACGTTGGTTTTTGTGCTGCTTCATTTTTCCATATCACCGGTGCGTCGTGCAGACGCGCAGTTGTTGGCACTTGCCATTCCCATCGGCATTTTCCTGGCTACCCTGTGGTCATTACTGGGCATTTTGCAGTATTCAAATCAGCCACTGTTCCCAGTGGCTCCTCTGTGGATTGTCTGCCTGTGGGTGGCGTTTGCGCTGACCTTGAATCACTCCCTGTCATGGATGCAGCGCAATTTGTATCTGGCCGGGTTATTGGCGGCTGTTGGTAGTCCGCTGTCTTATTACGGCGCGCAAAAGTTGGGTGCGGTAGTGTGGCTGGATAGCACAGGTGTTATTGCCGCTACATCACTGAGTTGGTTGTTGGTGGTGCCGTTGTTATTGAGAAAAGCGGCCAAGTGGTCGCAGGAGGGGCGTCATGCTTTGGCCTGACTTGCCAGTTGAAAGCCTACCGGTTGAGACCCTGTTGGCCGCCAGTGTTGCTATGGCACTTGCCTGGTTGTGGCAAGTGCGCAGCAATAATGCAGGCATTGTCGATGCGGTATGGGCATTGGGTATTTCCGTGTCTGCTTTTTACTACGGTTTTACCGGTGGTGGTAGTGAGTGGTTGCGTTGGACAGTGGCACTGCTCATGGGTTGTTGGTATTTGCGCCTGGGCGTTTATCTGACCCATCGGGTAGTTACCGAGCCGGAAGATGGCCGCTATCAATATCTGCGCCAGTACTGGGGAAAACGAGTTAACCCGTATCACTTTTTATTTTTTCAGTTTCAGGCTCTGTTGATTTGGTGCTTTAGCCTGCCTGCCTGGTTGATCGCCAACGGTGAAGTGGCTGCAGCTGGCACTCAACATATTACGGCTGTGATGTTGGCGCTGGTGGCTTTTGCGGGTGTCACTGTGTCGGATAAGCAGTTGGCGCAATTCCGTAGTCAAGCAGCCAATAAAGGCAAGGTGTGTGAAGTTGGCCTTTGGAATTATTCCCGCCACCCCAACTATTTTTTTGAATGGCTGCATTGGTTCAGCTATCCGTTGCTCGCCATTGGTATTGTCGGTGGCGAATGGCTGTGGCTGGCGCCGGTGTTGATGCTGCTGTTCTTGATTTTTATTACTGGCATTCCCTATACCGAACAACAGGCTATCCGCTCTCGCGGTGATGCCTATCTGCGCTATCGGGAAACTACCAGTGCGTTCATCCCCTGGATGAAGAGTCTGGATAAAGAGTCTGGATAAAGAGTCTGGATAAATAGTTTGGAAAAAGAATCTTGAAAAAATTGTGGAGAGCAACTGATGAAAATAATTGATCTGGCAGAAAAAAAATTGGTACCGGATTCCGCTATCCGTATGGGTATTCGTAAGCTGCTGAAGCAACGTTTGCAGGATGAATTTGCCAATAACCCGGAGCTGGCCAGCGCGCAAAAAAGTGAACTGATTAACCAGTTGCGTAACAGCCCCATTGCGATCGAAACTGATGCGGCCAATGAACAGCACTACGAGGTGCCTGCGAAATTCTACCAACTGGCGCTTGGAAAGCACCTGAAATACAGCAGTTGCTGGTGGAATAACAATACTCGCACTTTGGAAGATGCTGAACAGTTGATGCTGGAACTGTATTTGCAGCGTGGCCAATTTGAAGATGGGCAAGATATCCTGGAGTTAGGCTGTGGTTGGGGCTCACTCACTCTGTTTATGGCCGAAAAATTGCCTAATTCACGGATTACTGCAGTCTCTAACTCCAATTCCCAGCGTGAGTATATTCAGGCACAAGCCAAACAGCGTGGTATCGATAATATTCAGGTGATTACTCAGGACGTCAATCAATTGGAGCTGGATCAACAGTTCGACCGCATTGTGTCTATCGAAATGTTTGAGCATGTGCGCAACTACCAAAAACTACTTACCAAAGTGAGTGGCTGGTTACGTCAAGATGGCAAATTGTTTGTGCATATTTTTTGCCATCGTTCGGTACTTTATCCGTTTGAAACCGAAGGAGACGATAACTGGATGGGGCGTTACTTTTTTACCGGTGGATTGATGCCATCCGCTGACACATTGCTTTACTTTCAGGATCATCTCACCATTGAAGATCAATGGTTGGTGAATGGCAGTCACTATCAAAAAACATCGGAAGCCTGGCTCGACAATATGGATCGTCACCGCAAGGAGATCACCGAGTTGTTCGAACAAACCTACGGTGAGGGGCAGGGGGCTATCTGGACTCAGCGCTGGCGGATGTTTTTTATGGCCTGTGCAGAGCTGTTTGGTTACCAGTCAGGGAATGAATGGATGGTGACTCACTATTTGTTTAATAAAAAGCTACACTGAGCCGGTTGATGGGTGTTTAGGACGGCAGATGCCAAAAACAAGAAAAAATCTCCATTCCAAAATGACCAAGGTCTTCCTGTTGCAGGTGGGCCTGATCAGCTTGGTGGCCGCAGCGGGGGTATTTGCTGCAAGGGAAATGATTGAAAGTGTGTTGATGCGCAAAGCTCTGGAAGGAGAGGCGGAATATTTTTGGCAACACCGAGAGCAAAATCCTGACCTGGCAATGCCCAATACCCTCAACCTGAGGGGGTTTCTGGCCCACAACGGTGATTCCAGCACCGTTCCATTGCCACTGCATGAATTACATCCTGGGTTACAACGGGTTCATTTTGATGGCAGCAAGCCCATTATTTATGTGGAAGATAAAACCACTGCCTCCGGTACCGACCGCCTCTATCTGATTTTTGATGAAGAGAGTGTCTCTTTACTGACATTGGTGTTCGGCATACTGCCGCTGACTGCAGTACTGGTTATTCTGTATATCTTTGCCTGGCTTGCCTATCGCCAGTCCCACCGGGCCATTTCCCCTATCGTTAAATTGGCCAAAGTGGTGGAAGAAGCCGAGCCCAAAGAAGGACAGTGGCTGGCGTTGAATTTGGACGAATTGCGCCATGCCCGTGATTTGGAAGTGTCCACCTTGGTGCGTGCCCTCGATCACTTTACCGAACGCTTGGGCGACTTTATCGAACGAGAGCGCAATTTCACCCGGGATGCCAGCCACGAGCTGCGTACCCCGATTGCTGTGCTTCGCAGCTCATTGGAATTGCTGGAACGCAAGCAAAAAGATTTTGGTGATGCCACCGTCACCCGTATGTATCGCACGTTGTTTGATATGGAAGCGCTGATCGAAACTCTGTTGTTATTGGCCAGAGAAGAGAGTGATCAACTGCCCAGCCAACAGGTAGTCATAAATGATCTGGTGAAAGAGGAACTGGGTGCACTGGGCACTGTATTTCATGATAAGGCCATTGAAATCAGTGTAGTAGATAAAGAAGTGCTGACAGTAGATGCGCCCACAGCGGTGGCGAAAATATTGATCAATAATCTGCTGCGCAATGCCTACAACTACACTCCGGAAGGGAAGATAGAAGTGGTGTTGGAAGCCCATTGCCTGCTGGTAAAAGACAGTGGCCCCGGTATGGATGCTGCCACATTGGAAAGGCTGGGAACTCCATTTCATCGAGGCGGCACAGAAGGGGAATTGGGTGGTCATGGCTTGGGTATGGCCATTGTCAAACGGTTGTGTAATCGCTATGGCTGGACACTAAAACTGGATAGTGAATTGGGTAAGGGGACGGAAGTCAGGGTGTGCTTTATGGCAGGGGATGGCGGTTCAGCATGAGCGGCGCCAGCCTGGTCATTGGTGCCAGCAGTGGCATTGCACAAGCGGTAATTTCCCAGCTGTTGACTGATGATCCGGCGGCAACTGTTTACAGGGTTTCCCGGAGTCCAAATGTTTCTCAGGATAAAAACGTTCATTCAATTTCCTGTGATTACAGCGAAGCACAGATTGAATCTGCTATTGAACAGCTGAAACACAGTCCCTCTATCACCCAGGTATTTATTTGCAATGGTGTGCTTCACAGCGACGCTCATATGCCAGAAAAACGCCTTGAAGATATTTCTGGCAGCCATTTTCTGCAGGCTATAAACAGCAATACCCTGATACCGTTGCTGTGGTTGAAGCACTTGTTGCCACTGCTCAATCAAGATGATCCCTGTACGGTGACGCTATTTAGCGCCCGTGTGGGCAGCATTGGTGACAATCGCCTGGGCGGTTGGTACAGCTATCGCGCGTCCAAGGCGGCGCTTAATATGGCGGTTAAAACCGCTGCAGTTGAGTACGCGCGCCGCGCCAAACAAGTAAAGCTGATACTGTTTCATCCGGGTACGACAGATACTCCTCTTTCGAAGCCTTTTCAGACCAATGTTCCGGGCGGCAAATTATTTTCGCCGCAGTTTGTCGCTCAGCAATTGCTGTCTATCGTTGATCACCTGGAGCCGGATGGGCAACTGAGTTATCTGGATTGGCAGGGAAAGACCATTCCCTGGTAGGAGGCGCTGTGAAAAAAATTAAAATCACTCAGCTGTTGCGACAAGGGTCTGTTGAAGAGCTGTTACTGCACTCGCTGGATGGCGCGCTTTACGTGGTGCAGGCCAAAGTGAATGACCGCTATTACAGCTTGTCTACCGCAACTGGCAAAGAGTACAGTCGACGCTCCATTGAGGACATCAAAAACGACTTTTCCGGCATTCATGTAGAGGCCATGTGGTTGATTCAGCAAAGTGCCTACGATGAAATGGTAGGGCAGCCGGTGAATACCATGGGCAATGGTTTGCGAGTTCCTTTATCGCCAAAGCCGGTGGGCGAGGGTTGTGACGGTAGCGATTGAATTTATTGGCTATCGTCGCACAACTTAAAACCGACACCGGGAATGGTGTGCAGTAATTGCTGATCAAAGGGTTTATCGATCACTTTGCGCAGTGTATACAGGTGGCTGCGCAGTGCATCGCTGTCCGGGGCGTCGTCTCCCCATATTTCCATTTCGATTTGTTCACGAGTCACCACCTTGGGTGATTCGCGCATCAGCAGACGCAGAATTTTTAATCCGGTAGGGGATAACTTCAGGCTTTTACCAGCGCGGCTTACCTGCATGGTTTGTGTATCAAAGGTGAGTCCGCCAATGGCGAGAATGCTGTTTTCCAGCTCGCCACGCTGGCGACGAATTAAGGCGTGAATACGCGCTTCCAGTTCCTTTAACTCGAATGGCTTGATCAGGTAGTCGTCGGCACCGCGATCAAAGCCGGTTAGCTTGTCGTCCAATGTATCCATGGCGGTGAGCATAATAATCGGCATGCCCAACCCCAGTTGGTTGCGCAGCTGATGACATACCTCATAGCCGTCGATGCCGGGCAGCATAATATCCAGAACCACGGCGTCGTAGTGATTGTTCGCTGCCAATTGCACCGCCAGTGGGCCATTGGCGGCAAAGTCCACGGTAAAACCACCGGCCTCAAGAAAGTCGCCAATATTGGCGGCCAGGTCGCTGTGGTCTTCGACGATAAGGATGGTGCTGGACATGGAGTTTTCCCAACGTCATTGCGAGGCCGAAGGCCGCGGCAATCTCAATGTGAGTGATAGAAACCTTATGGAGATTGCCACACCGCTGCGCGGCTCGCAATGACGGGGAATGTTAAAGGTTGGCAATCTCCGCTTTCTGCTGTTCCAACTTGCCAATAGCAGTTTGCATATCCGCCATTTTGGCGCGCTCTTTATCCACCACTTCTGCCGGGGCTTTGTCGACAAACTTTGGATTGTTCAGCTTGCCTTCCACGCGGGCGAAGTCTTTGCTGATTTTGTCGATCTCTTTTTGCAGGCGAGTCAGTTCTGCGTCTTTGTCAATCAGACCGGCCATGGGTACTAGAATTTCCAACTCTCCGGCCAGGGCGGTGGCAGAAAGAGGTTTTTCGTCACCGTCGTTAAGCCAGGTGATGGATTCCAGGCTGGCCAGTTTCAACAGGAATTGGCGATTGTCATCCAACCGTTTCAGGTCGGCGTCGCTGCCATTGGAAAAATACACGGATAGCTGTTTGGCCGGCGGGATATTCATTTCACCGCGAATGGTGCGCACACCCATAATCACTTGTTTTAGCCACTCGATATCCGCTTCTGCGTCGGAGTCACGCTTGCTGTCCACAGCTTTCGGATAGGGCTGCAACATGATGGTGTCGCCTTGTTTGCCCGCCAGCTCTTTAATGGCCTGCCAGATTTCCTCAGTGAGGTAAGGCATCAGCGGGTGCATCAGGCGCATTATGGTTTCCAGCACACGTACCAAGGTGCGGCGGGTACCGCGTTTGGCTTCTGGGGTGGCGTTTTCGTCCCACAGCACCGGTTTCGACAGCTCCAAATACCAATCGCAGTATTCATTCCAGATAAAATCGTAGAGTGTCTGGCTGGCCAGGTCGAAGCGGTATTGATCGAAATGGCGCGACACTTCCGCTTCCACCGTTTGCAGTTTGCTGGCAATCCAGCGGTCTGCCAGTGACAGTTCAACTTCTTCGCACTTTCCATCTATAGAAAGTTGCCCGCAATCTTGCCCTTCAGCGTTCATCAACACATAGCGGGACGCATTCCAGATTTTATTGGCAAAATTGCGGTAGCCTTCCAGGCGCTTCATATCCCAGTTGATATCGCGGCCGGTGGAGGCCAGTGCCGCCAGGGTAAAGCGCAGGGCATCGGTACCGTGTGCGGCAATGCCTTCCGGGAACTCTTTTTCGGTGCGTTTTTTGATTTTTTCTGCCAGCTGCGGCTGCATCATATTACCGGTGCGCTTGGCCACCAGATCGTCCAGGCTTATACCGTCAATCATATCCAGCGGGTCGATCACATTACCCTTGGATTTGGACATCTTCTGGCCGTGGTCATCGCGGATCAGGCCGGTCACGTACACCGCTTTGAACGGCACCTGCGGGTTGCCATCGTCGTCTTTCATAAAGTGCATGGTCATCATTACCATGCGCGCCACCCAGAAAAAGATAATGTCGAACCCGGTCACCAACACATCAGTGGGGTGAAAGGCTTTCAGGCGCTCCAGCGTTGCCGGGTCATCGGCGGGCCAGCCCAGGGTGCCAAAAGTCCACAGGGCAGAGCTGAACCAGGTGTCCAGTACATCGTCGTCCTGTTGCAGCGGGGCATCACCCAGATTGTGTTTGGCGCGTACTTCGGCTTCGTCGCGACCTACGTAGACGTTGCCTTGCTCGTCGTACCAGGCAGGGATGCGGTGGCCCCACCACAGCTGGCGGGACACACACCAGTCCTGAATGTCGCGCATCCAGGCGAAGTACATATTTTCGTAGTTCTGGGGTACAAACTTGATGCGGCCGTCTTCCACCGCTTCGATGGCAGGCTTGGCCAGGGTTTTGGCGTCTACGTACCACTGATCGGTGAGCATGGGCTCGATCACCACGCCGCCACGATCCCCGTAAGGCACGGTCATGGCGTTTTCTTCGATGGCTTCCAGCAAACCCAGGGCTTCGAAGTCTGCAACAATTTCCCGGCGGGCGGCGAAGCGCTCCATACCTTGATACTTCTCTGGCAGGGTGGGGTCGAGGGTATCGTTAACGCTGCCATCGGAATTAAAGCACTGGGCGCTGTCGCGAATATCCCCGTTAAAGGTCAATACGTTAATCATCGGCAGGCTGTGGCGCTTGCCCACCTCGTTATCGTTGAAGTCGTGGGCCGGGGTGATTTTTACGCAGCCGGTGCCTTTCTCCATATCCGCGTGTTCGTCACCGACGATGGGAATACGGCGATTTACCAGCGGCAGAATAATGTCTTTGCCAATCAGGTCTTTGTAGCGCGGGTCTTCCGGATTTACCGCAACGCCGGTGTCCCCCAGCATGGTTTCCGGGCGGGTGGTGGCCACTACCAGATAGTCTTTGCCATCCGCCGTAGTAGCACCGTCGGCAAGGGCATAGCGCAGGTGCCACATCTTGCCTTTGACTTCTTTGTTTTCCACTTCCAAATCGGAGATGGCGGTGTGCAATTTCGGGTCCCAGTTCACCAGGCGCTTGCCCCTGTACAACAGGCCGTCTTCGTAGAGGCGCACAAACACTTCCTGAACCGCTTTGGTAAAGCCGGGGTCCATGGTGAAGCGCTCGGTATCCCAATCCACGGAGTTGCCCAGGCGGCGCATTTGTTGGGTGATGGTACCGCCGGATTCTTCTTTCCACTCCCACACTTTGTCCATAAAAGCGTCGCGGCCCAGATCCAGGCGGCTTTTGCCTTCAGCCGCCAGTTTGCGTTCCACCACCATTTGCGTGGCGATACCGGCGTGGTCGGTACCCACCTGCCACAGGCTGTTTTTGCCCTGCATGCGGTGGTAACGAGTAAGGGCATCCATAATGGTGTGCTGGAAGGCATGACCCATATGCAGGCTGCCGGTAACATTTGGCGGGGGAATCATTTGCGAGAACGACTCAGTTCCCTCGCCAGAGGGCGCAAAGTAGCCGTTCTGTTCCCAAGTTTGGTACCAGTTCTGTTCGATGTCTTGCGGGCGGTAATTCTTGTCCATTACAAATCCAATAGCCTGCCGCTGCCTTTTGGGCTGCACAGGGGAAATAAAGGTTGAGCAATGCTGATGATCTAATGTGAAGCTACAGCGTCATCCCCGCGAAGGCGGGGATCCATTTCGACAAAGACCGAAATGGTGGATTCCCGCCTGCGCGGGAATGACGGGAGTTTCTTAAATGAGCAGCATTAGGGTAAAGGGCGGAATTATATAGTCTTGTTGTCGCCTTGGGGAGCGTCTGTACCGTGGTTGACGACGTCAGCGGCAGGAGTTGTGAGGATGGGAATATCCAGTTCGTCCAGCAATTGGTCGGTCACCATATCGGCAGCGGGTGTTTCCAGAACAGGGATTTCAGTGTTTTCCTTTGAGTCTGGTGTGCCGTACATGGCAGGTATCCTCAGTTTTTACTTACTTAGATCATGGTAGCGCAGCGGATAACCGCGTTCCTTGTAGTAGCGAAAGCTGTTGCGCTTGCTTTCGATAACGTCTTTTTGATCGTAGATAATCTCCAGCACTTTCTCAAAGCGGCCGTGCCAGGATGGGACTTGTGTCCCAAGGTTGATGAGAACGTGGTGGTGCTCGCCGGGGTTGTCCCCCCAACTGATGTTTACCTGTTGATGCTCATCGTCAGTGGCGTGGCCGATAAAGGCGCTTTCCTGAAACGACCACAGCAACTCATCCAGTTGTTTGCCAACGGTTTCGTTCGGCGCATGCACCAGAATGGGCAGGCCGCGAGCGCTGACTTTTTCGATCAGGCGGCAGCAGTAGAGCAGGGCATCTGCAAGGGGCTGGCAGGTGTTATAGAACTGGATGTCGGTCATGAGATGAGAGATGGGAGACGAAAGATGAGAGATGAGAAAACGCGGTTGCGTCTCTCGTCTTCCCTCTTTCGCCTCTCGTTTTTTATTTGGCCACCTTGCTCAGGTACTCAACCAGCATCGGCACTGGTCGGCCGGTGGCGCCTTTGTTGGCGCCGGAGTTCCAGAAGGTGCCGGCAATATCCAGGTGGGCCCAGTTGTACTTGGTGGCGAATTTTGCCAGGAAGGCGGCGGCGGTGATGGAGCCACCGGCGCGACCGGCACCGATGTTTTGCAGGTCGGCAAACGGGGATTTCAGCTCTTCGCCATACTCGTCCCACAGGGGCATTGGCCAGCCGCGGTCGGCGGATTCGTTACCGGCGGCAACCAGTTGCTCTGACAGCTCATCATTGTTGGAGTAGATCGCGGTGGGGTGGTGGCCCAAACCTATGATAATGGCGCCGGTGAGTGTGGCAACGTCGATTACCGCTTGTGGTTTGTAACGTTCGGCGTAAGTCATGCAGTCACACAATACCAAGCGGCCTTCGGCGTCGGTATTGAGCACTTCAATGGTCAGGCCGGACATGGAGGTAACGATGTCGCCGGGTTTGGTGGCTTTGCCGCTGGGCATGTTTTCCACGCAGCCGACGATGGCCACCAGGTTGATGGGCAATCCCATCTCGATAACAGTTTGCATGGTGCCGTAAACGGTGGCGGAACCGCCCATGTCGTACTTCATTTCGTCCATGGACTGGCCCGGTTTGAGGCTGATGCCACCGGAATCGAAGGTAACCCCCTTGCCGATCAGTACTACTGGCTTGTCTGTCTTCTTGCCACCCTTGTATTCGACAATCACCGTTTTGCCGGGATTGTCGGAGCCAGCGGAAACAGACAGCAGGGAATTCATACCCAAGGCTTTCATCTGCTTTTCATCCAGCACCTTGGTGGTGACCTTTGGGTTGTTTTTGGCAAAGGCCCGGCCGCGAGTAGCCATGTAGGATGGATCGCAAGCATTGCCCGGCAGGTCGCCCAGTTCACGGGCCAGGTTGACGCCGCTGGCAATGGCGCGGCCATTGGCCAGGGCATTTTTAATGGTGGCGCTGCCTTTGCTGCTCTGCAAGGTCACTTTTTTCAGGGCGACTTTTGGCGGTTTTTTGGATTTGAATTTGGTGAACTGGTAAACGGCTTCGCCACACAGGCGGGCTGCCTGCTGTGCGCGCCAGGCCATATCGCGGCCGGTCACGTCCAGGTCTTCCACACAAAGCAGGGCGTCTTTCACTTTCAGAGCCACCAGTTTCTTGGCGGCAGCCTTCACCAGTTTAATAAAACCCTGGTCATTCAGGGCGTCTTTGCCTGCACCCACCAGCAGTACACGCTGGGCCCCCAGACCATTGGTGACGGGCAGTAAAAGTTGTTCGCCTTTTTTGCCGCTGAAGTCGCCGCTTTTGACGAGCGCAGTAAGGGTGCCATTGGTGGCTTTATCGACGGCGTTGGCTACCCCGGTGAGTTTACCTTCGGCGGCGACGATAACCAGGCAGGCGGTTTTTGCGGTGGTGGCGTCAGCGGTGCGCAGTGAGAATTCCATGGTGTCTCCAAGAACAAATGGTTAAACTTGCGCGCTAGTCTATTCTAAATTCCCAGCGGCTACCAAGGGCAGTAATCGCTTCGTGATTATTTTTCGTTACCTTTTAAGGCAGTTACTCGGCAGTACCGTGGCGGTGTGCTTTGTGTTGCTGTTGGTGTTTATGAGCAGCCGGTTTGTGAAATACCTCCGGGATGCTGCTCTGGGCAAATACGATGCGGACGTGTTGTTTGCCCTGATGGGTTACAAGCTGCCGGAATTTCTCGAATTACTGTTGCCGCTGTCATTTTTCCTCTCTATCTTGCTGGTATACGGGCGCCTCTATCTGGACAGCGAAATGACCGTGCTGTCCTGCTGTGGGGTAAGCCGCAGCCAGGTGCTGCGCTACACCATGGTGAGTTCTCTGGTTGTTGCCGCCGTTGTGGGGTTAATGAGTATTGAGCTGACCCCCAGTGGTGCCGCCAAAGCCACCGCTCTTGAGCGGGCGCAACAACAACGGGCAGAGCTGGATTCCATGCCCGCCAAACGCTTCCAGAAATTACAGGCAGGCAGCGGCGTTGCTTATGCGGAAGAAGTGAGCAACGGCGAACTGCAAGATGTGTTTTATACAGAGTCTGTAGCCAACACCGAGGACGGCAGTGGTCAGATTTTGGTGCTTGCGCACAAGGGTTACCAAAAACGCTCAGAAAATTTGAAGGATAATTTTCTGGTGTTGGAAGACGGTTACCGCATTGAGGGCACCCCCGGTGAGGCGTTATTTCGAATCACCTACTTTAATGAGTTTGGCAAGCGCCTGGCGCAAACCAAGGAAGACGATTGGCGCATTAAGAAAATACAGAAAAAATCTCTTGGCTTTCGTGAGCTGGCCGCTTCCGACGATCCCCAGCATATTGCTCTGCTGCACCGCCGCCTGTCATGGCCGGTGATGGTGCTGATTCTGACTATTGCGGCTATTCCGCTGAGTAAAACCAACCCCCGTCAGGGGCGCTATATGCGCCTGCTGCCCGCCATACTGCTGTACGTTATTTACTGGCAGGCGGTGGAGGCCGGGGTGAGCAAGGTGTCTGAGGGTGAGCTTAACGTCTACGGAGGTGTTTGGGGAATCCACCTGTTGTTTTTGTTGGTCGCGGTGACGATTTTTTACTGGGATCGGTTGCGTTGCAAGTTTTCCCGGCGCGCAGCGGGGGAGACAGCCTGATGCGCCAGCTTTCTGCCTATGTGGCTCGCTCGGTACTGGCCAGCTTGTTGGGTGTGTTGGCCATTTTGGTGGGCATTGATGCCCTGACGGCGTTTATCAATGAGTCTGGCTCTATCAATGCCAACTACACCTACTTGAATGTCATGACCTATATTGGCATGACGGTGCCGTCGCGCATTTATGAATTTATTCCCTTTGCGTCGTTGATCGGCTGTCTGATTGGTCTGGGCGCTCTGGCAGGCAACAGCGAGTTGGTGATTATGCGCGCATCCGGTGTGTCACTGCTGCGCATTGTCTGGTTTGTGATACGACCGACTCTGTTGGTGATTTTTGTTGGCGTGATGTTGGCGGAATATCTGGTGCCTTATGCCGATCAGTCTGCGACTACTTACAAAGCCCTCAAGCGCAGCGGCAGCGGCCAGGTGGAGCAAAAGTTTCGCTCTAACTTGTGGAACAAGGAAGGTACCGAGTTTATGCACTTTAATATTGTCGCGCCGGGAGGGGAGCTACTCTACGGTGTGACTCGCTACCAGTTCGATGATCAGCGCAACCTGAAACAGGCCAGCTTTTCGGAAAGCGCAGTGTTTCGCCGGGATCATTGGGTGGAAGAGAATGTTGCCATTACCCATATCGAACCCAACCGCACCCATGTGGAACAACAGGTACAGCGGCGCTGGCAAACCGACTTGTCTCCCAAGTTACTCAACCTGATTTCCATTCCCAAGGAATCGCTCTCAATCGGTGGGCTGCACAGCTACGCTCGCTATTTGCAGGATCAGGGCCAGGACTCCCAACCACTGTGGCTGGAGTTTTGGGGCAAGGTGTTACAGCCACTCAGTGTGCTGAGCCTGGTATTGGTAGCGATTTCGTTTATCTTCGGCCCACTGCGCCAGGTCACCATGGGCTTTCGAGTCTTTACCGGGGTGATTTTTGGCATGACCTTCTGGATCAGCCAGAAGATGTTGGGGCCCTCCAGCCTGGTGTATGAATTCCCGCCAGTGATTGCGGTACTGGTACCCATTGCGGTGTTTATGCTTATTGGGGCGCTGTTGCTGCGGAGGGCGGCGTAATACAGAACTTTGTGCGACGAACTTTGGGTTACGATCAGACTAGTAGGCCTTTGCCTTCCTGCGAGGGCCTAGTAGGAGATTGACTTGCACCTTCCATGGCGCCCGCACTATGGGCCGCCTGCGGCCTCTAAATTAGCTTTCATGACAGTTTGCCTTTGCTATGCCGAGGGTGGCAATTTCGCTCTAAAATCAGGGAAGTCAACTTTTGGATTATGGTGTCTACTCAACCGGGGACACACCACGAAGGCTTGGCTTTTGTGATAGACTCGCAGTTATCCCCAGTTCTTGAAATTGATGTAACCTCATGTCCTCTACGCTTTACGAAATTGTTCAACTCTCCGATGGTGACTACGCTTTGCAGCGCAGCGATGGTGGTGGTGAGCCGCTGGTGCGCATTCGATTTTCCAAAGAGGCGCAGCACTACCTGAGAGATTCCAGTGTCGATGTGGCGAAGGCCATGATTGATGCGGGTATCGAGGTGGTGGAGCAGATTAACGAAGAGGATGAAGCGGAGCAGGAAGTACGCGAGGAAGCTCCGCGACTGTTGCATTGATGGTGTGTTTGTCGTCCTGAGCGTAACGCCAAGTTTTTGGTAAAACTTTCAAAAGCCGTCATTCCCGCGAAAGCGGGAATCTACAGACCTTAGTATTCATGGGCTTTAGTGCCAAATTGCATATGGATCTCCGCCTGCGCGGGGATGACGAGTCTTAGAGTTCTGTTCTTAACACCCCCACACTCAATCCCTCAATAGCGAAGTCCTGCTCTCGCAGGTTGACCACAATGGGTTCAAAATCTTCATTCTCTGGTAGCAGGTGGATTTCGTATTTGCTGCGGGTGCGCTTGAGGCGCTTAACGGTTACTTCATCGTCTACTCGTGCCACCACTACCTGGCCATTTTCTGCGGTTTGTTGCCGGTGTACGGCCAGCAGGTCGCCGTCCATAATGCCAATGTCTTTCATGCTCATGCCCTGTACCCGAAGAAAGTAGGAGGCAGCGGGGTAAAATAGTTGTTCCGGTACTTCGTAGTAATCTTCAATGTTTTCCTCGGCGAGAATGGGGTTGCCTGCCGCGACACGGCCAACAACCGGCAGGCCGTCGGGCACTCCGTCTTCTGCCAGCAGGCGAATACTGCGAGAGCCACCGGGAACAATTTCAATGACCCCTTTGCGTTCCAATGCCTTGAGGTGTTCCTGGGCGGCATTGGCGGAGCGAAAACCCAGTGCGTCGGCAATTTCGGCACGAGTAGGGGGATAGCCGGTATCGTTGATGTATTCCTTGATCAAGTCGAGAATCTGCTGCTGGCGTGCGGTCAGGTCAATCATCGGCTTTTCCTTTGTAAGACATAAGTCATGAGAAGGTCTGGATTTATGTACAGCTGTTATTTTATCCAGTATGGTCTGATCAAAGTATGGATGCAAGCAGAAATTTCCTCACTGATAGAGGAGATTAGAGGGGAGGGGTGAGGGTTATTCAGTCGTCCAGGCGGAAACCGTTATTGACGTCCAGTGTGGACAGTGGGTCCTGGGGGCTTTCAGGGATGGCGATGTCGTCGAGTTCGTGGCTGTCTTCGCTGCTGAGTTCGTAGGAGGCGCGCCAGTCTTCCGGGGCTTCGGCGCCAAGAATTAGCATTTGCCCCCAAGTTTCAAAATCCAGCTCGCTGACTTCGCCGCCCAGTAATTGAATTTCTATGGTGCCTGCACTGTCGTCTACGGCGACCACTTCAAACAACACATCCTCCTCAGCGTCCTGGTACCAGGAACCAATTTCAGGGTAGTGTTTGGCCACGACAGTGCTCCCAATTGGAAATTGAGTTAAAACCCTATCATTGCTGAAGTGGCTTGCCTATTGCCGTTGTGTGCATAAGACATTCGTTCGTTTTCCCAGAAATAATTTGTTTTCGACGAGCTTTTTAAAAGCAAAGAAAATTCAAGCAATTAGCGATTGTGAAATAGTTTTTCTTATAGGGAAGGAGAATAAAAAGAGAGTATTTAATGAAAAAAATATCTAAAGAAATAATGGCGAAAAAGTGCTTCAAGCACCTTTTCGCACGTTTGGGATAGGTTTTTTACGGGTTTACCGGTTCAAAGCGATTGGCGGCAACGTTTTTAACAACCCTGGTGGCGTCGAACAGTTGACCGTTCATGGCGATATAAACGCCGGGCTGTACCGCTTGCAGAGCGCCCAGGGCGCAGCCGATATTAAAAATGGCGTCGGTCTCGCGGAATATGGCCGGTTGCAGGGCGCCGGTCATCAGAATGTGTTTTTCGGGCACCTGTTCCCGCAGCCACTTGCCGGTTTCTACCATGCCATCGGTGCCGTGTGTCACCAGTACATAATCGCTGTCGCAGTTTTTTACCTGATCGACGATAAGTTGGCGATCGTCGTCGGTGAGGTCGAGACTGTCTTTGCGCAGCACCGAAGTGACTTCAAATTCGAAGCCCACTTCCATGCGCTTTAAGAGCTCGCCAATTACCGGGTCGCCCACCTGGTAGTCGCTTTTTGCATCGAAGTAAATTTTATCGATGGTGCCGCCGGTGGTGATGATATTGATTTTCATGGTTTCTCCAATACTGTCATCCTGAGGAGCGCAGCGACGTGAGGATCTCATAGACTGCAATTTGTGAGACCCTCACGTCGCTGCGCTCCTCAGGGTGACAAAAAACGCGTTGCGTTATTTTTGCCAGTCCAGAATCACTTTCCCCGACTTCCCCGAGCACATCATATCGAAACCTTGCTGGAAGTCGTCGATACCGTAGTGGTGGGTAATGATGGGGCTGAGATCCAGGCCGCTCTGAATCAGGGTGCTCATTTTGTACCAGGTTTCAAACATTTCCCGGCCGTAAATGCCTTTCAGGGTCAGGCCTTTGAAAATCACCTGGTTCCAGTCGATGGCCATATCGCCGGGAGGGATGCCCAGCATGGCAATGCTGCCGCCGTGATTCATGTGCTGCAACATGTCGTTAAAGGCTACTGGAACACCGGACATTTCCAAACCGATATCAAAGCCTTCCATCATGCCCAGCTCTGCCATCACTTGTGACAGGCTTTGCTGGCTGGGGTTAACCGCCAGTGTGGCGCCCATTTTGCGCGCCAGGTCGAGGCGGTATTCATTGATGTCGGTAATCACCACGTAGCGGGCGCCGCAGTGTTTGGCGATGGCCGCCGCCATAATGCCAATGGGGCCAGCGCCGGTGATCAACACATCTTCGCCCACCAGATCGAATGACAGGGCGGTGTGTGCCGCGTTACCAAAGGGGTCGAAGATAGAGGCCAAATCGTCGGAAATATCGTCCGGCAGTTTGAAAGCGTTGAAGGCGGGAATCACCAGATATTCGGCAAAAGCGCCGGGGCGATCCACGCCCACGCCTTCGGTGTTGCGGCACAGGTGGCGACGGCCGGCGCGACAGTTGCGGCAGTGACCACAGGTAATATGGCCCTCGCCGGAAACCCGGTCACCAATGCTAAAACCGCGCACTTCCTGGCCCATGTCCACCACTTCGCCAGAAAACTCGTGGCCCACCACCATGGGTACGGGAATGGTTTTTTGCGACCATTTATCCCAGTTGTAAATATGCACATCGGTGCCGCAGATGGCGGTTTTGCGAATGCGGATGAGCAGGTCGTTGTGGCCCATCTCGGGCTTGTCCACATCGCTCATCCAGATGCCGGGTTCGGCTTTTAACTTCGATAGTGCTTTCATGGTAAAAACCTCTGGTCGCACGTCGCACGCTTCACGTCGCACGCCGTATGGCACAGGGCTGAAAGAGTAGCGTTTTTAGCGTGCGACGTGCGACGTCAGACGTGCGGCCCACAACTACGAAGCGCTAAATTTCAGCACATTAAAAAACCTTAAATAATGTCGAGTTCCTTACCCACTTTAATAAACGCCTCAATCGCTTTATCCAGCTGCTCGCGGCTGTGCGCGGCGGACATCTGGGTGCGGATGCGGGCCTGGCCACGGGGCACTACCGGGAAGGAGAAACCCACCACGTAGATACCTTCCGCCAGCATTTTATCGGCGAACTCGGCAGCCAGGCGGGCGTCGCCAATCATCACCGGGATAATGGCATGGTCGGCACCAGCCAGGGTAAAGCCGGCTGCGGTCATGCGCTCACGGAAGTATTTGCTGTTGTCATCCAGCTTCTGGATCAGGTCTTTGCTCTCGGACAGCATCTCCACCACCTTGATAGAGGCAGTAACTACCGCCGGTGCCAGGGAATTGGAGAACAAATAAGGGCGTGAACGCTGGCGCAGAATGTCGATAATTTCCTTGCGTCCAGAAGTATAGCCGCCGGAGGAGCCGCCCATGGCCTTGCCCAGGGTGCCGGTGATGATGTCCACCCGCTCCATCACCTGGCAGTACTCGTGAGAGCCGCGGCCATTCTCGCCCAAAAAGCCCACCGCGTGGGAGTCGTCCACCATCACAAGAGCGTCGTACTTGTCAGCCAGGTCGCATACGGATTTCAGGTCGGCGATCACGCCGTCCATGGAAAATACGCCATCGGTGGCAATCAGCTTGAAGCGGGCGCCGGCCTCGGTGGCTTCCTGCAGGCGCGCTTCCAGCTCTGCCATGTCGTTGTTGGCGTAGCGGTAGCGTTTGGCTTTACACAGGCGCACACCATCGATAATGGAGGCGTGGTTGAGGGCGTCGGAAATAATGGCGTCTTCCGGGCCCAACAAGGTTTCAAAAAGGCCGCCGTTGGCGTCGAAACAGGAGGAATAGAGGATGGTGTCTTCCATACCCAAAAACTCACTGAGCTTTTGCTCCAGAGTCTTGTGAATGTCCTGAGTGCCGCAGATAAAGCGCACTGAGGCCACCCCAAAGCCGTGTTTGTCCAGGCCACCTTTGGCCGCCTCGATCAGCGCCGGATGGTTGGCCAGCCCCAGGTAGTTGTTGGCGCAGAAGTTCAAAACCTGCTGGCCGCCTTGAACCTCAATGTCTGCGGACTGTTGAGAGGTGATAATGCGCTCGCCCTTGAACAGGCCGTCGGCGCGGATTTGGTCGAGCTCAGCTGCGAGGTGTTGCAGAAATTTACTGGTCATGGGGCAGGCGTTCTAAGCGAAATGGAAGAGGGGGATCATTTTAAGTTTCACCCGGTAGTGAGTCCAGAAAACTCATTGGTTGAAAAACAACCAGATTGGGGTGGTGGTATAGCACGTTGACATTGTTGTTGGGGGCTCTTAACGTGGCCGCTTTTACCGTGATCGATAAGGTTAGTTGGTATGCCAATAGGCCCGTTAATGCTCGACTTGGAGGGCACTGCCCTCACCGCTGATGAGCGCCACCTGTTGCAGCAGCCCCAGGTGGGTGGGGTGATTTTTTTCGCCCGCAACTTTGAGTCCCGTAAACAAATTTGTACGCTTGTGGAAGCCGTTCGTGCCGTGCGCCCGGAGCTGCTGCTTGCAGTGGATCAGGAGGGGGGGCGGGTACAGCGCTTTAAAACCGGTTTTACCCGCCTGCCAGCAATGCAAAAGCTGGGCGATTTGTATCGCAGCAGCCCTGAGCAGGGCTTGGCGCTGTGTCGCGATGCCGGTTGGCTGATGGCCAGCGAAATTCGCGCCTGTGGCATCGACTTCAGTTTCGCTCCGGTGCTGGATTTGGATACGGATACCTGCGAAGTGATCGCCGATCGGGCGTTTTCCGACAATCCCGACCAGATGGTGGCCTGTGCCGGTGCCTTTATTGAGGGTATGGCGCAAGCGGGTATGGCAGCCACTGGCAAGCACTTCCCCGGCCACGGCGCGGTGCTGGCGGACAGCCACCTGGAAACCCCTTACGACGACCGCCCACTGGATGCCATTCGTGCCAACGACCTGATTCCCTTTGCACGGCTGGCAGGCAGTTATGAAGCGGTAATGCCTGCTCATATGGTGTTCCCGAAAGTGGTGCCCGAGTCGGTGGGCTTTTCCCGTTTCTGGCTGCAGGAAATACTCCGCGGCGAGCTGGCATTCGATGGCGTGATCTTCAGCGATGACCTGTCCATGAAAGGCGCCGATGTGGCCGGTGGCTACGCTGAAAAAGCCGCTGCGGCACTGAGTGCCGGTTGTGATATGGTGCTGGTTTGCAATTGTCGTGAGGGAGCCTTGGAAGTATTGGATTACCTCCAACAACAACCACTGCCTGCCTCTGATCGTTTGCAACGCATGGCCGGAAAAGGCGCAGTGGATTGGCAGCAATTGCAGGACATGCCCCGTTATTTGAGCACACAGCAGCAACTGCAAGCGCTGCCAGAGGCATAGGAGAGTAAAAAGTGCAGGAGTTTGAAAACTGGCTGGAAGGCCTGATCGGCGAACAATTTGTGCTGGTCGTGGAAATCTTCCTGATTGTTTTTGCTGCGTTGTTCCTGGGTTATCTGGTCAACAAAGTGATTGATCGTCTCGAAATCCAGGCCGCGAAGACGAAAACAGTCTGGGATGATGCTCTGATTGAGGCTTTTCGCCGACCGGTAGTCTGGTTTATCTGGGTATCCGGTATCAACTTGGCTGCCATCGCGGCTGGCGTGGTTTTGACGGTACCGGTTGGCGAGCAGCTGACAGCGTGGGGCAAGTTGATACAGCTTGCCAACACCACAGCGATGGTGTTTTTGCCAATGCTGTTCCTGCTTAATTTTATCAAACGCGCTGAGCAGAATTTTCTCGATCCTGAATATCAGTCGCCACCGGTAGATGAAACCACTGCCAAAGCCGTAGGCAAACTATTGCGAGCGGCGGTTGTTATCAGTGCCGCGCTGATTCTGATGGATCAGTTTGACGTCAATATATCCGGCTTGCTGGCCTTTGGTGGTATCGGCGGTATTGCGGTGGGTTTTGCCGCCAAAGACCTGCTGGCCAACTTCTTTGGCGGCATGATGATCTACTTCGACCGCCCCTTTAAAGTGGGTGACTGGGTGCGTTCGCCGGATCAGGAGATCGAAGGTACGGTGGAGGATATCGGCTGGCGCATGACCCGTATTCGCACCTTCGACAAGCGCCCGCTGTACATTCCCAATTCGGTATTCACCCAGATATCCATCGAAAATCCGTCGCGCATGACCAACCGCCGCATTTACGAAACCATCGGCATTCGCTACGACGATATCGCCGCCATGGATGCCATTGTTGCCGATGTCAAAGCCATGCTACTGGCCCACGACGAGATCGATACCAGGCAAACGTTAATCGTCAATTTCAACAGCTTTGCGGCATCTTCTGTGGACTTCTTTGTCTACACCTTTACCAAAACCTGCAACTGGGTACACTTCCACGAAGTGAAGCAAGATGTATTGCTGAAAATTGCCGCCATTATCGACAACCACGGGGCGGAAATTGCCTTCCCCACATCCACTGTTCATGTGCCGAATGGCATAGCCACTAACCCGACAGAGGCATAAACCTTTTGAGTGACTCCCCTGCTAATGACTTACCAGATGTTGTTGAAATTCTCGATTACGCCCTGGAACTGAGTTCTGGTGATGAAGTGGACGCTGCCATTGAGCGCATTTCCAGTGACATTACTGAAAAACTGGCGGACAAAAACCCCATTGTTATCTGCGTGCTCAACGGCGGTGTGGTATTTACTGGCCAACTGTTGCCGCAACTGCGTTTCCCTCTGGAACTGGATTACCTGCACGCCACCCGCTATCGCGGCGAAATGATCGGCGCCGAGATTAACTGGCTGGCACGCCCGCAGCTGGAAATGAAAGACCGCACCGTGCTTATCCTCGACGATATTTTTGACGAGGGCTTTACCCTGGAAGCCATTGCCGAACACTGTCGTGCCGAGGGGGCGGAAGAAGTATTTACCGCGGTACTGGTGGAAAAACGCCATGATCGAGAGCGTGCCAAACAGCGTCCGGATTTTGTCGGCCTGACCACCAGCGACCTTTACTTGTTCGGTTCCGGTATGGACTACCTGGGTTACTGGCGCAACTTGCCGGGGATTTATGGTTTGAAGGTGGAGTGGGAGTGATTCTGTCATCCTGAGCGGCGCAGCCGCGTGAGGATCTCACAATTTCAAACTCTGAGATCCTCACGTCGCTACGCTCCTCAGGATGACGATGTAACACTATGAAAAAAATCGCCATTATCGGCGGTACCGGCCTGACCCAAATGCCGGAACTGCAGGTTCATCAAAACAAAACGGTTACCACCCAATACGGCTCGCCATCATCGTCGCTGCTATGTGGCCAACTAAGTGGGGCCGATGTGGTGTTTCTCGCCCGCCATGGCAGTGACCACAGTATCCCGCCCCACTGTGTGAACTACCGTGCCAATATGGCTGCCTTGAAGCAGGAAGGTGTGAGTGCGGTGATTGCTGTCAACGCGGTGGGTGGTATTCGCCGGGATATGAGTGCTGGCACGTTGGTGGTGCCAGATCAGATTATCGACTACACCTGGGGCCGGGAACACACCTATTCTGATGGCTCCGACGTGCCACTCGCTCATGTGGACTTTACCCAACCCTATACAGAACCGCTGCGCCAACAACTGTTAAGCGCATTGCAGGCGGAAGGAATAGCGGCTATTAACGGTGGTGTGCACGGTGTGACCCAGGGGCCAAGGCTGGAAAGTGCCGCGGAAATCGACCGTCTGGAGCGGGACGGTTGCGACTTGGTGGGCATGACTGCAATGCCGGAAGCTGCATTGGCGCGTGAGCTGGAATTGGGCTACGCCTGCCTGGCACTGGTGGTCAACCCGGCTGCCGGACGCAGCGTTGATACCATTTCCATGGCGGATATTCAGACCGTTCTGGAACAAAGTATTCCAAAAATTCGGGCAGTGCTGGCAAGAGCCTGTGAGCATATGGTGGAAAAAGGAGATAGCCTGTGAAAACGCCTAACTATTTATTTGTGTGGCTATTCTGCGTACTTTCTTTGGCAGGTTGCACCAATAACGACTCGCCACAAGCCGTCTCGAAACAGTTTTGGCAGGCGATGGCAGCAGGGGATGTGGACGCAGCGAAGGCCTTGGCCACCAAAGGCAGTATGGATGGTATTAGCATCAGCGATGACCGCCGCATCGAAGGTCTGCACATTGGTGATGTCAGCCTGGGGGAGAACGAGCAAACCTCGCTGGTGGCCACTTCTTTTGACTCTGTTAATAACAACAGCCGAATCACCCTGTCTTTCGATACCGTCGTGGAACAACACCAGGGCCAATGGCGGGTAAATTTCACTCGCACCACCCAATCCATGCTGGGCAGCTCTTTTCAGCAACTGCAGGATGCTTTGGCAGAAACCATCAGCGAGGCCGGAGACGCCATTGGCGAAGCGGTGGATGGCGCTTTGGATGACGCGGTTCGGGAAATGAGTTCAGTGCTGCAAGATACGGCTCGGGATATGCAGCAGGCGGCGGATGATATTCGCGCTGAGCTGGAACAGTTGAAGCAAAATGACGCAGCTCCCATTGAAAAATAATACCCTCCCTTTCCTGGTAAACGACGACTTCGCTGCACCTTTAGCTGAACAAGGACTGGTGATTAAATGCACCGGTTTTGATGTTGCGGCTTATCAACCGGATTGTTATCAACAGTTCAACATTCCTCTGCCGCAACGGGTCAGCAAAGCAGTGCCAAAACGACAGGCGGAATTCCTCGCTGGCCGCTACTGTGCCGCTCGTGCCCTCAGCGCACTGGGTAGCGATAACCTGAATGTGCAAAGCGGTGAAAACCGCATTCCCATCTGGCCCCAAAAAACCATTGGTTCAATCTCACACACCGCCGGAAAAGCCGTGGCTGTGGCTGGCTGGCAGCGGGATTACGCTGGTGTTGGCATAGACTGCGAAACCCTGGTGAGCGACGAAGTCTGCGAACGCATCTACGATACCATTACCACCCCGGAGGATAGCCAGCTGTTTGACAACGGCTGTTGGCAAAAGCCATGGTTTTTTACCCTGATGTTTTCCGCCAAAGAAAGCCTGTTTAAAGCCCTGTACCCCACGGTGAACAAGTACTTTGGTTTTGATAAAGCGCAATTGCTGGAAGTGACGGAAGAGGGCTTTGTAATTGCCTTGAGAGAAACGCTCAACAGCCGCTGGCAGAAAGGGCAAACATTCTCCGGGCGCTATTTGTCCCTGGATGGTTATCTTGTGACGTTACTGATGTTGCCACATTGAGCGTTCACAACAGGTGTTTGAGCTCACTGTAGCAGTGGCGCAGGGCTTGCAATACGTATTTGCGCACCATGCTTTCTGACACTCCCATGGCTTCAGCAATTTCCGGGTAGCCTTTGCCCTTGATCTTGTAGAGAGTAAAAGCGGTCCGGCATTTGTCAGACAGGCTGCCGAGGCACTTTTGCAGTTCATCCAGTACTTCCCTGGATTGCTGGATGCGATCCGGAGACAATTGATGGACGCCAATATGGCTATCGTCTTCGGGGTTGGCAGGCACTTCCGGTGAGCGCTGGTTGCGGCGGTAGCGGTCGATGGCGATGTTGCTGGCAATGCGCTGTAAATAGGAACGCAAATAGCTGTGCGTATCGGGCTCATCCAGTCGCAACAGGCGGACAAACGCCTCTTGAACGATTTCTTCCGCGTCCTCTTCGGACACGCCAAACTTCTTTACATGGCGCAGCATCCATACCCGATGCTGGGTGTAAAGGCGGCTGTAATAGGCGGTTTTGTCGCCTTTGCCATCACCGCCAGATGACAGGATGTCGATGACATTGTCCTTCTGGTCTGTGGGGTGGCGAGGGCTCATAGGCTTGGTAGTGGGGTGAAAACGTCTCAAAAGAGTAGCTTATCTGTTGTTGATCAGCAATTTTTACATTTTTTATTCCCAAAACGGTTGGTTGGTTCGTATATAGAGGTAAGCTACAGAAATAAACTGGTTCTGTATAATCGCGCCAATTCGTATCTGAAATTAGTATCTGGCTGATCGCCTGACAGGTTTTTTATGGACACTCGTTTGACTACACAAGAAATGGATCGCATTGAAGGCGAGGCCGCCGAGTGGGTGCTGGTATTGAATGAGGGCAGTCTGGCGGATGATACTCTGGCGGAATGGCGCAACTGGATTGACGCCAGCCCGCACCACAGAGACACCTATGAAAAAATGTCCAACCTGTGGTCTATGGCGGACAACTTGCCCGCCGAAGCGTCTAGCCACCAGCAGGTGCCAGACGACTTGTTGTCGGACGTCCAGAATAATGTAGTACCACTGCCGAAAAGAAATACCCATTGGATTTGGCAGAGTGCAGCGGCAGCAGCAGTTTTGGTGTTGTCGATTTTCTTGCTGCTGCCAGTAAAAAAGGAAATTCCTGTATTGGCTTTGACGGGCCTTTCGGCGCTGCAGACTGCTCACAGCGAACACACCAACTACAAACTCCCTGACGGCTCGCAAGTTAATTTGGGTGCAAACACCAAGATTCAGTTTGCCTATGACGATCAGTCTCGCCGCATCACGCTGGTAAGGGGTGAGGCCATGTTTGATGTGGCCAAAGACCCTGAACGCCCCTTTATTGTGTCTGCCGGGGCAGGGCAATATCAGGCGTTGGGGACAGTGTTTAATGTGGAGTTGCTCAAAAACCGTTCTACCCTGATTGTCACTGAAGGCATTGTTCAGGCAGGCCTGAACAGTTCAGACCAGAACTACGACGGCAGCAACTACCCCCGCTTAGTGGCTGGGGAATCGGTGTCGGTTTCCAGAGAAGGTGCCATTGGCGACGTTAAACAGGTCGATCTGAATGTGGCGCTCACCTGGCAGCAGGGGCAGCTGATTTTTGTGGATCAACCCCTGTCAGAAGTGTTTGAAAGGGTAAATCGCTATCGGCAGAAATCTGTTGTGGTCTCCGAAGAGCTGAAAGCCATGCGCTATACCGGCTCAGTGCGCAGCGACAGTATTGACGACCTTTTAAATATTTTGCCCGAAGTATTTAACGTCAAAGTGGTTCATCAATCCGAAGCGGTTTACATCTTCCCCATCTGAGCGAATTTCCTTGTGTTTTTTACTGCTCGTTAGCTGTTTTACAGCTTGAGATAGCTATCTGTTCTTTGCGTTCTCGAAAAATTTGAAAAAATTTTACTTTTTTATTCCCAAAATACGCCTCCCGTTCGTAACTATTACTAAGCAGTTAAAAACTGCCCAAAAATAGAATATTTTTTTAACTAGGGGAGGTTATGTCCATGAATGCAATCAAACGCCCGGTTACCCGTGTGAAACAAAAAAGATTGGCATCTGTAATTAAAAGAAAAACTCAGAGTCTGGCATTAATGGCCGCACTGACCGGTACTGCCGGTATGGCATGGGCCGGTGCCGACGATGTACACGAATTTTCAATTTCTTCACAGGGAATGGCCGAAGCCCTGGCACAGTTTTCCAGTCAGAGCGGATTGCAGGTGATCGTTAACAGCGACATGCTCAGAGGGCTAAATTCTCCACTTCTCCAGGGAGAGGTTAGCAGCGAAAAAGCTTTGGAATCTTTGCTTTCCCAATCTGGTTTGAGCTACGAATTTCGCAATGACGATACAGTGATTATCAAGGCGGCCGAGAGCTCGGAGTCCCGGGATGCGACAAAGATTGAGGTGGATGAAGAGGTTGTTATTACGGGTAGTCGTTTGGCGACGGATAAGTCAAAGATTGCTGGTCAAGTATTTACCTATGACAGCTCATATATTGAGGCATCTGGTGAAACATCTCTTGAGCGTTTTTTGAGGCGGTTGCCGCAGAATTTTCAAGGTACATCAGCATTCGCAGGGAGTTCATTAAATGGAGCCACGAACTTAACAGGAGCCTCTACAGTTAACTTACGTGGCTTGGGTAGTAATTCTACCTTGATATTGGTAGATGGTCGCCGTCGCAGCAGCGATGGTCTATTCGGCGGTGTTACCGACGTTAGCGGTATTGTTCCTTTGTCTCAGGTAGAGCGAGTCGAAGTTCTATTGGATGGTGCTTCAGCCATTTATGGCTCCGATGCAGTCGGTGGTGTGGTAAACATTATCACCAAAAAAGACTACCAGGGTGTAAATGTTGGCGTCGAATTTGGCGAACCAGGATCGGGCGGTTTTAATGAATATAAATTCTTTGCCGATGGTGGAATTAGCTGGGAAGGAGGGAGCCTGAAATTAGGATTTGAATATGACCAACATACTGGGTTGGTAGCGGACCAAAGCGGGCTTGGATTAACTGATCCACAAACTAATACCGTGAATTTGTTTAATTTGCCTCGTCCTGGCTTTACGCCACAGGCGGTAGCTGGCCCATTACTGTATAACGGCAATGGCATGAATATCACAGTGAGTGAATTTAATGCCCTTGACCCCGCTGACCAAGCTAACTTCACTGCTATCAACGCAGTGACCTTGCCCACTGGATTTAACCAGGATAGTGATATAAATGACATCACCAATCTAATGGCTACAGATAATTCGGTCACAGGTACTGGGGAGGCAGATGCTGGAACGTTACTACTGCCAGAAGAAGACAGTTATGCCATCAATCTTGCTTTGGATCAAAAGCTGACTGACAGTCTCCATTTCAGAGGTACACTGGATTACTCAACTCGTGAAACTACCAGCAATGGCAGTGTTCCGGGAATCCTTGAACGTGTCGATGATGGCAATCCATTTAATCCATTTGATCGTACATTTAATTATGTAGCCCTGTTATCCGATGCACCAAGAAGTTTTGATTTTGCAGATTCGGATCGTTGGAACCTTGATTTGGAATTGTCCGGTGATATTGGTAACGACTGGCACTGGGATGCAGGCTTTTCTTATGGCCGTAGCACTATCGATGGAATTAGAGGCCCGAGGGTTGATCGGGAAACTATAAGGAATGGATTTGCCAGTAATGGTGGCACTCAGGAAGTTTCTGTTGCTGTAGGAGCGCCAGCGCCCAGTGCGGATTGTGTATTTAATCGTACTCAACCGGGATTTTTTGGTGCACCATCTACAGATGTTTATGACTGTGCTGAACCTGACCCAATTAATCCATTCGCCAGTTTGAGTGGTTTTCTGTTGCCAGAACAGCTTTCGAACACTCGCAATGAATTGACAGTAGTTGATGCAAATATTAATGGTTCTTTATTCTCGCTACCCGCTGGGGATGTTAGTTTGGCCATAGGTGTTCAATGGCAGAGCAGGGAAATTAATTCGGCCTCAGAATTTTTAGTGAGTGCAAACACAGTTTCTGCGGTTGGGGCGAATCCTTTTGATGCCTCTATCAGTCGAGACTCCCAGTCAGTTTACATTGAAAGTCTTGTGCCATTAATTGGCGAGAGCAATAGTTTGCCTTTGATGCAATCGCTTGACCTGACACTGTCTGGTCGTTATGACTCTTATGACGCGCCGGATGCAACTCGTAGTTTGGATGTTCCACTTCCTGATCCCGCTGACCTTGAAGCGGTAGCTGAATTTGAAGCTTTTAATACGCCGGTTGCAGCTGGTGGCGATGGAACTTGGGGTAGTGGTTTAATTTGGGGTGTTAGCGACCAGATTCGAGTTCGTGCCAACTGGCAGACTTCGTTTCTTGCTCCGCAGTTGAATCAGCTTTTTAGGTCAACGGATCCTCGATTTGATGGGCCATTCGCATTTTTGTTTGTAGAAAATGAAGATGGTTCACTCGGTTTTGTTTTCTTTGATCAGCAGCTGGCGGGGGGTAACCCTAGGCTGGAAAATGAAAATGGACGGTCTAGGAATATTTCTATTGAACTGACACCGGATTTTATTCCCGGTTTGACCGCAACTCTTGCTCATTCAAAAACAGATTATGTAAACCGTATTACAACTCTCAACAGTAATGGTGCCATTGTTAGTCTCGATAACCTTCCCAGCGATGTTATCGTTGGTGTTGATGAAGACGGTGAGCAGACATTTACTTTGGATACACGTTTTACTAATGCAGCAAGCCTTAATCGCTCTGGATATGATTTTAATTTGAATTATTTACTGTCTACAGATGCTGGGGATTTCGGTTTTGATTTGTTGTTATCAAAAATCAATAAACATGCCTTTCGGCCAGATGTTGCCGATACGCTCATTGATGTTGTCGGAGTCAGTGAGGATTCGCGTTTTAATGGAGTTCCCAAGTATTCAGGTAATGCACAGGTTAGCTGGTTTGGTGATGGCCTTTCTGCTTCTTTAAACATTAATCAGAGAAGCACTACTAAGAGAAGGACTTTTGGCGGAGGCGGTGATCTTCTATTCACCGAAGTATTTAAAGCTGCAGATACCGTAAACCTTACTTTGAGCTATGACTTTGACAGTGGGAGTTTATTTGACGCGCCAGCTTGGATGGACGGCGTTAAAGGAACCTTTGGTGTTGAAAATCTCACCAACGATTTCAGTGAGAGCAGTGTGGTAGTGGCTGAGACTGGAGATGTAAGGCGTGGAAGTGCCAATGTATTGAATGCACTAGCTCGCGGTCGGGTATTCAATCTCCGCCTGCAAAAAGAGTTTTAATTCTTGACTGATAAGCACACAGGGACGTGTGTATTTTTATTATCGACTGTGTCCGTTGATAAGGACTTTTGACGAACACAGCGATTTTGATATTTTTTTGGAGGGTTCTAATGAACAAATTTTTTGCTTTTACCGCCAGCCTGGCATTTTTAATTGGCGGTTGTAATGCCGATACAAATGCTGGCCAGCAAGCGTCAAACTCAGCGGCAGAAGCGCCATCTCAATCAGGTAGTTATACCTTGTCCGGCGATTTGTCTTCCCGTTACGTCAGTGGCGACCTGGTTATTTGGGTAAATGAGCCCAAGCAAAAAGCCAAGGCAGCAACGATGAGCTCTATGGCTGCAGCCACAACAGCCACCAAAGCCGCTAAACCGGCTAAAGCCACCAAGGCCAGCTCAGGTGCTGTTGCTATGGGTGCGGCAATGTCGATGTCTGCGCCTGCCGACGACAGCGCGTTGTACAACAGCCTTAATGTTGTGGCTGAGGCGAAACTGGAGGATGGCCGCTTTACGCTTTCCGGTGAAGTGGATGAAGTCCGTCAAGTGTACTTTTATGTGCTAAACGCTCGCTCCAAAAGTGGCGCGCGGTTGGCACCCACAAAAGGTCAGGGTTTCATCCTGGAACCGGGCAACCTCACCATGTCGTTTGATGAAAACAGCACCTTTGCTGTAACAGGCGGCACCTATAACGATGCGGTGTACAACTCCTGGAAACTGTCGCCGGAATATCGCGATACTAAAGCGGAAATGAATCGCCTGTATCGCTCGGTAGATGGTGAGTCAGAAGAACAAAAGCGCGCTCGTCTTGATGCTGCAGCGGAAGCACAACACAAGATGCTGAATCTGGAAACAGAAGGCCGTAAAACAGTCGCTATGACTCACCCGGATGTGCTGGCTCGCAAACTGGCTATCCAGACTGCCTGGCTTGGTGGGCGCTGGATGTTGCAGTCGGCCTATCAAATTCGGGAAATGGCCCCTCAGGATGCATGGGTACACGGCTATATCGCCAAACAGGAAGCGTATTACGCCAAGCGAGATCGCAACGAAAGCATCGCTAAAGTCGGCGGTGATATTAAGGACTTCGATGCTGAAACTCTGGCGGGAAAAACGGTTTCTCTGAAAGATGTCCGTGGCAAAAACAAATATGTGTTGCTGGAATTCTGGGCGTCATGGTGTGGCCCGTGCCGAGCAGAAATTCCCCATATGAAAAAAGCCTATGAGGAATACAACGCCAAGGGGTTCGAAATTTTCTCCTTCACCATTGACGATGACAAGGACGCCTGGGCCGATGCTTCAGAAGAAGAACAAATGCCCTGGATCGACACCGGTTTTGGCAGCGAGAGTGAGCCTACGGTGCTCTACGAAGTAACTGGTGTGCCCGCTAACTATCTGGTGGATGGTGAAACCGGTAAGGTGGTTGCTCGCAATCTACGCGGGCATAAGCTAGACGAAAAGCTGGAAGAATTGTTGAAATAAATTGTTACGGTTATTCCTGATTCAAAAAAATCCCCGCAATCGCGGGGATTTTTTTGCTTTGATAATCTACTGACTGCCTTTCAATAACAGTGGTGCCGGTACCGGCTCATCCACTTCAGCCTTCGGCTCCGGCACTTCGTAATGGGTCACCTGCACCAGAACCCCCATTTTCGGGTGATCCAGATAGTGCAGTTCATCGCGGCGCATGCGGCGGCTGGTTTTAAACAGGTTGATTTCGTCCGCTTTGTATTGCGGCCCCTCTGGAATGAGCTCGCCAATCTGGAACAGTGGTTGGCTGTTTAGCGGCTCCAGAGTCAGTTCTTCAAATTCACCAGGATTCTGACTGTCTGGGGACAGCTCCAATTCATCAGTAATTTCCACTTGCGGCTCTATGTCAGCAATGGGGTACTCCGGCAGCAGTGGCCAAATATCCTCGGCGCCTTCGAAGTTTTCAAAGCCTTCAAATCGCTCGAATCCGGGTTGTTGTTGATCCAGGTTTTCCACAAAACGGCTCAGCCACAAGTTGGTTTCCAAATGCAGGTAGCGGGAGCGCACCAGGCGCAAGCTGCCTTCCAGTTGAAAGTGCTCGCCGTAGCGGTCACCGGCGCGTACAAGAATCCAGGGTGCCTGGGCAAAACCAATACCCGGTTGGCGCCAGGCCTGGTGGTAGAGCACCTGATAGCCGGAACGACGGCGCAGGGCGGTGGCGTAGTTGTTGAGTTGGCGCTGGTCCGATTCCAGTACCTGGAAAGGTTTTTCTTTTTCGGGTTCGGGCTGTTCAGGTTCCTGTGTGAATAAAATCGAAGTCGGTGTTTCAGCGGGCGCTTGCTCTACGACTTCAACAACCTCTGAATCGCCTTCCTGACTGTTTTCTTCGCTTTCCGCTTCGTCAATGATCTTGTTTGGATCGAATAGCTCCAGGTGATTGCCAGGGTATTGTAGTGTGACATCCCGGCGCGGCTTTTCCTGACCGTAGTGGTCGGTTTGCTGAAAGATAATGACTTCCACCTGATACCACTTTTCTGCGTCGTCAGCGGCTGTCGCTGGCAGGGCCAGCAGTAGCAGCGGGAGACGAGAGACGAGAGACGGGAGACGCAAAGGCCAACCACTCCCTAACCGGGTTTTCCGTCTCTCATCTCTCATCTCTCATCTCCCTTCAGTGTCTCTAGTAATTTTTTCACAGTATTAATACGCAAATCGCTGGTTTTCATGGCGGCGGAAAAGCGCAGCTCAGTGGCACCCTGGAAACGATAACGGTCTGGCTGCTGTTGCACAAGCTGCACGATGGTAATGGGCTCCACCGAAGTGTTAGGGCCAAAGCTGATGCCGCCGCCTGTGGCGTTGGCCTCGATCTTGGTGATACCCAGCGCTTCCGCCTGTAAGCGCAGCTCAGTGACCCGAATCAGGTTCTTCAAATATTCAGGCAGCAGGCCAAAGCGGTCGATCATTTCCACCTGCAGCTCTTTCAGTTCCGCACTGTTGCGGGCGCTGGCCAGGCGTTTGTACATCTGCAGGCGCATGGGTACGTCGGGCAGGTAGTCGTCGGGGATCAATGCAGGAATACGCAGATTGATCTCCACGTTGTCGTGCATGGCCGCTTCCACGTCCGGTTCTTTGCCATCCTGAATGGCTTGTACGGCTTTTTCCAGCAGTTCCATATACAGGGTAAAGCCGATGCGCTGGATATGGCCGCTCTGTTCGTCCCCCAGCAATTCTCCGGCACCGCGAATTTCCAGGTCGTGGGTGGCCAGGGTAAAGCCGCTGCCCAGGTGGTCGGCGGCGCTGACGGCTTCTAGCCGTTTGACGCCGTCTTTGGTCATGGTTTTCGGGTGGGGTGTCAGCAGGTAGGCGTAAGCCTGATGGTGAGATCGACCCACCCGGCCCCGCAGTTGGTGCAGCTGGGCGATGCCGAATTTGTCGGCGCGCTCGATAATAATGGTATTGGCGCTGGGCACATCGATGCCGGTCTCGATAATGGTGGTGCACACCAGCAGGTTAAAGCGCTGGTGGTAGAAGTCGGACATCACCTGTTCCAGCTCGCGCTCGCGCATTTTGCCGTGGCCGATGCCAATGCGGGCTTCCGGGATCAATTCCTGTAATTCCCGGGCTACATTGTCGATGGTTTTCACTTCGTTGTGCAGGTAGTACACCTGACCGCCGCGCAGGGTTTCCCGCAGTATGGCTTCGTGAATCAGGCGGGTTTCGCTCTGGCGAATAAAGGTTTTTACTGCCAATCGTTTGGCTGGTGGTGTGGCGATAATGGATAAATCCCGTATGCCGCCAAAGGCCATATTCAGGGTGCGAGGAATTGGGGTGGCGGTCATGGTGAGAATATCCACTTCCGCACGCAGCGCTTTGATCACTTCTTTCTGACGCACCCCAAAGCGATGCTCTTCGTCGATAATCAGCAGCCCCAGGTTTTTGTACTTGATGCTGTTATTTAGCAGTTTGTGAGTGCCGATCAAAATATCCACTTTGCCTTCAGCGGCGCGCTGGATTACTGAATCCTGTTCTTTGGCGGTGCGGAAGCGGGACAGCACTTCCACGGTCACCGGCCAGTTGGCGAAGCGGTCTTTAAAGTTTTCGTAGTGCTGCTGGGCCAGCAGGGTGGTGGGCACCAGAATAATTACCTGCTTGCTATTGCTCACCGCAATAAAGGCGGCGCGCATGGCCACTTCGGTTTTGCCAAAGCCCACATCGCCACACACCAGGCGATCCATGGGCTGTTCCGCCAGCAGGTCTTTTTTTACGGCGTCGATGGCGTCCTGCTGGTCGGGGGTTTCCTCAAACGGGAAGTCGCGGCTAAAGGACAGGTAATCCTGTTGTGGGTCACTAAAGCTGAAGCCTTTGCGGGCAGCTCGTTGGGCGTACACCTGCAGCAGCTCTGCGGCGGTATCGCGAATTTCTTTGGCGGCTTTGTCTTTGGCTTTCTGCCAGCTTTCACTGCCCAGCCGGTGCAGGGGTGCTGTGTCTTCTTCAGAGCCGCTGTAGCGGCTGATCAAATGCAGGGAGGATACCGGCACATAGAGTTTGGTGTCGTCGGCGTATTCCAGGGTCAGGAATTCCTGCATTTCGTCGTTGACGCCGATGGTTTGCAAGCCCCGGTAGCGGCCTACGCCGTGGTCGATATGCACCACCGGCGCGCCTTCCCGCAGCTCGGTGAGGTTTTTGATGACGTTGTCCGCCTGATCCTGAGTGCGGGAGCGACGGCGGCGTTGCATTACCTGCTGGCCGAATAAGTCGCCTTCGCTGATCAAGCATATAGACGGCTGTTCCAGGGAGAACCCGCGATCCAGCGGCGCGATAGTAATAGCGCTGGTGTGGTCGCTGCTTAAGAATTCCTGCCAGCTGGAAACCTCTACGGGCTGCTGGCGGATGTCGGCCAGCAATTCCAGCAAGGTTTCCCTGCGGCCAGCGGATTCGGCGCAAAAGAGGATACGCTGCTTTGGCTGTTCCAACAGGTGACTTTCAAGTGCCAGTAACGGGTTGCTGGCGCGAGAATCCACCGCTACTTCCGGTGCCGTTCGTACCGCAAAATTGCTGGCCCCGGCACCACTTTGCTGGCCGCTGTTAATATCTATTCGCGGCCATTGTTTGAGGGTGGCAAACAGTTCGTTGACGGGCACAAACACTTCGGTTGGCGGCAACAGTGGCCGTTCCCGGTCGACGCCGTATTCTTCAAAGCGGCCGCTGGCCTCTTGCCAAAACTGCTCGGCTGAGTTTTCCAGATTCCCACTGGTAAATACTTGGGTATCGCTGGGAAGGTAGTCGAACAGAGTCGCGCACTGCTCAAAAAACAAAGGCAAAAAGTACTCGATACCTTGGGAAGCAACGCCATTGCTGATGTCCTGATACAAGGTGGAGTTGCGTGGGTTTACTTCAAAGCGGCTGTGCCAGTTGTCTTGAAAGCGACGGATGCCGGTTTTATCCAGCGGCACCTCTTTGGCGGGCAGCAGGTCGATGACGTCCAGCTGGTCGATGGTGCGCTGGCTTTCCGGGTCGAAGCTACGCAGGGATTCGATTTCGTTGTCGAACAGGTCGAGGCGGAAGGGGTGTTTGGAACCCATCGGGAAGATATCCACCAGCGCGCCTCGCACGGCGTATTCGCCGTGTTCGTAGACCGTATCCACACATTGGTAGCCGGCCTGTTGCAGCTGTTCCCGCAAGCGGTCCACATCCACAGTATCGCCGGCTTTGTACACAAAGGAGTGGCCGCTGATAAACGACGGCGGCGCCAGCCGGTGCATCAGGGTGGAGGCGGGCACAATCAGAATGCCCTTGCTGACCTGGGGCAGGCGATGCAGGCAGCGCAGCCGCTCGGAGACAATATCCTGGTGAGGGGAAAACAGATCGTAGGGCAGGGTTTCCCAATCCGGGAAGTGCAGTACAGGCAGTTCGCTATTAAAGAACGACAGCTCCGTCTCCAGCTGCGTCGCTGCTTTGGCGGCGTCGGTAATCACCAGCGTCAGGCCGTCAAACTGCTGCGCCGCTTCGCTGATGGCCAACGCCGGGCCAGCCCCTTGCAATCCAGCCCAACGGTGCTTTTGGCCAGCGGCAGGGGGTTCGGGCGGGTGCAGTAACGGCATGGGGTTCTACTTCTGGCGGGTGCGTTGGAGGCGCTATTTTAGCGGGGTGAGTGTTGGGTTAGAAGGGGCTTTCCCCTGTAGGTCGGCCTTTAGGCCGACACAAATGTTTGGGGGCGATCAGAAGCTGGTGGCTTTGGGGTTTGGGTGGCGATCAGGAGCCGGAGAGACTTTTCCAGACACGCCGTGCTTTCTTTCATAAAGTAAGCATCCGTGTAGGCTCCTCTGCGGCATCCCTGCCGCAGAAGATCTGGAAAAGCCTCTCCGGTTCCTGATCTTCATGTCGAGTGCCCTACAGTTGGGCCAGTTCCGTAATCCCAAACCGCTGCGGCGCGTGAGTTTCCCCCACATCTCGACCGCACAGCTTGCCATCTACCACATACTCCTTGCCCATATGCTGTTGGGCCCAGGTAATCACAGTATCAATGGTCGGTGTTGCAACACTAGCCAGGTCGGCAACACCTTTGTATACGCACAATCCCAGAGGAATGTCCTCGGTAAAGTAACGGTTGGCGAAGTCTGGCTCCCAACCACCTTCCACTTCTTTAAAGGGACAGCGAAAGCCTTTATAGGCCGGGTTAGTACGGAAGAATGTCGCCAGGTCTGGCGAATTGTCTTCGTACACATAGCGGGTTAGAAAGTCGTAGATATGGGGTACTTCGATGGCTTCCTTGCCGGCGGCTACCAGCCCGTTACCAATAGCTATAAGGTCTTTATTTAGTGCGTTCATCATGTCCGCTGCAGCTTCGGTCATGCCTTCGTAAAACAGCGGGTTTTCCGGCAGTGTTTGTCCCGGCTGCCAGTCTTTGCAAAGGGTATAGAGGCGGGAAGGATGCAGGATGGCGTTTACCGGGTACAGGGTGGCGCTGAGAAAATGGCCGCAGCTTTCTGTGTGGCCGAACAGTTTTTCATTCAGCGCGATGATGTCGTTGGTGGCGCTGGTGGGTAGCACACCCACCCGGTAGTTATGCTTGAACTCCTGAACTTCCACCTGCTTGCCGTAATCGGTAATGCGGCAGTTAAAGGGCATAGGCAGAATAGCAAATAGCACCAGTTGATCCACCAAGTCTCCAAGCACTTCTCGCGCCACCCAGTCGAAGCCTCCCTGGCCAGGAGTGACGCCGATAGCCATGCCAGGTTTTAGATGCGGCTTAATGGTTTCCAGAACGCTCTGGTAGGCGAAAGAGGGCAATGGCAGTAGCAATACGTCACTACCGGGAATCACCTCTGTCGGGTTGGCGGAGATTATTTCCGGTTTGCCGTTAACAGTACCTTTCACTGGATTGTGTTCGGCAAACTCGGCGCTGATATGGCCTTGTTCGGCAACGCCGTTGGCCATACGCTCCGCCTCGTCCCCAAAGGTGGCCAGTACCCGTGTGCTGATTCCCCGCGACGGCAACAGCGCCGCCAGCACGTGGGCGGCATTGCCACCGCCGATAATGCAAACGGTTGGGGTTTGTGTATTGATGGATATGTTGGCCGTGGGGTTCATTGGGTGGTCTCTGGGTATTGTTATTTTGCCGGCCATGATACCCGCTCATTGCCGCGAATGGACCTATCAAATGAGGTATTATCCCGCCTGATTGACAGAGGACAAACGCCCACCATGAGCACTCCCCCAATGAGTACTGACAACGACCGCATTATTGAGCTGGAAACCAAGCTGGCTTACCAGGAAGATACCATTCAGGCACTGAACCAGGTGGTGTGCAAGCAGCAGGATCAGCTGGATCAATTGCAACTGGCCTGTGAAACTCTGATTGAGCGTTTTAAGGATATAGATGCGGGTGGTGCTGGCGGGCAAGGTGGCGAAGAACCACCGCCACCGCATTATTGAAGTTTTTGTTATTTTGTCATTCTGAGCGTAGCGAAGAATCCTGGTATTCAGCTAAGCAAAGAGATCCTTCGCTTTCGCTCAGGATGACAAAAAATTGAAAAAAAGCCCCCTGTTTCCAGGGGGCAAACTCACTATTGCGAGGGGGTTAATTCGGTTGTGTTTGCGATTCAGGAGCTGATGCCCAGATAGCGTTCCCGGCGGTTGGGCTTTAGCTTGGTCAGGTCGACCATAATCAAACCATCGATGGCGTTTTTGAAATCCGGGTCAATGTTAAAGCCGGCAAACTGCACACCGTTGGATTCGCAGATTTCCGTGTACTGTTTGTACAGGGTTGGCACGCTGCAGTTCATGTGGCTGAGTTGGCTTTTCAGGGCGGCGAATTCTTCGCGGTAGTCCTTGCCAGGAAATTGCTGTTGCAGTTGTACTTTGCGATCCGCGGCGATGGTGTAGGGCAGAGTGCAGTCCACCAGGTTTTGCCGGGCCGGGAAGTGGTTGCTGTAAAAATGCACGATCATGTCTTTGGCGTGCTGGGAATAGGTGTCGCTCAATGTCACCGGGCCGAACAGATAGCGGTATTCTGGGTTTTCACGCAAAAAGGCGCCAATGCCGTACCACAGGTATTCCAGACTGCGTTTACCCCAGTATTTGGGTTGCACAAAGCTGCGCCCCAGTTCCAGGCCGCGCTCGAAATAAGGCTTCATGGTGTCGCGGTAGTTGAACAGGGTGGCGGAGTAGAGGCTGCTTTCACCCATGTCGTCCAGCGCTTTGCGGGCATCGCAAAAGCGGTAGGCACCGGCAATTTCCAGCTCGATGGAATCCCACAACAGCAGGTGCATGTAGTGCTGGTCATACAGGTCGTTGTCGCGGCGGCTGCCGGAGCCTTCGCCCACCGCGCGGAAGGCGATTTCCCGCAGGCGGCCCACTTCGCGCATGATGCTGGAATTGGCCCGGTAGTGGTACAGGTAAATGTGCTTGCCGTCGCTGGTTTCCCCCAGCCGTTTGCACTGTTCAATTTCTTCTTTCAACAGAGCGCGGTTTTCCGGGTGGGAAACCGCCACCTCAGTACCGAATACGCCGCGCTTGCCTTTGCCAATGCGGTACAGGTGGTGTTTGAACAGGCGCACTTTGCCGCGCATGGGTACTGCGACCTGCTGGTAACTGTCGTAGCTGATGGGAGCGCCGATGCGAATGTCGATGCAGCTGCTGGCGTGGCGGAACATCTCCCGTACTCGCCACAGGGTGGAAACGGGCCGCGCCATAAAACTCAACGCGTAGAAGAAGGCGGAGTTGCGGCCGTCCACATACACCGGCAACACCGGAGATTTGGTGCTGCTGGCCAGGCGCAGGAAAGTAGAATTCCACTTTTTGTCGCGCACCCCTTTGATGCTTGGGCTGGAAACATTGTCAGCGGGAAATACGATAAGCGCGCCTTCGTTTTCCAACTGTTGTCGCGCCTCGTTCATCTGTTCGCGATTGCAAGGGTTGGTCAGCAGCAAAGATTGCAGCGGCTTGATGCTGGCGAGTAAATCGTTGGCCAGCACTTTCACGTCCGGGCGAATTTCGCGCACCATTTTCAACAGCGCTAAACCGTCCAGCGAGCCGATAGGGTGGTTGGCAATTATTACTGCGCGGCCGGTATTGGGAATGGATTCGCGCTCGTTATCACGCACCCGGTAACTAAAACCAAAGTGCGCCAGGCACTGTTCGACAAAGTCGAAGCCTTCCAGGTGAGCGTAGTCCTGCTCAAATTGTTTGAAATCCTTTTCGTGAAACAGCAGCCGCAGCACTTTGGTGAGAGGGCGGGCAATCAGCGGTTTGTTTTCTACCGCTTTGGGGCAGTGCTGCTGCACCAGATTTTCCACGTCGAGCATAAGCGAACCTGTAGCCAGTTTTTCGACAAACTAGCGACCCGCAATGACAGCTGTGTAGCAGATTTGTGTCAGTTTGGTGACGGGCAAGGTGTGCTGGGGTGTGACTATCGAGAAGGATTTACCGGTTCAGGTTAATCAGCGTCCTGCCTGTCAGCTGCCCCTGCAAGATACCCTGAATATTTTGTTCCAGCTGCTCCAGAGTAATTTCTTTGTACAGCGCCAGCAATTGTTCTGGCCGCCACTCGTTAGCTAGCTTATTCCAAACCTGGGTGCGCTCTTCTAATGGGCAGTCCTGGGAGTCTATTCCGGTGACGGTGATGCCTCGCAAAATGAATGGGAATACGGTTAACGGCAGGTCGGGAGAGGCGGCATTGCCGCAAAGGGTAGCCACGCCCCAGGGTTTTAAGGATTTGATGATGTTGGCGAGTATGGTGCCGCCAACTGTATCCACGGCGCCGGCGAAGCGCGCTTTCAGCAGTGGGCGGCTGTTATTTTCGTTGAATTCTTCCCGGCTGATGACATCTTGCGCGCCCAGTTGGTGAAGAAAATCCGCATCTTTACCAGAGATGGCCACCACTGAATAACCCAGCTTTGCCAGCATGGCTACCGCCAGCGAGCCAACGCCACCGCTGGCGCCGGATACCACAATGGGGCCGCTCTGCGGTTTCAACTGGTTGCAGATATGGTTGACACACAGGCCCGCGGTAAGCCCGGCGGTGCCGAGAATCATGGCTTGTTTCTGATCGAGCCCGGCAGGCAGTGGCAGTGCCCAGGCGGCCGGTACACGTATGTACTGTGCAAAGCCGCCATCGGTATCCATGCCCAGGTCAAAGCCGGTGACAATCACGGTATCACCGGCTGAAAAATTCCCATTGCTGCTTTGTTCAACAACGCCCACCGCATCAATGCCCGGAACGTGGGGGTAGTGACGGGTAACACCTTTGTTGCCGGTACTGGACAGGGCGTCTTTGTAATTCAGGGACGAATAGCTGACTCGAATCAGTAGCTCATCCGTCAGTGGTTCTGCCAGCAATTCCGTCAAAGAGCGTTGCTGTAACGAACGCTCGAATTGGCCGTTGTTTTCTTCCACCACCAGGGCGGTGTAGTGCTGCTGGTTCATCGTTGTTTGTCAGGCCCCACTGGCTGCTGCCAGTTGTTGTTTGATTTCGTCCAGTATGGCTGGATCGTCGATGGTTGAGGGTACCTGATAGTCCCGGCCATCGGCAATTTGGCGCATGGTACGGCGCAGTATTTTACCGGAGCGGGTTTTTGGCAGGCGATCCACCACCAACGTCGTTCTGTAACAGCTGATGCCGCCAATTCGGCTGCGCACGTCCTGGCGCAGTTGTTCCGACAGGGCCGCGGGGTCGATATCCTGGCCATCTTTCAGCACCACTAACCCCATGGGCATTTGACCCTTGAGTTCATCGGCCACGCCGATCACGGCACATTCGGCCACCGCTTTGTGAGCGCCGACTATTTCTTCCATTTCACCGGTGGAGAGGCGGTGGCCGGCCACGTTAATGACATCGTCGGCGCGGCCCATCACATATAAATAACCGTCGTCATCTTTGTAGCCTTCGTCACCGGTGACGTAGTAGCCGGGGAATTGCTTCAGGTAACCGGCTTCAAAACGTTGGTGATTGCCCCAGATGGTAGCCAGTGTGCCGGGAGGCAGGGGCAGCTCTATGGCGATAAGCCCCCGGTTGTTGGCGGGCAGCGGCTCGCCGATTTCATCGAGTATGCGCACCTGATAGCCGGGCATGGGCACGGTGGCAGAGCCGGCCTTGGGTTCCAGCAGTTCCAGCCCGGCGGGGTTGCCGGCAATGGCCCAGGCGGTTTCTGTTTGCCACCAATGGTCGAGTATCGGCAGCCCGGTATGTTTGCTGAGCCAATTGTAAGTGGAGGGGTCGAGACGTTCCCCAGCCAGGTATATGCGCTCCAGGCTGCTTAAATCCTGCCCTTGTAGCAACAGCCCTTGTGGGTCTTCCTTGCGTACTGCGCGGAAAGCGGTGGGCGCGGTAAACATGACTTTGACGTTGTGTTCCGCGCATACCCGCCAGAACGCTCCGGCGTCTGGTGTGCGTACCGGTTTGCCTTCAAAAAGAATGGTGGTGCAGCCAGTGAGCAGCGGCGCGTAAACAATGTAGGAGTGGCCGACTACCCAGCCCACGTCGGAAGCGGCCCAGTAGGTATCTCCGGCCTGTACGTCGTAAACGGTTTTCATACTGTAGCGCATGGCCACAGCGTGGCCGCCGTTGTCTCGTACCACTCCTTTGGGTTTGCCGGTGGTGCCGGAGGTATAGAGAATGTACAGCGGATCGCTGCCTGAAACCGCTACCGGGTCTGCCGGTTGCGCGTTGGCCATTAGCTGATGCCAGTCTATATCCCGCGGTGTTTGCATCTCGGCCTGGCATTGCTGCCGTTGCAGCAACACGGTGTGTTCCGGTTTGTGCCCGGCTTCGGCAATGGCTTGATCCACCATGGGTTTGTAGGCAATGACTTTGTCTACTTCAATGCCGCAGGAGGCGGTGATCAGCACTTTGGGCTTGGCGTCGTCGATGCGCACTGCCAATTCGTGGGGCGCAAAACCGCCAAAAACCACTGAGTGCACAGCCCCCAATCGGGCGCAGGCGAGCATGGCAACCGCTGCTTCCGGCACCATGGGCATATAAATTACCACCCGGTCGCCTTTTTCCACTCCCAGTTGGCGCAAGCCACCGGCAAGTGTTGCCACCTGATCGCGCAGTTCTTCATAGGTGAGTGTGTATTGGCTATCGGTTACCGGTGAGTCGTAGATTATGGCGGCCTGCTTACCTCGGCCCTGTTCAATGTGGTAATCCAGGCACAGGTAGCTGGTGTTCAATTCACCATCGCTGTACCAGCGGTAGTAGTCGTTGTTGTCTTTGCTGAGAATGGTTTGCGGCTTGCGATACCACTGAATCAAGTCCGCCTGTTCGCGCCAGAACTGTTCCGGGTTGTCACTGAATTGGCGATAGTGCTGTTGGTAAGGCTGTGTGCTGGCCATGGTTGTCTCTCGATTACCGTTCTAATTATCCATTACTGTAGTAGAGAACTGCGGAGGTAAGAATTCGACATTGGTCGGGTTTTGTTTGAAGGGAGCTGTGGTGGCGACCAGAAGCCGGAGGGGCTTTTCCAGACACGCCGTTAATACGTCCATGTAGGCTTGGATGCGACGTCCCTGTCGCATACAGTCTGGAAAAGCCCCTCCAGCTTCTGATCTTCATGCCGGACATCGCGCCTTTTTGTATTTTTGGTTGGAATGACTGACAAACCTGCTACAGCCTGAGGTGCTGAGGTTTTCAGACCTTTGGCCGCAGGGATAGCGGCCAAGGAGCGTACAGGGATGTATTTACAGCGTGTCTGGAAATCTCAGTACCTCGGGCTGACGCCGCATATAAAATGACTGCCACGTTAAAAAGTAATTTATTTTTTCAAAAAATACTTCAACGGCAATTGGCGTTGATCGCAGATATAACTCACTTGCGCCAAAAATAATTCCGCCGTAGCCAGGGCATCTGCCAGGGCGTTGTGGGCGTTGTAGCTGGGCAGGTTGTAGCGCTCCCGGCAATTGAACAGGCGCAGGCCATCCTGGGGCAGTTGTTCCATCTGGCCGTTACCGGCCAGGCGTTTTTTTTCAATCTCCAACGTGTCAACAAGCTGTGCCAGCAGTGGCACGTTAAACAACTGCTTGCACACTGGCTGGATAAAAGACAGATCAATGGCGCCACTGTGTAAAACCAGTACCCGCCCGCGCAAAGCGTTTAACAAGTGTTTTATGGCGTCGGCAATGGGCAGGGCATTTTTCAATTCGCTGTCGTGTATGCCGTGGATGGTGGCGCTTTGCCCAACGCCCAGATGGCTGTTGACCAGAATATGGTTTGCTTCAGCGAGGATGATTTTGCCGTTAATAACCGGCACAAAGCCAATGCTTAAAATGTGGTCTTTGTTCGCATCCAGACCGGTCATTTCCAAGTCCGCTACCAGGTATTCGGCATCGCGAAAGTCTGCCTTTGGTGATGGTGGCAGAGTGGCCAGATAGCTGCGCATGCAGTTGTCACTGCACTGTTGCAGCAGCTGTTGACGACGGTGATTGTTTAACCAACGGCGTATCATTTATATCCGCTCACTTACATCAATCCACTGGTGAATTCCCTGCGCATTACCGACTGCGCATCCACAATCATTGCAAAGGCATCACGCAGCTGGTGACGTACCAGGCTGGATAAAGAACGGGGGTCGATGTGGTTGTCTGCTGTTTTTCCCTGAGTCAGTAACTCGCCTTGATGTTCCAGTCGAAGGTGGGAAATAAATTCCTGGGCATCCAGCAAATTGCGGGCGCTTTTTAACGACAACACGTTGTTGTCCACGGCGTTGAGCAGCCGTTGCCGAGTGCTGATTTCGCTATCGCCACTGGCCAGTGCGTAGATGCGCGCAAGATCGGTAAGCGGCATGATGCCGCGCAGTTTTACGTCAAAGCGGTTTTTGTGCTCACCGCTGTGTTCCAGTACAAAATTTTTGAAAAACCCCAGAGGCGGAGTCAGTTGCAAAGCGTTGGCGGTGAGCTGGGCCAGAAAAATATTGTTGCTGCGAGCTGCGTTTAATATGCCCTGTTGCAGTTCTTCAAATAAATAATCGGCACCGTACACCGGGCGCATGTCGAAAAAAATACTGGCGTGCATTAATGCCTTGCTGGATGGTTGGTGAATCCACTGCATAAACTCTTTGTGCCATTGCTCCAGTGGCTGCCGCCAGCGCAGGGTGCTGGCCATAATGTCGCCGGGACAGTATTTGTAGCCGCACAGGTTGAGGCCGTCGTTGACGTGGCGGGCCAGTTGCTGAAAGTAAGGGGCATCTTGTTTTTTCAGGTTGTTACTGATTAACAGGCCATTATCCTGGTCGGATACGGCGGTCTGGTCACGGCGCCCCTGGGAACCAAATGCCAGCCACACAAACGGCACTGGTGCAGGTCCCAATTTTTCCGTGGCCTGGGTAATTAACTGGCGGGTGAGGGCGTCGGTGACGGAAGTGAGCAAACGGCCAATTTGTTCGGCGGTGGCGTCTGCCTGTATCAGGTTGCGCAATAGTTCGGGAATGTCCCGCGACACTTTTTGCAGGCCTTCGGCGTCTGTTTGTTTGCCCAACTCACCAATTAAATACACCGGGTCGGATTTTTGCGAACGCACCAGGTCTGTGGCGGTGATCATGCCGATTGGTTTTTTACCGTTACCGCCCACAATGGGCACATGGTGAATGTCTTTCTCGGTCATTAACAAGGTGGCTTCGAATACCAGGCTGTCGGCGCTAATGGTGGCCAGGTTGTGGGTCATAATCTCGTGGACCTGGGTACTGTAATCGCGGTTTTCGGCCAGTACCCTGGCGCGCAGGTCGCGGTCAGTGACCAGACCGCAGAGTTTGTCGTCGTCCACCACCATCACCGCCGAAACCCGTTGTTCTGTCATCCGTTGGGCTACCTGGGCTACGGTTTCGGTGTGGTGTGCCACTACAGGTTCGCGGCCAATCAGTTCGGATAATCGCTGGGTTAAGTGGAAGCTGTTGTCACGTACTCGCAGGGCGCCGCGCAGGCGCTTGGCGTGGGCCTGGTTAAAAAAGCGGTCGAAGGGGCGGTTGCTGGCGCGCAGTCTGGCGAATATGTCTTCATTCAGCAGGTACACCAAACCATCTTCCAGAGCGTGAACGTGGTTGGTGATGGCGTGGCCGGTCAGCAGGGAAGGAAAGCCAAAGTAGCCGCCGGGTTCGGCTCGGTCCAGCAGTTCATCGTTTTCATTGCGAATTTCAAAGGCACCACTGCGCACTATGTACAAGCGGGGTGTTTCCTGGGCGGTGAGGTTGAGATCGCTGCCTTTGCGGTAGTAATCAATCTGGATATTGCAGGCGGCCATTGTCACCAGGTCATCCGGCAATTGATCGAATGGCGGGCAGGTTTGAATAAAATCCCGTACTGCCTGAATTTCTACGCTGATGGTCATTGGGCTTCCTCACTTTTTCCCACCACAACTGTCTCTCCTGTGGGCTGTTTGTGCCATTACACAAACGTCTAATAGCAGCGCTTTTTGTCATTAGCTATAAGTCTATTTTGCGACCTTGGTCGTATGGTTGGTGGCAGGCAATTCCCTTACATATAGCGGCACTCAAAAGAACTGCGAGGGGAAGTAATGAAAACCAACAACAAGAAGAAAATACTAATTTCAGCACTGGCGGCGCCAATGGTACTGTGCTCTGCCACTGCACTGGGTGACGATAACAGTCAATTGTTGGAAAAACTTAAATTACTTGAACAAGAATTGAGCGCGGTCAAGTCCGCATTGGCGAAACAGGGCGAAGAACAGAAAAAACAGGCTGCGGCTGTGCAAGCGGCAGTGGCAAAAAGCGAAAACAAAAGTGGCACCAGTTTTAATTACGGGGGCTTTATCAAATCCGACTTTATGTACAGTAACTATTCCGGCGGCGAGCGGGCCAATGCCGGCATCGGTGATGAAATTCTGGTGCCTTCGGTGATTCCGGTTGGCGGCAGCAATGGCGCTTCCCGTTTGGACAGCCATATCAAAACTTCCCGCTTCTGGTTTAAAACCAGCACCGATACCGCCGCCGGAGCCATTGATAGTCATATTGAGCTGGATTTTCTTACCGCCGAAGGCAACGAACGGATTTCCAATTCCGCCGGTGCCCGTGTGCGTCACGCTTACCTGAACTGGCATTACGCCGAAGACGCTTCGTTATTGGTGGGGCAAACCTGGTCTACGTTGATGACCCCCGGTGCATTACCTGAAGCGGTAGATTTTATTGGCCCTACCTCCGGTGTGATTTTCAACCGCCAGTCGCAAATTCGCTGGACTAAAAAGCTGGCCGCTGGCGGCGCAGTAAAAGTGGCTTTGGAAAATCCCTCCAGCAGTGTTCTGGATGCAGGAGGCGGTATTTCTGGTGCCAACTTTGACGACAGCACCCTGCCAGACCTGGTGGTTCGCTATGATGGCAAGGCGGGGAACCTGACATACGGTTTGGCGCTGCTGGGCACCGAAGTGGGCTTTGATAATGGTGTGACTTCCGCAGAGGACTTCGGCGTGGGCTTCAGCCTGGCGGGCAAATACCTGTTTGCTAATGGCGACGACCTGAAATTCCAGTTTAATCATGGTCCGCTGGGGCGCTTCCTGGCGCTGCAACCATTCCGCGCGGCGGCATCAGAAACTGGTGGCGATATATCTACCATCGACCAAACCGGAGGCTACGTGGCTTATCGTCACAAGTGGAACGACAAACTACGCAGCACCTTTATGTATGCCATGGCGGATACCGATATTCCCGCCGGGGCCTCGCTAGCCAATACCGAATCGGTGTCCAACTACAACGTGAATCTGATTTACTCGCCCACGCCGAAATTGTCGTTTGGTGTTGAGTACATCGATGCAGAGAGAGAGTTGGCCAATGGCCAGAGTGGTGACTTAAAGCGCTTACAATTTATGGGTAAGTACGCGTTTTAAACGAACGTCATTCCCGCGCAGGGATGACGATGTAGAGTATTACGAAACAACAAAAGCAACGATAGTGAGGTAGTTATGAGCTTGGTAACGAGTGAAAAATCCAAGGCTTACTGGAAAGAGAATTTGCGGTTGATGCTGATTCTTTTGGCCGTGTGGTTCGTGGTTTCCTACGGCTTCGGCATTCTGTTGGTGGATGCTTTGAATACCATTCCCCTGGCGGGCTTCAAGCTCGGTTTCTGGTTTGCCCAACAGGGTTCCATGTACGTATTTGTGGCACTGATTTTTGTCTACATCCGCGCTATGAAAAAGCTCGATCGCAAATACGATCTTCACGAAGACGACGACTAAGTAGGGGGCAACAATGAGTATTCAAGTTTGGACGTATCTGCTGATCGGTTTGTCGTTTGCGTTGTACATTGGCATTGCCATTCGCGCTCGCGCCGGTTCCACCAAAGAATTTTACGTGGCTGGTGGCGGCGTTCCCGCGGTGGCCAACGGTATGGCCACTGCAGCGGACTGGATGTCGGCGGCTTCATTTATTTCTCTGGCGGGAATTATTTCCTTCCTGGGTTATGACGCTTCCGTTTACCTGATGGGCTGGACCGGCGGCTATGTATTGCTTGCACTGTGCCTGGCACCTTACCTGCGCAAGTTCGGCAAATTTACCGTGCCGGACTTTATTGGCGACCGCTATTATTCCCAGCTGGCGCGCACGGTAGCGGTTATCTGTGCCATCTTTATTTGCTTTACCTACATTGCCGGGCAAATGCGCGGCGTGGGTGTGGTGTTTTCCCGCTTCCTGGAAGTGGAAGTCACCTGGGGTGTGATCATTGGTGGTGTGATCGTGTTTTTCTACGCCGTACTCGGCGGTATGAAGGGCATCACCTACACACAGGTGGCGCAGTACTGTGTGCTGATTTTTGCCTATATGGTACCGGCGATTTTTATCTCCCTGCTGATGACGGGCAACCCCGTGCCACAGTTGGGTTTCGGTAGCGAGTTGGCGGATGGCTCCGGAGTGTCGTTACTGGACAAGCTCGACGGCTTGTCGAAAGAGTTGGGCTTTACCGCTTATACGGATGGCAAGAAAAGCACTATTGATGTGTTCTTTATTACCGCCGCGCTGATGGTCGGCACCGCCGGTTTGCCCCATGTGATTGTGCGCTTCTTTACGGTGGCGAAAGTTCACGATGCCCGCCGCTCTGCCGGTTGGGCGCTGCTGTTTATCGCCATTCTGTACACCACTGCACCGGCCGTTGCCAGCTTTGCACGGGTGAACATGATCGAAACCATTAACGGCACCGACGGCGCTGGTACCTTGCAGGAGGAGTCTCCTCAATGGGTGACCAATTGGCAGGAAACCGGATTGATCAAGTGGGAAGATAAAAACCAGGATGGGCGTATGTTCTATTCCGGCGATGAGCGCAACGAAATGAAAATCGACCGCGACATCATGGTACTGGCCAACCCGGAAATCGCTCAACTGCCCAACTGGGTGATAGCGCTGGTGGCTGCCGGTGGCATTGCTGCGGCGTTGTCCACATCGGCAGGGTTGTTGTTGGTGATCTCTACGTCCGTTTCCCACGACCTGTTAAAACGCAATTTAATGCCCAATATCAGCGATCGCCAGGAGTTGGGTTACGCCCGTATTGCCGCTGCGGTGGCGCTGGCTGCGGCTTCTTATCTGGGGATTAATCCGCCGGATTACGTGGCATCGGTGGTGGCGTTCGCGTTCGGTTTGGCGGCGGCCAGTTTCTTCCCGGCCATTATTCTGGGGATATTCTCCAAACGCATGAACAAGGAAGGAGCGATTGCAGGCATGTTGACCGGTATTATTTTTACCGCCGCCTACATCATCTACTTCAAGTTTGTGCACCCGGAACTGAACAGCGCCGAGCACTGGTGGTTTGGTATTTCCCCAGAGGGCATTGGCACCCTGGGTATGTTGCTGAACTTTGTGGTTGCCCTGGTGGTTCAACGCTTTACCGCCAAGACCCCGGACGAGATTGGCGAACTGGTGGAAAGCCTGCGTTACCCGAAAGGAGCGGGTGAGGCTCATGTGCACTGATCCATAAATACCGTTATCAACTATTACCTACCTGTTTGGCCGCCCTTGTTTGAATTCATGGGGCGGCCTTTTTTTACTTGCCGGATAGGAGGGTTGCTCCACGTCAATAACAAAAAAATGCTGGATGGTAGGATGTTCGACCAATGTCGGATTTTGCGCGGCTGCAAAATCTGACATTTTGTCAGCAAGGTGGGTAGATAGGCGTTTTAAAAGCGCACAAAAATAATACGTGACAACACAATCGTTCTTACTGCTATTGGCGCTGAGTTACATGGTGCTGCTGGTGTCCATCGCCTGGTGGGCAGAGCGTCGTACCGGCTGGTTTTCCCGGCTGCATCCTTATATCTACAGTCTTACCTTGGCAGTGTACTGCAGTTCCTGGACCTATTTTGGCGCGGTGGGCACTGCTGCTCAGCACACCTGGGAATACATGCCCATCTACCTGGCACCAGCGCTGTTGTTTGTGTTTGGTATGGGCTTTTTGCAAAAACTGGTATGGACCGGTGCGCGCCATAAGACCACCTCCATCGCAGATTTTATCGGCACTCGTTATGGCAAACGGCAGATTCTGGCAGGTTGTGTTGCCCTGGTGGCGGTTATCGGTTCTCTGCCCTATATCGCTTTGCAATTGAAAGCGGTGTCGCTGGCCATGGATACCCTGGGCACGCCCATAGACAGCGATGCCATTGCCGGTTACGAATTCGACAGTGTGATGATGGTGGCACTGTTGCTGGCGTTGTTCTCCATGATTTTTGGCACTCGCCACGTTGAGGGCCGGGAGCGCAACCGCGGCATGATGTCGGCGCTGGCGTTCGAATCAGTGGTGAAACTGTTTGCCCTGTTGGCGGTTGCCGGTCTTGCCCTGATGATCGCTTTTGATGTGAACAGCAACCCGGCCGGCATACAGGCCATCGTCGAGAGCAATTATTCAGCCTGGGCAGACACACCCTTTAACAGCCGTTACGTCACCATGGGTTTGCTGGCACTGCTGGCGATTATCTGCCTGCCCAGACAGTTTCATGTGATGGTGGTGGAATACCAGGATCGCCGCGATCTGACAAAATCCCGCTGGCTGTTTCCGCTGTATCTGTTGTTGATTATGTTGGTGGTATTGCCCATTACTTTTGTGGCGCAACATTACTTTTTGGGCAGTGATGTATCGGCAGAAACCTTTGTATTGCGTTTGCCTATGGACAGCGGCTTCCCGCTGTTGAGCCAGCTGGCATTTATCGGTGGTTTCTCCGCCGCCAGTGGCATGGTGATTGTTGCGGTTGTCACCCTGTCGGTGATGATTTCCAACGAAATTCTGGTGCCATTGCTGCTGCGCTGGTGCAGCCGCTGGTTCCGCCCTGAAAGCCTGGGCCGCAATCTGCGCTGGATTCGGCGTATCTGCATTCTCGCCATGATGTGGGGCGGCTGGGCAGTCAACCAGTTGATTATTCGCAACGAAAGCCTGGCGGGAATCGGCCTGGTGTCTTTCGCCTGTTTTGCCCAGCTGGCCCCGGCATTGGTGGCAGGTATTTACTGGCGTCGCATTCACGCCCGCGGAATTTATGTGGGGCTGGTGGTGGGTTTACTGGCCTGGTTTTACTGTTTGTTGTGGCCGCTGTTGCTGGCGGATAACAGCCCCATACTCAGTGACGGCCCCGCCGGAATCAGTTGGTTGCGTCCTCAGGCGTTGCTTGGCGTGGACTTCCTTGACCCGCTCAGTCACGGGGTACTGTGGAGTCTGTTGCCCAATATGTTGTTTATGGTGCTGGTGTCTTATGGCAGCAGGCCTGGCGAGCAGGATATTACCCAGGCAGATGCTTTTGTAGGGCTGGATTTTCAGCCTGGACAATCACAGCAACCGCTGGCGTTGTCCAGTATTCAAACCGGCAGGCTACGCCTGGTGATTGACCCGTTTCTCAGCGCTGAGCAGCGACATCAGTTGTGGCGCGATTGCGAGGAACAGGCGCGCCAGCGATTGCTGGACGACGACTGGGCGCCGGAGTTTGTGGTTAATCGGGTGGAGCAATCACTGGCGGGGTTTATTGGCGCCGCTTCCGCACGCAGCACCATCAAACGCCTGGCCAGTGCCAAACAGCTGCAATTGCGTGATATTGCCGCGCTGGTTGGTGGCGCTTCGCAACAGTTGCAATTCAGCCGTGAACTGTTGCAGACAACGGTGGAAACTGTCACCCAGGGCATTATGGTAGTGGACAGCGAATTGCGAGTGGTTGCCTGGAACCACCGCTATCAGGAGTTATTTGATTACCCACCTCGCTTGCTCTACGTGGGCTGCCCCATTCGCGAGGTATATCGCTACAACGCCGAGCGGGGGCTACTCGGAAACGGCGGTAACACTCCGGCAGAAATCGACAAGCGCCTGGAACAGCTGCGCGCTGGATCCACGCATCGCTCAGAGCGCACTCTGCCCAGTGGCATTACCTTGCAGGTGGTGGGTAACCCCATGCCCAACGGGGGGTACGTAACCACCTATACAGACATCAGTGATTATCAGCTGGTATTAAACGAGCTGGAAAAAGCCAAGGAAAACCTGGAAGAACGCATTGCCGAGCGCACCCTCGAACTGCATCAGGTGCACGTCAGCAAAACCCGTTTTATGCAGGCCACTTGCCACGACCTGTTACAGCCCATCAGTTCCGCACGCCTGTTTCTGGACGTGTTCAAAAATCAGCCGGACAAAACCGATTCTGGAGAAGTTGAACAACAGTTGGGTTATATCGACAAATCGCTCACCGCTGCTGAAAATTTAATTGCCGCGCTGCGGGAAATATCCCGCCTGGATAGCGGCAAGCTGGTGCCGCAATTTTGCAATTTCAATATTGGTGAGTTGTTGGAAGAACTGGCGGTTGAATTTCGCCTGGTGGCAGAAACCAAAGGCATTGCCCTGCATTCGGTGCCTTGCTCAGTGTGGGTGTGGAGCGACCGGCATTTACTGCGGCGAATACTGCAGAATTTTCTCAGCAACGCCATACATTACACCAGACGCGGGAGGGTGCTGTTGGGTTGCCGTCGGGTGAACCGGCAGCTGCGTGTGGAGGTGTGGGATACCGGGCCGGGGATTGGCAGCGATGCCATGGAAAAAATCTTTGAGGAATTTGAGCGCCTGAGCCCAGGAGCCCGCGGAGTCGATAAAGGGCTCGGCCTGGGGCTGACTATCGCCCGCCGCATGGCCAAGTTATTGCAGCACCGTATTCAAGTGCAATCCGAACCTGGCAATGGTTCGGTTTTCAGTGTTGAACTGAATCGCGGCGAAGTGGGCGAGGGAGCAGTGGATGTGCCTTCGGAGAATCAGCAGGCAGTAAATTTGCAGGGACTCAGAGTGTTCTGCGTGGATAACGAGGAGGATATTCTGCGCGGTATGCAAAGCCTGTTGCAGCAGTGGGGTTGTCAGGTTAGTTGCGCCCAAAACCGCACGGAGGTTGAGCAGCTGGTGGCATTGCAGCAACCCCCCCATGTGTGGCTGTTGGATTATCACCTGGAGCAACGCCTCAACGGTGTCGAACTGCTGTCGCAATTACCGCAGCCCTATAGTGATGTGCCGGTGATTGTTATCAGCGCCGACGCCAGCGAACAAGTGGCCAATAAAGTCACAGCTGCAGGCTATCAGCAGATGTTCAAACCAGTGGATACAAAGCGTCTCGCGGCGATTTTACAAACCATTAAAGGTGACAAAACATGAAAAAAACCATCGTTGCTGACGACCACCCGCTGTTTCGCACGGCCATATCCCAATTATTGAACAACCTGGACAGTGACATAGAAATGCTGCAAGCGGACAGTATGCAGAGTTTGCAAACAACGCTGGCAGAGCACCCGGACGCTACCTTGGTGTTATTGGATTTACATATGCCTGGCGCTCACGGTTTTAGTGCCCTGGCTTACCTGAAAGGCCACCACGAGGGTATTCCTGTGCTGGTGGTGTCTGGCGATGAGCGTCCGGAAGTGGTGCGCCGCGCCATGGAGTTTGGGGCGCGGGGCTTTTTGCCCAAATCGTCCAGCCCTGAACAGATTGCCACCGCTATTGAAACGGTGAATAACGGTCAACAATGGTTGCCTGCGGAGATTGGCCAGGGGTTGGCGCCGGATGAAGACGAAACCCGCATCATGGAGGCCATAGCGACGCTGACGCCACAACAGTACCTGGTACTGACCATGTTGGCAGAAGGGCTGTTCAACAAACAAATTGCCTACGAACTGGATGTCACCGAAGCCACAATCAAGGCGCATATGACGGCGATTTTTCGCAAATTGGGAGTGCGCTCACGCACCCAGGTGGCGCTCGCGGTGGGCAAGTTAAACCTTGACCCACCGGAGGCGTGATTTTTTCAGGATAAGGCGAAAATTGCCCTTAAGAGTGCCATTCTTGAATGCCTCTACTTTATGGGTACGGACTGCGGTTCAGTAGCGTGCTTTGACGTGTTAGCATGCCAATCCTCCGGGTCACAATAAAGATAATTACCATGGAAATTGTTTCTGGAACCCTGAATGGCCACGCTATTGCGTCAATGATTTTGACCGCATTTGCGCTGTTTCTGTTTTCCCGTGAACGTATTCCCCTGGAAACTTCCAGTTTGTTTGTGGTGGTGCTGCTTACCATCGGCTTTACCCTGTTTCCCTACACCAGCGCCGAGGGCGTTGCCCTTAGCCCCACCAGTTTTTTCTCCGGTTTTGGCCACCAGGCATTGATTGCGGTCTGTGCGCTGATGATTGTGGGCCATGGCCTTGTGCGCACCGGTGCGCTGGAGCCAGTAGGCCGGGTATTGGCCAAGTTGTGGGGCTACAGCCCGTTCCTGTCGCTGTTTGTGGCCCTGGTGGTGGCAGCGCTGCTGAGTGCGTTTGTGAACAACACGCCCATTGTGGTGCTGCTGTTACCCATTCTGGTAACGGTGGCCAGTCGCACCAAAACGTCGGTATCCGGCACCCTGATGCCCATCAGCTTTGCCACCATTCTGGGCGGCATGCTCACCACCATCGGCACCTCCACCAACCTGTTGGTGGTGAGCGTGGCAGCGGATTTGGGGCTGGAGCAAATCGGCATGTTCGATTTCTTTGTCCCCGGCCTGGTGATGATGGGGGTAGGGGTGTTGTACCTGTGGCTGATTGCCCCGCGCCTGTTGCCCACTCGCGGTGCACTGGTGGACGACGATTCGCCGCGCATTTTTACGGCTCATATTTATATCCCTGAAGACAGCCACTGTGTGGATTGCACGGTGCGCGAGATTATTGAGAAAACCGACGGCAATATTCAGATTACCCGTATACGCCGCAGCAAACAGAACTATGTATTCCCGCTGCCGGATGCCACGGTGCGGGCAGGGGATCGCCTGCTGGTTCGGGATACCCCCAGCAAACTGAAAGAGTACGAATCCCTGCTCAGTGGCAAACTGTTTTCCTCGGGCAAGGTGGTGGATGAGGAAAACCCCCTTACCGCCCCGGATCAACATATGGCGGAGCTGGTGGTGGATCGCGGCTCGCCACTGGTGCGCCGCACCCTTAACGAGATTCGCTTTTTGCACAGTTATCAGGTGGCGGTAATCGCCATTCACCGCAAGGGCCGGGTGCTGGAAGAAATGCCCTATGGCATTGCCAAGGTGAAATTGCGCCTGGGGGATGTGTTGTTGATTCAAGGCCCTGGCGAGAACATTGAAGATATCCGCCGCAGCGGCCAATTGCTGGTGCTGGATGCCACCACCGAATTGCCCCATTCCCATCGTGCCCACCGGGCGTTGTGGGTGATGGCTGCGGTGATTGTGGTGGCGGCGCTGGGGATTTTGCCCATCGCCATCAGTGCGGTCTGTGGCGCGCTGTTGATGATGTTTACCAATTGCCTGACCTGGCGGGATGTGCAGCGGGCCTTGAGTGCGCAAGTGGTGCTGATCGTGGTGGCCAGCTTGGCCTTGGGTAATGCCCTGATATCCACGGGGGCAACAGATTGGCTGGCCTCCGGGTTTGTCAAAGTTGCCGCTTATTTACCCATCCACGGTCTGTTTGCCGGCCTGGTGCTGTTAATGGCGATACTCACCAATGTGGTCTCCAACAACGCCGCTGCAGTTATTGGTACCCCCATCGCCATCAGCATTGCCCAGCAGCTGGGACTGCCCCCGGAAGCCTTTGTGCTGGCGGTGTTGTTTGGCGCCAACATGAGCTTCGCCACGCCCATGGCTTACCAGACCAATTTGCTGGTGATGAACACCGGTAGTTACAGCTTTATGGACTTTGTGCGCGTTGGTGTGCCTTTAACCGTGATTTTGTGGCTCACCATTAGTTGGTTGTTGCCGCAGATGTATGGCTTTTAGGTAACTGTCATCGCGAGCGCAGCGCGGCGATCTCCATCCACAGCGCGCCTGCCTAAAGCACTCCAAAGTCACGAGATTGCCGCGCCACTTCGTGGCTCGCAATGACCGTAAATCGCTACCCCAATTTGATTGCCTGTTTTGTGACCATTTTGTTGCATAGCCGGGTTTGAGCCCGGATAATAACGCCCACTTTTTTCACCGCAATGGCAGGACATGACCGTGACCGACCCAAGACCCCAACCCGCCGACTTCTTCGCTGACTGGAAAGAGCGTGAAGCACTGGCAGAAGCGATGATTCCCATCATTGGCAAGCTCAACCGTGAGCGCAATGTGGGGATTTACCTTTACGATCGCACCCTGGTGAACCAGTCTGTGATCGATATCATGAAGGCCCACCGCCGGGTGCGCCAGGTTGAGCACAACGAGGTTTCTGAGTTTGAAACCTACCCCATGCTGCAAGCGCTGCTGAACCTCAATTTGGGTCACGCCCATATCGACCTGGGTAAGCTCACCTCCAAGCACATGGATCAGGGTAACGGTCAGTCGCCGGAAGAATTCCTACGGGTAGAGCTGGCGGATGCCCTGAATAGCGATTCCAAGCCACTGCCTCAACCTCAGGATGTCGTGCTGTACGGTTTTGGCCGTATTGGTCGCTTGATGGCGCGCCTGCTGGTTGAGAAAGCCGGTGGTGGTGATGTGATGCGTTTGCGGGCTATTGTGGTACGCCGCGGCAAGGCCAAGAACGACCTGGTAAAACGCGCCAGCCTGCTGCGCCGGGATTCGGTGCACGGCACCTTCCACGGCACCATTCGCATCGACGAAGAAAACGAAGTGCTGGTGTGTAACGGCAACCCCATCAAGATTATCTATGCCAACAACCCGTCAGAAGTGGACTACACCGAATACGGTATCAATAACGCCATTGTGGTGGACAACACCGGTGTGTGGCGCGATGAAGCGGGCTTGGGCCAGCACCTGGAATGCCCGGGTGTTTCCAAAGTGTTGCTGACGGCACCGGGCAAGGGTAGCCTGAAAAATGTGGTGTACGGCATCAACCACAAAGATATTCTGCCGGAAGACAAAATCATCTCTGCCGCGTCCTGTACCACCAACGCCATTACCCCGGTGTTGAAAGCGGTGATGGACAAGTACGGCGTTGAACACGGCCATGTAGAAACCGTACACGCCTTTACCAACGACCAGAACCTGATCGATAACTACCACAGTGCCGAGCGCCGTGGCCGCGCCGCGCCACTGAATATGGTGATTACCGAAACCGGTGCTGCCAGCGCGGTTTCCAAGGCACTGCCAGAACTGGAAGGCAAACTCACCGGCAACGCCATTCGCGTACCTACGCCCAATGTGTCTATGGCGATCCTCAATCTGAAGATGGGCAGCGCCAGCAACAAGGACGAGTTTAACGAGTACATGCGTTCCGTGGCGCTGCACTCACCGTTGCAGCAGCAGATCGACTTTACCGAATCTCCGGAAGTGGTATCCAGCGACTTTGTCGGTTCCCGCCACGCCTGTATCTACGATGCCAAGGCCACCATTATCTCCGGTGACAGCGCGGTGCTGTACTGCTGGTACGACAATGAATTTGGCTACAGCTGCCAGGTAGTGCGCTGCTTGGAAGAAATGGCCGGCGTTTCCTGGGATGTGTATCCGAAGGAGGTTTGATAGGGCGTTTTGTCCGATCTGAACCCTTGGAAAACCTCGCTTCGGCGGGGTTTTTTGCTTTTTGTTTCGTGTCGCACGTTACGGGTTGCGGGCAGTTCGCAGCCGAAACCCTAAATCCGCAACCCGAAACACATAACCCGCAACCGATAAGTCTTTGATTTCCTCGGTGCTTCCTGCCCGTTAAGGGTGGTAATAACCCCGACCGATGTCTGGTAATCAAGCGCGCCTGCCTTTATAATTCGGCGCCGTTTGGTCTGTAATTTTCAGGCCGCTGATAATACCTAAAATGCAAATGAATTGGCGTGTTCCGGGGCTCTGACTGAGTGCTACGGAATACCATAAAGTCTTCTTTTTAATACTGCGTGAGTAGGCACCACCTATGAATAAAATCCGTCGCGGATTGGACTTACCTATTGCGGGCGCGCCCGAACAGGTTATTCAGGATGGTCCCGCTGCAGGCTCTGTCGCCGTTATTGGCTTTGATTACCATGGTATGAAACCCACCATGGCGGTCAAAGTGGGGGACAAGGTCAAGCTGGGCCAGGTTCTTTTTACTGACAAGAAAACCCCCGGAGTTAAATACACCGCTCCCGCTGCAGGCACTGTTAGCGCAGTTAACCGTGGCGAGCGCCGTGTGTTGCAGTCGGTGGTGATCGACGTGGAAGGTGACGAGGAAGTCACTTTCCAGCAGTTCGATGTTGCAGAACTCGGTTCTCTGGAGCGGGAAAAGGTTGTCGAGACTCTGGTGGACTCCGGCCAGTGGCAAGCATTGCGCACTCGCCCGTATTCCAAAGTGCCGACACTCGACGCAGTGCCCAGCTCTATCTTTGTAACAGCTATTGACACCAATCCGTTGGCTGCCGATCCGGCCGTTATCATTGCTGATCGCCGTGATGACTTTGTCAATGGTTTGAAGGTGCTGACCAACCTCAGCGGTGGCAAGGTGCACCTGTGCACGGCTGGCGGCGTAGACGTACCGGGTTCAGATATTCCCGGAGTGGAAGCTCACCAGTTTGGTGGCCCACACCCCGCTGGCCTGGCCGGAACTCATATCCACTTTGTGGACCCGGTGGGCGCGGACCATAACAAGTTTGTCTGGACGATTGGCTATCAGGACGTTATTGCCTACGGCGCGCTGTTTGCCACTGGCCGCATCGACACCTGTCGTGTGGTGGCGGTTGCAGGCCCGCAGGTGAACAACCCTGGCCTGGTTCGCACCCGTTTGGGCGCCAATACCGATGAGCTGATCGCTGGCAATGCCAAAGAGGGTGAAAACCGGGTGATTTCCGGTTCTGTGCTGTCCGGCCGTAAGGCGTCCGGCGCATTCACTTACCTGGGCCGTTATCACAATCAGGTGTCGGTGATTGAAGAAGGTGCTATTCGCGAAGTGGTTCGCTACCTGTCTCCCGGTGTCAATCGCCACTCCGCCATGCCTATTTACCTGTCCAGCCTGAGCAAAGGCAAAAAGCTCCACTTTACCGCTAACGTTAATGGTAGTGAGCGCGCCATGGTGCCTCTGGGTCAGTACGAAACAGTGATGCCCCTGGATATTCTGCCCACTCAGTTGCTGCGTGCGCTGATTGTTGGCGATACCGATATGGCGCAAAAACTGGGCTGCCTGGAACTGGACGAGGAAGATCTGGCACTGTGCACTTACGTGTGTGTGGGCAAGTACGAGTACGGCCCCATCCTGCGCAACAATTTAACCCGCATTGAGAAGGAGGGCTGATCGCGATGAGTCTTCGCAATTATCTCGAAAAGATCGAGCCCGACTTCCATAAGGGCGGCAAGCACGAAAAGTGGTTTGCACTGTACGAAGCCATTGACACCATCTGCTTCTCGCCCAAGGCAACCACCAAGAACGCCTCTCACGTGCGCGATGGTGTTGACCTCAAGCGGGTGATGATCACCGTTTGGCTGGCCACTTTCCCGGCCATGTTCTACGGCATGTACAACGTTGGCCACCAGGCCAACCTGTGGCTGTCGACTCTGGCAGATCCTGCAGCGGTTGAAGGCTGGCGTATAGCGGCTACTGCTTCGCTGGCGGGTTTTAGCCCCAACAGCATTTACGACTGCATCATTCACGGTGCCATGTACTTCCTGCCTATTTACGCTGTCGCCTTTATTGTCGGCGGTTTCTGGGAAGTGCTGTTTGCCATGAAGCGCGGTCACGAAGTCAACGAAGGCTTCTTTGTAACTTCTATCCTGTTCGCCCTGTCTTGCCCACCTGACCTGCCCCTGTGGATGGCCGCCATCGGTATTACCTTTGGTGTGGTGATCGGCAAAGAGGTGTTTGGCGGTACCGGCAAAAACTTCCTTAACCCGGCGCTTACCGGCCGTGCCTTCCTGTTCTTTGCTTACCCGGCGTCTATGTCCGGTGATGCGGTATGGGCTACTGGCGCTGCCACTATGGTGGATGGCTTTACTGGCGCTACGGCGCTGTCTATTGCCTACAGCGACGGCATTGCCGTGCTGGAGCAGCAAATCAGCTGGCTGGATGCCTTCTACGGCAATATCCAGGGTTCCATTGGCGAAACCTCTACTCTGGCCATCTTTATCGGCGGCGCCATTTTGCTGGCCATGAGAATTGCCTCCTGGCGCATTATGCTGGGTGTGATGCTGGGTATGATCGGTCTGTCTACGTTGTTGAACGCAGTGGCCGGCGACAGCTCCAACCCGATGATGCATATGCCCTGGTACTGGCACATGGTTGTTGGTGGCTTCGCGTTCGGCATGGTGTTTATGGCCACCGACCCGGTGTCCGCTTCCATGACCGATACCGGCAAAGTTTACTTCGGTATGCTCATCGGTGTGATGGTAGTACTGATTCGTGTACTCAACCCCGCATTCCCTGAGGGCATGATGCTGGCGATTCTGTTCGCCAACCTGTTCGCGCCCCTGATCGACCACTTTGTGGTGGAAAGCAACATCAAACGGAGGCTGGCACGTGGCTAAAGATACGGTAAAACATACGATACTGGTTGCCCTGATACTCTGCCTGGTTTGCTCCGTGGTGGTATCCGGTGCAGCGGTTGGCTTGCGCGATATGCAAAAAGCCAACAAAGAGGAAGACAAGAAGGGCAACATCCTCAAGGCCGCTGGCCTCTATCAGGAAGGTGTGTCCATCGACGAGCAGTTTAAAACTGTGACCGCGAAGGTGGTTGATCTCAGCACTGGCCGCTTTACCGATGCGGTGGATGTGGCCAGCTTCGATCAGCGCAAGGCGTCGAAAGACCCGGCACTGTCGGACAAGCTCTCCGCTGACCAGGACATAGCCAAGATTGGTCGCAAAGAGAAGTACGCCACCGTATATATGGTGGAAGGTGACAACGGCATTGAGAAGATGATTCTGCCCATCAAGGGTTACGCCCTGTGGTCTACCCTGTACGGCTTTGTGGCTTTGGAAGGTGATTTCAATACCGTGGCCGGCCTTGGCTTCTACGAGCACAAGGAAACGCCGGGACTGGGTGGTGAAGTAGATAACCCCAGTTGGAAAGCCCTGTGGGTTGGTAAGCAGATCTACAATGGCGACCAGACGGCGATTTCCGTTATCAAAGGGGCTGTGGACAACAGCAAGCCCGAAGCGCTGTACCAGGTGGACGGCCTCTCCGGCGCCACTCTCACCAGCAAGGGCGTTCACAATCTGATGCAATTCTGGATGGGCGACAGCGGTTTTGCGCCTTTCCTGGCAAACCTGAAAGCAGGGGAGGCCTAAGCTATGTCGAGTAAAACCAAAGACACTTTGTTTGACCCGGTATTCAAGAACAACCCCATTGCCCTGCAGATTCTCGGTATCTGTTCGGCGCTGGCGGTTACCTCCAGCCTGAGCGTTTCTCTGGTGATGTGTGCGGCGCTGACGGCAGTTTGTGCGTTTGCCAACCTGTTCGTGTCCCTGGTGCGCAACCACATTCCTGGCAGCATCCGCATTATTGTGCAGATGACCATCATCGCCTCTCTGGTGATTGTGGTGGATCAGATATTGCAGGCGTTCAGCTACCAGATCAGTAAAACCCTGTCGGTATTTGTGGGCCTGATTATCACCAACTGTATTGTGATGGGTCGCGCCGAAGCCTTTGCCATGAAGAACCCGCCGTTGCCCAGTTTTATCGACGGCATCGGCAATGGCCTAGGTTACAGCTTTATCCTGATCGTGCTGGCGGTAATCCGCGAACTGTTTGGTTCCGGCAAGCTGTTGGGCTACGAGATTTTCGTCACTGTAAACAACGGCGGCTGGTATGTGCCTAACGGCATGATGCTGCTGCCACCGATCGCGTTCTTCCTGATTGGCCTGATTATCTGGGCTATTCGTCAGAAGCACAAAGATCAGGTTGAGGAGCCAGAATTTAAAATGGCCAAGAATTCAGCACCGGCGGAGGTAGCGTAATGGAACAGTATTTGAGTTTGTTCGTTCGCGCGGTGTTTATTGAAAACATGGCGCTGGCGTTCTTCCTGGGGATGTGTACCTTCCTGGCCATCTCCAAAAAAGTACAGGCTGCACTGGGCTTGGGTATCGCCGTTATTGTGGTGCTCACCATTACCGTACCGGTGAACTACCTGATCTATTCTGGTTTGTTGGCCGAAGGGGCGCTGGCCTGGACTGGCATTCCCGGTGCCGAATCCATTGACCTGAGCTTTCTGGGGCTGTTGTCCTACATCGGCGTAATTGCCGCCATTGTTCAGATTATGGAAATGGTGCTGGATAAGTACATGCCTGCGTTGTACAACGCCTTGGGTGTGTTCCTGCCGCTGATTACGGTGAATTGCGCCATTATGGGTGCCTCGCTGTTTATGGTTGAGCGGGATTATGACTTCGGCGAGTCTGTGGTGTTTGGCTTGGGCTCCGGCGTTGGCTGGGCACTGGCCATTGTTGCCCTGGCGGGTATCCGCGAGAAAATGAAGTACAGCGATGTCCCCGATGGCCTGCGTGGCCTGGGCATTACCTTTATCACCGTTGGCTTGATGTCGTTGGGCTTTATGTCCTTCGGCGGCATCGACCTGTAAGCGATAGGAGTAGATTGCACTATGGAAAATATGACTATCGTTATCGGCGTGGCTATGTTCACGATCATCGTGCTGGCGCTGGTGGCGTTTATTCTCAGCGCCCGTTCCAAGCTGGTTTCCAGTGGTGACGTGGCTATCGACATCAACGGCGAGAAAACCATTCATGTTGCCGCTGGCGACAAATTGCTGCAAACCCTGGCGGAAGCCGGCCTGTTCCTGCCCTCTGCCTGTGGCGGCGGCGGCAGCTGTGCCCAGTGTCGCTGCGTCGTGCAATCCGGTGGTGGCTCTATTCTGCCCACCGAGGAATCTGCTTTCACTAAACGTGAAGCCAATGAAGGCTGGCGCCTGTCCTGCCAGGTTCCTGTCAAGCAAGACATGAAGATCGAAGTGCCGGAAGAAGTGTTCGGCGTCAAGCAGTGGGAGTGCACGGTGGAATCCAACCCCAACGTGGCCACCTTTATTAAAGAGCTGACCCTGAAACTGCCTGAGGGAGAGAACGTAGACTTCCGCGCTGGTGGTTACGTGCAGCTGGAGTGCCCGCCCCACCACGTCAAGTACAAAGACTTCGATGTTGAAGAAGAGTACCGCGGCGACTGGGAGCGCTTTGGTTTCTTCGATCTGGAATCCAAAGTGGATGACACCGTGATTCGCGCTTACTCCATGGCGAACTACCCGGAAGAAAAGGGCGTGGTGAAGTTCAATATCCGTATCGCCACACCGCCTCCCGGCTCCAAGGGCATCCCTTGCGGCAAGATGTCTTCCTACGTCTTCAATATGAAGCCTGGGGACAAAGTGCGTGTTTATGGCCCCTTTGGTGAGTTTTTCGCCAAAGACACCGATAACGAGATGGTGTTTATCGGCGGCGGTGCCGGTATGGCGCCCATGCGCTCGCACATCTTCGACCAGCTCAAGCGCCTCAAGAGCAAGCGCAAGATGAGCTTCTGGTACGGTGCCCGTTCGTTGCGCGAATGCTTCTACGACGACGAATACGACATGCTGCAAGCAGAGAACGACAACTTCGAGTGGCACCTGGCCCTGTCTGACCCGCAACCGGAAGACAACTGGGACGGCCTTACCGGGTTTATCCACAACGTGTTGTACGAGCAATACCTCAAGGACCACGAGGCGCCGGAAGACTGTGAATACTACATGTGTGGGCCGCCCATGATGAACGCCGCCGTGATCAAGATGCTTGAGGATATGGGTGTTGAGCCCGACCACATCTTCCTGGATGACTTTGGTGGTTGATTCTCGCTACTTCGTAGTTAAAAAACAGGGCCTTATGGCCCTGTTTTTTTGGCTGGACGTCGGACGTCGGACGTCGCACGCTTTTGTTTGGCACTCCGTAGGTCGGCCTTTAGGCCGTCAAATAAGGAGCTACGTAGTACAATCCTTTGACGGGCTAAAGCCCGACCTACAGGGTGCTTGGTTTTGGCGTGCGACGTGCGACGTGCGACGTGCGACCACTCTAACAAAGCTCTTTTCTGTCAGCCTCCTAACAGTTTTGCTTACAGCGTTAACCGCCTGCCAGCCCACTCCAAAAATCCACAAATTCGCCGGTGCCACTATGGGCACCACTTATCACGTCACAGTGATTGCGGCTGACTTGCCCGCTGATTTGCCGAAGCAGATTCAGGCCGTGTTGGATCGGGTTAACAGCCTGATGAGCACCTATTCACCAGATTCCCAATTGAGCCAACTGAATGATTTACAGGTGGGTAAAAGTATGGTGTTGGCACCGGAGCTGATGGAAGTTCTGGCCATCAGCCAGGGCATATATCGTGACAGTGAAGGGGCATTTGAGCCAACAGTTGGAACTTTGGTCGAGTTGTGGGGGTTTGGAGCTGCTGAATCTCGCAGCTTGATACCCAATGAAAGCCTGATTACAGAGGCCAAAAGCCGTATTGGCTTTGATAAATTAATCTTGGAAGGCCTGAAAGCCCACAAAACCGCTGATATTCGTATTGACCTCTCCGCTGTGGCCAAGGGCTATGCGGTGGATTTGGTGAGTGAGTTGCTGATCTCCCATAGGTTGAGCAACTTTTTGGTGGAAGTGGGCGGTGAAATGCGCCTCAGCGGTACCAAGGACAACGGTAAATCCTGGCGTATCGGCATCGAAAAACCTACCACAGGCCCTAGAGCTATTCGTATTGGCGTGGACGTTACCGATGCAGCGGTGGCCACTTCTGGGGATTACCGCAACTATTTCGAGCGCGATGGGGTGCGTTATTCCCACACCATCGACCCGCAAACCGGCTACCCGGTCACTCACAAACTGGCGTCGGTGACGGTAATCGCCGATAATTGCGCCCGCGCTGACGCCCTGGCTACGGCGTTTATGGTGATGGGTACCGAGCGCGCCCTGGCCCTGGCGGAAAAGCTGCAACTGCCGGTGTATTTGCTGGTCAAACAAGGTGATGGTTTTGAGGCCCGCCATAGCACCTATTTTGAGCCGTACTTGAATTCTTCGCCGTCATCCTGAGGAGGCGCAGCCGACGTGAGGATCTCAAAGTGTGAAAGTTGTGAGATCCTCACGGTCGCCTTTCTTTATATGGAAAGGCTCCCTCAGGATGACAGTGCTACAGAGACAACCACATGCTGACATTTCTACTCGCCATTGGATTGATTATCCTGCTGATTGCCGGCATGGCCATCGGTGTGATTATGGGCCGCAAACCACTGGCGGGTTCTTGCGGTGGCGTTGGCGCCGCCCTGGGGGAAAAGGATTACGAGTGCGATCTGTGCGGCGGTGACCCGAACAAGTGCGAATCCCTGCAAAATGGTGAGCCGGATACCGCTGATTTGTCCTACGACGCCACGAAAAAACGCCCTTAATGCCCGCAATGCAGCCGCTACTAGCGGCTTGTTTTGTCACAATATAGTCATTGACCCTCTCCCCCTGATAGCTATAATCCCGGCTGGGATTCAGTTTTTACCTTGGTACGTTAAAGGTCGTGTACTCTTTCCACAGATACACATTCGTTAAGCTCCATAGGCAACACCTGTTTTCCATTCCACGCCGGAAGGCAGTAATGTGTAATTTTGAAGGAAAGATCCATGTCTCAAACTACTGGTAAAGTAAAGTGGTTCAATGAATCCAAAGGTTTTGGTTTTATTGAGCAAGAATCTGGCCCCGATGTATTCGTACACTTCAGTGCGATTCAGGGCGACGGCTTTAAAACCCTGGCCGAAGGCCAAGCGGTTAGCTTCAACGTTGTTCAAGGCCAAAAAGGCCCACAAGCAGAGAACGTAAATCCTGAATAAGGTTTACCTGCTGGATAACGAAAAACGGGCACTCCATTGAGTGCCCGTTTTTTTATGTTCGTTCCATAATGCTTAATTGACGGCCTTGGCAGAACCTTTCAACACCGCGTGCAATACCCGGTCGTGCTCAAAGTACACCACGTAGTCGCTGTATTCCCAAGAGGAGATCGGTGGGTCGCCCACCGGGCCATTTTGTTTTTGAGGCTCGCCAAATTTGTCCTGAACTTGCTGCTTGGTCTGGCCGTTGCGGGGTTTTTCAATGTTCTGCTTTTCGGCCCCTTGTTGACCTACGGGAATGCGAACTTCATCGGCGCTGGCGGTGCTGCAAAATAAAGCAGTGCCTGCGATCAGGGAGAGAGTCGTTATTGTTATTTTCATAAGCTTGTCCACCATCGGTTCATCCACTCAACCCTTATAGTAGGTGTTCGGCGTTAAAGTGCAAGTAAAGACTGATATAAGTTGCGCCACATCACAGTTGTACTGGCACCGTTAATTCGCTTTAATCCCGGCACTTTCCTCAAAAACTATAGCGCCCACATGATGCAAAATCTGCCCCTGTTTATCGGCTTGCGCTATATCCGCAGCAAACGTCGCACCGGCTTTGTGTCTTTTGTTTCCGGCTTTTCCTTTGGTGCCATGGCGCTTGGGGTGATGGCGTTGATTATTGTGCTCTCGGTAATGAACGGTCTGGCGGGGCAGATTTACAGCCGTGTGCTCAACGTGGTGCCTCATATGGTGTTGCAAAGCGCCGACGGCACCAGTGCACCACTGGCGGATATACAGCGTCAGGGTGAGCAATTGCTGGCAGATGACTCGGTGCAGGCTGTGGCGCCCTTTGTGCAAGGCTACGCCATGCTGCGCCTGCAAAACCGCAGCGAAGGGGTGCAGGTGCAGGGCATCGATCCCGCTCGTGAGCAAGCGGTCAGCGAGATCGACAATCAGATGTTGCTGGGGGATTTTTCCCTGCTGGCTCCCGGCGAGTTCGGTGCCATTATCGGCGCCCAGACTGCCCGCACACTGGGCGCTGTGGTAGGGGATCGTATACGCATGACGCTGCCGATTGTGTCTGCCACACCCATGGGCGTGTTTGCTCGCGAAAAAAATATTACCGTGATCGGCGTATTTGAAGTGGGCGCTCAAGTGGACAGTGGCTTGCTGTTTCTGCACCTGACGGATGCCCAGCGGCTTTATCGCCGTGGCGATAATGTCGATGGTTTGCGGATGCGTTTGGCAGAGCCTATGGCGGCAGTGGATATCGCTCAAGGTCTGCGTACCAACTTGCCTCAGGAATATCGGCTGGTGGACTGGCAGGAGCAGTTGGGCAGTTTGTCCGCCGCCATTCGTATGGAAAAGGTGGTGGTGGGGTTGTTACTGGCCATTGTGATTGCGGTAGCGGCGTTTAACATCGTTGCCAATCTGGTGATGATGGTGTCGGAAAAACGCAAGGATATTGCTGTATTGCGTTCCATGGGTACCTCTGCCGGGCAGGTGGTAGGTATCTTTATGGTGCAGGGCACCATGACCGGTTTGTTTGGTATTGCCGTGGGGGCGTTGGTTGGTTGCCTGCTGGGGGCAACGGTGGGGGATGTGGTGGCCTGGTTCGAGCAGTTGTTGGGGGCTACGGTATTTGACCCGGATGTGTATTACACCACCACGTTGCCTTCCATATTGCTGTCCCAGGACGTGCTGGCAGTCTGTGGTGGCGCGGTGTTGATGAGCTTGCTGGCGACGGTGTATCCCGCCTGGCAGGCGTCGCGAGTGCAGCCGGCGGAGGCGTTGCGATATGACCATTAGTTGGCAATACGCTAAATGCAGGGTTAAGTATTTGCGACACGCCGTAAACCCGTCCATGCGGGCTCGTTGCCAGCATCCCTGCTGGCAACGGTCACAAACACTTAACCCAGCATTTAGCTTGCCCTTTTCTGGAAGAGATAATGAATAAAAGCGCCGTACTGCAATGTGCCGACCTCACCAAAACCTACCGCCAGGGGCCGGAGACCATCGATGTGCTCAGTGGCTTGAATTTGGACGTGGCGCGTGGTGAGTCCATTGCCATTATTGGTGCTTCCGGTTCTGGTAAAACCACATTGCTGAACTTGTTGGGTGGGCTTGATGATCCTACTGAGGGTACGGTAAGCATTGCCGGTAAAGATATTGGCCCCTGTTCGGAAAATGAGCGTGCCAGTTGGCGCAATCGCCACTTGGGTTTTGTCTATCAGTTCCATCATTTATTGCCGGAATTTACTGCCCTGGAAAATGTGTTTATGCCGTTGCTGATTGGCAAAACCCCTGTGGTTGAAGCCCGTGCCAAAGCGACTGAAATACTTTCCCAGGTTGGCCTGGCAGAGAGGCTGAAGCACAAACCGTCGGAATTGTCTGGCGGTGAGCGCCAGCGAGTGGCCATTGCGCGCGCATTGGTAACCGGGCCGAGCTGTGTGCTGATGGATGAGCCTACCGGCAATCTGGATTCCGATACCGCAGAATCCATATTGGAGCTACTGCTGCGCCTTAACCGGGAGCGGGAAACCAGCTTTGTGATTGTCACCCACGATCGCCATGTGGCGGCGCAAATGTCTCGTACCTTGAAGCTGGACCACGGGCAACTGCTGGAAGTCAGTGGTGTTTAAATCAATCCCGCTGTTTATTGGCCTGCGCTATTTCTTTGCCAGCTCTGGCAACAAACTGGTGTCGTTTATCTCCGGCCTGGCAGTGACAGGCCTGGTGTGCGGTGTGGCGCTGTTGATTGTGGTGTTGGCGGTAATGAACGGTTTTGATCGGGAACTGCGTACCCGCATTCTCGATCTGGTGACGCATATTCAGGTATACGAGCACGGTGGCATTGATGACTGGCAATTGCTGGCGGGCAAAGTTCGTGAACGACCGGGGATTCTCTCGGTAACACCGTTTACCGATGTCACCGGTATGCTCAGTCATCGCGGCCAGGTTCAGCCTGTGGTGCTGCATGGAGAGCAATTTGGCGCCGGTAACCCAGCCCTGCAAAACCAACTGGACTTAACCGCTGCTGAAGGCATTGATAAGCCCCTTTATATCAGCGAGAAGATGGCTGCCGAGTTACGTGTTGCCGTTGGCGAGCGATTGCGTATGGTGGTACCTGCGGCTACCGATTACAGCGGTGGTGGCCGTGCCTCCCGTATTGTGGCGTTTACTCTGGTGGGGTTGTTCAATACCGGTACCGAACTGGATCAACAACTGGCCTTTACCCACTTGCAACTGGCCAGTGAGTTAGCGGGGCAGGGGGGCAGACCGCAGGCGTTGCAGGTGCAAGTGGAAGATATTTTTACCGCCAGCCAGCAGGGCTATCTGCTGCAACGAGATATTCCCGGCACCTTTGTGCGCAACTGGAGCAGCCGCTACGGCAATCTCTACCAGGCCATTCAAGGCTCGCGCAATTTGGTATTGATTCTGATTTTCCTGATCGTCGCTATCGCTGCTTTTAATGTGGTTTCCATGCTGGTGATGGCGGTGTCGGACAAACGCCCAGCCATCGCCATCCTCAAAACTCTTGGGTGCAGCACCCGCGACATACTGGGTATTTTCTTTGTTAAAGGTACCTTGATTGGCCTGATGGGCTGCACCATTGGTGCTGGCCTTGGAGTTTTGATTGCCAGCTATGTGGGCCAGTGGGCCAAATGGTTGGAAAACAAATTGGGTGTGACATTGCTCAACACAGAGGTTTACCCGGTAGATGTGTTGCCATCGCACCTGATGTGGAGCGATGTGGGCGTGGTGGTAGCGGTGGCTTTTACCCTGAATATGTTGGCTACTTTGCATCCGGCCTGGCGGGCGGGCAAGGTTAGGCCGGCGGATGAGTTGAGATACGAGTAAACAGGTTACAGGGCGCGCTTTGCGCTTACAGGCTACAGGAAAGTCTGGCGTTCCTGTCACCTGTCACCTGTCACCTGTCACCTTTCTTTTCCTTTTCTCCCAGTTATACACCACATGCCAGCGCCACAGCAGGCGTATCGCCCAGTAGCTCAGTACACTGAAAAACACCCCACAGCTCAAACTGCCAATCAGCAGCGGCTTCCAGATTTTTGCCCCTTCGGTTTTTAACCACTCCCAATCCATTTCAATGGTCAGCTCTATGGGCTCAATGCCCATCAATAAAGTGCCTACCAGATAGGTGCCGTAAAACATCGGCGGGATGGTGAGGGGGTTGGTAATCCATACCAGACCCACGGAGATGGGCAGGTTGCAGCGCCACCACAGGGCCAGCAAGGCCGCGACCACCATTTGCCCCGGGATGGGCATAAACGCCATAAAAATCCCCACCAGAAAGGCCAGCGATACGGAGTGGCGGGTGAGGTGAAACAGGTTGGGGTCTTCCAGCAGGGGGCCGAGCCAGCGCAGCCCCCGTTGACGGGTGACTTTTTCGGGATCGGGCATCCAGCGGCGTATCAGTTTTCTTGGCATATGGTCGGTAAGACAGGGTTGTTGTTATCTGAGTTCCAGTCGATCCCGCAACCATTATGACGCCAATGTGGAGGCAATGAAACTACCTGGTCAGATTGCCGGGCTTTCAATGTGTTGTTAGACATATGTCGACAATAAGTGCTTTTAAATTGCTTAATTTCATTTTGAGGCGTAATATCCGCTCAAATTGTCAGACAATCTTGAATGTTATGTCTTTAGCCAATTGGTCAGACTCTCCTCAGTCCGCAGTGGATCAGGTCTACGCGGCACTGATGGCCCAGATAATTACTGGCGAAATTGCCAGTGGCTCCAAAATCAGCGAACCGGAATTGTCTCGTAGCCATCAGGTAAGTCGCTCCACGGTGCGCGAAGCCATCAGTCGCCTGGAAGCATCGCGCTTGGTAACCCGCCGTATCAACGTGGGTGCACGGGTGGCCACGTTGAGTGTGGATGAGCTCTGGGAGTTGTACGAAATTCGTGAATCCCTGGAAGGATTAGCCTGCCGTTTGGCAGCACGCAATATGGATGAAACAGAAGTAATGGCACTGCAACAGCTGGTAGAAACCAGTTGTCAGCAGGCGGATAACAGCAATCAGGAGCACTACCGCAGCGGCGACCTGGATTTTCACTACCAGGTGATACACGGCAGCAAAAACAGCAACCTGATCAAATTGCTGTGCGATGAGCTTTACCCCAAGGTGAGCATGTACCGCTACCAGTTTTCCATGGGCACCCCGCGGGTCAAAGCGGGCTTCAACGAACACCGTTTTATCGCCGATGCCATTGCCGATGGTGATGGCGAAATGGCAGAAATGTTGATGCGCCGCCATATTCGCACATCGCGACGTCATGTGGAGATGCAACTTAAACAGCTGTCATCCTGAGTAGCCCCATCCTTTATAAGAAGGGGGCGACGTGAGGATCTCAATATTAAAAGGTCGTGAGACCCTCACGTCGCTTCGCTCCTCAGGATGACAAAACCAACCAGAGACCAAATTATGACCAACACAGCCACCCCTGGCGCCCGTTTTCGTCAGGCAATTGCCGATAACAAACCCCTGCAGGTAGTGGGCGCCATCAACGCTTATTGCGCGATGATGGCGGAGCGAGTAGGGCATCGCGCCATCTATCTTTCCGGTGGTGGTGTTGCCAACGCTTCCTACGGTTTGCCGGACTTGGGTATGACCAGCCTTAATGATGTGCTGGAAGATGTGCGCCGTATTACCTCGGCGACTGAACTCCCCTTATTGGTGGACATCGACACCGGTTGGGGGGGCGCCTTTAATATCGCCAAAACCATCAGCGACATGGAAAAAGCCGGTGCCGCAGCAGTGCATATTGAAGACCAGGTGGCGCAGAAACGCTGTGGTCACCGCCCCAATAAAGAAATTGTTTCCAAACAGGAAATGGTGGATCGGGTGAAAGCGGCCGTGGATGCCCGCACGGACCACAGCTTTTTTGTCATGGCGCGTACCGACTCCTTCGCCCAGTGTGGTTTGCAGGAAGCCATCGAACGGGCGCAGGCGTTTGTGGAGGCGGGTGCAGACGGCATCTTTGCCGAAGCCATTACTGAGCTGGAGCATTACCGCGCCTTCCGCGATGCACTGGATGTGCCCATCCTCGCCAACATTACCGAATTCGGCCAGACCCCGCTGTATAACAAAGATGAGCTAGCCGCCAATGGCGCAGATATTGTGCTGTATCCACTCAGTGCCTTCCGCGCCATGAATAAGGCGGCGCTGAATGTGTATCAGCACTTGCTGGACGACGGGGATCAGAAGGCAGTTGTCGACAGCATGCAAACCCGCATGGAGTTATACGACTTTTTGAACTACCACGACTACGAACAGAAGCTGGATAGTTTGTTTGCGGAAGGGAAAAACAAGTGACAACCGCTGGTTGTCATCCCCGCGAAGGCGGGGATCCATTTGTACAAATACTCAAATGGTGGATTCCCGCCTTCGCGGGAATGACGAATATTTTAATCAAGAGGTTTTTGTAATGACAAAAGAACTCGGCGGCGCTGGCCTGCGAGGCCAGGTGGCGGGCAAAACCGCATTGTGTACTTGTGGCGTGGAAGGCTCTGGTCTGACCTACCGTGGCTATGAAATTGAAGATCTGGCGGCCAATTGCGAATTTGAAGAAGTGGCCTATTTGATTCTTAAAGGCGAATTGCCCAACAGCCAACAGTTGGCCGATTACAAAGCCAAACTGAAAACCCTGCGCGGTTTGCCCCAGCCTTTAAAAGATGTGCTGGAACGCATTCCCGCCGATGCCCATCCCATGGACGTAATGCGCACCGGCTGTTCCATGCTGGGTAATCTGGAAACAGAAAACGACTTCTCTGAACAGCAGGAAAAAACCGATCGCCTGTTGGCGGCTTTCCCCAGCATTATTTGCTACTGGTACCGTTACAGCCACGACGGCGTGCGTATAGAAACCGAAACCGATGATGACTCAATCGGTGGTCATTTCCTTAATATGCTGCATGGCAAAGCCCCTCGTGACCTGCATGTAAAAGTGATGCATGCCTCGCTAATCCTGTACGCCGAGCACGAATTTAACGCTTCCACTTTTAATGCCAGGGTAACTGCATCGACGCTGTCTGATCTGCATTCTTGCATCACTGGTGCTATCGGCACACTGCGTGGCCCTCTGCACGGCGGTGCCAACGAAGCCGCCATGGCGATGATTGAAAACTGGAAAAGCCCTGACGAAGCGGAAGCAGCGATCATGGGCATGCTGGAACGCAAAGAAAAAATCATGGGCTTTGGTCATGCGGTGTACCGCGAATCCGACCCTCGCAATGCCATTATTAAAGGCTGGTCAAAACTGCTGTCTGAGGATGTAGGCGATGAGTCGTTGTACGAAGTGTCTGCACGTGTGGAAGCAGTAATGAAACGGGAGAAAAACCTGTTTTGCAACGCCGACTTTTTCCACGCTTCCTCCTATCACTTTATGGGCATTCCCACAAAACTGTTTACACCAATTTTTGTGATGAGCCGTGTCACCGGCTGGGCTGCACACGTGTTTGAACAGCGTGCCGACAACCGAATTATTCGCCCTTCGGCGGAATACACCGGGCCAGAGTCACGTACTGTTTTACCGATCGCTGATCGATAAAACGAGAGATGTAAGACGGGAGATGGGAGACGTAAACTCCGCACAACATCTCTCGTCTTTCGTCTCCCATCTCACGGAATTATTATGAACTCCCAATACCGCAAAAACCTCCCCAACACATCTCTCGACTACTTCGACACCCGCGAAGCAGTAGAAGCTATCGAGCCTGGTTCCTACGAAAAACTGCCTTACACTTCCCGCGTATTGGCAGAAAATCTGGTGCGTCGCTGCGATCCTCAAACCCTGACCGAATCCCTGAAACAAATCATTGAACGCAAACGTGAACTGGACTTTCCCTGGTTTCCGGCACGTGTGGTGTGTCACGATATCCTTGGCCAAACCGCGCTGGTGGATTTGGCGGGCCTGCGGGATGCTATTGCCGATAAAGGCGGCGACCCATCGCAAATTAATCCGGTAGTGCCCACCCAGTTAATTGTGGATCACTCCCTGGCTGTAGAGCACGCAGGTTTTGAGCAGGATGCCTTTGAAAAAAACCGCGCCATTGAAGACCGCCGCAACGACGACCGCTTCCACTTTATTAACTGGACAAAAACCGCCTTTGAAAATGTCGATGTGATTCCCCCCGGCAATGGCATCATGCACCAGATTAATCTGGAAAAAATGTCTCCGGTGGTGCAGGTGCGCGATGGCGTGGCCTTCCCGGATACCTGCGTGGGCACCGACAGTCACACGCCCATGGTGGATGCTCTGGGTGTTATCTCTGTGGGCGTTGGTGGGCTGGAAGCGGAAAGCGTGATGCTGGGTCGCGCCTCTTGGATGCGCTTGCCGGATATTGTCGGCGTTGAACTCACCGGCGAACTGCAACCGGGCATTCTCGGTACCGATCTGGTGCTGGCGCTCACCGAATTCTTGCGCCGCGAGCGAGTGGTGGGCGCCTACCTGGAATTTTATGGCGAAGGTGCATCCAAACTCAGCTTGGGTGATCGCGCCACTATCGCCAATATGACACCGGAATTCGGCGCCACCGCGGGGATGTTTTTTATCGATGAGCAGACTATCGATTATTTAAAACTCACCGGCCGTGACGACGAACAAGTGCAGTTGGTGGAACAGTACGCCAAACACACCGGCCTATGGGCGGAAAGTTTAAAAAACGCCGAATACGAAAGAGTTTTGACGTTCGATCTGTCGTCTGTAGGGCGCAACCTGGCCGGGCCATCCAATCCTCACGCCCTGCTACCAGCGGCACAATTGGCGGAGCGCGGCGTGGCAGCAAACTACACCGAAACCGAAGGTGAAATGCCCGACGGCGCGGTGATTATCGCCGCCATCACCAGCTGCACGAACACCAGCAACCCGCGCAATATTATTGCCGCCGGCCTGCTGGCGCGAAACGCCAACCGCCTGGGCTTAACCCGCAAACCCTGGGTAAAAAGCTCCCTGGCCCCCGGCTCCAAAACCGTAAAAATGTATTTGGAAGAAGCGCAATTGTTGCCGGAGCTGGAACAGCTGGGCTTTGGTGTGGTGGCTTTTGCCTGCACCACCTGCAACGGTATGAGCGGCGCTCTTGATCCAACTATTCAGCAAGAAATTACAGATCGCGATTTGTACACCACGGCTGTGCTCTCCGGTAACCGTAACTTCGATGGTCGTATTCACCCCTATGCCAAACAGGCGTTTCTGGCGTCGCCGCCGCTGGTGGTAGCCTACGCTCTTGCCGGTTCTATTCGCTTTGATATTGAAAAAGATGTGCTCGGTCATGACCAAAACGGCAATCCCATTACTTTGAAAGATGTTTGGCCCAGCGACGCAGAGATCGACGCTATTGTTAAACAAAGTGTTAAACCGCAACAATTTCGCGACGTCTACATACCAATGTTTGATCTGGAAAAAGGCGAATCAGAGCGAAGCACGCCGCTGTACAACTGGCGCCCGCAAAGCACCTATATTCGCCGCCCCCCGTACTGGGAAGGGGCTCTGGCTGGTGAGCGCAGCCTTAGCGGGTTAAGGCCATTGGCGGTGCTGGGCGACAATATCACTACGGATCACCTGTCACCCTCCAACGCCATTCTTGCCAGCAGTGCCGCTGGTGAGTACCTGGCGAAAATGGGCCTGCCGGAAGAAGATTTTAATTCCTACGCCACCCACCGGGGCGACCACCTCACCGCCCAGCGAGCCACCTTTGCCAACCCGAAACTGTTCAATGAAATGGTGAAAGAGGGGGGCGCCCAAAAAGATGGCGAGGTCGTGCAAGGCTCACTGGCTCGCATTGAACCGGAAGGCAAAGTCACCCGCATGTGGGAAGCCATCGAAACCTATATGGATCGCAAGCAACCGCTAATTATTATTGCCGGTGCGGATTATGGGCAGGGCTCATCCAGAGACTGGGCGGCCAAAGGCGTTCGCCTGGCTGGGGTGGAAGTGATTGTGGCGGAGGGTTTTGAACGCATACACCGCACCAACCTGATCGGCATGGGTGTGTTGCCTCTGGAGTTTCAGCCTGGCGTGACTCGCCATACCCTGAAGATCGATGGTACTGAAACCTACGATGTGGTGGGCCAACGTATCCCCGGAGCCACATTGACGCTGATTATTACCCGCAGTAACGGTGACAAGAAGGAAGTGCCGGTTACGTGCCGTTTGGATACCGCAGAAGAAGTGTCCATTTACGAAGCCGGTGGTGTGCTGCAACGTTTTGCCCAGGATTTTTTAGAAGCATCTTGATGTAGTGAAGTAGGGGGGATTAGCCGCAAAGCGGCGTAATCCACCATGAGCCGCTCGCAAATACACGGCGGATTACGCTAACGCTAATCCGCCCTACAGGATAGAACCCAAAGGCTTAATCATGCCCCACAAACCCCAACTAAAAATCCCCGCCACCTATATGCGCGGCGGCACCAGCAAAGGCGTTTTTTTTCGCCTTCAGGATTTACCCGATTCCGCACAGGCGCCCGGCGAAGCCCGCGACCAATTACTGCAACGGATAATCGGCAGCCCCGACCCCTACGGCAAACAAACCGACGGCATGGGTGGCGCCACGTCCAGCACCAGCAAAACCGTTATTGTCTCTAAAAGCAGCCAGCCGGGTCACGATGTGGACTACCTGTTCGGCCAGGTGTCTATCGATAAACCCTTTGTCGACTGGAGCGGCAACTGTGGCAATTTATCGTCGGCGGTGGGGCCGTTTGCTATTCACAGTGGTTTGCTGAACCCGGATCATATTCCTGAAAATGGCGTGGCAGTTGTGCGTATCTGGCAGGCCAATATTGGCAAAACCATTATTGCCCATGTGCCTATTACCAACGGTCAGGTGCAGGAAACCGGTGACTTTGAATTGGATGGCGTCACCTTTCCGGCAGCAGAGATTAAATTGGAATTTATGGAACCGGCAGACGGCGAGGGCGCACTGTTTCCCACCGGCAACTTGGTAGATAAACTGGAATTGCCAACAGAGATTGTGGCCAGTGGCGAATTGGAAGCTACATTAATCAATGCCGGTATTCCCACCATCTTTGTCAATGCTGCAGACCTGGGCTACAACGGCACCGAACTACAGGAGGGTATCAATAGTGATGAAAAAGCGCTGGCACAGCTGGAAACCCTGCGCGCCTATGGCGCATTAAAAATGGGGTTGATCCATTCGCTGGAAGAAGCCGCCCAACGCCAACACACCCCAAAAATCGCCTTTGTCGCTCCGCCAAAAAGCTACACGGCTTGCAGCGGTAAAAACATCGAATCGAGTGACATCGACCTGAATGTGCGCGCACTCTCGATGGGTAAACTCCATCACGCCATGATGGGTACTGCTGCCGTGGCTATTGGCACAGCAGCGGCTATTCCCGGCACCTTGGTTAATCTGGCTGCGGGTGGTGGCGAGCGCAATGCAGTTACTTTTGGGCATCCATCCGGTACTTTGACAGTGGGGGCCGAGGCAGTAGAGAAAGCTGGCCAGTGGAGTGTGACCAAAGCCATAATGAGCCGTAGTGCACGGGTTTTGATGGAAGGCTATGTACGGGTTCCGGGTTAATAATATTCAGGCGAATGTGAAAGCACATTTTTTTATATCAGTACTGTTGGCAGTATTGGTCACTGTCTTTTTCGGTGGCACTGTCGCAGCAGAACACTTAGCGGAAAATCGCACCAAACCTTATCAGGTAGTGATCGTCAGGCATGCGGACAAAAAAGACAAAAGCAAAGATTCTGCCCTGTCTGTAGCGGGGAAAAATCGTGCTAATGCTTTGGGCGAAATTCTTGAAAAATGGAATGTACAATACATCCACTCCACCAAATGGCGAAGAACCTATCATACGGCTTACCCCGCCGCGGAATCTGCCAGTAAAGAAATAATGATTTACCAGAGCCTCAGCCAACTGGCAGAACAAGTACAGTTGTCAGGCGGCAAACATCTGGTAATTGGCCACTCAAATACAGTCAATGAGATTGTTCAAAACCTGGGTGGCACACCGGGAGGTTCAATAGACTCCAAAGAATATGACCGACTATATTTGCTGGAAGCCAATTGCTCCGGCCAGGTCGCGACAAAAATATTCAGTTATCCGGCGCAAAAAGAGCATATTCAGGCGGCTTTACTGAAGGGTTTGCCAGAATGTCAGGGTATAGGTGCATCTGAGGCCAGATTGCCCAATCCGTAACTCCGAATAAAAAGCCTGTCGAAATCTCCCCGCCTTATTCGTCATACTGCTACAGTCACACGGGATGGCTGCAACAGATGAGGAATACACCATGCAATACATGCTTTTGATCTACAGCGCCGAATCCGCTGAGCCGGCTCCTGGCACCCCTGAATTCGAGGCCATGATGGGTGGCTATTACGCTTTTACCGAGAAAGTAAAAAGCGATGGGGTGATGGTGGCTGGAGATGCTTTGGAAAAAGTTTCTACCGCTACTACAGTTCGGGTTCGCAACGACAACACCGAAACCACCGACGGCCCTTTTGCGGAAACTCGCGAGGTATTGGGTGGTTACTACCTGCTGGATTGCAAGGACTTGGACGAAGCGATCCAGTACGCGTCGCAAATCCCCTCCGCCAAACACGGCTCCATCGAAATACGCCCGGTAATGTTGTTTGATTAAGCCACTTAATCACCAGCTGGTTATTGAGCAGACGGTCAGGCAGCACTGGGGCCGTCTGTACGCCAGCCTGGTAAAACAGTTTCGCGATTTTGATCTTGCTGAAGACGCATTGCAGGAGGCATTGTTGTCCGCCATGAAAAAATGGCCTGCGGACGGTGTGCCCGATGCTCCGGCGGCCTGGCTGTTGCAGGTGGCAAAACGCAAAGCCATTGACCGGCTGCGTCGCAACGCGCTGCACAACAGCAAACAGCCAGAGTTGAAACAGGAGCTTGAGCAGCTGCAACAATTGGAGCAAGGCGAAGCAGTGATCAACGATGAAGCTATTGCTGATGATCGCTTGCGATTGATTTTTACCTGTTGCCACCCGGCATTGGCAGAGCCGGTGCAGGTGGCTCTGACCTTGCGCACGGTGTGCGGTTTAACCACCAGTGAAATTGCCCGTGCTTTCCTGTTGCCGGAAACCACCCTGGCCCAGCGTTTGGTACGTGCCAAACGCAAGATCAAAGCCGCCAATATTCCCTATCGGGTGCCGGATAAAGAGCAGTGGCCTGCGCGCCTCAATGCTGTTCTGGGGGTGATCTATCTGATATTTAATGAGGGTTACAGTGCTACCAGCGATGAATCATTGGTGCGCACCGAATTGGTGAATGAAGCGGTTCAACTCTGCCATACACTGATGCAGCTGGCGCCAGAAGAGGCCGAAATAGAAGGCTTGCTTGCGCTGATTCTGTTGCACCACGCTCGCAGCCCCGCACGCCTGGATAACCAGGGAAACATTCAAACTCTTGAGCAGCAAGATCGAGCTTTATGGAATCGGGAATTGATTGCCCACGGTGTGCAACAGCTTGATCAAGCGTTGGCACGTAAAACTCCCGGCCCTTATCAAATACAGGCCGCCATCAGCGCGCTGCACAATCAGGCCGCGAATTTTGCCAACACCGACTGGCAACAAATTGAATTGCTTTATTGGCGCTTGCAGCAGTTGCAGCCATCTCCCGTGGTGGAGCTTAATCGGGTTGTTGCCCACAGTTTCAGTGTTAGCCCGGCGTCGGCACTGGATCAATTGCAGCCTTTACTGGAATGCCAGGAGTTGGCCAGCTACCAACCGTTACACGCTGCTCATGCGGATATACTAAGGCGCGCTGGTCAAGTGAATGAAGCACATCAGGCCTACAATCACGCTATTAAGTTCTCCACCAATGCAGCAGAGCGCCAGTTTCTTGAGTCCCGCCAGGCATCCTTGAAAACAGACTAAAGTGGAATTGAGTCATGTATTACGCGTTATTGATTTATCAGGAAGAAGGGCTATTCGAGTCTCTCTCAGAAATAGAGCGCAACGACATTTTGCAGCGCCACCACCAGTTACAACAGCAAGGCAAAGCTAACGGCCAGTTTGCCGCTGCCACCAAGTTGGCACCGGCCAATACGGCGAGAACGGTAAATAAAGATGGCGAAAATGTCACCGTTACCGATGGCCCCTATGCGGAAACAAAAGAGGTACTGGCGGGCTTTTATGTGTTTGACTGTGGTTCTTTGGAAGAGGCGGAAAACTACGCTCGACAGATACCACATATCAAAGCGGGCAGGGTGGAAGTGCGGGAGGTAGCATTTTCGGATAGTGGTGAATTACGGGTACATACAGAGTAGCTCGCCATATTTTCGTGGCTAAAGGGGAGCAATCGTGGCGATTTTAAGCCAAGTATTCCTGGATCATGAGATTTCTTGTGCCGTTGCAACGACGGCATGAGGTTTTATGTTATTTAAGCTGATCCACGCTATATAGATCATCTTTTTATCAAATTTCTGTTGAAGATTTTCGATTACATCTGTAGTATCGGTCTTGACTACATGTGTAATCTATTGCTTGGGTGTCCTTTTTTGTAATACCGAGAGAGTGAACAATGAATGAAATATCTGATGCCGAACTTGAAGTTATGAAAGTGCTTTGGAGTCAATCGCCTCTCAGTGCTAACGAAGTTGTTGATTGTCTTTCCAAAACAAAAACATGGCATGAGAAGACAGTGAAAACTCTATTGAGTCGCCTGGTTAAGAAGCAGGTGGTGAATTTTCACAAAGATGGTCGCCGTTACCTTTACTTTCCACTTTTAGAAAAATCTGAATATAGGCAAAAAGCCAGCAAGAATTTTATTAATAAACTTTTTTCTGGCCGCCTGGCTCCTTTTGTTAGCGGTTTTTCTCAGTCTGAAGGTCTGTCAAAAGAGGATTTAGAGGAACTAAAACAGCTGATCCAGCAATGGGAGAATAGCGATGGTTGATTGGGTGGTAAGCCAAACACTTCCTGTACTACTATGTATAGGTAGCATTCTCTTGTTTCACAAAAAGATATCTTTTTTTCTAGGTTACAGAGGAATATACATACTATGGTTGATAGTTCCTGCAATTCTTCTGGTTTCCCTGCTTCCACAGTCCAATATAGTAGAAATATCTCCATTAGGTTCCGTTGAAGGTTTGTCAGTTCTGGTAAAAGAAACCAGTGAGCAGTCTGAAAAAATTGGATGGTTGCCACTGGCTTGGCTTGCTGGGTTTATGTTGGTGGTGAGTTATTTTTTGATAAATCATTGCTTCTATATGCGGAAAATAAAGAAAGGAGTAGTTAATGTTGATGCACGTCAGTATGGCAATGTTGGGGGCTACAGGGTTTTTGAAAATAGCCATGCATCATCACCTATGGCTATAGGTGTTCTATTTCCTAAAGTCGTATTGCCAGTAAATTTTTGCCAGCAATATACCGAGCTGCAAAGATCGTTGATCTTGAATCATGAGCTTTGCCATTTAGAGAGGAAGGACTCGTTTTGGAACTTGTTGGCTCTATTCATACTGTCTGTTTTTTGGTTTAACCCGATTGCGTGGGTGGGTTTTTTCAGGTTCAGAAAGGATCAGGAGTTATCCTGCGATGAATTGGTTTTAGCGGATGAAAGTGAGGAGGTGAGAATAGCCTATGGTAAGGCGTTGCTGCTGACGAAAGCTGATGCTCAGCAATCAAATATTCTAGGAGTGAACTATGGAGATAAAAAAATGTTAAAAGAGCGAATTGAAAAAGTCCGATTTTATGACAGTAAACCTATATGGAAAGCATGTGTGACCAGTATGGCATTGATACTTGTTTTTGGAAGTTTCGGTATTAGTCATGCGGAGAAAGGCCCCAGTAAAGTTGTTAATAATGGCGCCATTCCTGAAAAAAGGGTAGCTCCAAGGTATCCGCTAGAGGCTTTGAAAACCGGCTTGCAAGGGCATGTGGTTCTTGGTTTTACTGTTTCGGAAAAGGGGGTAGTTAAAGATCCATGGATAATTGAGGCAGTGGATTCTGATAAAAAGCCAACAACAGTCTTTAATGAATCTGCATTGCAGGTTGTGAAAAAGTTGAAGTTCAAGCCGATGATGGTTGATGGTCAGGCAGTCGAGTTTGAAAGTAACTATCAGGTTACATATCAGCTTTCTCGGTAAATACTTTTGATAAAAAGTCCAGGTTTAGTATTTGTTTAACGAAATCTGATCCGTCTCGATGCGGATCAGTTTTTGTTTGTAGAGACCACCAAGTGCTTTTTTATAACTCCCCTTACTCACCTTAAACTGCGCATAGATCGCTTCTGGCAGGCTTTTATCTGTAAGGTAAGAGACTCCATCCTGAGATTCCAGGTAATCCAGAATTTGTTGCTGCAGTTGATCTCGTGACGCTTTGTTGTGTTTTTGCAGGCACAGGTTAATGCGGCCATCGTCACGAATGTCTTTGATAAAACCATCGATTTTTTTGCCGATCTGTATGCCTTGCAGGGCTTCGCTTTTGTGCAATAGTCCCAAGTGAGTGCCGTCAATGACGGCTTTGTAGCCCATGTCGGTGCGGCCGCTGATCAACAGTTTTACCGGCAGTCCGGGGCTGAAGTTGCCATCTGCGGTTTCTGGCAAAAAACGGTTGAGTTTAGTGCTTCCAGCAATGCGTTGACTGGCGTTGTCGATATAGGCAAACACGGTGTAGCTGTAGCCTTCGCGCATAGGCTTGCTCTGTTCGCCAAAGGGCACCAGCAAGTCTTTGGCTAACCCCCAGTCCATAAAGGCGCCAATTTTATTCACTTCCACACACTTTAAATGGGCGCAGCGGCCCACTTGAATCCGCGGGCGCTGGGTGGTAGCGATGGGCTGGTCGTCGCTGTCCAGGTACACAAACACTTTAACGAGGTCGCCGGGTTTGCAATTTTCCGGTATGAACTTATTTGGAAGTAGAATCTCACCCAGCTCGCCACCATCCAGATACAGTCCAAAATCCAGTTGTTTTACCACTCGAAGCTGATTGGTTTTGCCAAGTATGTCGCTGCTATTTAGGTCGCTCATTGGGTTTGCTCGGTGCTCTCTTTTTGCTCAAGACTGTTTTGTTGCTCAAGACTGCGCTGCTGCAACTGTTGCTGTATAAGAGGCTGGCGCAACAGATGAAAGTGTTTGGGGGCAATATACTGCAGGGTTTCTTTACCGTTGGGGTTAAGTGCAATATCCAGCCCTTTTTCCGGGTACAGGAAGTGTCGGCTGTCACCCAGTTTTATAATTTCAGTGGCTTTGCCGAAACGGCCTTCAATAATATCCGCATCCAGGTTGATGGTGGGAATAAAACTCAGGGTTTTAACCGCCAGTTCCTGGTGGCTGTCTATTTGAGATAATTCGATATCAAAGCGGCGAGAGCCGGTGCCCAGGTATTCGCCGCCAGCAGACTGCTCCGCAAGTTGTGCGGCAATTTGTGGCGAGGCATCGGAGGCCACTACCAGCTTGCCGGTAAAGGCGCCACTGCGAAAACGGCTGTAGTACATTTCCAGGCTGGCGATATCGTCGTTGCCGATCAATACCGCCACTTCCCGATCCCAGCCCAATAATTGAGCAGCGTCGACGAACTGTGTTTTGCCAAGTTGAATACCTAATACAGTACTGCTGCCATCGTCGTGCACCGCAATATCCCATGGCGGGGTGATTTGGTTGCCATTGCCAGAGGGCTCTGGTTTAAACAGAAAAAAAGCACCCACCACAAAAGCCGCAGTGAGGATAACAATGGTTAAAGACTTCATTAATGATTTCCTTTACGCCGCTGTTTACGGGCTTCTTTTTTGGCGGCTTTTTTAGCACGGATAACGTCTAGCTCCGCCAATTCTGTTTCCATTTCTTGTGGGGTTTCCAACGTCAGCTGGCCAACAGTACCGGCCCGCAATTCCGTGAGAAGAATCTTTGATACTTTGTCCAAATCCACCCGGCCACCACCGCCCAGACAACCGCGCCGGGCACCGATAAGTTCCAGTAACTCCAGAGCGGGAGAGGGACTGTGCTCATCGGGCAGCTGGGCAATGCCATAGCGTTCTGCCACTTGTTCCGGGTAGTTGGCCAGCAAAAAGTCGGCAGCAAAAAAGGCCACATCGTCGTGGTCGATGGCGGTGTCTTTGATGGCACCGGTTACTGCCAGCCGGTAGCCGGTATTGCGGTTTTCCAGATTGGTCCAGAGCACACCCGGTGTATCGTGCAATACGATGCCGTTACGCAGGTTAATGCGCTGCTGCCCTTTGGTCACCGCCGGTTCGTTGCCGGTTTTGGCAATGGTGCGCCCGGCCAACAGGTTGATCAGGGTGGATTTGCCCACATTGGGAATGCCCATAATCATGGCGTTGATGCTTTTCGCCCCTTGGTCTTTATGGGGTAGCATCTTGCGGCACAGGTCAGTGATCTGCAGGGCCCGGCTGGGATCGTCAGTGGTAATCGCCAGAGTTTTTACCCCTTGTTCTTGCTCCAGATACGCCTGCCACAGGGCGGTGCGTTCAGGGTCTGCCAGGTCGCTTTTGCTCAGCACTTTGATGCAGGGCTTGTCGCCGCGAATACTGCGAATCATGGGGTTTTCGCTGCTGAACGGAATGCGCGCGTCCAACACTTCGATAATAAGGTCCACCTCCGGCAAGAGTTTTTTCATCTCTTTGCTGGCTTTGTGCATATGGCCGGGGTACCACTGGATTTGTTGCATGGCAGGTGCTGGCTGTGAGCGGGGTGGCCATTTTAGCAGAGCGGTTAATTTTTTGTGGCCAGAGAAACAGCAACTTTTGCTATAGTGCGCCGCCTCAAAATAATGACTATCGAGCTGTTTGATCTATGTGGTTTAAAAATATTCAGGTTTTCCGTTTTACCAAGCCCTTTGATATGGACGAGAACGCGCTGCACGACCAGCTGGCGGAGCAGGCTTTTACTCCTTGCGGCAGTCAGGATGTTAGCCGCACCGGTTGGGTACGGCCCATACCTGGCAATGAAAAGCATGGGCAGGATGGGTTGTTTCTGCACAGCAGCAACGGCTTTCAAATGCTGGCGGCCAAACGCCAGGACAAAGTGCTGCCTGCCGCTGTGGTGAACGAGCAGGTGCAGGAGAAGGTAGACGATATCGAAGCCGAGCAGGGCCGCAAGGTAGGCCGTAAGGAGCGCCAGGAAATTAAGGATGAGATGATCTTCTCCTTGCTGCCAAGAGCGTTTGTACGCTCGCGCATTCAGCATGGTTACCTGGACAACAAACGACAAATGCTGGTGGTGAACTCCGCCTCGGCCAAGGGTGGTGAAGAATTTTGCGAGGGGCTACGCGCGGCGGTAGGTTCATTGCCTGTGATACCGTTGACTACCATGGATACTCCGGCCCAGGTGATGACCAGCTGGCTGCTGTCTGGTAATGCTCCAGAAGGCTTTGAATTGGGCACAGAATGCGAATTGCGTGACCCCAGCGACGAGGGCGGGGTGATCCGTTGTAAAAACCAACTGCTGACCGCCGACGAAATCCGCAATCACATTCAGGCGGGGATGTATGTCAGCAAGATTGAGCTGGTATCGAAAAGCGGCATTTCCTGCCTGGTGGATGACAAATTCACAATCAAGCGCATTCGCTACGGCGATATGATTCAGGACAAGGCGGATGAGGTGTACACCAGCGATGCCACCGAGCGCTTTGATGTGGACTTTTCCATTATGACGCTGGAGCTGGCGGAGTTGATTAATGGGTTGCTGGCGGCGTTTGGTGGGGAGAATACGGGCGGGCTTGGGGAGTAGTTCAATCCGTAGCAGCTGCTTTGATATCCAGAAACAAATCAGCGTGCTCGAAAAGGTCTGTATGTACACTGTGGTCAAAGGTTACCAAGGCCAACTGCAGACCTTCCTTTCGAGCAAATTTCATGGGTGGTACGAAGTCGCTGTCGCCGGTAACCAACACAATTATATCCACCTGTTGCTTGAGACTTAGAGAGGCAATATCAAGACCAATGCGCATATCTACGCCCTTTTGTTGCAAGGAGGGCCTGAGATATTCAGAGGTGATCTCGCACCGAGAGCTATCGGTTGGCAGTATGTTGCGCTTAAGCTCCCAGCCGCGAAAACGCACTTCGCCCATACGCAAGGCAAAGTAATCTTCTTTGGCAAGTTCAGCCAGCAGTTTACGGTTATGAATAGTTAAACGTGCTTTTGCGAACGAATATTTGCCGCCATTTAGTGGCATATTGCGTGATTTTGCGTAGGGAGGGGCGTCGTAATAATAAACCCGGTAAAGGTATTTATCAGACAGGAAAGGGTGTTGAGAAATTTGTTTTACTAAACCGGTGAAGTCTTTTGCTGTTGCAGGCGTTTCACTGGTGCCAAGTTTGGTTTTGGCAAAACCCGCATCGATTAAAACCGCGAAGCGCATCTTTATCATCCTTGATTGAAGGTGCCAGAGCCACACGTGGAAGCATTCGCTTCACTTGGAAAAAACGTGTGGGTGGCAGCTTTTCAGTTAGCCTTGGATACCGTGGCAATAGACGCAGTATAGGTAGATGGGAATTTGCTTGCAATAGCCCTGTTAGTTAGGGTTTTGCCGCTCCGCCAACCGATTCTTGGCCTCAATCCACTGCCCCATAAACTGAGTGCTGCGGTGGTGATGGTGGCGCAGCATGGCGCCGATAAAATTGCCTTGGCGGCGCTGTTCACGCTCCGTCATCGCCTGCTCAAGGATGTCGGTTAACTCCGAATGCAGGCGCTGCTTGTCAAACAGCTGGCGGGCAATAGCAAGCCCGTTTTGTTGGGCGCTGAGCCAGCTGCTTTGATCTTGGTAGAGTCTTACCGCAGCTTCGGCAAACCGCTCTGGGTCGTTGGCGATTTCACCGCCCCAGGGCAGCCCGGCAGTCATACTCTCCGTACCAATACCCGTAGTGATCGATGGGGTGCCACAGAGCATACCATCCGCCAGTTTGCCCTTTATACCCGCACCAAAGCGCAATGGCGCCAGGTTGATACGGGCATTGCGCACTACGTGGAAAGCATCCTCCGCCCAGCCTTTCACCAGAAAACCATCCCGCTCGTTGTGCAAGGCAGTGGCTTTGGGGGGCGGATAGGCGCCGTAGATATGCAGTTCCGCGTTGGGCAGTTGCTTGCGTGCTAACTCTTTTTGAATCAAGGGCCAGATGGTTTGTTTCAAGAACAGCACCGCATCCCAGTTGGGGGCGTGGCGAAAATTGCCGATGGAAACAAAGTGCTGGCGCTGCTCGAAAGTGGGCAGGTCACTGTTATCCAGCCCCTCTACATCCAACATAAAGGGGCAGTGGTGCAACAGGGTGACGGGTACTGAAAAACGCTCTGTCAGCAACTGAATCTCGTAGTCAGAAATCATCAGGCTCAGATCGCTGCGGAAGATAGCTGCAACTTCCCGCAATGCCATTTCGCTGTTCAGATCGGCATCTTCCATGGCCCGGTTTTGCCGGTGGGCCTTATGGCGAGCATCCCGCAAACAGTGCAGGTCTTCGCTGTCCAATACCCGCAGCGCATCCGAGCACTGTTTTTCCACCCGCCAGCCGTATTGCTCTTCGCTGACAAAGCGGTCAAATACCACAATATCCGGTTGCAGGTCGTGCACGTACTGGTCGAAGCTGGCGTCATTGATCAGAATGTTCTGTATGGCAACACCCATGGCATCCAAGTCAACCATATGCTCAGTAGGCGCAGCTGCACTGGCAAAGTGCACGTTCCAGCCTTGCTCCTGAAAACACTCAATAAGCTGCGTAATCCGCGCGCCTGCTGCGGAAGAGTTGGGCTCTGGCCAGACGTAGCCAATAATCAGGATAGTTGTCACAATGGCTGCCATGAAAAAATGGTGGCAGGCATCATAAAGGAATCCTTGGTGTGGCAATAGAACTCTATTTTGCAATGATGGCGTTGATTGTGGCGTCGGTGGTGTTCTGGGTGTGGCTGCTGCCGAAATGGCGTCTGCAGCGGGCGATTAAAATGCCGTTCCCCGATGAGTGGGAAAAGACACTCAGCCGCAACAACACAGCCTATCAACGACTCTCCCCAGCGCAGCAGAGTGAACTGCAACACCTGATAAAAATATTCCTGCACAACAAACATTTTGTGGGCTGCGACGGACTGGTTATTTCTGATGAAATCCGTTTGACCGTCGCCGCCGAGGCTTGCCTGTTATTGCTTAACCGGGTTACCAGCGTTTATGGCAAGCTGCGTTATATCTACGTGTATCCGTCTCCCTATGTCGCGCCCCACCAGGAGTTAGGCGAAGGCGGTGTTGTCAGCCACCAGATGCAGGGGCGGGCAGGGGAGTCCTGGCAAAGTGACAAGGTGGTACTGGCCTGGGATGAGGCGTTGCACGGAGTCCGAAATTTTGATGATGGTCGCAATTTGATTCTCCATGAATTTGCCCATCAGCTGGACCAGGAATCCGGCAGCGCCAATGGCGCCCCGCTGATGGAAAAAGCTTCCAGCTATCGCAGCTGGGCACGGGTACTTTCCCAGGAATACGAAACCTTGCAAGAGGATATGGTGCGCGGGCACAGCACCTTGCTGGATCACTACGGCGCGACCAATCCAGCGGAGTTTTTTGCGGTGGTGACGGAAACTTTTTACGAACAACCTGAGCAAATGGCTCAGCAGCATCCGGCGTTGTTTAAGCAGTTGGTAGGCTATTACAAGGTTGATCCGAGGGAGTGGCAGTAAAGTACTACTTTCACCCTGAGATCCTCACGTCGCTGCGCTCCTCAGGATGACGTGGAGAAGTGACATTTCTTAAATTTCTTGCCACTGCCGCAAGGGCAGGAGTCATTGCGACTGATTTTTGGAGCCGGTAACAAATCGCCATCCAGGTAGTACCAATGGCCATTTTCGTGCACAAAGTTGGAGCGCTCGTGTAACTGGCCCAATTTGCCGTTTTCTTCGTAAGTGGCGATAAATTCAACCCTGTCGTCAGGCTCACTGTCGAGAATTTGCAGATTCAACCAGCGGGTATTTTGCATTGATTGCTGCAGCCCCTGGCGATCGTTTGGACTGTGTTTGCTCGGGTGGTGGCTGGCGATGAGGTAGTCAACCAACTCCAGGGAAAATGCGCTGTAGCGGGAGCGCATCAGAGCCTCGGCGCTGTCAGCGGTAGCCCCAAGATGCAGCGGCTGACAGCAATCTTGATAGTTGAGTGATGATCTACAAGGGCAGGGTTGCATTGGTCAAATTTCCGGTTGCAGGCGGCAATTGTGTCACAACTTTCACACCCCAGCGGGTATAATCTGCGCCCCTCCCATCCTTGTTTTATGTGAGTGTTTCTTGAGCAACTCCCGATTTATTCCTGGTCAACGCTGGGTCAGCAATACCGAGTCCGACGCCGGGCTGGGTATCGTCGTAGAAGCCGGTAATCGCCGGGTAACCGTGAGCTTTCCTGCGATTGGCGAACAGCGCACCTACGCGGCAGATAATGCGCCCCTGAGCCGGGTGCTCTACAACGTGGGTGACCGCATACGCAGCGCCGATGGCGATTTGCTGGACGTGTTGGAAGTGCGGGAAGAGGGCGGTTATATCACCTACCTTGGTCGCGACCAGAGTGGCAACGAGCAGTGCCTTGAAGAGCTGGAACTGGACAGCTTTGTGCAATTCAGCAAACCCCAGGATCGGCTGTTTGCTGGCCAGATCGACAAGCTCAGCCGCTTTGAACTGCGCCAGCAAACTCTCGCCCACAATCACCGCCACCAGCAGAGCCCGGCTCTCGGTTTGCTGGGGGCTCGGGTGCAATTGCTGCCTCACCAACTCTATATTGGCCACGAAGTGGCCAATCGCCACGCACCGCGAGTGCTGCTGGCGGATGAAGTGGGTCTGGGGAAAACCATTGAAGCGGGGCTGATTATTCACCAGCAGTTAGTGTCGGGGCGCGCAAGCCGAGTGTTGGTAGTCGTCCCCGACAGCCTGGTGCATCAGTGGCTGGTGGAAATGCTGCGCCGCTTTAATCTGATGTTCACCATTCTCGACGAGGAACGCTGTCAGGCGCTTACTGGTGAGTGTGATGGTGACGAAGACGGTGCAGTAGACGACCAAATCAACCCCTTTGAAAGCGCCCAGCTGGTGCTTTGCAATTTGTCCTTTCTCACCAATAGCGAACAGCGCCTGCAACAGGCCGCTGACGCCAGCTGGGATTTGATGGTGGTGGATGAAGCCCATCACCTGCAGTGGAGCGAACAGCAAGCCAGCCCGGAATACCAGTGCATTGAAACCCTGGCCAAGGCAGTCACCGGACTGTTGTTGCTGACCGCCACCCCGGAGCAGCTGGGTATCGAAAGCCACTTTGCGCGCCTGCGATTGCTGGATCCGGATCGTTATTACGACTTGCAAAAATTTTGCGATGAGGAAAGCGACTATCAACGGGTGAGTGAGTTGGTGGAGCAACTGACTGCCTCTGATTCGGCGGAAAAACTGCGGCAATCGTCCCTGTTAAAGCGGGAGCTGGATCATTACCTGGGTAACCAGGCGGATGATTTGTTGGCGGCGTTGAACACGGACAGTGAAGACGACAAGCAACATGTGATGGACGAGCTGGTGCACTCGCTGCTGGATCGCCACGGTACCGGGCGAGTACTGTTCCGCAATACTCGAGACGGTGTGGCGGGATTCCCGGAGCGGCGCCTCAACCCCTATAAACTGGCGGTGCCAACAGAGTATCTCAATCGCCTGGATGGCGCCGATCTGGAGCAGCGCCTGAAGCCGGAGCAACTGCTGGGAGAGGGCTGGTTAGCCCATGACCCTCGCGTGAAATGGCTGGCGGACTGGCTGGCGGACAACCGCGACCAGAAAGTGCTGGTGATTTGTGCTCAGGCCAGCACGGCGGAGCAGCTGGAAGGCCACCTCAATGTTCGCTGTGGCGTGCGCTCTGCGCTGTTCCATGAAGGTATGAGCCTGGTGCAGCGGGATCGAGCTGCCGCCTATTTTGCCGACGAGGATGAAAGTGCTCAGGCGTTGATCTGCTCGGAAATTGGCAGTGAGGGGCGCAATTTTCAATTCGCCCGTCACCTGGTGATGTTTGACCTGCCGTTGAATCCGGACTTGCTGGAACAGCGTATCGGCCGCCTCGATCGTATTGGTCAGCGCCACTGCGTGCAGATACACGTGCCGTTCTACGACAACAGCCCCCAGTTCACACTGTTGCGCTGGTATCACGACGGACTGAATGCCTTTGAGCGGGTGTGCCCGGTGGCCAGTGCCGTACACACCCAGTTTGGCGACCAATTGCGAGCCTGTCTGTTGGCAGAAAAGACCGACGTCGACAGCCTGGTGGCGAATGCCCGCGTGGCCACCGACGCCGCTTTGTACGAATTCCAGCAAGGCCGCGACCGCCTGTTGGAAATCAGCTCTTGCCACCCGCAAAAGGCCGAGCAGGTGGTTGAACAGTTGGTGGAGGCGGAAAGCCCGCGCCAGCTGGAAGCCTATATGGAACAGGTATTCGACCAGTACGGCGTGGAACACAACCACCACAGCCTTGACGCCCTGGTATTGGAACCGGGGGATCATATGGCGGTGGAGCGCTTCCCCGGCTTGCTGGACGACGGTATGACCGTCACCTTTAATCGCCACAAAGCGCTCAGCCGGGAAGAAATGCACTTCCTCAGCTGGGAACACCCCATGGTGGCGGGTGCCATGGAAATGATTCTTGGCAGCGATTTTGGCAACACCGCGCTTTGTACCCTCAAGCTGCCACCCTTGAAACCGGGCACATTGCTTCTGGAAACCACCTTTACCTTGCACTGCAGTGCGCCCAAAGCACTGCAGGTGCAACGCTATTTACCGGTAAGTAGCCTGCGAGTGGTGGTGGACAGCAATGGCCGTGACTTGAGCGGGGTGCTGACACCAGATCACCTGCAACGGCTGGGCAAGAAAGTGGCCATTGCCACCGCTCAGGAACTGGTGCGCCAGGTGCGACCTCAGATCAACGAGCTGATTGAACAGGCGCAAACCCTGGCTGGCAAACAGCAGGGTGGGCTGGTGGAATCTGCATTGGAAAAAATGCAGCGGCTGCAAAAAAGGGAGTTGCAGCGTTTGCAGGCTCTGGCAGAGGCAAACCCCAATATCCGTCAGGAAGAAATTGAGCATATTCGCGATACCAGCGAGCAGCTGGCCGGTTATCTGGAAGCGGCGGAGTTAAGGCTGGATTCGTTGCGGGTAGTGGTGACGGTTTAAACTGTCATTGCGAGGAGCGAAGCGACGTGGCAATCTCCTGATTCGAAGGGGACTGGCGTTCCAATTCAATTTTCAGAACACGCAGCACTTTCGTTTCTGAGAAAGTATCCTTGTATGCTCGTCGCCAGCATCCATGCTGGCGGCGGTTCTGAAAACTGAATAGGTACGCTTTCTAAAGATTTCACCGTAGGTGGCTGCAAGGAGCAAAGGATTGTATGGAAATAATAAGAAAAACTACCTTTCAAAAACAACCGCACATCTCGATTCCCATATATGTTGCGGTCTGTTTATTGAGCTTGTATTTGGCAGGCTGCTCTCTCCCTGGACATAGTTCAGATTTAATCGGCTCTGTTATTGTGCATGCTGTGCTTTAGATAGCTGTATTTATCTGGTGCTTCTTTGAGTACAACAAAGGAAGGTTCAGTTTTGGATTGGGCCATGCTCTGTGTATTTATCTTTTCCACTTTTTTGTTTGATTGCGTATGCAATTATTTTAAAAGGCTGGAAACGTGGTTTATTAATTGGTGGAGCTGGTGTGTTGTTTGCGATGGCCTTTATTTACATGGATGTATATGTTTTTGGAAACGAGGTCGCCACCAACCTGTCGGAAAGTGCCAGGTAGGCTGATGGCGATTGAGGAGTTAAGAGCTTGCGTCTGTCTGTTCAGGTAACTCTCTGCCCTGGCATCGCACCAGAATCCGGCGACATCAAATAAATCCCTTTCTTATCCCCAGACGCAATCACCATTCCCTCTGATAAACCAAAGCGCATTTTCCGTGGTGCCAGGTTGGCGACCATCACGGTTAAACGGCCTTCCAGGTCTTCCGGTTTGTAGCTGGATTTGATGCCGGAAAACACATTGCGGGTGCGGGTGTCGCCGATATCCAGAGTGAGTTGCAGCAGTTTGTCGGCACCTTCCACGTGTTCGGCTTTGACAATTTTGGCAACGCGCAAATCCACTTTGATAAAGTCATCAAAACTGATTTCTGCGGCCAGTGGCTCGTCAGCCAGTGGCCCGGTCTGGGGTGCAATGTTGGTCGGAGCGGCTGCGACCGCTGCTTCTTCTTTTCCAGCGTCCACCATGGCGTCTACCTTGTCTTTTTCGATGCGCTGCATCAGCGGTTTGAATTTATTGATGGCGTGGCCCAGCAGTGGCTGCAAGCCTTCGCTCCAGGTTAGTGAATCGTTAAGGAACGCTTCGGATTGTTCTGCCATGGCAGGCAGTACCGGTTTCAGGTAAAGCATCAGGGCGCGGAATAGGTTTATGCCCAGGGAGCAGATGCCCAGCACTTCTTCGCCACTGCCTTCTTCCTTGGCAAGTTTCCAGGGTTCTTTGGCGGCGATGTATTCGTTGGCGGCATCGGCCAGCCCCATAATTTCCCGCATGGCTTTGCCGAATTCACGGTTTTCGTAGTGCTCGGTGATCACTGGCTCCGCATCCACAAATTTCTGCCAGAGTTGTGGCTCGATAATATTGTCAGCCAGAACGCCGCCAGATTTTTTCACAAAACCTGCGCAACGGCTGGCGATGTTTACCACTTTGCCCACCAGGTCGGAATTTACCCGCTGCACAAAGTCATCCAGGTTCAGATCCATATCGTCCACACCGTTGGTCAGCTTGGCTGCGTAGTAATAGCGTAGGGGCTCCGCCGGCAGGTGATCCAGGTAGGTTCGAGCGTTGATAAAGGTGCCTCGCGCCTTTGACATCTTTTTACCGTTTACGGTCACAAAGCCGTGGGCGTTGACTTTGGTAGGGGTGCGGAACTGGGCGCTGGTCAGCATGGCGGGCCAGAACAGGGCGTGAAAGTTGATAATATCCTTGCCGATAAAGTGGTACAGCTCGGTACTGGAATCAATGCCCCAGAACTCATCGAAGTCTAAGCCTTCCCGTTCGCACAGCACTTTAAAACTGGCCATATAGCCGATGGGGGCATCCAGCCACACGTAGAAATATTTGCCCGGCGCATCGGGGATTTCAAAACCGAAATAGGGGGCATCGCGAGATATATCCCACTCTTGCAAGCCGCTCTCAAGCCATTCGCCCAGCTTGTTGGCTACTTCTTCCTGCAGGTGTCCAGCGCGAGTCCACTCTTTTAAAAAGGCCTCAAATTCCGGTAGTTTGAAAAAGTAGTGGGTTGATTCTTTTTCAATAGGTGTGGCGCCGGAGATGGCGGATATCGGGTTGATTAGGTCTGCCGGTGTGTAGGTGGCGCCGCAGGCTTCACAATTGTCGCCGTATTGGTCTTCGGTTTTACATTTTGGGCAGGTGCCCTTGATATAACGGTCTGCCAGAAACAGCCCCTTCTCTGGGTCATATGCTTGTTTGATATCTCGTTTGGCAATGTGGTCGTTATCCCTAAGACGACTGTAAATTAGCTTGGAAAACTCTTTATTCTCTTCCGAATGCGTGGAGTGGTAGTTGTCGAAGGCGATTTGGAAATCAGCAAAATCTTTCTCATGTTCTGCTTGAACATTAGATATTTGTTGTTCTGGTGAAATACCCAACTGCTCGGCCTTCAGCATAATGGAAGTGCCATGGGCATCGTCGGCGCAAACGTAGTAACATTCGTGGCCGCGCAGGCGCTGGAAGCGAGTCCAGATATCAGTCTGGATGGCTTCCATCATATGGCCAAGGTGAATGGAACCGTTGGCGTAGGGCAGGGCGCTGGTAACGAGAATTTTGCGGCGGTCGGACATTGCGGAGTGATTTCTCTGTACGGTTGGAAAGACGCGCAACTATACCGTTTTTGTAGTTGTTTTTCAGGTGTTGAGTACAGGTGATGAGCGATTTTCCGGAAGGTTTGCAACAGGTCAAATACATTGTGGCGGTTGCCTCTGGTAAGGGCGGTGTGGGCAAGTCCACTACTGCCGTTAATTTGGCGTTGGCACTACAGGCGGAAGGCTTTGCCACCGGCCTGTTGGACGCGGATATTTACGGCCCCAGCCAGCCCTTGATGCTGGGAGTGGCGGACGGCACTCGCCCGCAAGTGGTTGATGGAAAAGCCTTCCTGCCCATCGAGGCCCATGGCCTGAAAACCATGTCTCTGGGGTATCTGCTGGAAGATAAAGCCCCCGCCGTATGGCGCGGCCCTATGGCCAGCGGCGCGCTGCAGCAGATGTTGGGACAAACTCGCTGGGGTGAGCTGGATTGCCTGATTGTAGATATGCCTCCAGGCACCGGTGATATTCAACTGACTCTGGCTCAGAAAGTGCCAGTGTCCGGCGCGGTGATTGTCACTACCCCCCAGGACATTGCACTGCTGGATGCGGAAAAGGGCATCGAGATGTTTCGCAAGGTCAGTATTCCGGTTATTGGCGTGGTGGAAAATATGGCCATGCACACCTGCAGCCAGTGCGGTCACAGCGAACATATTTTTGGCGAAGGTGGCGGTGAGCGCATTGCCCGTGATTATGAAACCGAATTGCTGGGAGCACTGCCGCTGGATCGCAACATTCGTGAGCAGACGGATAGCGGTCAGCCTACCGTGGTAGCGGAACCAGCAGGGCAAGTGGCAGGGGTTTACCGGGATATTGCTCGCAAGGTGGTGGAGCAGCTGCAGCAAAGCGCAACCGCAATGCCGGAAATTGAAATTGATTGAACGTAAGACGAGAGATGTGAGATGAAAGACGTAGATCGAAGTGCTGTTTTTACATCTCCCGTCTCTCGTCTCCCATCTCACGAGGAATGACCATGAGACCAGACTGGGACCAGTACTTTATCGACATGATGGACACGGTGGCCACTCGCGCTACCTGTGATCGGGGCCGTTCCGGCTGCATTATCGTTAGAGACAAACGCATTATCGCCACTGGCTATGTGGGCTCTCCTTCAGGACTGCCCCATTGCGATGACGTGGGCCACCTGATGAAGCAGGTGATCGACGACGATGGCACCACTCGCCAGCACTGTATGCGTACCATTCACGCGGAACAGAACGCCATTTGCCAGGCAGCTCGCCATGGCATCTCACTGGCGGGCAGTACCCTGTACTGCAAGATGGAACCCTGCCGGGTGTGCGCCATGCTGATTATCAGCTGCGGCATTGAAAAAGTCGTAGCCAAATCCATGTACCACGCTGCTCAGGAAACCCGGGATATGTTTGCTCAGGCGGGGGTGGAGTTGGTGGTGGTTGAGCAGGCGGTGGAGGATTATGCGAATCAGTAATTATTGGCTGCGAGCCCCGGGCTACGGGCAGATCGAGTGGGAAATGGCCTTGTATTCTGTAGGTCGGGCTTTAGCCCGACACCTTGGGCGCTTTTTATGGCTGTTTTTGTCGGGCTAAAGCCCGACCTACATTGCTCGTCGCCCGTAGCTAATTAGTCAATCTTCCGAACAATCAATCCGCTCATATTCAATCCGTTTTGCAAACGCAACGCCGCTTGCTCGGCGGCGCTTTGGCTGTTGTAGCCAAAGGCCCGTACCCGATAGAGGGTGCGTCCTTGGGAAGGGTAGGATTCCATTCGCGTGTCTGTGCCCAGAGCCTTGGCTTTATTCACCAATTTCAGGGCGTTGTCGCGGTTGGAGAGCGAGGCGATATTGATCACCCAGCCGCTGGGTTTAGCCACTGCCGCCACTGGTTTGCTGGTTGTCGCTGGTGTTGCTGATTTGGCCTGCTGCTGAAGTGTGGCAAGGGTGGATTGCAATTGCTTTTGCTGTTGTTGTACTTGGTTTTGCAACTGGCCGATTTGTTTTTGCAGTTGGGCTACGGTTGCATCCTGATTGTTGCTGCCCGTTTTAGGTTGCTGCTGTATACGACTTTCCAGCGCTTGGTAGTTGTTTTCCAAGCGCGCCAGTCGCGCTTCCTGGCCGCTGTCTGCAACAACGGCGGCGGGCTGTTCCATCTGTTTTACATCATTGTTCAAAGCAGCCAGTTGTTCCTTTATGCCAGACAGTTGGATCATGCTCCAGGCAGCCAATAGCACTGCCATGGCCAGCAGAGTCCACAGCGTCAGGCTGGTGACGCCGATGGCAGGTTGTTGGCGGCGGGCAAACTCTGGTGGAGCAGCTTGCGGTGCCGGTTCTGGCTGTGAGGGTTTTTCCCTATCCAACTGGGGGCGTCTTGGCTCTGGTTGTGGGCGCTCATCTACCAGTGGTTTTTGCGGCACATAGGGTGAGCTGGGCGCTTGTCGGGCCTCTGCTTGGGGCTGGCTTCGCTGCGGCTTCTCACTGTGTTTGGGTTCACTGACTTTGACGCTTGCTGGCTTTTCGCCTGCCAATTTTTCGCCGGGGAAAGTCTTGCTTTCCGGGACTTGTCGGTTGATGACAGGGGGCGTTTGAGCTTGTGTTTGTGCACGTTTGGCTGGCGCCAGAAATGGGTTGTCTTCGACAGCTGTTCGGGTTGTCTCGGTACTGTTGGCAAACGGGTTGCGGGTTGGCTGAGGGTCGGCTTTTTGGACCCTGACTGGCTTTTTTTCCACTTTGGGTGTTTCGCTGCTCGGCGTCTGTGCCGGGCCGTTGTCGCGAATTTTGTCCAGGCTGCTGCTCAGGTGGCGATTGCGCTTGCGATCCAAGGGTACGAAGTCTTCTTCATCCAGAGCCAGTTCGTCATCGTCCAGCTCGCTGCCTGTCTCCATTAACGGTTCCAGTCGCTCATCGGGGTCTGCAAAGGGGTTTTTGTGGGCTTTTTTGCCCGGCTTGGCGGTTGCGACTGGTTCTGCATGATCGTCATCAAAAATGCTCATAGAAATTCCCTGGGAATTCGGCTTAAGAAACCGCCATTTATGCCGCTAAAGTTTTACTAGCAACAGGTCGAAAAATTAAGGCAGCAATTATTGCATAGATAAGGCCAAGTGCCAGGAGATTTTATAACCCATGCTGGGGGAAATAACGCTCACTGGGCTGACGTCTCAGGGGGCGGTAAGCAGCCAGCTACACAACTGGCGTGTGGGGCAGATTCTGGAGGCGGTGGTGATGGCACGTCCCGCTGCGGAACGTCTGCAACTGCGCATTGGCAATACCCAGCTGGAAGCTCGCAGCCAGGCGCCCATTCAGGCTGGTGACCGGGTACTGCTCAAAGTACTCAGTACTGGCACTACACCCACGTTGCAGGTGGTGCCTGCGGCGGTGGCCAGCGGCAGTGCCAGCGAGTTGGTGAATCAGGCATTACGCCAGCTGTTGCCACGCCAATTGCCGACGGAAAAAGTGCTGAATAACTTGTTGGCCATTTTGGGGAAGCCCCCGCAAACGAAGGACGATGGTGGTTCACAGAGAGAGGTGTTGCCTGCCCGTACCCGCGGCCTTATCGAAACATTACTGGCGCGAATTCCCAATGGCGAAAAACTGGCTGATCACGCCCGCCTCAAACAATTGGTGCAGGAGTCAGGGTTGTTCAATGAACAGCGCCAGGCTCAGCGCGGTGGCGAAGGGGCACAGAGAGATGTCAAGCAGGCTCTGGTGCAATTGGCTCGCCAGTTGGGGGTTCAGAAGCCCACCAGTGGCGATTCGACACCTGCGGCCAAAAGCCCGGCAACTGAGGCGGCAAGGCCTGCCAGTACTGCAATGCCGAGTTCTGCGCCAACAGCGCAGGCGCCTGGCGGTGGGGGCACACAGCCAGTTGATGGGATCAAACCCCAGACAGCTACCCAGCCTCAGACGCAGCAGCAAGCATTGCCTGCAGAGGCTGGCCGTCAGGCAAACCAGCTATTGCCGCAGGGTACACAAAGGGAAGGGCAATTGAATCAGTCTGTCAGCCAGACACAAATGCCCACTGTGCAGGATTTGCAACGTCAGGTTGAAGGCGCAATTGCTCGCATCGTTTCCCAGCAGGTCCAAAGCCTGCCACAGCCTGGCCAGGAAGCGGCTCGTTGGGTTTTTGAATTGCCCTATCGCCAGGGTGATGAGTTTCATAGCCTGCCGATGGTGATCGAAAGAGAGGCCAGCAACGGTGATGGCACTGAACTGGAGCCGGGCTGGCAGGTGGAACTTGCCTTTGAGTTGGCAGGGTTGGGGCAGATACGGGCCAAAGTATTGTTGCGAGGTGACAAGGTCTCGGCATCGCTGTGGGCGCAGAGCGATGAAACGGCACAGTTGGCGGAGTCAGAGTTGCCGATGCTGGAAACAGCCCTTGAGGCCAATGGCTTGAATGTGGGGGCATTGGTGTGTCGTCAGGGGCAGCCCGTGGATCAGCAGGCGCCGCTGAGTTTGGCCAGCAGTTTGCTCGATTACCACATATAGACTTTAGAGGCATCCATGTCAGAGGAACAGCCACCACACAAACCACCGAAGTTGGCAGCAGCCCTCAGCTACGACAACAGCGGGGAAAATAAAAAGGTGGCGCCGGTGGTGGTGGCCAAGGGAGAAGGAGCGGTTGCCGAAGAAATTGAGGCGCTGGCCAGGGCACATCAAGTGCCGGTAGAGCAGGATACGGTGTTGACCGCCGCATTGAGCGCTGTACCCGTGGGTGAGGAAATTCCCCGGCAACTGTATGTGGTGGTGGCTGAGGTGCTGTCATTTGTCTATTACTTGAAAGGCAAGGCACCTTAAAAGGCAAAAAACCGGGCTGATAGATGCAGTGCAAATGTAACAAAAATGATACGTGACCATGGATGCCACCTCGGTTGCGTATTGTGCGCCAGTTGGCTTGCCGGGGTGCTGATGGCGAGTAGAATCGAAGGTGTGGGGATCAGGGATAGAAATCAGTGACTATAACGATAAAGAGCAAGGCTATGAATCCGACTGCCGGCACGGCCACAAATGAGAAGAACGAACGGGAATTGTTGCTGCAGCGCATTGGGGTAGAACTGAGCTATCTCGCTGCCAAGGGCATTCAAGACAGCAAGCTGGAAAACATTCTCGAACATCTGCGCATCGTCCTGCGGGAACGGGTATCCAGCGACGATGAAGGCCTCACCAAAGTCTCCACCATGCTGTTTGGCCATCTCAAAGAGATGCCAGACTCGGATCAGGTGGGTACTAACATCCAACCACTGGCGGAAGCGTTGCAGGCACTGTTGCAGGAAATGCGCGTGCCCATGGCGAACTACAGCGATGCCCAGAAAATTGCCGTTTCCGCTGCCCGAGCCAAAAGCCAGGATGAGATTGTCGAGGTACTGCAGCGTGGTTTGAAATTGCTGCGCACCATCAACGAGAGCTCGGTAGACAGTGCATCCCCCAAAGCCGCGAGCGACTCCTCCAAAGGCAAAAGTCGCGGTTGGCTAAAACGCTCCGGCAGCAAGGCGGATAACAGCGCCAGGGATATTTTTGATGCCCTGCGCCCGGTGCTGGATAAGGTGCTGGACAACCTGGCATCGCTGGATGATGTATCGCGTCAGGTAGTGGTTATCAAGGCGGAGCTGCCCACGGTTAACACCACCGAGGGAATGCAGCATATCTTGCAGCAAGTGTTGGAGTTATTAGGGGGTATTGCCCGCAGTATCGGCATTGAACGCCGGGATACGGAGCAGTTTCTTGGCCAGTTGCGGGAAAAGCTGCAAGGTATAGAGCAGGGTATTGTTGGTACGCTCGACAAAGGCTCACTCAGCCGTGCCGAACAACTGCAGAATAATATTGGCGAGCAGGTCAGTGATATTCAGCAAGCGGTGGCCGGCGAAAACACCCTGGACGGGTTGCGACAACTCATCGAAACGAGAGTTGAAAAAATTGGCAACACGCTCGATGAATACCTCAACGACGAACAGGAAAAGCACCGCCAGTCCGAGCGTCAGGTGCGCGATCTCACCCGCAAGCTGCGGGAGATGGAATTGCAAGGCCAGCAGTTGCGGGCCAAAGTACACGAAAAACAAGCCGCTGCATCAAAAGACACCCTCACCGGCGTGCTCAACCGCTTTGGTTACGAGGAACGGGTGATAGAGGAATTTTCCCGCAGCCGCCGTATTGGCTTCCCTCTGACCATGATGGTAGTGGACGTCGACAAGTTCAAAACCGTTAACGATACCTATGGTCACAAGGCCGGTGACCTGGTGCTGCAAAAAGTGGTGGAAACACTTTCCTCAAGCATTCGTAAAACCGATTGCCTGGCGCGTTTTGGTGGCGATGAATTTGTGCTGTTATTGCCGGACACCGATGCGGAAGGTGCCAGGGTGGTGGCGGAAAAAGCCCGCGCCGGGGTGGAAAAATGCGGTTTCCACAGCGGTGGCCAACCAGTGAATGTCACCATCAGTTGTGGCATCACCGAAGTTCAGGACGAAGACACCCCTGAGAGCGCTTTTGAACGGGCAGACCAAGGCATGTACAAGGCCAAGCGCAATAATCGTAATAGTAGTGTGGTGGTTTGATCGGTCACGGGTTGCGTGATACTTCGCTCGTGATTACGAGATTCTTGCCGCAACCCGCAACCCGCAACCCGCAACCCGCAACCCGCAACCTACAAAACACAAATCCGATTTCTGCCTTCCTCTTTCGCTCGATACATGGCTCGATCAGCACGCTCGATCAGCGAATGAGCGTCTTCGTTGTTGAGGGTGGTGGCGCCGATACTGGCGGTGACCGGCAAGGCTTTGCCGCAGGGGGCAAAGTGCAGGTTGCCAATGCCGGCAAGAATTTTCTCTGCTACCAGACGCGCGCCTTCGGCACTGGTATCTGGCAGCTGCACAATAAATTCCTCACCGCCATAGCGGTAGATGCAGTCTGAGCCGCGAACCTGGCTTTCAAGCAGCAGCGCCAGCTGGCGCAACAGACGATCACCACTGGAATGCCCGTATTGGTCGTTGATGGACTTGAAGTGGTCCAGATCGATAAACAACAGTGATAGCGGCTCGTTACTGCGTTGGGCGCGTTTGATCTCTTTACCCAGCAGATGACTCAAGGCATTGCGGTTAAGCAGCCCGGTAAGGCTGTCGGTATAGGCGCTGCGGGCCATTTGGTGGTAGTCCACGGCGTTGCGCAGGCTGTTGATAAAAGTGCCCAGAATTCGCTCGATAGTGGTCAGCTCTGCTTCCGAGAAGCGCTTGCTGCGGGTCATTTCCAGCTGCCCCAGCTGGCGACCCTGCAAGTTCAGTTTATAGCTGCAACTGTGCTTACCCCCTTGGCCAACTCGTTGCTCCAGGGCTTGCTCTGGATGGTAATAGCTGAAACTGTCGAACGGCACAAAGCGGGGCAGTTCGCCGATCAGGCGATCCAGCAGGGCGTACACATCCAGCGTGGTTTGCCACAGTTGCGACAGCCGCAGCAGGTCCGCTTCTGCCAGCAGGGGTTCCGGCGTACTGGAACGGGCCGCGACCTTAAGGCGCTGATTGCTACCGCTTTTGGCGAGCTTCTTGGCGGCGGCGCCTTTACCACTGTTGAATTCCGCAATATCACTCATGATTACATGGGCCTTTAGCAGGGGTTACCAAAGCCAATAAGCAATCCATATGCCACATTCTATATGCCACAGTTGCAGGCGATTTTTAGCGAAATTTTGCCTTCGCTGGATTGCAAGGCCGCTGGAAAAATGACGCTGCCGTTTATGGGGCTGGCTTTCAGAAAAAGATGACGGAATTTTGACTTTGCCTGTGAGGTCGAGGTTTCGGTAGAGTGGCGCTTTTACTTCACTTGGAAAACTCACCATGTTGCGCCGTGCTCACTTCTGTATTGCCGCTGTTTTGTTGATGTTGTGTTTACCGGTTGCCGCCGAGCCGCTGACCATTGAACGCTTCGTGGCCAGCCCGTCGTTGAGTGGCCCTGCAATAAAAGGCTTGAAGCTGTCTCCCGACGGAACCCTTGCGACCTACCTGAAGGGCAAGCCGGATAACCACAAGCAGCAGGACTTGTGGGCCTACCACATCGCCACAGACCAACATCGTTTGCTGGTGGACTCGGTACAGCTGACGGGCGGTGATGAGCAACTGTCGGAAGTGGAGCGAGCCCGACGCGAGCGCCAGCGTATCAAAGGCAGCGGCATTGTTGAGTATTACTGGTCGCCCAATAGCGATGGTTTGCTGTTTCCCATTGGCGGTGATCTTTATTACCTGGGTCTGGAAGCAGCAGGGCAAAAGCCAACACCACGGCGCCTTACCAATAACCCGGCATTCGAGACCGACGTGCGCTTTTCCCCCAAAGGCAATTTCGTCTCCTTTGTGCGTGAGCAAAACCTCTACGTGATTGACCTGGCAAAGGGGCGCGAGATTGCCATTACCAAAAAGGGTGCTGGTGCCATCAGTTACGCCACTGCGGAATTCGTCGCTCAAGAGGAAATGGGCCGCAATACCGGTTACTGGTGGGCGGCTGACGAAAGCCGCATTGCTCTGACTCGAATTGACGAGTCTCAGGTCACCCTGATGGATCGCTACGAAGTGGCCACAGATGGTTCCGTTACCGCTATCCAGCAGCGCTATCCCTTTGCTGGCGAGGTCAATGCCAGACTGCAACTGGGGGTGGTGAAAGTAGGGCGCCGCACGCCGAAAATCCGCTGGATGGACTTGGGCGACAACCAGGATATTTACCTGGCGCGAGTCAACTGGCTGCCAGACAGTAAAACCCTGGCCATACAGCGGCTCAATCGTTCACAAAGTAAAAACCATTTGTTGTTTGCTGACAGCGCTACCGGCAAAAGCTGGCGGGTACTGACAGAAGCGTCGCCGTACTGGATCAATTTGCACGATGACCTGAAATTTCTCAAAGACAGTCAGCAATTTGTGTGGGCCTCTGAGCGCAGTGGCTACAAGCATTTATATTTGCTGGACTACCAGGGCAAAGTCATTCGCCAGCTTACCTCTGGCGATTGGGTGGTGGACCACCTGGTGTCTGTGGATGAAAAGCGTCGCCAGATTTACTTTATGGCCAATGCCGACGGTGTTTTGGAGCGGCATTTCTACAGAGTGCCTTTGGATGGTGGCGATGTTCACCGCCTGACCAAAGAGCCCGGCTGGCATAGCGTGGATTATGGCTGTATCCGCAAGGATGGAGACTGCCAAAAGCCCCTGTTTATCGACAACTTCTCAGCAGATGGTCGCCCGCCAGCAGTGGCGCTTAAAGATGAAAAAGGCGGGTTGATTACCTGGCTGGAAGAAAATCCTCTGGACGACAACCATCCCTACAGCCCGTACCTCACAGACCATGTTCCTCTGGAGTACGGCACACTGAATGCAGAAGATGGCAAAACCCTGCATTACCAGCTGATGAAGCCCAAAAAACTGGAGCCGGGAAAGCGCTACCCGGCGATCGTATTTCTCTACGGTGGACCCCACAGCCAGCTGGTAAAAAATGCCTGGAACACCCGCTGGTTTAACCAGTTTCTGGCTCGCAACGGTTATGTGGTGATTACCATAGACAACCGCGGCACCTACAACCGAGGCGCCGAGTTTGAGGGAGTAATCAAAGGCAGGTTGGGGGAGGCGGAAGTGACCGATCAACTGGCCGCTGTAAAACTGCTGAAAACTCTGCCTTATGTGGATGAGCAGCGACTGGGGGTTTACGGCTGGTCTTACGGCGGTTATATGAGCCTGATGAGCTTGTTCAAGGCGCCGGATACCTTCGCCGCCGCAGTGTCCGTGGCCCCGGTTACCGACTGGCTGTTGTACGACACCTGCTACACCGAGCGTTATATGGGTGTGCCAGAAAAGCCTGAAGATTACCAACAGGCGTCGGTGTTCCCCTACATCGACAACTACGTAGCCAGTGACAAGCGCGGTGATCTTCTGTTGATTCACGGCATGGCAGACGACAACGTATTCTTCGACAACGCAGTGAAGTTGATGGGCCAATTGCAGGAGAAACGAGTGGATTTTCAGCTAATGACCTATCCAGGAAAACGCCACGGTATTCGCGGAGAAGATGCCCAGGCTCATTTGTGGCAGATGGTGTTTCGATTTTTTGAGGGTAAGTTGAAGTAGCCAGCTGCCTCCGTCATTGCGAGGAGCGCAGCGACGCGGCAATCTCGTGATGCAAACTGCTAACATTAAGTTGCTTGGGAGTAGAGCATGGCTTGGGCGCAACTTGCTGTGTCATGCCGCTTTCTTTTTCAAAACAAGCACTTCCCTGTAGGCTCGTGGTCAGCATCCATGCTGGCCGCGGTCACAGCAAGTTACCTCCAAGCCATGCAGGCAGCTAGGATGTTCGGATTATGAAAAAAGTTAAGCTGTGGGAAATAAGTGGCGCAGCTTTAATTGTGCAGGAAAGCACGGGTGTGTATTTCACAAATCAAGTATGTGGCACTGCCTGTCTGCAACGAGAGCTTGAAGGTGTTCTTATTCCTATCAATAACGATATGGTTTTAAGTGATCCTGAACATTTGGAAAATCAACTCTGCTCCTTGTTCCCTGATGGAAGCGATGGTCTGCTTAACGAGGAAAAAGCAGATGGTATTGATACGATTTTGCAAAAGTACCCAGAGACTAAAGGTATCAGGGTGAATCGTAGTTTGATACATCAATCTGTTGAGTCATGGATCTTTGTCATAGCAAAAGAAACTGAATTTGGCTGCTACAGCGGTTTTGGAGAGATAAAAGGAGTTCTCACATGGCAAAACAGCGATTAAATACACTTCAGACATCTGTTTTTCATAATTTTTTCGACGGGACAGACGGACTACCTAAACCATAAGGCATCGGGGTTTCCAGACCTTTGGCCGCAGGGATAGCGGCCAAGGAGCGTACAGGGATGTATTGACAGCGTGTCTGGAAACCCCGCTGCCTTGTGGCGACTCTACACAGCTCGACCGCCGTATTTATTCCCCACCCAAAAGTGCTAAAATCGCCCACCAATTCAATCGGCAGGGCACTTATCTTGGAATTCAAAGGCTCCCATATACTCTCTATCCGCCAGTTTGAGCGGGGTGATATTGACACTTTGTTTGCCACCGCTGACAGCATGGAGCCCTACGCCCAGCGTCGCCGGGTGACACGGGTGTTGGAGGGGGCCATCCTTGGCAATATGTTCTTTGAACCCAGTACTCGTACCCGAGTGAGCTTTGGCTGTGCTTTCAACCTGTTGGGCGGGGAGGTGCGGGAAACTACCGGTTTTTCCAGTTCGGCAGTGGTGAAAGGTGAGTCGTTGCAGGACACTGCACGTGTGTTATCTGGCTACAGCGATATTATCTGCATGCGCCATCCGGATTCGGGCTCGGTGGCGGACTTTGCTTCCACCAGTCGGGTGCCGGTGATCAATGGCGGCGATGGCCCTAACGAGCACCCCACACAAGCCCTGCTGGATTTGTACACCATTGAAAAAGAACTTTCGGCTCGCGGCCGCAATCTGGATAACTTGCGTATCGCCATGGTGGGTGACCTCAAATTTGGCCGTACGGTGCACTCCCTGTGTAAATTGCTGATGCTCTATAAACAGGTGAGCATTACGCTGGTATCACCGCCGGAGCTGGCTATGCCCGCCGAACTGGTGGATGAAATGCGCTCTGCAGGTATTGCTGTTGAACAGACTGATCAACTGGATCAGGGGATTGCCCGTGCCCACATTGTCTATTCCACCCGCATTCAGGAGGAGCGATTTGCCAGTGTGGAAGAGGCGGACATGTATCGGGGCAAAATGCGCATTAATCAATCCATTTACACTCGCCACTGCGAACCCAATACGGTGATTATGCACCCGCTGCCCCGTGATTCCCGCTCCGACGCCAATGAACTGGATACGGATCTGGATGACAACCCCAATCTGGCTATTTTCCGCCAGGCGGACAACGGTATACTGGTGCGGATGGCGTTGTTTGCTCAGGTTCTTGGGGTTGCCCATATGGTGGATCAATACAGCCATGATGTTCGCTGGCACCATCGTCGCGGCTGACTTCCTGTATTAAAGAGTTATATGAAAATTCATATAAAAAATAAATAAAAACAAAAAGTTAAAGTCATTTTTTAAATTTGGGGTGAACATTAGATGAGCGCTGATTTTGAAGATATTCGCCCCTATAAGGACAGCGAAGTGCCTCGGGTTTTGGCGCGTCTGGTTGCCGACCCGGAGTTGCACGACACCATTGCCCGGATGAAATACCCACGCCTGGCTCGTTGGCTACCCTGGGTCTTTCGCGGGCCGATCAAGGCCCGGCTTGAGGAAGCCTTTGCTGGCGCCAGTGACGTAGCCAGTTTTCAGCAGGTGATCGGCCACTACTGGTGGGGTCTGATGGAAAAGCAGACCAGAGACATTACGGTTTCCGGGCTGGAAAAGCTGAACCCGAAAGCCTCTTACCTGTTTATCTGTAATCACCGGGATATTGCGGTAGACCCTGCGGTGGTGGGTTTGTGCCTGGATCGCGGCGGTTTTGGCACCCCGCGTATTGCCATTGGCGACAATCTGCTGACCAAACCCTTCACCTCTGACCTGATGCGTTTGAACAAGAGCTTTATCGTCAAACGTTCAGTGAGTGGTCGCCGTGAAAAACTGGCAGCGCTGCTGCAGTTGTCTGGTTATATTCGCCACTCCATTTGCCAGGAAAACAGCTCCATCTGGATTGCCCAGCGGGAGGGGCGCGCCAAAGACGGCTTGGACCGCACCGATACCGCACTGATCAAAATGCTTTCGCTCAGCAAAGGCAAAGAGCAGGAATTTGCCGAGGCCATGGGGCAGCTCAATATTGTACCGGTAACCCTTTCCTACGAGCTGGATCCCTGCGATGGCTACAAGGCCCGTGAACTCTATGAAGTGGAAAAACACGGCAGCTACCAAAAGTCGGAACACGAAGACCTGAAAAGTATTTACAAAGGCATTGTGGGTGAGAAGGGACTGGTGCATGTGGCCTTCGGCGAACCACTGACGGCAGACGAGTTGGAAAGTGCAGATACCATCGCCGCTGCCATCGATCAGCACGTGATTGAAAATTACCACCAGCACAGCAGCAATCTGATTGCTTACAACGTCCTACATGGGGATCATCCCAATCTCAGCACCATGCGTGAAAAGCTGGCTTTGAGTGATCAGGAGTGGGCAGAACGGGAGCAGCAGTTTAAACAGCGCATGCAAGAATTACCTGCCGAACACCGCAATATTGCCTTGGCGGGGTATGCCAATTCGGTGGTGAGCCAAATCGGTTTACAGGGCCAGGAAAGTCATCCCCGCGAAGGCGGGGATCCATAAAGCTCGAAGTACCAAGATACATGGATTCCCGCCTTCGCGGGAATGACGAGCTTTTTCCCTGTAAGCGCGCAGCGCGCTCTGTTCCCTGTCAGCGAAGCGTCCTGTAACCTCTCTCTATGCCTCTTTCCGACGACCTCAAACAAACCATCCAAAAAGGCTATCGCGACTTTCTCAACGCCCGCGAGCTTAAGCCGCGTCTGGGCCAAAAGCAGATGATCGCCGCGATCGCCAATAGTTTGGCGGCCATTGAGTTGGATGGCGACAACAATCGCGTTCTCTCCCCACAGGTGGATGGCAGCGGCCTCTGTGTGGTGGAGGCGGGCACTGGTACCGGTAAAACCCTGGCCTACCTGTTGGCCACCTTGCCCGTGGCCAAGGCGTTGGATAAAAAAGTGGTGATCGCCACCGGCACCGTTTCCCTGCAAGAGCAGCTCGTGTTACGGGATATTCCCGAACTGCTGCGCCACACCGGTTGGAATACCCGCTTTGCCCTGGCCAAAGGCCGTGGCCGTTACCTGTGCCCATTGAAGCTGGAACAGTGCCTCGATCAGGCCGCCGATACCCAGGCGGGGCAGGGGCTGTTTCCGGATGAGATGCTGTTTAACCCCAGTGCCGACAGCATCAAACTCTACAACTCCATGGCGGATGCTCTGGCCGCCAACCAGTGGCAGGGGGATCGCGACAGTTGGCCTGATGGGGTACCCCAGGAGCAATGGCAGCCGCTGACCGTAGACCGCCGCCAGTGTGCCGGACGCAGTTGCCGACATATCAATAACTGCTGTTTTTTCCGCGCCCGCGATGACTTGGGTGAAGCGGATTGCATTGTCGCTAATCACGATCTGGTGATGTCTGACCTGGCACTCGGCGGCGGTGCAATACTGTCGCCGCCAGAAGAAACCATTTATATTTTCGATGAAGGCCATCGCCTGCCGGACACAGCACTGCGCCATTTTGCCAGCCACTGCCAACTGGACAGCACCGGCAAGTGGCTGCAACAAATCGATAAGCAATTGAAGGCCAGCGCCAGTAATTTCACTCTTGCGGAGGATTTACACAGCCTCTGTGTGGAGGTAGGCCAGCAGGCATTGGAGTGCGCCAGCCAACTGGCCATTGCCAGCCCGCAATTCAACGAAGTGGCGGACAGAATAGATTCCGTTGGTGATCAGCAGTATCGCTTCGTCAACGGTGATATTGGCCCGGAATTAAGAGACGTATCGGCGTTATTGGGTGCTCGTTTTGCGCAACTGGAAGTGCGACTGGAGTCCCTGAACGACCGCCTCAATGATTTGCTGGAAGAGCCACACTGTCCTGTGCCCAGAGTCGACTTGGAGCAGTTGTATCAGGTAGCTGGCGGCTGGTTGTCGCGCACTGAATCCAGTGCCGCACTGTGGAGTGCCTTTGCCAGTGCCGATCCGAAACAGGGTGCCCCCAGCGCTCGCTGGTTGTCCGTGGAAAGTGGTGCCGGCGGCAATATAGATATTCGCCTCAGTTGCAGCCCCATCGTTGCCGCACCGCTGCTGCGGGAGCAGCTGTGGAGCCGGGCCTTTGCCACGGTGATTACCTCCGCCACTCTGTGTGCGCTAAACAGCTTTGACCGTTTTCGTGCCCATGCGGGCACTTTTTCCAAAGCCCACTACCAACAAGTGCCCGGCGCCTTTGATTACGCCAATGCCGGTGTGCTGGCAGTGCCCAATATTGCCGATGCCAGTGATGCCTTTGCCCACACCGACGATTTGATCGACAAACTGCCGGACTGGATTGATAGCAATGAAGGCACTTTGATGCTGTTTGCTTCTCGTCGCCAGATGGAACAGGTGTTTGACGGGTTGCCTGCAGATGTGACAAAGAAAATTCTGGTGCAGGGTGATTACTCCCACGCGGAAGTGATTCGCCGGCACAAAGAGCGTATCGATGCCGGGGAGGGCAGTGTGATTTTTGGCCTGGCCAGTTTTGCCGAAGGGGTGGATTTGCCCGGCGATTACTGCCGCCATGTAATTATTGCCAAAATACCCTTTGCTGTGCCCAATGAACCGATTCAGGAAGCCCTGGCAGAATGGGTGGAAAACAAAGGCGGCAAACCGTTTTTTGAAATTTCCTTGCCGGATGCGTCCCTGAAATTGATACAGGCGGCGGGGCGACTTTTGCGCACCGAACAGGATGCTGGCAAGGTCACTGTGCTTGACCGCCGGGTAGTGACCAAGGGCTATGGTCGTCAGTTGCTGGATTCGCTACCGCCGTTTCGGCGGGAGATTGAATAGGCTAATAACTTACTCTGCAACTATTGCACCAGCTACATTTTTACCATGAAAAAACTTGTTAAACGCCGTCAACCGGATCTTACTAGCGCCACTTTTTCTGACGACATACCGCCATTGTTGCAGCGCGTCTACGCCGCTCGTGGGGTTACGGACGGCAGTGAGCTGGAAAACCATCTTAAGCACCTCCCCACTCCCAATCAGTTAAAAGGTGTTGATAAAGCGGTCGAGTTGTTGTGCCTGGCACTGCAGAACCAACAATCCCTGCTGATCGTTGGCGATTTCGATTGCGACGGTGCTACCAGCACCGCTCTGGGTATTCTGGCGTTAAGGGCGATGGGCTATCAGCGGGTCGATTATCTGGTGCCTAACCGTTTTGATTACGGCTATGGCCTGACGCCAGAAATTGTCGAACTGGCCTCAGCCAACAAACCGGATTTGATCATCACCGTGGATAACGGCATATCCAGTATTACCGGTGTGGCTGCGGCCCAGCAGATGGGCATCAAAGTGATTGTTACCGATCACCACCTGCCGGGTGAGCAACTGCCGAAAGCCGATGCCATCGTCAATCCCAACCAGCCGGGTTGCGATTTTCCCAGCAAAAACCTGGCGGGTGTTGGCGTTATCTTTTACCTGCTGAGTGCACTCAGGGCCAAGTTGCGGGACAGCAACTGGTTTGCCGGGCAGGGCATCGCTGAGCCGAGTATGGCCACTTGGCTGGATCTGGTTGCATTGGGCACGGTGGCGGATGTGGTGCCTCTGGATCGAACCAATCGCATTCTGGTGCACCAGGGGTTGCAGCGTATTCGTGCTGGCTGCTGCCGCCCCGGCATATTGGCGTTAATGGCTGCCGCCGGGCGCGATTATCGTCGAGCGGTGGCCATGGATTTTGGCTTTTTTGTAGGGCCACGTCTGAACGCGGCAGGCCGATTGGATGACATCAGCCACGGCATTGAATGCCTGCTTACCGACAGCCCGGATATTGCTCGTGAATTTGCCCAGGAACTGGACGGCTTAAACCGCGATCGCAAGTTGATCGAAGCCCAAATGCAAAAAGAAGCGGCCGCGCTTGTGGATCAGTTGCAACTGGATAAGCAGGGTTTACCTTGGGGGCTGTGCCTTTACAACCCAGACTGGCATCAGGGGGTTGTTGGCCTGCTGGCATCCCGCATCAAGGAAAAGGTACATCGCCCGGTTATCGCTTTTGCCGATGAAAGTGACGGTGTCATCAAAGGCTCCGCCCGATCCATTCCAGGTTTGCACATTCGCGATGCACTGGATGCAGTGGCTGCACGCCACCCCGGTTTGTTGAGCAAATTCGGTGGCCATGCCATGGCAGCCGGTATGAGTTTGCCCCTGGATAAGTTGGACGAGTTTAAAGCCGCATTTGATGATGAAGTGCGACGCCAGCTTTGCGATGACGATTTACAGGCGGTATTGCACTCCGATGGCGAAATGGCCGCAGGGGATTTTACCCTTGAGCGAGTACAGCAGTTGCGCGACGGCGGCCCCTGGGGGCAGCAATTTCCGGAACCGGTATTTGATGGTGAGTTTCGCCTGGTGCAGCAACGCATTGTCGGTGAGAAACATCTCAAACTGGTGGTGGCCAATGCATCCGGCGAGGCCATAGATGCCATCGCTTTCAATATTGATCTCGGCCAGTGGCCAGCCACGGATGTGGAGCGGGTGCGTTGCGTGTTCAAGCCGGATATTAACGAGTGGCGTGGAAACCGTTCAGTACAATTGATCGTAGAGCAGCTTGAAAAACTGTAGCTGTATCAGTGGCGAGCCAACTTAGAGCCTTGCCCATTAGTTATTATCACCGCGAATAAAAACAGGTTATGCCGTAATCCTGTGTAGATCTCAATCTGTATTCCGGGCTATTCGCTGCCCGCTTGATAACGCCCCAAAAACACCGCAACAATTTCCGTCAGGGTGTGCTGCTTTTCTTTTTTGCTGGGGGCGGGCATACCAAAAAACAACATGGGGTGATGGCCGTATTCGTGCACCATGCCGCGCAACATGGTGGCGGCAAATTCCACATCCACTGGCTTGAGGCGCTTGTCGGCAATGGCGGCTTTTAGCCAGATGTTCATGCCTTCTTCACCTTTGGTGATACGCTCCATGGTTTCCCGCGACATGGCGGGGTTCAGCATATATTCACTGGTAATTACCCGCACCAGCTCAATCAGTTTTTGGGATGTGAGCGCATCCCAGGCGCCAGAGAGAATGTCAAACAGCTGTTTGTCCAGAGGCTGCTCGCGGTCGTAAACAACGCTGCTGGAACGCACCACCTCTTCAATCAGCAGATTGGTGATGTGTTGAAACAGCGATTCTTTATTATTGAAGTGATTGTAAATAGTGCGCTTTGACACCTGCGCCCGCTCGGCAATGGCGTCTACGCTGGCGCCACGGTAGCCACATTCAATAAAAACCTGTTCGGCGGCGCGAACAATGTCCTGTTGCTTTTGCTGGGATCGGGTGACGGGTTTTGTTGTTGAATTCATGCTGTCTCCACAGTGCTGACAAATAATACACTGAGTAGTTTACTTTTTCAGATAAATATGTAAACTGCGCGGTGTACTTGATTTGTTGGCTACTGACTATACTCAATCAGTAGCCTCAGGAATCCCAGATATGACTCTTTTTAACCATACCCGCCTTGGGCCTCTCTGGCTGTTGGCGGCATTACTGTTGATGAAACTATTGTTTGCCCAAACTGCGGCGGCCAATAGCTACCGAATTGCGGTAATCAGCGACGGCCCCGACCGCCAGCTTTCATTTATTGAGCAGCAATATCGCCAGGAATTGGTGGCGTTAACGGAAGGGGAGTTCGCTATCACTTTCAAGCCCTTCCGGGCAGATTGGAGCGCCGCCAGTATACAAAGCGCGTTTGACCGGGCCTATAGTGACCCAGAGGTGGATATGCTGTTGGTGTCCGGCCTTGCCGCCAACCAGATTGGCGCAGCCCGCAAGCAATTCCCCAAACCCACATTCTTGCCCCTGGTGTTCGACGCCCAGCTGTTGGGGGTTCAGGCCACTGGCAGAGGCTCCGGGGTGAGCAATCTCAACTACCTGGTGGACCGGGTGGAGTTTACGGAGCAGTTGGCCAGCTTCCAGCGGGTGGCGCCGGTTAAAAATATTGCCCTGTTGGTAGACGAAGCCATCCTGGCGGCGGTGCCCAGCCTGGCCGCCAAAGCCCGCCAGCTGGCCGCGCAGCGGGGCATTACCATGCACTTTATTGGCCACGATGGGGTTGACCACAAGCTGCTGCAACAGCTGCCCCAGGGGGTGGATGGTTTGATGATGGCGGGGTTGCCACGCATGCCCAAAGTGGCCATGGGGGAGCTGCTGGAAAATATCAATCAACGCCAGCTGCCCAGTTTCAGCTTGCTTGGCTCTGACGGCGTGCGCCTGGGCATGCTGGTGTCCGATTCGCCGGCCACCGACTGGCAGCGCATCGCCCGCCGCAACGCGCTGAATATGCAGGCGGTGATGCTGGGTGAAAAAGCCGGCGACCAGCCGACCCTGTTCCAGGGCAAACGGGAACTCACCATCAATATGGCCACTGCCCGCCAAATTGGCATTTCCCCACGTTTTGACGTGCTCAGTGAAGCGGTTCTGCTGAATCAGGAGCAGTCGGATGGCGGCCCACTGTACGACCTGACCACGGTGGCGCAGCTGGCGGTGGCCCGCAATCTGCAACTGAGTGCGGAGGCCTACGGGGTTGCCGCCGGGGAGCGGGATATTGCCAGCGCCCGCGCCAACCTGTTGCCGCAGCTTTCCCTGGGGGCCGCCAATACCCGCCGCAAAGTGTCGCCGCTGGTATCGGCGGGGCAGCAGGCGCAGCGCTCCCGCGATGGTTCACTCACCCTGAGCCAGTTGCTTTATTCAGACGACGCCTGGAGCAACTTCCAGATTCAGGGGCATTTGCAGAACAGCCGCGAGGCGGGCTTTGAGCAATTGCGCCTGGATATTATTCAGGCGGCCACGGTGGCTTACCTGAATGTGCTGCGCGCCCGGGAGCAGCTGCGCATTCAACAGGACAACCTCAGCCTGACCCGCAACAACCTCAGCCTGGCTCGGGATCGGGTTGCCGCTGGTTCCAGCTCGGCGGCGGACCAGTATCGCTGGGAGAGTCAGCTGGCCACCGACCGCAGTGAGTTGCTGCGCGCCCAGGCCGGTTTGCGCCAGGCCCAGGAAAACCTCAACCGCCTGCTGCATCGCCCCATTACCGAGCCATTTCAGTTGGCCGGTGCACAAATTAACGAGCCTTTTGTGATGACCGAGGCGGAGTTTAACGAGCTGATCGACAACCCCCGCAACCTGGGTTTTCTCACCGATTTTTCCGTGCAGCGGGCTATTGAACTGTCGCCGCAATTGCGCCAACTGCAAGCGCAGCTGGCGGCCAACAAACGGGAAGTGGTCAACCGCAAACGGGATTTCTGGCTGCCGGATTTCAGCATCAGCAGCCAGTACGGTAAAAACTTCGACCAGGCCGGTGTCGGCGCCGGGCCGGGGGAATCTCTGGATGACTGGTCTGTGTCCATCAATGCCAGCCTGCCACTGTTTCAGGGGGGAGGTCGCAAATCGGCACTGTCGAAAACTAAACTGGAAGGCCAGCAGTTGCGCACTCTGATCAACGCCACCCGAGAGCAGATAGAGCAACAGGTGCGTGCCGAAGTACACAGCACCAGCGCCTCTTACTCGTCCATTGAACTGTCCCGTCAGGCGGCAGAGGCGGCGGATAAAAACCTGGATTTGGTCGGCGACTCTTACGCCAAAGGAGTGGTGTCAGTAATCGAGCTGCTGGATGCGCAAAACGCCGCCTTGCAGGCCCAGGGCGCCGCCGCCAACGCGGTGTACGATTTTTTGATCAATGTGATGAACCTGCAACGGGCGGCGGGGGAATTTGAATTCCTGCTGCCCCCGGACAAGCGCGGACTACTGGCGGAGCAGTTGCGGGAATATATAGGTTCAAGGCAGTAAGCACTGTCATTGCGAGCGTTGCGACAAATCTATGATTTGGGCAACCGTCAGGTTGAGCGCAGCGTACAACCAATCCAGTGGCTTTCAAAACCAAGACACTGGATCGCCGCGCTGCGCTCGCAATGACGCTATGAAGGAATTAATTATGAAATACAAACTTGCTTTCACTTTCGCCGCTGTATTACTGGCCGGCTGCGACGACAAGGCGGTGGACACCGAACCCCAATTGCGCCCGGTGCGCACCGTCACTCTGGATGCCCCCAGCTCATCTCGCACCAGGGTATTTTCCGGCAGCAGTCAGTCCAGCCAGGAGTCGCGGCTCAGTTTCAAGGTGTCTGGCACCATTGTGGAAATGCCCGCGCAGGTAGGTGATCGCCTGCAACCGGGCACCTTGATCGCACGTCTGGACCCCACTTCGTTCCAGTTGAAGGTGCAACAGAGCAGCGCTTCGCTACAGCAGGCGGAAGCCAATGCCCGCAGTGCCGATGCCAGTTATCAACGCACCAAGGATCTGTACCAAAACAACAACGCGTCCCGCAACGACTTGGACAGTGCTCGCGCCCAGGCGGAATCCACCAAAGCGCAACAGCGGGCGGCGGAAAAAGCCCTGCAACTGGCGCAGCTGGAGCTGTCCTACACTCGTCTGGCGTCGGACGGCGATTGCACAGTGGCGGAATTGAGCGCCGAGGTGAACGAAAACGTCAGCCAGGGCAGCCCGGTGGCCAAGGTCAACTGCGGCGACGAAATTGAAGTTACCGTCAATGTGCCGGAAAACCTGATTGCCGGTATCCAATCCGGCGCCACGGTGTCGGTGGCCTTTGATGCGGTGCCCGGCGAACAGTTTGCCGGGCGTGTTAGCGAAGTGGGCGGCGTGGTGGATGGTGCTGCCTCGGTGTTCCCGGTGATTGTCAAAGTGTTGCAACCATCCAGCACCGTGCGCGCCGGCCTGGCTGCCGAGGTGACCTTTGAGTTTGCCGACAGCGGCGACCAAAGCACGTACCTGTTGCCTCTGTCCGCCATTGTCAAAGGCGCTGATGCCACCTTTGTGTTTGTCGCCGAGCCAGGCAGTGATGGCAAGCAGGCCCAGGTTAACCGCAAGGTAGTGGAACTGGGTGAATTAACCGAGGCCGGGGTGCAAGTATTGGGCGGGCTGACTCGCGGCGATCAAGTTATTACCGCTGGCGTCAGTGTAATTCGCGATGGCCAACAGGTGTTGTTGCCATGACCCAAAAAAACACGCTGACCAGTTTCGCCATCGACAAAAATCGCATCACTTTCGCCCTGGTGGCGGTGCTGTTTATCTCCGGCCTGGCGGCTTATTACGCCCTGCCCAAGGCCATGGACCCAGGCTTTACCGTGCGCACTGCGGTAATTACCAGCCGCCTTCCCGGTGTGGCTCCGGAGCGCATGGAGCAGCTGGTCACCGACAAAATCGAGAAGAAAGCCCAGGAAATGCCGGAGGTGGATTTTATTGTTAGCGAATCCCGCACCGGCATTTCTGTGGTCAATGTGAACTTCAAAGAAAGCTACAAAAACATGCGCCCGATTTTCGACGATCTGCGGCGCAAGATTGGCGATGTAGAAGGGGATTTGCCCAAAGGGGTGGACGGCCCTCATATCAACGATGAATTTGGCGATGTATTTGGCAGTGTCTACACCCTGACCGGCGACGGATTCAGTTACGCGGAGTTAAAAACCGTGGCGGATGAAATCCGCGATCGCCTGTTAAAAGAGCCGGATATTGCCAAGGTGGAATTTCACGGTGCCCAACAGGAAGTGGTATTTATCGATTACAACAACGCCCGCCTGACGGAGCTGGGGTTGTCGCCGCAGCAACTCAGCGGCGTGCTCAACAGCGTCAACATTCTCTCCTCCGGCGGCAATATCACCAGTGGGCGAGAGCGCATCGCCCTGGAGCCCACCGGCAATTTTGAATCTCTGGATGACTTGCGCAGCACCGTTATCGAACTGCCCAGAGGCGGGTTGGTGTCACTGGGAGATATTGCCCGGGTATACCGCGACTACCTGGACCCGCCATCCAGCATGGCCCGCGCCAACGGGGTGGCGGCGCTGACCCTGTCCATCTCCATGACCGACGGCGGCGATATTCTCAAACTAGGTAAAAAACTGAATCGGCTGATTCCCGAAATCCAGCAGCAATACCCCTGGGGTATCGAACTGGAAAAAGTCTGGTTCCAGGCACAGCTGGTGGAAGAAAACGTCAACAACTTTATGTCCAGTTTGTTGCAAGCCATTGCCATTGTGGTGCTGGTAATGGTGGCGTTTTTGGGGTTGCGCACCGGCGCGGTGGTGGCAATCCTGATTCCCGCCACCATGGTGATTACTTTTTTTGTCATGCAGCAATTCGATATTACCGTCAATCAGATTTCCCTAGCGGCGCTGATTATTTCCCTGGGCCTGCTGGTGGATAACGCCATTGTGATGGTGGAATCCATACTGCTGAAACGGGAAGGGGGAATGGGCGCCATTGCTGCTGCCATAGAGGCGGGTAGCGAGTTGAAAATCCCCCTGCTGGTATCGTCCCTTACCACCGCCGCCGCCTTTATGCCCATCGGCCTGGCAGAATCCGCAGTGGGAGAATACACCGCGGATATTTTCTACGTGGTGGGTATTACCCTGCTGTGCTCCTGGGGGCTGACCATGACCCTGATTCCGGTGCTCACTACCTCACTGCTCAAGGTGAAACAAAAACACAGCGCCGAAGATGAGCTGTTCGATGGCGGTGGCTACCGCTTTTATCGCCAATTTTTGCTGGCCTCCTTGCGGCGCCCGAAAACATTTTTGCTGGGGGTTGTGGTGGTATTTGTGCTGGCCATGCAGGGCATGGGGCTGGTACCGCAGATATTTATCGCGCCATCGGAAGACCCGGTGTTTACCGCGAAACTGGAGATGCCCCTGGGTACCGCCATTGAAACTACCGAGCAGGTGGTTGCTGAACTCGACCACTTTATAACGGAGCAGTTTTACCGCCCTCAGTCTGGCGATGCTGCGGTCAGCAACTGGATGACGTTTATCGGCGACGGTGGCCCACGTTTTGCTTTGGGCCTGGACCCTGCCAACCCTAACCCTGCCAATGCTTTTATGATTGTGAATACCAGCAATGGCCGAGTGGTGGATGACGTTATTGCCGGCATCAACCAGTTTCTGCGCAACCGCTTTCCCGATCTGGCCACCCAGTTGTCACGTTTAGAAAATGGCCCGCCGGTGGGTTACCCCATTCAAGTACGTTTGTCTGGCAGCGGTTCGGAGCAGCTGTACCGCATGGCGGAGCAAGTGACCGATCAACTCTACGCCAGCCCCGGTGTCAGCTCGGTGAAAAATAACTGGGGCTTGCCCACCAAAAAACTGCTGGTGAATGTGGATCAGGAACGGGCGCGCTTGGCAGGGGTAACTAGCGACGATGTGGCGTACTCACTGCGCACTGGCTTGGCGGGTATTGAACTCACCCAGTATCGGGAAGGGGACAAGCTGATTCCGGTAAAACTGCGCACTGTGGCTAGCGATCGCCAGGATGTGGGCAAGCTGGATGGCCTGAGTATTTACGCGCAATCCTCCGGCGACCGGGTGCCGCTAAAACAAGTGGCGGATGTGGAATTGGTATTTGAACCGGGGGTGGTGCGCCGTCGCGACCGGGAGCGTACGCTCACCCTGAATGTGCAACTGCAGGATGGTGTAACCGCCGCCGAAGTGAACAGTACACTTGTGCCCTGGTTAAAACAAAGCGCTGAAAAATGGCCTACGGGCTACCGCTTTGAAATGGGTGGCGAGTCGGAATCCTCCGGCGATGCCAATGCCTCTATTGCCGCGAAACTGCCACTGGCGTTGATGGTGATTGTGCTGTTGCTGGTGGCGCAATTTAACTCCATACGCCGGCCGGTTATTATTTTAACCACCATCCCACTGGGGCTGATCGGCGTGACCATTGGTTTGCTGGTGGCCAATTCCTCCTTCGGTTTTTTTACCATTCTCGGGGTGATCTCACTGGCGGGGATTATTATCAACAACGCCATCGTATTGATCGACCGAATCAAAATCGAAATCGAAGAACAGGGTAAAGCTCCGGCCGATGCAGTAGTGCACGCCTGCCTGCAACGGCTGCGCCCCATAATGCTTACCACCGCCACCACCGTGCTCGGCATGATGCCCCTGTGGTGGGGCGGCACCGCCATGTTTGTGCCTATGGCGGTGACTATTATCTTCGGTCTGGCGTTTGCCACCTTGTTGACGTTACTGGTGGTGCCTGTGTTGTATGCGGTGTTTTTCAGAGTTCGGTTTAACTGATAACTCTTGACGTTCCTGCTGCTGGAAGGTTTATAGTGCCATTCACTAAGAGTGGCACTAACCTTGGGGCAGTACTTTGAATATTGGCGATCTATCCAAACAAAGCGGCATATCTGCCAAAACCATCCGTTACTACGAAGCGCAGGGCTTGTTGCCTGCGCCACCACGGCTTGAAAATGGCTACCGGGATTATCCGGATTCTGCAGTTTCTGAATTGGGCTTCTTGCGCCGTGCCAGACAGTTCGGTTTTTCTCTGCAAGAGTGTGGTCAATTGGTGCAACTGTGGCGCAATCCCAAACGTCGCAGTGCGGAAGTTCACCAATTGGTCACCGAGCGCCAGCAACAGGTGGCTCAACAAATTGCTGAACTGCAGGAAACGCAGCAGTTGCTAACTGATCTACTTTCTCGTTGTGCCGATAACAACTCGCCCCATTGCGCCATTATCGATTCCCTGTCGGAGCGTTCCAATGGCTAACTGCTGCTCACCAAAACCACAAAAGCCGGCAATCAGCTGCTGCCCAACCCCGCAAGGCGAAAAGGTCAGGCCAGATTATCTGTTGTGGGGTTCGGGTCTTATAGTGGCAGTCAGCTATGGACTGTATTGGCTGTTTGGGGATAACTCAGTTCCACAATGGTTATGGGTGATCACTTCTGGCACTGCCCAGCTGCTTCACGAAATGTGGTGGGGGTTGTTGGCGGCGGTGGTGTTTGTTGGGCTATTGGAGCGGGTGCCGCGAGAGTTGGTGATGTCGGTATTGGGGCAGGGCGGTTCCGTGCGTGGTGTGGTACGGGCTACCGGTGCCGGAATATTACTGGATTTGTGCAACCACGGCATTTTGATGGTGGGCGTCAAACTCTACGAGCGCGGTGCCAGCCTTGGCCAGCTAATGGCGTTTCTGATTGCCAGCCCATGGAATTCCCTGTCGCTGACCATTGTGATGATTGCCTTGATTGGCTGGCAGTGGACGCTACTGTTTATTCTACTGTCAGCGGTAATTGGTATTACCACGGGAATCATCTTCGATCGTTTGGTGGCGCGGGGGACGTTGCCTGCCAATCCCAATCAAGTAGAAACCACTGAGTCAGTAACATTCTGGCCAGAGCTGAAAAAGCTGCTGAAGTCTGCGGAGGTCACGCCGAAGTCCGTCAGCGCAGTTCTGAAAGATGGGCTGCGGGATTCAAAAATGGTGTTTCGCTGGCTGCTGTTCGGCATTGTGCTGGCGGTATTAATCCGTGCCTTTGTGCCCATGGATGTGTATCAGACCTATTTCGGCCCCACGCTGATTGGGCTGTTTCTGACCCTGTCAGCGGCCACCATTATTGAAGTGTGCTCCGAAGGTTCAACACCCATTGCGGCGGATTTACTCACCCGTGCCGCCGCACCGGGTAACAGTTTTACCTTTTTGATGGCGGGTATTGCTACCGATTACACGGAAGTAATGGTGCTGAAAGACCTGGCCAAATCCTGGAAGGTGGCGCTGTTTTTGCCATTGGTGACCTTGCCTCAGGTGTTGGTCTTGGGCTGGATGCTAAATACGCTTGGAACCTGATCTCCCTGGATATTTTACATTTCTTTACTGCGTTTGAAGTTCAATGGGTCTAAGATGTGAGCCATTATTAAAAATTTATACTAATTTGCAGGCTTTTTAAGTGTTCGACGTTTTTAGGGTTTCTATAATTTCAGTGCCTTGAACGCTTGCTCCCTGTTTCTCAGCTAACGCTGATTCCACAACAAGAGACCAGAGTATGAAATTCCTGAAGTTGAGTTTACTGGCACTGTACGCAGTAGTTAGTGCGGCCTGTGCCTCAAGCCCGAACACGTTCGAAATCAAAGTAACCGGCGCACAGCACTTCCCCGAAGGGGCGAGAGTTCTGGTGTATCGCAGTAAGACAATAGAAGCCCCTAAGAACATTGAGTTTTTGAAGGACGCGCCTTTTACTAATGGTGTCGTCACACTAACTGGAACGGTGGAAAATCCTTATATCATTGCTTTGGATGTGGTGCCGTCTGATAGTGAATATCCGTTCCATCGTGTTACCTTTCCACTGGAGCCGGGGGAAACCGTCATTGAATTTACCGGGGAAAAATACTTCAGTTTAAAGGGGGGTAAATACAGTGAACTAGTGGTGAATTCCTGGAATAACAACTCTGACTTTCAGGACGTCTGGAAAGCACTGCTTGAATTTGACGGAGATGTAAAAATTCCTGCCATTCGTGAAGAGTATATGACGTTAAATACAAGAGTGAACGACCTGAAATCGGAATTGCTCACAAAGGCGTATAAAGGTACCAACGACCCAATGGCAAAACTGTTGTTACACGGCGCGGGCTATTGGGATAAGGACGTTGAACAAAACGCCCAGAGCATTATGTCGCTGAGTAAGCAGCTGGAAGGTACTCGTGAGGCAAAAGTTGCCCTCAAGCGTCTGTTGAAAGCTCAGGAATTTCAGAAGGCGCGTTCCGCTGTTCAAGTTGGTACGGTGATCAAAGACTTTACCGCTGAAGACCTCTCTGGACAGGAATTTCATCTGGCCAACGTGCTGAAGAAGAACAAGTATGTTCTGGTAGAGTTCTGGGCTTCCTGGTGTGGCCCCTGCCGCGCAGAGATTCCTCACATGAAGACAGCGTATAAACACTTTAATAAAAAAGGTTTTGAAATCGTTTCTTTTACCCTGGATAGCGAACGGGAAGACTGGGAAGAAGCCTCGGAAGAAGAGGGCATACCCTGGATTGATACCGGTGACCTGCTGGCCCGTACCAGCCCGGTAGTGAAAATGTACGGCGTATCTGGTGTTCCCGCTAACTACCTGGTGGAAGGCGCTACCGGAAAAATCGTTGCCAAGGATCTTCGCGGTGAAAAACTCGACGAAAAGCTGGCTGATTTGTTGCCTTAAATAACCATAGGCTTCGACACGGCCAAGGCGGTGGTTCACCGGAGCGCTTTCCGGTAGAATCGCCGCCTTTGTTTTCTCTATGAAAAATTGTGGAATATGGCCGTGTTGGAAGTAGCCCCCCTGAAAAATACCCTCGACGATCTGCAAGCGCGCACCGACGTGCTTAGGGGGTATCTTTGACTACGATAACAAGAAAGAGCGTCTGGCCGAGGTAGAACTGCTGCTGGCAGAGCCGGATGTCTGGAACGAGCCAGAGAAAGCCCAGGAACTGGGCCGCGAGCGCTCCATGTTGGAGTCTGTTGTCAAAACCATCGACGACCTGGATGGCGGTGTGGACGATGCCCGGGAACTGCTGGAATTTGCCGTGGAGGAAGACGATGCTGACGCGGTGGCGGATATCCAGGGTGAAATCAATACCATGCAGGCTCAGCTGGGTAAGCTGGAATTTCGCCGTATGTTTTCTGGCGAGATGGACCCCAACAACGCATTCTTAACCATTCAATCTGGTTCTGGCGGAACCGAAGCCCAAGATTGGGGCGAGATGCTGCTGCGTATGTATTTGCGCTGGGGCGAGGCTAAAGGCTTTAAAACCACGTTGGAGGAGTGCTCCGCCGGTGAAGTGGCGGGTGTTAAAAGCGCCACCATTCGCTTTGAGGGCGAATACGCCTTTGGTTGGCTGCGCACCGAAACTGGTGTTCATCGCCTTGTGCGCAAATCGCCGTTCGATTCTGGTGGCCGCCGCCATACGTCGTTTACCTCTGTGTTTGTAACTCCGGAGATCGACGACAATATCGACATCGATATCAACCCCGCGGATGTGCGTACCGACACTTACCGCGCTTCCGGTGCCGGTGGTCAGCACGTGAACAAAACTGATTCTGCGGTGCGTTTGACTCACGAACCTACGGGCATTGTTGCCGAGTGTCAGAGTCAGCGCTCGCAACACAAAAACCGCGACCAGGCCTGGAAAATGCTGCGCGCTAAGCTCTACGAGCTGGAAATGCAAAAGCGCAATGAAGAGAAGCAGGCCATGGAAGACGGCAAGGCCGATATTGGTTGGGGCAGCCAGATTCGCTCCTACGTGCTGGACGATTCCCGTATTAAAGACCTGCGTACTAGCGTGCAGACCAGTAACTGCCAGGCGGTGCTGGATGGCGACCTGGACCAGTTTATTGAGGCCAGTTTGAAGGCGGGCCTGTAACCTATTACGTCATCCTGAGCGCAGCGAAGGATCTCACAACTGCAGAGTTTGAGATTCTTCGTCGCTACGCTCCTCAGAATGACAGGAGAACGAGAAAAATGACCGAACAAAACACCCAATTGGATGAGAACAAGCTAATCGCCGAGCGCCGCTCAAAGCTGCAAGCCATGCGCGACGAAGTGGCTACCAGTGGCGGCACCGCATTCCCCAACAGCTTCCGTCGCGACAGCTACTGTGGTGATCTGCAAGTGGAATACGGTGAAAAATCCAAGGAAGAACTGGCGGAGTCCGGCCTGGTGTTTGCCGTCGGCGGCCGGGTAATTCGCAACCGCGGTGCCTTTATGGAAATCCAGGATATGAGCGGCCGTATCCAGTTGTACGTCACTAAAGACGCGCGCCCGTTTGCCAAATCCCTGGATTTGGGCGACATCATCGGAGTTAAGGGTGAGTTGCACAAATCCGGCAAAGGCGACCTGTATGTCCAGCTCGATGAATACCAGCTGCTGACCAAATCCCTACGTCCGCTGCCGGACAAATATCACGGCCTGGCGGATCAGGAGCTGCGTTATCGCCAGCGCTACGTGGATTTGATCGTCAACCCAGAAGTGAGAGATATCTTTAAAATTCGCTCAAAAGTTATTGATTTTATTCGTAGTTATCTTAACAATGCAGACTTTATGGAGGTGGAAACCCCCATGCTGCAGGTGATTCCCGGCGGTGCCACTGCGCGCCCCTTTGTTACCCATCACAACGCGCTGGATATCGATATGTATCTGCGCATCGCGCCAGAGCTCTACCTCAAACGCCTGGTGGTAGGCGGCTTTGAACGGGTGTACGAGATCAACCGCAACTTCCGCAACGAGGGTTTGTCCACCCGCCATAACCCCGAATTCACCATGCTGGAGTTTTATCAGGCTTACGCGGATTACAATGACCTGATGGATCTGACCGAAGATATGTTGCGCAAGTTGTGTGAATCGGTATTGGGGCGCACCGATGTGGTGAACACCACCAGAAATGCCGAAGGCGAGGTTCTGAGTGAAGTGACTTACGACTTCGCCAAGCCGTTCGCCCGCATGACCATGGCGGAATCCGTTAAGCACTATGGCAGCGACGATGCCGAGTTGTGCGAAGCTGTTGATTGGCTGGTGGATCGTGAAAAGCGCGATGCGCATGCAGATTTGATTCGGCAGCGTTTCTACAGAGTTCTTGATAAACACGTTGTGAAGCTGCCAATTGATAGAAATAAGTTGGGGTTAGGAAAGCTCCTCACTGAGGTGTTTGAAGCGATTGCTGAAGAACAGCTGATTCAGCCCACCTTTATCACCGACTACCCGGCGGAAGTGTCGCCGCTGGCCCGTCGCAGTGACAATGATGCCTTTGTTACCGATCGCTTTGAGTTCTTTATCGGCGGTCGCGAAGTGGCCAACGGTTTCTCGGAGCTTAACGATGCCGAAGACCAGGCCGAGCGCTTCCAGGCGCAAGTGGTAGAAAAAGACGCCGGCGACGATGAGGCCATGCACTTCGACGCCGACTATATCCGCGCTCTGGAATACGGCTTGCCACCCACCGCCGGGCAGGGCATCGGCATCGACCGCCTGGTGATGATGTTGACGGACTCTCCATCAATTCGTGACGTGCTGTTGTTCCCTCATATGCGGCCGGAATAAATGGCGAGAGACGTAAAACGGGAGATGGGAGACTTGTAGCTCTGTGGCTAGTGCGAAGCGGCCCGTCTTTCGTCTTACATCTCCCGTCTCACAAACATAAAAAAAGCCCCGCCAAGGATGGCAGGGCCAAAAGGCTGGATGGATGCCCAGCCACTCATACGCTACGTAAACTTCCCGGCGTTTACTGTGATCTGAGTTGTTTCTGTCTGCTAACTGCGGCTACTTTTCCAGCTCAAAGTGAATTCTGGCCACCACGTCGGTCACCATCACGGCTTTGCCGCTCTCAACCTGTGGGCGATATCGCCACTTTCTCACCGCCTTAATGGCATTGCGGTTAAAAACCCTTGCGGGCTCCGCCGCCAGCACGCGAATATTGGTGGTGGTTCCTGTGATAGTGATGTCAAAAATGACATCCACATAACCTTCCAGCTCCTTTTCAAGCGCCTCTCTGGGATAGCGCGCAGCTACCGGGTTGGTCAGGCTGGCAGTGTGCTCGCTTCCTCCGTTCAACAGACTCTCCTGAATGCCTTCCAGACCAGTATTGCTGCTCATGATGTCGCTTTCGGTTATTGAACTCTTGTCAATGGCAACGGGAGTAAGAGGCGTTTCAGTAGCGTTGATCGAAGTCATTGGTGGCGCTGGCTTGAATATAGGTTTTGGAATTTCAGGGGTAAGGCGCTTTTTAAAAACATCATCGATTTTTGTTGGTGGTTGAAACGGGTCGATAGGCAATAAATCAATAATTTGCCCTTCTTTTTGGACATCAGAATTTATCAGCGATGTCATAAAAAACAGCAGCCCCAAAGTGATGCTTGTACCGGCAAAAATGGCTTTTAATGGACGTATTGAAAGTGGTTGCGAAAGCAGCATAGATCCCCCGATTAGTTGTTTTGTATTACAGGGGATTAAACGTGGACTGTCTTGAAATCGGGTTAGGATTAACTGTGCAGATAAAAATGCGGGCTGTTTTTCAAAGCAGCCCGCATTGACGCTTTACTTCAATTTAACAACCTTTCCCACCAGTGTCACACCCGCCATAATTGCTCCAGCGCCACACTCGTATTCGGTGCTACTTTTGACGGTATTCTTCTTGTAGTAGCTGTGAATAATGACAGCATCTCCACCTTCATTTACCGCGCGGTTCTGCATCGACAGCATGGCAGACAGGAAGGCCCACTCGCAGGCTTTTTTGTCGCTCTTGCCAAAGGCATTGGTCTTTTTGTTGGCGGTATAAGTGCCCAGATCTTTGGCAACTGCAGGCAGGTTTTTGTCGCCAAAATAGAATTTGATGCCCTGATTGAGCTTTTCTTGCGCCGCCGGTGTATTGAGTGCGTCATCCAGCGGGTACATATGCTTTGTGTCCCGAGCCATGGCGGGAGCGCTGAATGCCATCAGTGCGGCGAGAATGGTGGATATAGTGGATATTTTCATTGTGGATCCTCCTCGAGTCTATGGTCCTTTGCCGGCGTGGCAATGCAATCATAACCCTGTTGTCTGGGCAGGCATAGAGGTACTCAAGAAGGGAGGTAGTGAGGCTGTTGGCATGATGTGCAAATCCGTATAATAGCCGGCTTGGAGAAGTTCCTGTCGGGATACGGGTTATGACACTGACACTCACTATTGATCGCTGGAGTGCCTGGGCGCCGGGTTTGGAAACCAATGCCCAGTGGCAGCAATGGGCTGCCTCTGGCAATCCGGTAGTGAGTAGGCCAAAAAATCCGGTGCCAGAGGTTCCCGATGTCTCTTATATGCCAGCCATGTTGCGGCGCAGGCTATCTCCACTGGCAAGAGCCGCAATGCATGTGGCCTGGCAGTGTCTGGACGATTGCCAGCAAGTGCCGCTGATTTTCAGTTCCCTGTATGGGGAGAGTGACCGTACCTTTGCATTAACCGAGGCTGTTGCCAAACAGGAACAGCTGTCCCCGGCGTCTTTTAGCCTGTCGGTTCACAACGCTATTGCCGGGCAGTTGAGCATTGCCCGCAACATTACTGCTGAAATTTCCTGTCTGTCCCCTCTGGGTGCGGGTGTGGTCCCTGCCTTGCTGGAGGCGATGGGCATTTTGAACGAAGGGCAATGGCAACAGGCGCTGCTGGTTTTCTATGATCGACCACTGCCAGAACTCTACCAATCAACGGTGCCAGGTCCAGACGGTATGCTGGCCTGTGCACTGCTGGTTTCGAAAAGTGGCCCGGCTAACCTGACTTTGCAGATGCAAGCAAATGAAGGCGCGGCTGATATACAAGAGCAGGAGAGCCAGCTACTTGATTTGATCCGCGTACTGGCCGGTGGCGCTGACAGCGCTCTGTGGCACTGTTCCGGCGCAAACTGGCGACTGGCAAGCTGATATGAGGCGGTTGAACCATATCTGGCGTCTGATTGGCACTGCGCTGGGCTTTTTTTTCTTTGGTTTGGGCGGCTTCCTGTTGGGCATTCTGGTATTCCCCCTGTTGAAGCTGTTGTCCCCGGCCAGCCAGTTGCAGAGGCGTTCGCGGCTGGTGCTGCACTATATTCTACGCGCCCATGTGTGGTTGTTGCGCAGCCTGGGTGTGCTGAAACTGGAGATTGTTGGCGCCGAGAAGTTGAACCGGGAAGGGCAGTTGGTGCTTGCCAATCACCCCTGTTTGTTGGATGTGGTATTTTTAATCAGCCAGATTCGCAACGCCAATTGCGTTGTCAAAAACGCCTTGTGGAATAATCCATTCACCGGCGGCCCGGTGCGTGCGGCGAACTATGTCAGCAATGGTGACTCCCAGAAAATGATTCAGGGGTGCGCTGACAGCCTGGACAGTGGTGACAGCCTGATGATTTTCCCGGAAGGAACCCGCACCACACCAGGCAAACCATTGCGCTTTCAGCGCGGTGCTGCCCAGGTAGCATTGCGCTCTGAGGCGACCATAACCCCGGTGGTTATTCACGGGGCGTTGCCGGCAATGACAAAAGATATGAAGTGGTTCCAGATACCTGAACGAAAAATGCACTTCACCCTGTATGTAGGCGAGGATATTGATATTTCCCATTATCGTCGGGAGCCCAATATTACCGTGGCCGTTAGGCGAGTGACTGAACTACTGCAAAATCATTTTACCGAGGAGCTGGAAAAGCATGGTGGAACTGGAAAACGAACTGAAGCGGATGATTGTCGATACGCTTAATCTGGAAGATATATCCATTGAGGAAATCGACTCGGAAGCGCCTCTGTTTGGCGATGGCCTCGGCCTCGATTCCATTGATGCACTGGAGCTGGGTGTCGCCATGCAGAACAACTATGGCATCAAGCTGAACTCTGAATCAGAGGAAACCAAGAAGCACTTTGCCTCGGTGCGTAACTTGGCGTTGTTGGTGCAACAATCGAGGGAAAAATAATGGCTTATTCGATGAATAATCGGGATGAGATTTTCGATACGCTCTGCGATGTATTGGTGGAAATGTTTGAAGCCGATCGGGCAGATATCAGTATGGAAGCGCGCCTCTACGAAGACCTGGATATCGACAGTATCGATGCCATTGACCTAGTGGTGAAAGTGAAAGACATCACCGGCAAACGGGTGAAGCCTGAAGACTTCAAAGCCGTGCGCACCGTGGGTGACGTGGTGATAGCCATAGAGCGATTGCTGGGTATTTGATGCGCCGCCTGTTAACCGGGCTTTTGGTGATTGCCACGGCACTGTATCCGGTGATGGTTTACCTGTGGGTTGGCGATATTTCGCCGCGTGTTATTGGCGGCGCCTTGTTGTTGATCCTGCTGATTCGCTTTGCCCTTGCTGGAAACTCAGCATCTGCCAAACCGATGCGCAAGGTGTTTCCCTTACTGTGTTTGTTTGCCTTGTTGTTAATGTTTTTTAACCACCAGCAGCTGTTGCTCTGGTATCCAGTGTTGGTCAATTTCCTGATGCTGCTGGTGTTTGCTTATACGTTGATGTGCCCACCGTCGTTGATAGAACGCCTGGCTCGCATTCGTGAGCCGGAGTTACCAGCAGCTGCCGTTATTTATACTCGCAAAGTGACACTGGCATGGTGTGTGTTTTTTGCGCTCAACGGGTTGGTGGCGGCGGTAACTGCAGTATGGGCTAATCTCGAAGTCTGGACGTTATACAACGGCCTCATCGCTTATCTTTTGATGGGGTTAATGTTTGTCATTGAATTGGCCGTGCGACGCCGGGTGCGCAACAACAATGAACATGCGCACTGATCATTTCCTGTTATTGCAAAAGCTCCTTGTGATCGGGCGGGATCCGTCTTGTGAAGTGGCTTGGTGCAGTGGGAGAAAGGTGCTTTGGGGCGAATTTGCCAGTGACGTAAGTCGATTGGCCGCGCAGCTGCAGCAACGTCCGGAAGTTCGTTGGGGTCTCTACCTGAAAGATGGTTATCCGTTTGCAGTTGCCCTGATGGCCTTGCTTCACTGCGGCAAAATCCCGGTACTTGCAGGCAGTGGCCGCCCCGGTGCAGGGGCAGGGTTAGCCACTCAAGTGGATGCTTTGTTGGGGGATTTTGAAGCCGCTGATGGTGTCACGGTAAACAACATCAAGCAGCTGATTGACTCCTCTAATAATCACTCAGAATTTCTATTTGCAGAGCTGAATGCCACGCAAACTCTGGAACTGTTTACTTCCGGTTCCACCGGAGAACCCAAGTGCGAAGTAAAGCAACTCAAGCAAATTTTTGCGGAGCTGGAAACGCTGCAAAACAGCTGGGGCAATCGTCTGGGTAATGCGGTTACCGTCGCCACTGTCAGCCACCAGCATATATACGGACTGTTGTTCAAAGTGCTTTGGCCGCTTGCAGCGGGCAGAGCCTTTGTCAGCAACAGTTATCAGGACCCTCAAACGCTTCTCGAAGATGCCAGTAACTACCCCTCTATAAATTGGGTGGCGAGCCCGGCTCACCTCAAGCGATTGCACGAGGCGCTTCCCTGGAATACAGCAAAATACCATTTAACGGCCTTGTTTTCTTCCGGTGGACTGTTGCCAGCTGACAGTGCTGGGCAGTTGCAACAATGGTTAGGTGAGCCCCCGATAGAAGTGTATGGCAGCACCGAGAGTGGCGGCATTGCTTGGCGCCAGCAGTGGTGCGACCGGAGTTGTTCTGATGATTGGCAGGCTTTTCCGGGCGTCGAGTTGTCCCAGGGCGAGCGAGGGGAATTGCAGCTGCGTTCACCGCATCTGCCTGAAAATGTCACACTCGTCATGGCAGACGCCGTGAAGATAACCGGCGAAAACAAATTCCAATTGCTCGGCCGCCTGGATCGCATTGTGAAAATCGAAGGCAAGCGATTGTCGTTGCCAGAGCTGGAAAACCGTTTGCAACAAGATTCCAGTGTGCAGGAAGCGCGCATGCTGTTACTTGAGCAAGGCGGGCGCCAACAGGTTGGTGCTGTGGTTGTGTTGAGCGATAAAGGTCAGGTTGACTACAAAAAGCAGGGAAAGGCGGCGCTGGTACGTCAGTTAAAATCGCAACTGGGTTTTTACTACGAAGCGGTTTTGCTGCCGAGAAAATGGCGATTTGTCGAGCAAATGCCCATGAATTCACAAGGCAAACTGCTGCAAAATAAGTTGCAAGCGTTGTTTGTTGAGCCCTCTATGGAACATAAAACCGTGCATTCAAAACAGAAATTAAAAACCCTGCCTCTTATTTTGTCGGAGCAGCGCCTGGATAACAGTGTGACACTCAATCTGCGTGTTGAGTCGGATCTGGCGTACCTGCCAGGTCATTTCCCTTCGACGCCCATTGTGCCCGGTGTGGTGCAAATTCGCTGGGCGGATCACTTCAGCCGACAGCAATTTCCGCTGGGCGTTTTTGCGTCTATGGAAGCGATCAAATTTCAGAAAGTACTGCGCCCGGAAACCGATTTTCAACTGACATTGACCTTCGACGAAACCAAAAAGACGATCACTTTTTGCCTGCAATCCGACAATGGTGTGCACAGCCAGGGGAGGCTGAAGTTTGTCTGAAAGCAGCCGCGCAACATTCAAGCTATGTGCCGTGGTGCCGGTATACAACCACGAAGAAGCGATTGGCACCGTTGTCGCGCAGTTATTGAATCATCAACTGCCCTGCATACTGGTTGACGATGGCAGCAATGCCCGTTGTGCTGCAGTGCTTGATCAGCTGGCAACTCAGCCAAAGGTGAGTCTGGTGCGTAGGGAAGTGAATGGCGGCAAGGGCGCTGCAGTTATGTCTGGCTTTGAAGAAGCCTGGCGTCAGGGTTACAGCCACGTTCTTCAGATTGATGCCGACGGCCAGCATGATGTGGCTGATGTGCCTCGTTTTATAGAGCATGCACAGGGGAACCCCGGATCCGTCATTAACGGCGAACCCCGTTTTGATGAATCGGTGCCCAAGGTACGCTTTTACGGCCGTTACCTGACCCACGTGTGGGTATGGATCAATACATTGTCTACGGCCATTGGCGATACCATGTGCGGTTTTCGCATATACCCGTTGGCAACAGTGGTTGAGTTGACGGAAAACGTCAATCTTGGCAAACGAATGGATTTTGATACGGAAATACTGGTGCGCCTCAGTTGGCGGGGTGTGGATGTATTACCGCTGAAAACGGCAGTTAGTTATCCTTTGGATGGCGTTTCCCATTTTGATTTGTGGCGAGACAATGTGGCCATATCCGCTATGCACGCCAGACTTTTTGTTGGCATGCTGATTCGGCTGCCTATGCTGTTAGGGCGTAAGTTACTGGGGCGCAAGTGCTACTCATGAACGACGCCAATTCCCACAAAGAGCAACACTGGTCAGAGCAGCAGGAAATCGCCAACCCTCTGGGGATTCGCATATTGCTGTTTTGCTATCGCTACGGTGGGCTGCCACTGTTTTGGCTGTTGGCCTGCCCGGTAGTGCTGTACTACTTTTTGCTCGCCGGCAAAGCCCGGCGGGCATCCCTGGATTATCTGCGGCTGTTGCATATTGCCAGTGACGGTAAAACTCCAAAAAGCAGTTGGTGGAACAGTTATCGGCACCTGCTCAGTTTTGCGCAAAATTTACTGGAAAAATTTTCTGCCTGGATTGGTGGTGTTACCGAAAGAACCGTGCAGTTTCCACAGCGGGATGTGTTTACCCAACTGCAAGCTCGGCAGCAGGGCGCGGTGCTGTTTATCTCACACTTGGGGAACACTGAAATGTGCCGTGTTCTCTCTATGGTCGATAACGGTGCCCGGCTCAATATATTGGTACATACCCGCCATGCAGAAAGTTTTAATAAGTTGCTGGAAAAGGTGAACGGCCACCGGCAAGTGGAGCTGTTGGAAGTAACCGAGCTGGACGCGGCGGTTGCCGCCATGCTGTCGCAACGGGTTGCCAATGGCGAATTGCTGGCGATTGCTGCCGACAGAACGCCGGTGGGCGTTGAAGGGCGTCGTACGCAAGCCAATTTTCTGGGGCGCACAGCGCCTTTCCCGCAAGGGCCGTATATACTCGCTGCACTGCTGAAATGTCCGGTGTACAGCCTGTTCTGTCTACGCCAGAAAAAAGGCTACCGGGTTTACATAGAGCATTTTGCAGAGCAACTGGTATTGCCGAGGGGGGCGCGTCAGTCGGCGTTGGCAGAATACGCTCAGCAGTACGCCGATCGGCTGTCCCATTACTGCCAGCAGGCGCCATTACAGTGGTATAACTTTTTTGATTTTTGGCAGGGATCCGATTCACGTGAGCACTGAAACTAAACCGGCGGTGGTATTCGATACTACGCCGTTGACCATCGAACAGGTTGTGGCGGTTGCCGAAAGCAAAGCCATTTCCAGATTGAGTGACGATCAGGAGTTTGTCGACTACATCCGCCGGGGTTCCAACTTTCTGGAACAACTGCTGGAAGAGGAAGGTATGGTTTACGGGGTGACCACCGGCTATGGGGACTCCTGTACGGTCGAAGTTCCCCTGCACATGGTGGAGGCTCTGCCCCAGCACCTCTATACATTCCACGGTTGTGGTTTGGGTGCAGAGTTGGATGCCGCTCAGGTTCGCGCTGTACTGGCAGTCAGACTAACCAGCCTGACAAGGGGCTATTCCGGTGTTCGCTATCGACTGCTGCAGCAAATTGCGCAACTGTTGGAGCACGATATTTTGCCGGTGATTCCCGAGGAAGGCTCGGTGGGGGCCAGTGGCGATTTAACGCCGTTGTCGTATTTGGCAGCGGTACTGGCTGGCGAGCGTGAAGTGCATTTTAACGGTCAGCGCCGCAACACCGCAGAGGTGTTTTCCGAATTGGGTATAGAACCGCTGAAGTTTCGCCCCAAAGAAGCTCTGGCGATTATGAACGGTACTGCAGTGATGACGGCGCTGGCTTGCCTTGCCTACAAGCGCGCGGAATACCTTAGTCAGCTGGCTTGCCGAATTACCTCATTGGCATCGGTTGCACTGGCCGGTAACCGCTACCATTTTGATGAATTGCTGTTTTCGGTAAAACCCCACCATGGGCAGATGAAAGTGGCGGAACGCATTCGCCAGGATCTGCATGTGGGGGAAGCTCCCAGGCACAGCCATCGTTTGCAGGATCGTTATTCACTGCGCTGTGCGCCCCATGTTATTGGTGTGCTGGAAGATTCATTGCCCTGGTTGCGGCAATTTATTGAAGGGGAGCTGAACAGCGCTAACGACAACCCGATTATTGATGGCGAAGGGGAGCACGTTCTCCACGGCGGTCACTTTTATGGTGGCCATATTGCCTTTGCCATGGATGGTCTGAAAACTGCCGTTGCCAATATCGCCGATCTGCTGGACAGGCAAATGGCGCAGATGGTGGACGTGCGTTTTAACCACGGTTTGCCCGCCAACCTTTCCGGTGCTGACAGCGATACCGCCATGATCAATCACGGTTTCAAAGCTGTACAGATTGGTGTGTCCGCCTGGACGGCAGAGGCGTTGAAACTGACCATGCCCGCCAGCGTGTTTTCACGCAGCACGGAATGCCACAACCAGGACAAAGTCAGTATGGGCACCATTGCTGCCCGTGACTGTTTGCGGGTATTGGAACTCACTGAGCAGGTGGCAGTGGCGGTGTTGTACGCAGCGGCTCAGGGGGTGGAGTTGCGCTCTGCCCAGGGGCAGCTGCAGAGCGAACTGCCTGCAGAACTGGCAGACACGGTGGCGCAAATACGTGAGGTGACTCCATTCCTTAAGGAAGATCGTGCTCTTGAAAAAGAGCTGCGCCAAGGACTTGATGAAGTGCGTCAGCGAAACTGGGAGCTGTATGATGAAGCCTGACTGGCAGGCGGAAGTGGTGCTTGAAATACCCTTCCACGACGTGGATATGATGGAAGTGGCCTGGCACGGCCACTACGTAAAATATTTTGAAATTGCCCGCTGCGCGTTGTTGGACAAACTCGATTACAACTACCGGCAAATGAAGGCGTCTGGTTACGCATGGCCAGTGATTGACTTGCATGTTCGCTACGCACGACCTGCGTATTTTGGTGCTGCCATAAGGGTGTTGGCGGAAATTGCCGAATACGAGAACCGCTTGAAGATCAACTACACCATTTTTGATCAGGCCAGTGGTGCCAGACTCACCAAAGGGCACACCTGCCAAGTCGCAGTGGATATAGCCAGCCGTGAAATGTGCTTCGCAAGTCCTCAGGTACTTTACGATCGCCTGGGCGTTGAAGTAGATGCTGAGATGGGTGGAGAGTAGAACATTGCGTGCCTTATTGCGTGTGCTGGTTTCAGGGATGTTGGCGTTGTTGATGTGCTTTTCTGCGGTTGCGCAAACGGCAGAAGAACAATCTTTAGCGACTTTGCAGGATATCTCGCAACGGCTGCATCGCTCCGATACGGTGCGAGGTGAGTTTGTTCAGCACCGCTATTTGAAAATACTCAGTCGCCCGCTGACATCAACTGGTGATTTTTACTTCCAACAAAATCTCGGCGCTCGCTGGCGAGTTGTTCAACCTTATCCATCCACGATCCATATAACCGCCGAAGGTAAGGTATTTACCTCGGAGCAGGGCCAGCCCATGGCCGAGGAGTTTGGTCAGCTGCTATTGGCGTTGTTGCTGATTGATAGTGAACAGCTCAGTCACCATTTTCAGGTGAAAGCAACGACTGTTGATAGCCAGTGGAGCCTTACCCTGACACCTCATTCCGACCAGTGGCAACAGGTTGTTCGGGAAATAAGTGTCAACGGTGACAGGGCTGTGCGCTCTATCGAAATCCATGAAAACGGTGGTGATCGCACAGTCGTGTCAATTGACAACGTCAGCCATAAGCCGTTGTTAAGTGACACGGAGAAAAGCGAATTTCTTCAGATCGTGGGTCAACCTGCGCAGTGATGTTGACCGGAGAAAAACGTGGCGCCATTGTATGGCTGTTGGCTGTGTTACTGGGGGCCGCGTTAGTGTGGTGCAAGGGTGCCGACTTGTATCGCGTTGAAACCGACCTGATGCAATTACTGCCTTCTGTGGATCAGCAGCCAGCGGTGAATCAGGGGCGCAAACGTTTGGCGGAAACCGCGGAACGCCGAGTGCTGTTTATGGTAACCGGCGATAAGCGCAGCGACGTTACCGATGCGGGCGTGCAGGTACAAAGTACAATTCGGCAATCGGGTTTTCTGCAATTGCTGGATCAGTCAGTTGCTCAGCAGCAGGCAGCTGATTTCTACCAACAACTCCTTCCATACCGCTATCAATTGTTGACCGGGGCAATCGTCGATCAACTGGAGCGGGAGCCTGAAAAATACCTGCAAGATAGCAAACAGCTGTTGTACAGCCCCGCGGCGTTCGCCCGTACACGCAGCCTTGAACGCGACCCTCTGTACTTGTTTGGCAGCTATTTTGAGCAGCTGTTTCCAGCTTCATTGAATGCTAACAAAGGCGTTCTGCTTGGGGAGTCGGCTGGCGTTTATCACGGGCTGGTGGTTGCCGAAGTCGACAAGGGAGCTTTCGATCTGGATCAGCAGGAGCGTTTGTTAGCGCTGATTCAGACCCTGCGTGCCGAGCTGGCTGGCGACCTGAATCTGCATGTCACCGGTTTGCCGGTGTACGCGGCGTCCGGTTCCAACCGTGCACAGCGGGAAATTCGCCTGGTGGGCATGGGTTCCCTGGTTGGCGTTGTATTGCTGTTAATCGCCACCTTTGCAGCCATTCGACCTTTGCTGCTGGCAATATTGGCCATTGCTACCGGTATCGGTGCTGCCTGGACCCTGAGTGGTTTTTTATTTGGCCAGCTGCATATTCTGACCTTGGTATTTGGTGCCAGTCTGGTGGGTGTCGCTGTGGATTACTGCCTGCATTATTTTTGCAGCCACTTACCTGGTGCGGTTGGTTATGAGGGGAGTAGCACAAGGCGACGCCAGGTGGTGCGCAGTATGACCTTGGCCCTGGTTACCACGGTGGTGGCCTATCTCACCATGGCGTCGGCTCCGTTTCCGGGCTTAAGGCAAATGGCGGTTTTTTCGGCAACTGGTCTGGTGTTTTCCTGGTTGACGGTGGTGCTGTTATTTCCGTTTTTTCTGCGTCGCTTCTGCTGGCCTCGCCGCCAGCATTTGTTATCAGCGGCAAGCGGCCTGGCAGAGCGCTGGGGACAGTGTGTGGTGGCGAGGCGATGGTTTGCAATGCCACTGGTGCTCGCAGTGATTTTGGGAAGCGTCTGGTTGCACAGTGAAGATGATGTGCGCCAGCTGCAGATGCCGAATGCGGATTTGAAAGCTCAGGAGGAGTCGATTAAATCCGCGTTGCCATCGAACTTCGACAGCCGTTTTTTTGTGGTTGAAGGCACCTCTGAAACTGAGCTACTTGATCGGGAAAGAAAATTCGCCAAAGGGCTGCAAAACCTGCAAAGGGAAGGGGATATCTCTGGCTATCAAGGCCTGTCTCAACTGCTCCCCAACAAGCAAAAACAGCGTGAAAACTATCGTTTGTTACAACAGGGCCTGTACGACAGAGGTGCGGTTGCTGGCTACTTGGCGGATTTGGGCTTTGACGACAAACTGATTGCCGCGGAAATCAGCGCATTTAAACAGTCCGGCGAACGCATCTTGTCATTGGGCGAGTTAATGGCTGTTGCCCCGGATCATTGGAAAACCCTGTTTCTGGGTTGTGAAGGGAGCAACTGCCGTTCTATCGTGCGTTTGCAGGGGGTACGTGATGTAACCGCCTTGCAGCAGCTGCAATTGCCAGCTGGCGTGTATTTTGTGGATACGGTAAATGACGTATCCGATGTGATGGCAACGTATCGCCAGAAAGCATCGCTTTTGTTGTTGCTCGGCATTGTGGCTGCAGCCGTATTGTTGAGTTTTTGGTTGGGCAAAAGGCGTGCCTTGCTCGCCATTGGTGTTCCTGCTGTCGCGATTGCGATTACTCTTGGGGCGCTGGGTTGGTTGGGTGAAACCCTCAATCTGTTTCGAATATTTGCCTTGCTGCTGTTGTTGGGTATTGGTGCGGACTTTGGCATTTTTGCGGTTCGCCAACGCCATTTGGCCGCCCATACAGCGCTGGCAATCGGTTTGTCGGCAATCACCACTTTGCTGGCTTTTGGCCTGCTGTCAGTGAGTGATACCGGGGCGGTGAGGTCGTTTGGGCAAACATTGCTGATCGGCATTGCGGTTGCGCTGCTACTGTCACCGGTGGCCGCCAGGTTACAGGAGCAAAGGAATGGGGAATAAACTGCACAGCGATGTGCTGGTGATTGGCGCAGGGCCGTCGGGTGCTGTGGCAGCAGCGTTGCTTAAACAACAAGGCTTTAGCGTTATTGTTCTTGAAAAAGAACACTTCCCCCGGTTTTCCATCGGTGAGAGTCTGTTGCCTCAATGTATGGAATTTATCGAACAAGCGGGGATGTTGGATGCGGTGAAAGCCGCTGGTTTTCAGCTCAAAAATGGCGCAGCGTTTAACTGGCGCGAGCGTTACACCGATTTTAATTTCAGCGATAAAATTTCCCCTGGTTGGGGAACCACCTACCAGGTAGAGCGTGCCAGCTTCGACAAGGTTCTTGCGGACTGCGCTGCTTCTCAAGGCGTGGATATCTATTACGACCGGACAATCGAGCAAGTTGCGTTTGACGACGATGGTTGCACGGTGCATGCCCGTAATAGCAGCGGTGAAACTTTTGTTTGTACAGGCCGATTTTTGCTGGATGCCAGTGGTTTTGGCCGGGTATTGCCACGTTTATTGGACCTGGACAGGCCTTCCAGCTTTCCGTCGAGGCGGTCGCTTTTTACTCATGTTGAGGATTGCATTGACTCCCCGGATTTTGATCGCGACAAAATACTGATTACCGTGCATCCGGATCGCCGGGATGTCTGGTACTGGCTGATTCCGTTTGCCAATGGCCGAAGCTCTGTGGGTGTTGTTGCTGAAGATGCATTTTTTGCGGAATTCGAAGGCGACGATCAGGGTATTTTGTGCGATTTGATTCATCAGGATCCGGTGCTGTCACGCCATTTAAAGCAAGCCCGTTACGATACGCCAGTCAATACCATTGTTGGTTACTCTGCCAACGTTTCCCGTTTGTGGGGCCCTCGCTTTGCCCTATTGGGGAATGCCGGTGAGTTTCTCGATCCGGTATTCTCTTCCGGGGTCACCATCGCCATGAAGTCCGCCAAGTTGGCAGCGGAGGCATTGACCAGAGAGTTGCGAGGTGAGCCGGTGGATTGGGAGGCCGACTACTCCCAGCCACTGCAGTGCGGAGTGGATACATTCCGCGCCTTTGTTGAGATGTGGTACGAGGGCAAATTGCAGGATATATTTTTCTATCCCGGTGCAGACCGTATTTTACGGGCGCAAATTTGCTCCATTTTGGCCGGTTATGCCTGGGACAATAAAAACCCGTTCGTGCGTAGCTCCAGAGGGCGGCTGGATGTGTTGGCCAAAGTTTGCCGCGAGGCTATGGTTTGAATTTGCGAATACTATTTACCACGTTATTGCTTGCCACCATGCTGTTGGCAGGGTGCAAAAACGCGCCTCAGCAGCATTTTCCGAAACACGGGACAATGCCGCTATTGGCGCCCGCTGATTTTGCGAGTTCAGTGCAACTGCAGCAACGGGTTACTGGCGAATACGCAGGTAAACGACACGAGATGCTTTGTGTTCTGGAAGTGAATTCAGATACCCTCAGCCTAGCGGCCCTGTCGCCCCAGGGAATAAAGCTGTTTGCCCTGCAGTACGACGGTGATACCGTGCAGCAGAACCGCAGCCGCTGGGTGCCAGAGCAGCTGCAACCGGTCCAGGTGTTGAACGATATTCAGTTGGCTCTTTGGCCGGCGGAGAAAATTATTGCCCGGCTACCCAGCGATTGGCAGTTGCAGCATTCAGGGGTTGAGCGCAAGTTGTTTGAACGTGGCCGGTTGCGTGCCACAGTGATCTATACCCAGGGAAAGCCCCTTGCAAAAGATGGAGAGTATCAATTGGTGAACCACCTTTATGGTTACAGGCTTCAGGTCAAAACTCTGGAGACCGCGACACTGTGACCAGCTGTTATCTCAATGATCTCGGTGTGGTCTGTGCGTTAGGTCAGGGCAAAGACCAGGTGTCGGAAGCCTTGTTTCGGGGTTGCCGGGAAGGCATGCGTTTTAGCGACCGGTACAGCCCTCAGGGGGATACGCTGCCAGAGGGCGTGGTTGTGGGTGAGGTACGCGCTGATCTGCCCAGCGTGCCAGCGGAATTGCTTGAATTTCAAAGCCGCAACAGCCAGTTGCTAATGGCGGCTTTGCAGGAGATACAGCCCTCACTGGATATCTGCCTGGCTAAATATGGGCACCATCGCATTGGTGTGGTAATTGGCACCAGTACTTCCGGAATCGCCCAAGGGGAAGCAGCCCACAGGGCTTATCATGGCACCGGTGAATTGCCAGAAGGTTATAGCTACCTGCAGCAGGCTGTTGGTACTCCAGCGGAATTAGTACGGCGATATCTGGGAACCAGCGGGCCGGCGTTTACCCTTTCAACCGCCTGCTCATCCGGAGCCCGGGCGTTGGTGTCTGCCCGCAGGTTGTTGGCACTGGGTGTGTGCGATGCGGTGATTGCCGGTGGTGCCGACAGCCTGTGTGGCATGACGGTTCAGGGTTTTTCCGCCTTGGAGGCGGTTTCTGCCAGCCACTGCAATCCGTTCAGTGCCAACCGGGACGGTATTAACATAGGAGAAGGGGCAGGACTTTTTCTGATGACCAAAGAGCCTGCAAATGTGGCTTTCCTGGGGGCGGGCTCAAGCTCCGATGCTTATCATATCTCCGGCCCTGACCCCACCGGTAATGGCGCGTTTCGCGCCATGCAATTGGCATTGCAGGATGCCGGAGTATCCGCTGATCAGGTAGACTATCTCAACCTTCATGGCACAGCGACACGGCAGAATGACGCCATGGAAAGTTTGGCCGTGGAGCAGCTGTTTGGCAGTGATCTGGCCTGCAGCTCTAGCAAGCCGATGGTGGGCCACACCCTGGGTGCTGCCGGGGCGATAGAAGCGGCCTTTTGTTGGCTGGCACTGAATCGCAAGGATGGCGCGTTGCCCCCTCATTTGTGGGATGGCATTAGAGATGACTCTTTGCCGGAACTCAACTTTGTGGCGCAGGGGGATAGCCTCAATAGAGCCGTTAAACTCTGTTTGAGTAACTCTTTTGCTTTTGGGGGCAACAATATATCTGTGGCTCTGGGGCGAGGCTTGGGAGACAACTATGAGTGAATTTTGGCCTGTGGATGAACTGGTGCCCCACGGTGGCGATATGATTTTGCTGGACGAGGTACTGGAATCTCGCGACAAAGGTGTCACCGTAGCCCTCAGTGTTCGCGAAGACGGATTGTTTGATGTTGATGGCCGTGTTCCCGCCTGGTTGGGTATCGAATATATGGCCCAAACTATTGCGGCTTTTGCCGGTATCAGAGCCAAAAAGGCCGGAGAGCCAGTCAAGCTGGGTTTTTTGGTGGGTACCCGTCGCTACCAGAGCCCGCGGGATCATTTTCGCTGCGGCGAGCAACTGACCGTCAACGTGGATGAGGTGCTTTGCGGTGAGAATGGCTTGAGTGTATTTGAGTGCGAAATCAATGGCGATGGCTACTCGCTGACCGCGAACCTCAATGTGTTTCAGCCTGAAGACGTCGAGCAGTTTCTGGAACAGCAGTAATCTTGAATCGAATGGACAATGTATGACAAAAACAGTTTTGGTCACTGGCTCCAGCAGAGGTATTGGTCGCGCTGTAGCGCTCAAATTGGCCTCTGATGGTTACGACCTGGTTATCCACCATCGCAACTCTGCGGATGCGGCCGAAGACGTTCGAGCAGCCATTGCTGCCATGGGGCGCGAGGCCCGGATACTGCGTTTCGATGTGTCTGACCGCGCGGCAACAGAAGCGGCTTTGCTGGCGGATGTTGAGCAGCACGGCGCCTATTACGGTGTGGTATGCAACGCTGGTATTGCTCGCGACAATGCCTTCCCCAGTTTGACTGGCGATGAGTGGGATCAGGTGCTGCACACCAATCTGGACAGTTTCTACAACGTTCTTAATCCTCTGGTTATGCCGATGATTCGACGCCGGGAACCCGGCAGGGTTGTGACCATGTCGTCTGTTTCCGGAGTGATGGGCAATCGCGGCCAGGTTAACTACAGCGCGGCAAAAGCGGGCATTATCGGTGCCACCAAAGCGCTGGCGTTGGAGTTGGCGAAACGCAATATTACGGTCAATTGTGTGGCGCCGGGACTGATTGAAACGGAAATGCTTGGTGAACTGCCGGTGGATGAAATCAGCAAGATAATCCCTTGCCGTCGTTTGGGCAAGCCGGAAGAGGTGGCTTCAGCAGTCAGCTTTTTGATGTCAGAAGGCGCAGCGTATATCACGCGGCAGGTGATCTCGATTAATGGTGGTATGTGTTAATGAAAAGAGTGGTCGTTACCGGAATGGCAGGGCTGTCTCCTATTGGGCAGGATTGGTCGAGGGTATCCGACAATCTTCGTGCCGGACAAAGTGGTATTCGCTACATTGAAGACTGGGACAAGTACGAGGGCTTGAATACCCGCCTGGGTGGCCCGGTGTCCGATTTTCAAAAACCCGCTCACTACAGCCGCAAGGCAACCAGGGGCATGGGCCGGGTTGCCATAATGGCTACCCGTGCTACGGAGCTGGCCCTGGAAGATGCGGGATTGCTTGGCGACCCGGTCATACAGGATGGCCGCATGGGGGTTTCCTACGGTTCTTCCACCGGCAGTACCGATGCTATTGCTGACTTCGGCAAAATGCTGCTTCACCATTCCACTGACGGCCTTAATGCCTCGTCGTATATCCGCATGATGAGCCATACAGCGGCGGTCAATATCGGTGTGTTTTTTGGTTTAAAAGGGCGCGTTATAACCACCTCCAGCGCTTGCACATCTGGCAGCCAGGGTATTGGTTATGCCTATGAAGCAATCAAGTACGGCCGCCAGAAATTGATGGTTGCCGGTGGTGGCGAAGAATTGTGCGCTACCGAGGCCGCTGTTTTTGACACTCTGTTTGCCACCAGTACCCGCAATGATTCCCCGCAATCAACCCCTTCGCCTTTTGATCGTAACCGCGACGGATTGGTGATCGGCGAGGGTGCTGGCACTCTGATTCTGGAAGAACTGGAACACGCCCGCGCCAGGGGTGCAAAAATTTATGCTGAGATCGTCGGCTTTGGCAGTAACTCCGATGGTGCCCACATTACCCAGCCATCACAGGACACCATGAAAGTGGCCATGGAGCTTGCCCTGCAGGATGCACAGCTCTCCCCGGCTAGCATTGGCTATATCAGCGCTCATGGCACCGCAACAGATCGCGGAGACGTAGCGGAAACCCAGGCGACGGAAAAAGTATTTGGCAGCTCTACGCCCATCAGTGCCTTGAAAAGTTTTACCGGCCACACCCTTGGCGCTTGCGGAGTACTGGAGGCCTGGACAGCTATTCATATGATGAATGAGGGGTGGTTTCACGCCACTTTGAATCTCACCGATCGCGACCCGGAGTGTGGGGATCTGGATTACATTGTCGGGGAAGAGCGCAACCTGGATTGCGAATATGTTATGAGCAATAACTTTGCCTTTGGCGGTATTAATACATCATTGATCTTTAAGAAAAATTCTTAGTTTTTATGAACAGCATTCTGTGAGTTTTTAACACTCACAGTATTTTTATGGAGAAAATAATGAAAAAAGTCAGCCTTCTATTGTGTTCTGGAATTGTACTGCTCTGTCAGGCCTGTTCGTTAACGGTGCCGTTGGATGCCCCGGCGACGTCCTCTCGCGGCTACGAGCAATCAGGGGAGCTTGTTCAGCGGCAAATGGCATTGCGCAGCGCACTGCCTACCGGTCATAACGCTTCTTCAGGTGTGGTGACAGTCCACCTGAAGTTGGATGGTAAAGCACTTGAAGCCGGTTCTTTATTTACCGAATCTCTACAAAAGGAACTTCTGGCTAGGAACCTTCCTATAGACTTTTCGGGTGATAGCGGAGTTGTTGTTGAGCTGAAAGATTTAAATATCCTGAATCATCGTTCCAACGGTTTTTCGCCTTGGGTAACTCTGTCTTCTGCCAAAGTAGATTTGTTGGATGATACAGGAGGTTCCACGCGCTTGGCGGCATTCGTCAAACGAGGCAAATTGCCAGTATGGACGATGACAGAAATTAACGAGCCCTGTTATAACCAGCCCCTGGAATTACTGGTCAAAGAAATTGCAGCAAAAATCAATAAGCAATTGTTTAGCTATTCGCTGCCTACCACTGAAGTGAACGCTATTGCCAATACCATTCGGGAAAACAGCGGTAAAGATAAACTGTCCTATCTTGATGTGTACGAGCTGGGTTTTTCGAATAACAAAGAGGCATTGCCTCATCTGTTGGAATTTGCAACGTCTAAGAGGGAATATATTCGTCTGGCGGCTATATCGGCTATAGGTATTTTGGGAAACGATGAGCAAATCGAATTTTTAAAACCAATCTATAACGGCGCAGACAGTTGGCAAGATCGGGGTATGGCTCTGAAGGCCATTGGCGATATTGGTTCCCAAAAAAGTAAGGAGTTTTTGCAGGAGCAGCGTGAGCGATGGGCTGGAGAAAGCTCTAAAGAGGCCCGTTGGAATACTCTGATTATTGACCTATTCCTGGGGTGATAATGAATGACTGTGCGTAGAGTGTTGAGGGCTGTTTTATGAGCCAGCCGACTAACAATGGTGGCTCATGGGTAAAGGAATCCCGCTTTGGTGTGTGGTTTCTAGGTACGGATACCTGGATCGTCCATGTGTTAACCCGAGCACTCAATAATCTGGAATCGCTCTATCCTTTAAAAGAGCGAGAGTTTTCGGTGATTCTTGATATTGGTTATGGCCACGGGCACTCCCTGAAACTCCTCGATGAAAGATATTCGCCGAACAGGCTGATCGGTGTGGATGTGGACCCGAAAGCGGAAGGTCGGGCAAAAGCCAATATCGGCCACTGTCGCAGCCAGGTAGAGACTCATTTGTGCGATGCGGCAGCATTGCCGTTGCCCGATCAATCCGTAGATATGCTGTTTTGCCATCAGACATTTCATCATCTGGTGGATCACGAGCGTGCCATTCAAGAGTTCTACCGCGTTTTAAAACCGGGCGGCGTCATGCTGTTTGCAGAATCCTGCAAACGCTATATCCATTCGTTGATGATTCGCCTGCTATTTCGCCACCCAATGGATGTTCAGAAAACCGATGACGAATATGTGGCGTTGATTCGCGGTGCCGGGTTTGAAGTGCCAGAGGAACAAATTTCCCGGCCGTACCTGTGGTGGAGCCGGGAAGATTTGGGGCTGTTTGAAAAATTCGGTTTTAAGGTTCCGGAAGATCGGGAAGAAACGTTGATCAATTTGGTTGCCATGCGCCCAGAGTAAACCAGTTGAGAATGACGCAATAAGAATATTTAACGCAATTTATAAGGAAATAGACTATGAAGATATCTACTTATTACCGTGCGCTTCTGGCCATTTGTTCTTTCGTTCTGTTGTCGGGCTGCGCGACAAAAATAGAGCAGCCGGCCTTGGCTATACCGGAACGATCCACCGTGCCGCTGGGCTCATACGACAACGTTTACCTCGCTGATATTTCCATGGCGGAAGAATACGCCGGGCAGTCAGCCAATGAAAAAGCCGCTAAAAGAATCGGTGAAGTTTTATTCCGCAACATGCGCCAGGTGTTTCCCAAACTGGAAAAAATATCCCATGAGGGTGCGGAAAAGATGGAGGCTAACAAAGATCACGCTCTGATCATTAAGCCACATATTCGCCAAATCAAGTTTATTGGCGGCGGCGCCCGCTTTTTTGTTGGTGCAATGGCGGGAAGCTCCGTGGTGGTTATGGAAGCGCAATTTGTTGATGTGGCTACCGGCGAATCGGTTGCCTGGCCAGAATATCAACGTATCGGTCGAGCCAATAGTGGCGCCTGGTCCATCGGTGCTACGGACAACCGGATGTTGGAAGATATCGCCAAAGACTTTTCCAGGTACGCGTCTTACAACAAATAGGCAAATCGATAGGAATTGATATGACTCACTCTGGTTTCCCTGAACGTATAAAGTGGCTGTTCTGCGGTTTGTTGACCGCTGCGCCATTTTTAGTTGTTGCCGAAGATGCAAAAAACGCCAAACCAGAATGGGAGTTGGGCATTGGTATAGGTGGGCAGGCATTGCCCGCTTATCGTGGCTCCGATGAGTATCAATTGCGTCTGGCACCCTTTCCGCTGGTTAACTACAACGGTGATTTTCTTAAAGCGGATGACGAAGGTATTCGTGGGGAATTTTTTGCGGATAACCGCTTTGAACTGAATGTCAGTGCCGAGTTGTCATTGGCTCAGGATGATGACGATGATACTTTGCGCCGCGGTATGCCAGAGTTACTACCTACGTTTGAGTTGGGGCCCGATCTGGTGGTCAACCTCAGCGGTGATACGGTGCGTGAGGGCTGGGCATTGCACCTGCCTGTACGCACAGTGGTGGCTAGCGATTTTAGTGAAATCGATTACATCGGCTGGGTGGCAAACCCTCACATCGCTTTTCGTCAGAAGGGTTATATCGGCAATTGGGATGTGGTAGCGCAAGCGGGTTTGCTGTATGGCAGCGAGCGTTACCACGATTATTTCTACGAGGTGGCTCCGGCCTTTGAAACTGCTGACCGCCAACGTTTTAATGCCAGCTCAGGCTACAGCGGTTCAGTTTTCAGAGTCGGTTTGAGACAGCGAGTGGATCGCCTTTGGATGGGAGGGTCGTTGCGCTTTGACTATCTGGGTGGCGCCACGTTCGAAGACAGTCCACTGGTCGAAAGCACATCTTCCGTGACTCTCACCTTCGGCATCGGCTGGTATTTGTCGAAGATTGGTTCAGCAGACTAGCTGCCTTTCAACCCGGAAAAATACTCCGCCAGATTCTCAATATCCTCATCGGTTAAGTTCTGCACCATAGGTTTCATCAGCGGGTCTTCCCGTTCGCCGTCGCGAAATGCTTTGATCTGTTTAACCAGATAACCCTTTTTCTGCCCCGCCAGGTTGGGCCATTGGTCGTTGGGGCTGATGCCTTGGGGGCCGTGGCAGGCGATGCAGGTAGTGGCTTTGGTTTTGCCTGCGGCGGCGTCACCGGCCAGGGCGTTGCCTGCGAGTAAGGGCAGGGCGAGAAGGGTGGCGGCAATTAGTTGTGTTTTCATCGTCTACTCCAAGTTTTCTGTCGCTATTTCAACAGCAGTAGCCAAGGTGCTTTTTGATGTGCGTCAAACAACGGCGCTTGGGTTACTATTCACTGCCTGAATTTATGACACAGCGGGGAGTTATGGCGATGGCCATTCAGTTGCACGAATCCTGGTTGCAGGTGTTGGAAGCGGATTTTCAACAGCCTTACATGGCAGCCTTAAAGGCGTTTCTGAAAACGGAAAAAGACGCTGGAAAAATTATTTACCCTAAAGGCAGCCAGTGGTTTGCTGCCTTTGACAATACGCCTTTTGATCAGGTAAAAGTGGTGATCCTCGGTCAAGACCCTTATCACGGGCCTGGACAAGCTCATGGCCTTTGTTTCTCCGTATTGCCGGGTGTACGAATTCCACCATCGCTGATAAATATCTATAAGGAAATTGAGGCGGATGTTAGTGTTCCCTTTCCTCAGCACGGTTGCTTGACGAACTGGGCTCGCCAGGGGGTGTTGTTGTTAAACGCAACCCTGACCGTCGAACAGGGCAGGGCGGGGGCTCATCAAGGCAAGGGCTGGGAGGAGTTTACCGACCGCGCTATCACCGAACTCAATCAGCAGCGCGAAGGTTTGGTATTTATGCTGTGGGGCAGCTACGCTCAGCGCAAGGGTGCCTTGATTGATGGTAACAAACACTTGGTATTGAGGGCGCCGCACCCATCGCCGTTGTCGGCGCATCGGGGCTTCTTTGGTTGTAAGCATTTCTCCAAAGCCAATGACTACTTGCAGGAACGAGGTGAACAGGCTATCGATTGGTCGGTGGGATAAATTGTCGGCCTGAAGGCCGACCTACAATTCCTTGCTTGGTGATTGCAGCGGCGGGTGTTTGGCTTTGGCCCGCAGCCAGTTCAGGCCATTAAAGATGGCTGGCATAGTGGCGATGCGCCGCTCCAGTTTGAACTTGCCTGGGTAATCCATCAGCAGTAGGCCCATGGCGATGGTGAGCAGCCCTTGGCCCGGCAGAAACAGCATCAAAAAGCCGCCTATCAACAGGATTGCCCCCAGAATATTTTTGCCAATTAATAACAGGCTGCGTACCAAAGGGCGCTGTTCTTTCCAGTCGCTGGGTTGGCGCTTTTTAGGCAGAAAGTAATCTTCCGGTATGCGCGATACCAGCCAGGGTAGGGACAGCAGGCTCACCACAAAAGTAAACAGCGAGGCCACTCCCAACCAGGTGAGCAGCTCCTGATGCTGTTGCAGATATTGCAGCAGATCTGCCATGGACTCAGGGCTCCAGAGCGTAGGGCAGTGGCAGTTGTGACACTGCCATTGGTTGCGCGTTGTCGGCGCTGGTGCCGAACGCCAACTGTTCACTGGCGGCAGCTTTTTCTGTCATTACCGCCAGCAACTCTGTCACGCCTTGATCACTACGGGCAACGTTAACCACATTGCCCTGGCTCTGGGTTTGATCCGGCAGATAGCAGTGGTCGCCAATGGCGATGTCTGTCTGTTGGGTTTGCAAGCGGTACATGCGTCGTTTTAGCTTGCCCAGATAATGCATGCGCGCCACCACTTCCTGGCCGGTGTAACAGCCTTTCTTGAAACTGATGGCGCCATTCTTGCCGTGGCTGGCCTGCATATTGAGCATTTGCGGGATAAATTCTTCGCTGGTGGCAGCACGGATGTGGCCAATGCCTGCGCGAATATTCAGCAATTCCCATAATTCTGGACCGGCGGGTGTGGCACTGTTGGATAACTGTTCCCAGATGTTTTGGCGGTGTTCCGGGGCTACCAGTAACAGCAAGTGATTGTCTTCCAGACAAATGGCTGTTCCCTGTTTGCAATGCACGGCCTGTCCAGGTGATTCAGGTGCTATCCCCAGTACGTTTTCGCACAAAGGGCGAGTTTGTTCACCTGCCAAGCCCAGCAAGCTCCAGGAGCCTGCTTCCAGAGTTGCCCGAAAAAATGGTGCGTATTTATTCAGGCTGGCGGTAGTGCTTTCCAGTTGGTCAACAGGCAGTATCAGAGTGATATGGCCCCTGTTGTTTTGCACTAAATGGAAGTTAGCGACCGCGCGCCCTTTAGGAGTGCAGTGAGCGCCGAACAGAGTGGAGTCTGACGCCAGTTTATCCAGGTCGCAGGTAAGCTGCCCCTGCAGCAGTTTGTGGCTGCCGTTTTCCAAGGCGCCATCTTGCAAGGTCAAAGTGGCCCAGTGCTGAAGAGGGAATAACAACGTGGTATTGAGCAATGCCGGATAGTCAGCCGCCTGCTCGCCAAAGCCAATCAGCTGGTCGCCATCAAATTGCGCGCCCTGCTGTTGTAAACCTTTTGGTTGCAGACCTTTTTGCTGTAGAAAGTGATGCCAAGAATCCATAAAGTCGCCAAAATCATGCAATTGTGGGGGCGTATATTACCAGCCTTACCCTATAATGCGGCTTCAAATTTTCGTTGTCAGAGTGGGTAAAACGCAGATGGATAAGAATCGCTTGTTTTGGGGCAGCCGCCGGGGCATGTTGGAACTGGATCTGATATTGCTGCCTTTTGTGGAACAGATTTACCCCACGTTGGAAACGGAAGACCAGGAGCGCTATCACCAGTTGCTGGAAGAGCAGGATCAAGACTTGTTTGCCTGGCTGATGAAGCGCAACGATCCGGAGAACGGGGAGTTGTTGAAGATTGTCCGAATTATTCGTGACACCCGCTCGCAGATTAAACGTCAGAGCTTGTGAGGCAGGAATTCCACTTAACTCCCTCTCGCAGTCTTTTGCTGTATTTATACGTGCTGCATCTGCTTGTGCTTCTGGCAAGCTGGCTGGCGCCAGTGCCTCTGTGGTTACCAATTTCACTGACGATTATTGTGCCTCTCAGTTTTTGCATTTCGCTGAAAAGCTATCGCAAAACACCGCAGATGCTGGCCAGTGGTGATTCTTGGCTACTGCAGAAGCAGGATGGTACTCAGTGTGAGTTGATGTTGTGTGCGCCTTGTTATATCAGCCGTTGGCTAACGGTCATCCCTGTCAGGGCAGAGGGGCAAAAGCGCCGTTTGGTGATTCCCTTTGATAGCTTGAGTGCCGACCAATACCGTCGCCTGGGAGTCGTGCTAAGGCTCAGCTGCTAACAATAATATCCTGCCCGGCGTAGTTGTCCGGCACCATAATGGTGTCTTTGGCCACCGGTGCCAGTTCCGGGTAGTCGAGGGTGTAGTGCAAGCCACGGCTCTCTTTGCGACGTGCTGCTGAGCGAATAATCAGCTCAGCCACCATAGTAAGGTTGCGCACTTCCAAGAGGTTCTTGCTGATCTTGTAGTTGCTGTAGTACTCGTGAATTTCCTTCTGCAATACCTGAACCCGGTGCAGGGCGCGTTCCAGGCGTTTGTCGGTACGCACAATGCCCACGTAGTCCCACATAAAACGGCGCAGCTCGTCCCAGTTGTGAGACAACACCACATCTTCATCGGAGTGGGTCACTTGCGATTCGTCCCACAGAGCGGCTTTGCTGAGTTCGGCAATTCCGGAAAATACACTCTTTATGTGCTCGGCAGCGGCGCGGGCATACACCACACATTCCAGCAGCGAATTGCTGGCCAGGCGGTTGGCGCCGTGCAGGCCGGTAAAGGCCGCTTCGCCCACAGCGTAGAGATTTTGCAAGTCCGTTCTTCCGTAGCTATCCACCATTATGCCGCCGCAGGTGTAGTGGGCAGCGGGTACCACGGGTATGGGTTCGCGAGTGATGTCGATGCCGTATTTCAGGCAGCGTTTGCGCACAGTGGGGAAGTGTTTCTCGATAAATTCAGCGGGCCTGTGGGAAATATCCAGATAGAGGCACTCGCAGCCCAGGCGTTTCATCTCGTGGTCTATAGCGCGGGCCACAATATCCCGTGGTGCCAGTTCCGCATCCGGATGAAAGCGCGGCATAAAGCGTTCGCCGTTCGGTAACAGCAGATAGGCGCCTTCGCCGCGCAGCGCTTCGGTAATCAGAAAGGTGCGCGCTTCCGGGTGGTACAGGCAGGTAGGGTGGAACTGGTTGAATTCCATATTGGCCACCCGGCAGCCGCGCCGCCAGGCCACGGCAATACCGTCGCCGCTGGCGCCATCCGGGTTGCTGGTGTACAGATAGGCCTTGCTGGCGCCGCCAGTGGCCAGTACCACCGCTTTTGCCTGCATCACTGCGCTGCTGCCAGACTTTACATCGAGCACATAGGCGCCGATACAACGCAGCTTGCGCGAGTTGGGGTCGGCGTCGGTAATCAGGTCAATCACTGCATGATGCTGGTGAATATGGATATTGGGGTGCTGGCGGGCTTTGTCTACCAAGGCGTTGGATATGGCTTTGCCCGTGGCATCGGCGCTGTGAAGAATGCGCCGGTGGCTGTGGCCACCTTCTTTGGTGAGGTGATAGCCGTTGCTGCCGGGTTCTTCACTGCGGGTAAATTCCACTTGTTGGTCGATCAGCCAATGCAGGGCAGAGGGGCCGTTTTCGGCGGTAAAACGCACGGAATCCATATGGCATAAGCCGGCACCGGCGCGGGCGGTGTCTTCTACGTGCAGGTCGACGCTGTCATTCTGGTCGAACACCCCGGCAATGCCGCCTTGAGCCCACATGGTGGAGCCACTGAGCAGCTCGCCTTTGCAGATCAGCCCTACTTGAAGGTGTTCCGCCAACTGCAGGGCGGCAGTTAAACCGGCGGCACCACTGCCTACCACCAGTACGTCAAATTGATTCCGTTTTGCCATTAAATTGAACTGCTTAGGTCGAATTTTGGCTGGCATGATAGTATAGCGCGCCATAGATATATAGCTTGTGCCACGGCACCATAAGGTAGTGGGGTTAGCAGACACGCTGTGCTTTCGTTGAAATAAGTAAGCATCCTTGTAGGCTCCTTGGCCTCTATCCCTGCTGCCAAAGGTCTGCTAACCCCACTACCTTATGGTGTAGCAAGTTGGGTGGTACCTGCTTGAAAGCTACAGAAAGTTAATATGAAGATCAGCAGTGGGCAGTATTTTGCCAGACCTTCTGCGGCATGGATGCCGCAGAGGAGCTTACAAGGATGTATTCACAGCGTGTCTGGGAAAATACTGCCCACTGCTGATCGCCACTGAGCTTGGTCAAAGTGGCCCGTTTGCCGTTGAACTTATTGAATCACCGTGAGTCCCATGACAGACTTTTTCGCCAGCTTGTAAATTGATTGATAAAAATAAGGAACATCCATGGCAGTAGAATCGGCCCAAGTGACAGACAAACAGTTGGTCAGCCGAGTCCAGAAGGGTGATAAGCGCGCCTTTGACCTGTTGGTGCTGAAATACCAGCACAAGGTGGGCGCTATCGTGAGTCGCTACATCAACGATTTCGAAGAAGTGAACGACGTATCACAGGAGGCTTTTATCAAGGCCTACCGGGCGCTGAAGAATTTCCGCGGCGACAGCCAGTTTTATACCTGGCTATATCGTATTGCCGTCAATACGGCTAAAAACCACCTGGTGGCCCGCAGCCGACGCCCCCCGGCCAGTGATGTGGATGTGGGTGATGCGGAATATTACTCTGGCAGCGACAGCCTCAAGGATATTGCCAGCCCGGAGCAAAAGCTGTTTCGTGATGAGCTAAAAGTAGTGGTGGATGAAGCCATTACCAACCTGCCGGAAGAGCTGCGCTCAGCGGTGACTTTGCGGGAGTTTGAAGGGCTCAGCTACGAAGATATTGCCAATGTGATGGATTGCCCGGTAGGTACCGTGCGTTCGCGGATTTTCCGCGCTCGGGAGGCCATTGATCAGAAGGTGAAGGCACTGATGAGTGGTGCTCTGTAGTTATTGCAAAGTTGGTGCGAAATAGCTGGTGCAAATATTTTTACAAAAAATTGCAGTCATGCTGGAACCAATTGCTACAGGGTATGTCTGATCTGCAGGAATGACGCCTTACAGGCGCTAATTAACCCATTGTGAAGTAACCGTTTTAAGATTCAACAGAGGTACAGATTTAATGAGCGACCACGACAATCGCCTGAGGGAATCACTGTCCGCATTGATGGATGACTCCGCTGACGAACTGGAGCTCCAGCGCGTACTCAAAGCCGCTGCCGACGATGACGAACTGCGTAATACCTGGGAGCGCTATCAGCTGGCTCGCAGTGCCCTGCGCAATGATGTTCCGGCACGCACCATGGATCTGTCCGCTTCTGTGGCTGCAGCCATCGATTCAGAGCCCGCCCACAAAGCCACCGGCGGAGCGATGAAAACTCTGGGCCGTGTAGCTATTGCCGCCTCAGTTACTTTGGCTATCGTGATTGGTGTACAACAGTTTAATCAACCTGGCAATCCTGCAGGCAGTGCGGAAATTGCTGCCAACAACGATGCAGTTCCTCCTGTTACCAATGAGTTCTCCCAGCCTATACCTACGGCACCGGTTGGTTATGGCGAACTGGTCGTAGAGCCACCTTCCGAGCTGGACGATACGGCCAAAAAAGAGCTGGAAGAGCGTCTTAACGAGTTGATGAATCAACACACGGACGATGCATCCCTCAATGGTGGCCAAGGGTTAATACCCCACGCCCGTTTGCCGGAAACTAAACCTGAGGAAGGTCAGAACTCAGGTAAATAAGCCCAGGTAAATAAATCCAGGCAAATAGATGCAGTTGTTTTCTTATCGATGCCCGCAGATTACCCGGTTACTTCCGGTTCTGATCTGCGGGTTTTTTACGTTTTTGTCATTGCCCGCTGTTGCGGCGGATGATTCCGCTCAAAAAGACGTTGCTGCGCAGCAAATGCTGGCGCGACTGTGGCAATCCTCCCGACAAACCAATTACCAGGGCGTGTTCACTTACCAGCAGGGTAGCCAGCTGGATTCATTCCGGGTGACCCACTGGGTTGAAGATGGCAAGGAGTTTGAATCCCTGAGCCGCCTGGATGGCAACGAGCAGGTGTTTATACGCCCCGGCAATCCACTGCATTGCAAACGGATGGGCGAAACGCTGCTGGCCCAGAGTGAGCAGATGGAAAGCCTTTATAAAGTGATCCATCAAGGTCAGGAGCGGGTAGCTGGGCGTATCGCCGATAAACTGCGTTTGCAACCCAGAGATTTTGCCCGTAACGGCTACCGTTTATGGTTAGACAGTGACACTGGCCTGGTGCTGAAAGCAGAAGTGTTCAGTCGCCACAAGGGCGGCAGCTTGCTGGAACGTTTCCAGTTTATTGACCTGTCCATTGGCTCGGATTTTTCGCCACTACCAGATAGCGAACAAAGCGGCGTTGAACGGTTACCTGTGGATTTGTTGCCCTGCGATGGTGAGCAAACGATAGATTTAGGCCGCTGGCAAATCGATCAACCGCCGAAAGGGTTTGTGTTGTCGAATGTGCGCCAGCAGGAAGGTGGTGAAAAACTGCTTTACTCTGACGGTATGGCGTCGTTTTCGGTATTTATTGAACCGGCCCAAAAAGCGACCGCAGATTGCCACGGCTTTCGGGGGGCAACGGTGCTGTGTGTCAGTTACTTGAGAGATTCGCAACAGCGCCTCTACTCGGTGTCGGTGGTGGGAGAAATTCCCATGCCGCTGGCAAAACGGTTGGTGCGTTCAGTCAGTGAAGTTGCACCTTGAATTTCAAATTCCTGCACCTATAAAACCTTGCAGAAGTTAACACTGTTTTACTTAACTACCGTGCACAGATGATTTGCGAAACCGTTACTATTGGCGCCGTTGAAAAAGACTGCATTTGGGTGGAGGCTACGCCCAAAAGTGCTTGCGGAGCCTGCGCCGCTCGCAGTGGTTGTGGGCAACGCCTGTTGGGAAAATTGATGGCCAAACCCAACCTGGTGCGAGTGCCTTTGGCTGCCGGTTTTAACCGCTCCCTGAACGTTGGGGATCAGGTGCAAGTGGGTGTGTCAGAAGCGATGTTGGTATCTGGTTCAGTCACCCTTTACCTGCTGCCGATTGTGGCCATGATGGCACTCAGCGGTGCCGCCACTGTTATCGGTTGGAGTGATTGGCTGGTGGCCGCCAGTGCCTTAACGGGTTTGTGTTTGGGGGCCTGGGGTGTACGCCGTTACGCACTGCGCCGCAGCAGAGATTACAGCCCTGTGCTGATGGCAACAGAATCTGATATTGAATAAAAACTGTTCTTTGATGGAGTAAATGTATGCTGAACAAGTTGGTAAAACTGTTTTTTATTACGCTGGTAACGGTATCTGTCAGTGCTTCTGCGGAGCTGCCGGATTTCACTCAGTTGATTGAGGAAAGTTCTCCTGCGGTGGTGAAAATTGAAGTGGAAGGCAAGGCAGCCAGCAGTTCTCAGCAAGAGCAGATGGAAGAAATGCTGCGGCGTTTCTTCGGCCAGCGCGGTGCGCCGAGGCAGCAGCAACCACGGCGTTCTTCGGGTTCTGGTTTTGTGGTGTCCGATGACGGTTATATCCTCACCAACAACCACGTGGTAGAAAACGGCGATACCATTACTGTACGTTTCAGCGACCGCGAAGAGTTTACCGCAGAGATAATCGGTACGGATCGAGAAACGGATTTGGCATTGCTGAAAATCGATGCCAAAGATTTGCCTACTCTCGAATTTGGTGACTCGGAAAATTTAAAAGTTGGTGAGTGGGTGGTAGCTATCGGCTCGCCATTTGGTTTGGACTACTCCGCCAGCGTGGGCATCGTCAGCGCTATTGGCCGCAGCTTGCCGAATGACAATTTCGTGCCTTTTATTCAGACCGATGTGGCCATAAACCCCGGCAATTCCGGCGGCCCGTTGTTTAATCTGAACGGTGACGTAGTGGGCATCAACTCGCAGATTTATACTCGCTCTGGCGGCTCCAATGGCATTTCTTTTTCCATTCCATCTCATGTGGCAACCCGTGTGATCGAGCAGTTAAAAGATAGTGGTTCGGTGGATCGCGGTTATCTGGGTGTGGGCATCGAGTCGGTCACTGCTGAATTGGCAGAGGCGTTTGGTTTGAAAAAAGCTCAAGGCGCTATTATCAACAGTGTGACCGAGGGAACCCCTGCAGAAGAGGCGGGCCTGGAAGAAGAAGACGTGATTGTTTCCATTGATGGCAAAAAAGTGATCACCGACCGGGATGTGTTCCATATCGTCAGTAATATCGCTCCTGGCAAGGAAGTGGCTGTAGTGGTTATGCGCGAGGGTAAAAGAAAATCCATTGATGTGACCGTGGGATCCCGGGCAGAGCTGGCAGGTGCCGGTGGTGCAGCGGGCAGTAATCTGGATCGCCTGGGTTTGGCGGTAACGGCCATGACGGCAGATGAGCTGGCCCAGTGGCGCATTCGTTACGGTGTCAAAGTCACCCAAGTAGGGCAGGACTCACCGGCTGCCGAGGCAGATATCAGGGCAGGTGATGTGATTGTTAAAATTGGCCGTGGTCGGGTGACCAGTGTCAGTGATTATCGCAAGCTGGCCCAGGCGATGCCCGAGGGGCGCGGTGTGGCCTTTAAGGTATATCGCAACGGTCGCCCCGGCTATATCGTAGTTACTCTGTAAACGGATATAGAAAATGTACTGTCGAAAACGCCACCTTGTGCTCAAGGTGGCGTTTTTGGTGGCGTGTAAGGCGGGTGCAGTAGATATAACAAGGCCTTTCCACTAAAATCCCCGCCTTGTTTGCCTACCCGCTATTTATCTATCCGCTATTTACCTAAACGGAAGCCTCACCCCAGTGTCAGACCTCAGCCATATTCGCAACTTCTCTATTATTGCTCATATCGATCACGGCAAATCCACCATTGCCGACCGTTTTATTCAGGTGTGCGGCGGCCTTAGTGAGCGCGAAATGGCGGCCCAGGTGCTGGATTCCATGGATATCGAGCGGGAGCGGGGCATCACCATCAAGGCCCAGAGTGTGACTCTGGATTACACCGCCCGTGACGGTAAAACCTACCAGCTCAACTTTATTGATACCCCCGGTCACGTGGATTTCACCTACGAGGTGTCTCGCTCCCTGTCCGCCTGTGAAGGGGCGCTGTTGGTGGTGGATGCGGCCCAGGGTGTTGAAGCCCAATCCGTAGCCAATTGCTACACCGCCATCAACGAAGGCCTGGAAGTGATTCCGGTACTGAACAAAATGGATCTGCCTCAAGCAGAGCCAGAGCGGGTCAGTGAGGAAATCGAAGACATTATCGGCATCGATGCAACCGATGCGGTGCGCTGCAGCGCCAAATCCGGCCTCGGCATTGAGGATGTGCTGGAAGAGCTGGTCAACAAAGTACCGCCCCCGGAAGGCAATGTGGATGCCCCATTACAGGCGTTGATTATCGATTCCTGGTTCGACAATTATTTGGGTGTTGTCTCATTGGTGCGGGTTAAGCAGGGTACCCTGCGCAAAAAAGACCGCATTATCACCAAGACCCTGGGCAAAGCTCATGTGGTGGACAGCATCGGCGTATTTACCCCCAAGCGTCACGAAACCGGTGAGCTAAAAGCCGGTGAAGTGGGCTTTGTGGTAGCGGGTATTAAAGACATTCACGGCGCTCCAGTGGGGGATACCATCACCCACCAGCAGAGCCCGGATGTGGAGGCAGTGCCTGGCTTCCAGAAGGTGAAGCCGCAAGTGTATGCGGGTATGTTCCCGGTGAGCTCCGACGATTTTGAAGACTTTCGCGAAGCCCTGGCCAAATTGACCCTCAATGACGCCTCGCTGTTCTTTGAGCCGGAGTCTTCCGACGCATTGGGGTTCGGCTTCCGCTGCGGCTTTTTGGGCATGCTCCATATGGAAATTATCCAGGAGCGCCTGGAACGGGAATACGACCTGGATTTGATTACCACGGCGCCCACAGTGGTGTACGAGGTTGTGCAAAGCGACGGCGAAGTGGTTCAGGTGTCCAGCCCGTCAGCACTGCCAGACCCCGGCCGCATTGATGAAATGCGTGAGCCCATCTGCGAGGCCAATATTCTGGTACCCAAGGATTACGTGGGCAATGTGATCTCCCTGTGCGTAGAAAAGCGCGGTGTGCAGAAAGACATGCAGTTTGTCGGTGGCCAGGTACAGATCCGCTACGACCTGCCTATGAGCGAAGTGGTAATGGACTTCTTCGACCGCCTCAAATCCGTGAGTCGCGGTTTTGCATCTCTGGATTACAGCTTTACCCACTTCCAGGCAGCGCCACTGGTGAAGATGGATGTACTCATCAATGGCGACAAGGTAGATGCCTTGGCGTTGATCGTGCACCGGGATCTGGCTCAGTCAAAGGGCAGGGTGCTCACCGAAAAAATGAAAGAGCTGATTCCCCGGCAGATGTTCGACGTGGCCATTCAGGCGGCACTGGGGGGGCATATCATCGCTCGCACCACTGTGAAGGCGTTACGCAAAAATGTCACCGCGAAATGTTATGGTGGCGACGTGTCGCGGAAGAAAAAGCTGCTTGAGAAGCAGAAAGCCGGTAAAAAACGCATGAAACAGGTAGGTAATGTGGAGATTCCACAGGATGCCTTCCTTGCTGTGTTGAAAACTGATAGTTAAACGTAACCGTCATCCTGAGCCGCGTAGCGGCGTGAGGATTTCACAGGTTGATGTTTGGATATCCTCACGTCGCTGTGCTCCTCAGGATGACGTAAACGAGACTTAAAGACGGATAAAAAGTAATGGATTTTGATTTTTCCCTAGTGCTGGTAATTGCCTTTCTTATCACCGGTATATGCTGGGTGCTTCACAAGCTGAATGTTGAAATCGCCGGTAAAACGGTAGAGTTTTTCGGCTCGCTGTTTTCCGTTGTAGCACTGGTGTTGGTGTTGCGCTCTTTCTTGTTTGAGCCTTTCCAGATTCCCTCCGGCTCCATGATTCCCACTCTAAAAGTGGGGGATTTTATCCTGGTAAACAAATACGCCTACGGTTTGCGCCTGCCAGTGAGTGGCACTAAAGTGGTGGATATCGGCGAACCGAAGCGCGGCGATGTGATGGTGTTTATTCCACCTCATAAAAAGCAGCACTATATTAAGAGGGTGGTAGGGCTCCCTGGAGATATTGTGGAAATGCGCCGTGGAGTCTTATTTGTTAATGGCCAAGAGATGAAACAATCCGCATACGCTGATATTAAAGCGGACAATGACACTTGCACCCAGATGGGTTTGAAAGACTGTATTATTCAGTTAGAAAACCTTGATGGGGTTGAACACGTTATTCAAAGGGTAAAGAATCCAACTAATCGTGCAAGTTTTTCATTTGTGGCAAAAGTCCCCAATGGACGCTATTTTATGGTCGGGGACAACAGAGATAACAGCAACGACAGTCGCAGCTGGGAAGTAAAGACCGTGCCCGAAGAAAATATCGTCGGCAAAGCGGTTGCGGTGTGGATGCACTGGGATAAATTTTTAAGCTGGCCGGATTTTACTCAAGCCCGCTCCATACAATAATAAAGCCCTGAAGATAACTGGGAAGGAGTCGAAAATGAAAAGTGTTAAATCACAACGTGGCATGTCCAGTTTAGGACTGCTACTGATTATCGGTATCGCCGCATTTTTCTTACTCTGCGCTTTTCGGGTAGGGCCACTGTATCTGGATGACTCTTTCGTAGGCAGCTCATTGGATAAGCTCAGGGATGATGACCTTGAAAATATGTCCAACAGTGAAATTCGCAGCCAGATCAGCCGTTACTTTACTGTGGATGGGGTGCGCGATATTTCCACCAAACAAATCAAGATCGACCGCAAAAGAGATACGGTGATTCTCACTCTGGATTACGAAAAGCGCGTCGAATTTCTCGGCAATCTGGATGTGGCGGTTCGCTTCAGTCACAAAATAGACAGCAGCGAAGGCAAGAAGAAGTAGTCGCTTAACCCCTTTATGGACATTGCCCGCCAACGCTTGCTCAATCGCCTCGGTCATTCCTTTACCGACCAGTCCCTTCTCGATCTGGCTCTGACCCATCGCAGCCACGGCAGCCACAATAACGAACGTCTGGAATTTCTCGGCGATTCGGTGCTGGGGGTGGTGATCAGCGACTACCTGTATCGCGCATTCCCGTTGGCGAGAGAAGGGGATATGAGCCGGGTGCGTTCCTCTCTGGTAAAAGGTACATCGCTGGCTCAGGTGGCAAAAGAGCTGGAATTGGGTGAGCATCTTCGCCTGGGTGGTGGTGAGCGCAAAAGCGGTGGCCATCGTCGCGACTCGATTCTCGCCGACGCCGTAGAAGCGATTATCGGCGCAATTTACCTGGACGCGGGCCTGGAAACCGCGAGAACCTGTATCGAGCAATGGTTGCAACCGCGCCTGCAGCAATTGCTCGACAATGGCGATCTTGAGAACAGCGCCAAAGACGCCAAGACCCGCCTGCAGGAATTTTTACAGGCCCGTGGTAAAGCACTGCCTGACTATGACGTGGAAAGCGTCAGTGGAGAGGCGCACAATCAACAGTTCACCGTGAGTTGCCGGGTGGGCATGTTACCGGAGCCGGTAACCGCCACTGGTTCCAATCGTCGCAAAGCCGAACAGCGTGCCGCCGAATTGGCTTTGAAAAAACTACAGTCCTGAAACATTATGTCTGAAACGAATACTCCCCAAAAATGTGGCTTTGTGGCCATTGTTGGCCGCCCCAATGTGGGCAAATCCACACTGCTCAATCACCTGATGGGGCAGAAGCTCAGCATCACCTCACGCAAGCCGCAAACCACTCGTCACAACCTGTTGGGCATTAAAACCGAAGGTGGAAGCCAACTGATTTTTGTGGATACCCCCGGTATGCACACCAATCAGGATAAAGCCATCAACCGCTACATGAATCGCGCTGCCAGCAGCGCTGTGCGCGATGTGGATGTGGTGGTTGTGGTATTGGATCGCACCACCTGGACGGAAGCGGATCAGGCGGTAATCGACCAGCTTCACAATGTGCGTTCGCCGATTATTCTGGCGCTGAATAAAGTGGATCGGGTAGACGACAAAAAAGCCATGTTGCCGTGGTTGCAGGAACTTGAAAAAAATCTGCAACCAGCGGCTATTGTGCCTGTCTCTGCGTTGCACGGTCACAACTTGGATGTGCTGGAAAAGGAAATCAACAAGCACATTCCCGAGGGCGATTATTATTTCCCCGAAGACCAGATTACCGACCGCACCGAACGTTTTCTGGCGGCGGAGCTGGTGCGGGAAAAAATCACCCGGCAACTGGGCGCAGAACTGCCTTATCAGGTGGCGGTGGAGGTTGAAGAATTTCGCCGTGAAACCAGTAATAAAGGAAAAAACAAAGGCAAACCGGTTATTCACATCAGCGCACTGATTCTGGTGGAGCGGGATGGCCAGAAAAAAATTATCATCGGTGACAAGGGCGACCGCATTAAAAAAATTGGCCAGCAATCGCGCACTGATATGGAAACCCTGTTCGATGAAAAAGTTATGCTCAATCTCTGGGTGAAAGTGCGCAGCGGTTGGTCTGACGACGAGCGCGCGTTGCATAGTCTTGGTTTTCGGGATGAGTAGCCTACAGGCTGGAAACTGGCCGTGGCCTTCGAGAGGCTGGATGCCGGAGGTCTGAAGTCGGACGCGGCAGCCTGCGGCTGCAAAACCCCTAAACCGGCCCGTTGGGCGTAGCCCAACTGCGTCAGACGTCTGACTTCCGACATCTGGCCTGTTGCTGCGAAGTGCCAAAGCCCGCTACTCGAAACTGTTAGCTGTTTAAAGATACCCAATGAGAATCGAAGCCGAACCCGCCTATGTGTTACACACCCGGCCTTACCGGGAGACCAGCCAACTGGTGGAGTTGTTCACCTTTAATCACGGGCGGGTTCGCGCTGTTGCCAAGGGAAGCCAGCGCCGCAAGGGCGGCACACCACTGTCTCCCTTTGTGCAGCTGAATGTTGCATGGGGCGGTCGCAGCGATTTGAAAAGTCTTTATTCCACTGAAACTGAAGGCTTGCCGACCACTCTCAAAGGCGAACAGCTGTTTACTGGCTTTTACCTGAATGAATTGCTGTTGCGCACCCTGCCGGAGCAGGACGCTCACAGCAACGTGTTTTATCACTACAGCCGCTTGCTGCCCCAATTGGCCAGTGGTTTCGACGTACAACCGCAGCTGCGCCAATTTGAAATGGCACTGTTACACTCTCTGGGTTACGAGCTGGTACTAACAACTACGGCAGACAGTGGCGAGCCCGTTGTGCCACAACAACACTATTTTTATGACCCACAATTGGGTCTGCAAAGTGATTTTGATAACCGTGTTGCCAACCCAAAACAGCTATTTGAAGGGCAGCACTTATTGGCCATATCACAGTCTGAATACAGCCAACCGGAAATAGTAAAGAGCGCCAAGCGATTGTTGCGGCTGGCACTGGCGCCCCACTTGGGCGGTAAGCCGTTGCAGAGTCGGGAACTCTTTCGCCAGTCACTACAGGAAGTTAATCAATAAATGGTTCAAATACGCGACAACCACCCACTGAATTACGCTGGTGAGATCGATCCCGGCTACTGGGTGGATTTGCTGGCAGAGAACGCGCGCCTTGAAAATGACGAGCGTGCAGAATTGCTTCGTGCCTGCGAATTTGTCCAGCAGGTGGAACTGCAAAACAGCGACGACAGCAAGGCACTGGCTCCCGGCATCAGCACACTTCCTGCGGGCTTGGAGATGGCGGTTATACTGGCGGATTTACACCTTGACTGCGCAGGCCTGAGCGCCGCGATTCTGTATCGCGCAGTGCGGGAAGACAAAGTGCCCCTGCAAGTGGTGGAAAAATACTTTGGTGCCACGGTGGCGAAGCTCATTGGCAGCGTTTTGCAGATGGCGGTTGTCAGTACCCTGCGCAACGATTCCGGTGACCGGGTATTTGGCCACGAGCGCGGTCAGCAAGCGGCCAAAGTGCGCGAAATGCTCGTATCGGTTATCGATGATGTGCGTGTGGCGCTGATTAAAATTTCCGAGCGCGCCTGCGCGATTCGCGCTGCCAAAAATGCCCCTGAAGAAAAACGTGTGCGGGTAGCGCGGGAAATCTTTGATGTGTATGCGCCCCTGGCTCATCGCCTGGGTATTGGCCACCTCAAGTGGGAACTGGAGGATATGGCATTTCGCTACCTCAACCCGGAGGAATACAAGCATATTGCCCGCTTGCTGGATGAACGTCGCATCGACCGCCAGGAATTTATCGAAGATGTACTGAATACGCTTAACCGGGAACTGGCGGAAGCGGGCATTGAGGGGGAAATTAACGGCCGCGCCAAGCACATATACAGCATTTGGCGAAAAATGCAGCGCAAGCAAATCAGCTTTTCCCAGGTTTATGACATTCGTGCGGTGCGGGTGTTGGTGTACAGCCAGGCTGAGTGCTATGGCGTGCTCGGTATCGTCCACTCCCTGTGGCGCAATGTGCCTCACGAGTTTGATGATTACATAGCCTCGCCAAAAGAAAACGGCTACCGCTCACTGCACACAGCAGTGATCGGGCCTCACAGCAAGGTGCTGGAAATACAGATTCGTACTCACGAGATGCACGAGGAGGCGGAGCTGGGGGTATGCGCTCACTGGCGCTACAAAGGCAGCGATAAAAAATCTTCCGCGGACAGCTACGAGGAAAAAGTGTCCTGGCTGCGCCAGGTGCTGGAATGGCACGAAGAAATTGAAGGTGGCCAGGAAGTGCAGGATTTGCTGCAGTCAGCGAGCCAGCCAGACCGTATTTACGTATTTACCCCCGACGGCCATGTCATCGACTTGCCGCTGGGCTCTACGCCCCTGGATTTTGCCTACCGTATCCACACCCAGGTTGGCCACAGCTGTCGCGGTGCCAAGGTCAATGGCCGTATGTTGCCGTTGAATACTCCCCTGAAAACCTCGGATCAGGTCACCATTATTACCGGCTCCCAAGAGGCCCCCAGCCGCGACTGGCTGTTGCCGTCACTGGGCTATCTGCACACCGCCAGCGCCCGCGGTAAGGTGCAGCAGTGGTTTCGCCATCAGGATCGTGACAAAAACATTCAGGCCGGGCGCGCCATTGTCAGCCGCGAATTAAAACAGCTTGGTATTGGCAACCCGGATTTCGAACCGCTGGCAAAGCGCTTTAACAAGCAGGGCGAGGAGGGCATCTACGCTGCCATTGGCGCCGGTGATATTGGTCTGGTGCAATTTCTCAATGCCGTGCAGGCGCAGCTGGGCAGTGATCGGGAATCTGAATTTCTGCCCATTAAGCGTGCTGAGGGCACCAGCCGCTACCAGCAATCCGATGTGTATATTCACGGTGTTGGCAACCTGATGTCCCATATGGCCCAGTGCTGTAATCCGGTACCTGGCGAAGCCATCAGTGGTTACATTACACAGGGGCGCGGTGTCAGTGTTCATCGCGCCGACTGCGGCAATCTGTTGCGTCTGCAAATAGAGGAACCGGAGCGAGTTATTCAGGTGCAGTGGGGCGGAGCGCCCCAGCAGGTTTACCCTGTAAATATCCGCGCCACCGCCTACGAGCGCTCCGGATTGATGCGTGATATTTCCGCGGTGCTGGATCGCCTTGGGGTGCAGATTGTCGATCTGTCAGCTCATCGTAAAACCGATGGCGGCGACTTGGTGTTCAACGTCAATATGCGTTTGGAAGTCACCGGTCTGGAACAACTCAGTGAAGTCATGGGCAAGTTGCGACAACTGGCAAACTTGATTGATATAGAAAGGGTGCACGAATCATGAGTGTTGCTTCCAGAAACTCCCCCGGTTACAGCATCGACGACATGCTCTATTTAATGGCGCGCTTGCGCGACCCTGAGGATGGTTGCCCCTGGGATTGCCAACAGAGCTACAAAACCATTGTTCCCTATACTCTGGAAGAAGCCTACGAAGTAGCGGACACCATTGAGCGAGGTGATTACGACCACCTGCGGGAAGAATTGGGTGATCTGTTGTTTCAGGTGGTTTTTTACAGCCAGCTGGGTAGGGAAGAAGGCCGCTTTGATTTCCACCAGGTGGTTTCGACGTTGGTGGAAAAACTGGTGTCTCGCCATCCCCACGTATTTCCCGATGGCACATTGTCCAGTCGTCGCGGGCAGGGGGACGAAGCGGATGAGTCGGCCATTAAGCAAACATGGGAAGACTTGAAGAAAGAGGAACGTGGCGCCAAGGGAAAGAGCAGTGTGTTGGATGATATCCCCCTGGGTCTGCCAGCAGTCACTCGCGCGCAGAAAATTCAGAAGCGCGCTTCAGGTGTCGGTTTTGACTGGCCAGATACAGCCGGCGTTGTGGCAAAAATCAATGAAGAAGCTGCGGAGTTACAATCCGCTGTTACCTCTGGAAGGGATGTGGATATCAAAGCGGAGTTTGGCGACCTGCTGTTCAGCTGTATTAATCTGGGGCGGCACTTAGGTGTGGAATGCGAATCCGCTTTGCGGGCCACAACGGCTAAATTCGAACAACGCTTTCACAGTATTGAGGAGGCAGCCACAAGTCAGGGTAAAGCGGTGGAAGAACTCAGCCTTGAGGAAATGGACAGATTGTGGGAAGAGGCGAAGACGCCCTGAAAATCGGCTACAGCCAGTGTCATTCCGAGGAGCCTAAGACCATTGTCTCGGTTGTGGTAGCGAACCATTGGGAGTAATATCGTCGCTTTTTTGCGGTCGGTGGCTTTTTGCCATGGCTTCCGGGCGGCAACAGTTTCAATTAATAGAGGTATAACTATGCGCATTATCCTGCTTGGCCCGCCGGGCGCTGGCAAGGGCACCCAGGCTAAATTTATTACCGAGCAGTACGGTATTCCGCAAATATCCACCGGTGATATGCTGCGCGCCGCCATTAAGGCGGGCACCGAACTGGGATTGCAAGTAAAGGATGTTATGGCCTCTGGTGGCCTGGTTTCTGACGACCTGATTATTGCCTTGGTGAAAGAGCGTGTATCTCAGCCGGATTGCACCAACGGTTTCCTGTTCGATGGCTTCCCGCGCACCATTCCCCAAGCTGAAGCCTTGGCGGATTCCGGTATTCCCATTGACCATGTGGTGGAAATTGCCGTGGCCGATGAAGAAATTGTCTCACGCCTCAGCGGTCGCCGAGTTCACGAAGCCTCCGGGCGTGTTTACCACATTGTTCATAATCCGCCTTCCCAGGAAGGGCTGGATAATGAAACTGGCGAGCCACTGGTTCAGCGTGAGGATGACAGGGAAGAAACCGTGCGCAATCGCCTTTCGGTTTACCACGAGCAGACCAAACCGCTGGTGGACTTTTATCAAAACCTGAAGTCAGACCAGCCGCAGAATGCTCCTGCTTACGCAAAAATCGATGGCGTCGGCAGCTTGCCAGATGTTCAGGAACGAGTGCTCAGTGCGTTGCAATAAATTGCACAGATACTTTGAAAAGGCTCCTGCGGGAGCCTTTTTTGTGCCTGGCTAAAATGATGTATTTCAAGCGAAGAAAAACTGAAAACAGAAAAAACAATCAAAATGGGCAAGCTTTTTTTAAAAAATCGTAAAAAAAGCCAGTTTTTTGTGCGCTAGAGCCGCTTTTTAGTGGAAATAAAAAAAATATTCCTTAAACTTTATCCAAACCCGAGCGGTGGTGACCAACTTTCTGTCAATCCGTTTGCTGTAGGGTTGTTTTTTTGCTGACAAATTCTATAAGTCTTGAGGAGAAAACAAATGGCAGCTGCCGCTAAAAAACCTTCCCCAAAAAAGCCGGCCGCTAAAAAGCCGGCCGCCAAGAAAGCCACTCGTAAGCCACCTGTTAAGAAAGCACCTGCGAAAAAAGCTGCTGCTAAAAAAGCGCCAGCAAAAACTGTATCTCCGGATGCCGCTGCTGCAAAAGCGTTGGCAGCTGCTCAGAAAGAACTCAAAGCACAAAGCACCAGCCTCACCCGTGCTCGCGCCAAAGTAAAAACCCTGCGTGCCCAAGTGGCTCAGAAATCTACCAAAGCTCGTGAAGCTGCTCTGGTTAAGGCCCGCGCGGATGTAAAAGCCGGTGCTGCCGCTGCTGCCGCTTTGCGTGACAAAGTCAATCAAGCAAAAGTAGACGCAAAAGTTGCCAAAGCCAAAGCCGCTGTTGCTGCGGCTGAGAAGAAAGCCGCTGCCAAAGTTGCCGCAACTGAGAAGCGCTTGGCTGCCAAGAGCAAGGCCGACCTGAAAGCTGCGGTGGAAAAATTTGCTGCTCGCTGGGAGAAAACTCGCAGCGCTGCTGATGCGAAAAAAGTAAAAGCGGCTCAGAAGAAGGCCACTGCTTCCGTTAAAGCGGCAGAGAAAAAGGCCGAGCAAACCGCCAAATCCATTGCCAAGCAGGCAGCGGCCAAGGCTAAAAAAGCGGCGGCTCCAAAGAAAGCCCCTGCCAAACGTGGTCGTCCTGCCAAGGCCAAGCCCGCTGCTGCTAAAGCCCCGGCCAAGCGTGGTCGCCCCGCTAAAGCCAAACCTGCTGCTGCCAAGGCTCCGGCCAAGCGCGGTCGCCCAGCCAAAGCCGCTGCCGTTAAAAAGGCGCCAGCGAAAAAGGCTCCCGCTAAAAAAGCAATAGCCAAAAAAGCACCTGCGAAGAAGGCTCCAGCCAAGCGCGGTCGCCCGGCAAAGAAAAAGTAAATAGCGCCTAAAGACTGATTGGCGTTCTTTTCAGAGCGCCAAACCGTTAGAATCCCCCGGTACCCTGTATCGGGGGATTTTGTATTGGGGGATTTTTTTGTCTGTTTTACTGGCTATAGATACGGCGACTCAGGCCTGTTCAGCCGCCCTGATGGTTGATGGTGAAACGCGCCAGGAAATAACCCTGGAGCCGCGCTCGCACACCCGTTTGCTGCTGCCGATGGTAGACAAGCTGCTGGCCGATGCCGATTTGTCCCCTTCGCAGTTGGACGCCATTGCTTATACCGCAGGACCGGGATCTTTTACCGGCCTGAGGATCGGCTTCGGTGTGGTTCAGGGGCTGGCGTTTGCCTGTGATTTGCCGGTAATTGCGGTGTCATCCCTGCACACACTGGCTGTGGGTGCCCAGCGCCAGTTACCTGTGTCAGAGGGCATGGTGGTGATTCCGGCATTTGATGCCCGCATGTCAGAAGTGTACTGGGGCGCATACCAGACAACGGCGGCTCAGCCGAAAACCATTGCCGAAGACTGCCTGACCTCACCGGAAGAAGTGGCTATGAACATAGCCAATATTTTCCCGGCTGAGAACCTGGTCGGAGTGGGAGAGGGCTGGCATCTGGCGCAGCAGTTTCCCCTGCAACCTGGCGCCATTCATGAGTCACTGTACCCCGAAGCTATTGATGCCCTTAGCCTGGCTGCGGCCAATATGGATGCCGCTGTTGCTGTGGAACAGGCGCAATTGTTTTATCTCAGGGATACCGTTTCCTGGAAAAAGCGCGAGCGTTTAAGGCCTGCTAAGGTTTAACCATTTAAGGAAAGCACAGTGGACCTATTTCAAGTAATCATCCTGGCTATTGTTCAGGGGTTGTCAGAATTTTTACCCATCTCCAGTTCGGCGCATTTGATTTTGCCTTCGAAAATCCTGGGCTGGCCGGATCAGGGATTGGCCTTTGATGTGGCAGTTCACGTGGGCTCTCTGGCTGCGGTGGTGATTTACTTCCGCCGGGATTTGCAGGAGCTCATTGCTGCGTTCTTTGCCAGCTTAGTACATCGCCAACACAGCCAGCAGAGTCATCTTTGCTGGTACATTGTTCTGGGTACCATTCCCGCTGGTCTTTGCGGGCTGCTGTTGGGGGATTTGATTGAAAATCATCTGCGCACTGTGCTGGTGATTGCCGCTACAACCATAGTATTTGGTGTGCTGCTGGGCCTGGCAGATCGCAAGGCCAGCGAGAACCGCGATATCAGCCAACTGAATTGGCGTTCTGTGTTGTTTATCGGCGCTGCCCAGGCACTGGCGCTGATACCGGGCACATCGCGATCAGGTATTACCATGACAGCGGCTCTGGCCTTGGGGTTTAACCGGGTGACCGCAGCGCGCTTCTCCTTTTTGCTGTCTATACCGGTCATTTTGCTGAGTGGCGGTCTGAAGACTTTGGAGCTGATAGGGCAGACCAACACCCCTTGGCTGGAAATTGGCATTGGCGCGCTATTGTCGGGAATTACCGCCTATATCTGCATCGCCTTATTCCTGCGCTGGATTGAAAAAGTCGGCATGATGCCTTTTGTTTGGTACCGACTGGCGTTAGGCGTCGTGTTGCTATATATCGCACTGGGGTAAAAATAGATTATGCGCGTTGCATTTTTGGGTTTGGGGGTTATGGGTTACCCCATGGCAGGGCACCTCAAACAGGCTGGGTTGGATGTGGTGGTGTACAACCGCACTGCATCAAAAGCTGAGCAGTGGGTAGGGCAGTATGGCGGCCGCAGCGCAGCTACCCCTGCAGAAGCAGCAGACGGGGCTGAGTTGGTTTTCGCCTGTGTGGGTAATGACGCCGATGTGCGTCAGGTTACCGTGGGTGCCGAAGGCGCTTTCCACGCAATGGCTTCTGGCTCTTTGTTTATTGACCACACCACGGCCTCGGCACAGTTGGCCAGAGAGCTTGCGGACGAAGCACAACAGCGGCAGATCGGTTTTATGGATGCACCGGTTTCTGGTGGTCAGGCAGGTGCGGAAAATGGCGTACTGACCATTATGTGTGGCGGTGAAGATCAACACTTTCAAAGAGCCCGTCCGGTTTTAGAGCACTACGCCCGTGCAACGCAACTGTTGGGCCCGGTGGGCAGTGGTCAACTGGCGAAAATGGTTAATCAGATATGCATCGCCGGCGTGGTTCAGGGCTTGTCAGAAGCGGTGCTTTTTGCAGAGCAGGCCGGACTGGATGGCAAGCAACTGTTTCCGTTGTTGGCACAGGGCGCCGCAGGCTCCTGGCAGATGGAAAACCGCCACAGCACCATGATCGACGGCGAATACGATTTTGGCTTTGCGGTAGACTGGATGCGCAAGGACTTGGGCATTGTTCTGGACGAAGCTCGTGCCAGTGGCGTAAACCTGCCTTTGACCGCACTGGTGGACCAGTTCTACAGCGAAGTACAACAGATGGGCGGCAATCGCTGGGATACATCCAGCCTGCTTGCCCGTTTACAAAAATTCCGTAGGGTGGATTAGCGCAGCGTAATCCACCAATGATCAATTTGTCATTCTAGAGCTATACAAAATGAAAACAGTTTTGACCGGCATCACCACTACCGGAACACCCCATTTGGGCAATTACGTGGGAGCTATTAAACCCGCCATCAACAGCAGCCGTCGCGGCGACGTAAAACCCTATTTTTTCCTGGCGGATTTTCACGCCCTGATTAAATCCCAGGACCCACAGGCGGTGCAGCAATCCACCCGTGAAATTGCCGCTACCTGGCTGGCGTTGGGGTTGGATACGGATAACGCGGTGTTTTATCGTCAGTCCGATATCCCGGAAATTCCCGAACTCACCTGGCTGCTCACTTGCCAGGCCGCCAAAGGTTTGATGAACCGTGCCCACGCCTACAAAGCGGCGGTGCAGGCCAATGAGGAGTCGGGGGAAGACCCGGATTACGCCATTACCATGGGGCTGTTCAGCTATCCGGTACTGATGGCGGCAGATATCCTTATGTTTAATGCCCACGAAGTGCCCGTCGGCAAAGACCAGATTCAACACGTGGAAATGGCGCGGGATATTGCCGCGCGTTTTAACCACCACTACGGTGAGCACTTTGTATTGCCGGAAGCCAAAGTGGATGACCACGTAGCCGTGCTGCAAGGTCTGGATGGCCGCAAAATGAGCAAGAGCTACGGCAATACCATCCCACTGTTCCTGCCAGAAAAACAGCTGAAGAAACACATCAACAAAATCAAAACCAATTTGTTGGAACCCGGCGAGCCGAAAGACCCGGATACCGCCACCGTGTTCCAGATTTGGCGCGCATTCGCTACTCAAGAGCAAACCGACACCATGCGCAAGGAGTTCGAAAACGGCATTGCCTGGGGTGAGGCGAAAAAGCAGTTGTTCGAGCTGGTTAACGACGAATTAAAAGACGCCCGGGAACGCTACAATGAGTTGCTGGAAAATCCCGGCTATATCGAAGAAGAGCTGAAAAAAGGCGCCGAGAAAGCCCGTGAATACAGCACGCCGTTTTTGCAGAAGCTGCGCGAAGCAGTGGGCATAAGGCCGTTAGGCTGAACGGTTTTGAATCAATAGGCCACAGACGATAAGTAACAAACCGGCGACGGTAGAAAGGTGAATAGTTTCACCGATCACCGTCGCCAACAACACCAACGAAATAAACGGTGAGATAAAAATCAGATTGCTGATACGCGACGTATTCTCCGCCTTTTTCATGGCCATCAGCCACAGCACAAATGTCACTCCCATCTCAAACAGCCCTACATAGCTAACCGCCACCAGTGCTTGCCAGTTGAGATGTGCAAAGCCATCACTAAGACCACAAACAACAGCGGAGAAGGGCAGCGACAGTAAAAAAGCCAGCAGAACGCTCACCACTGGATCGCCGCTGTTGCGAGTATTGATAATCCAGTAGCTGGCCCACAACAAAGTACTCAACAGTGCCAGCATCACACCCAGTGGGTTTTCAAATTTCAGTGCCAGCAGGTTGCCCTGGGTAGCGATTAACACAACGCCAAAATAACCAAGCCCGCAGGCCTGCCAGTCGCGATTGCGAATTTTCTGGCCCAGAAATGGGACGGACAACAGGGTTAATGCAATGGCCCAGGTGTAGTTGAGGGGCTGTGCCTGGGAGGCGGGTAGCAGATCGTAGGATTTAAACAGCACCAGGTAATAAATCAATGGGTTAAGTAAGCCCAACCCCAGATAAAACAGCGGGCGTTGCTTCAGGTGGCTGGGTAACAGGTGAAGTTTGCCTTGCACCATAGATATCACCAGCAGCGCCAATGCAGATACCGCACTGGCATAAAAAACCATTTGCACTGGCGTCAGATAGCTCAGAGTGATTTTGAAGGCGGTCGCTACCGTCGACCACAGCAACACGGCACCGATGGCAAAAAGAAACGCCTGTTTTTGGTTTTTTGTGGTCATTCTAATCAGCGGTCGTCATTGCGAGGAGCCGTAGGCGACGTGGCAATCTCATGATTTCGGAGTGGCTGGCTGGAGATCGCCGCAGTCGCTTTGCTCCTTCGCGATGACAAGTATTTCCTATGAAGTCTGGGAGGCGATGACAGTTGCCATTTTTTTTGTTAACTCTGCCAAATCCGCATCACTAATTACGTAAGGCGGCATGGTATAAATCAATTTGCCAAAGGGCCGTATCCAGATACCGGCTTCTACAAACTTTGGCACAAGGGTTTTCATGTCTACCGGCTGTTTCATTTCCACCACACCAATAGCACCCAACACGCGAACATCCGCTACTGAGGGCATCTCTCGGCAGGGAGCCAAACCGGTTTCAAGCCCATGTTGAATACGCTGGATATTTGCCTGCCAATCGCTTTCCAGCAGCAATTTCAGATTGGCATTGGCGGCAGCGCAGGCTAGGGGGTTGCCCATAAAAGTGGGGCCGTGCGTAAACACGCCGGCTTCGCCCTCGCAGATGCCTTGCGCTACTTTGTCGGTACAGAGGGTGGCGGCCAGGGTCATATAGCCACCGGTAAGGGCTTTGCCGACACAGAGAATGTCTGGCGACATTTCTTTCTCTGATGAGTCTGCCCACTCACAGGCAAACAGCTTTCCAGTGCGGCCAAAACCGGTGGCAATTTCATCGGCAATCAACAACACATTGTATTGATCGCACAGCTCTCTGACCCGCTGTAAATAGAACGGGGAATAAAAACGCATGCCGCCCGTACCTTGAACAACGGGTTCCAGAATTACCGCGGCCAACGATTGATGGTTCGCGGAAATCTGACTGGAAAAATCAGCGATGTATTTTTCATCCCAATCTTCAGAAAAACCGCATTGAGGCGCTTCGCTGAACAATTGTTGCTGCAGGCTGTTGGCAAACAGGTGGTGCATACCGGTGACCGGGTCGCACACCGACATGGCACCGAAGGTGTCACCGTGGTAACCGTTGCGCAGAGAGAGGATTTTACTTTTCTCTGGCTGGCCCTGGGATTGCCAAAACTGAATGGCCATCTTCAGGGCTACTTCCACACTCACCGAGCCGGAGTCTGCCAGAAATATTTTCTGCAATGGTTCCGGGGTGATCTCAACCAGTGTTTGCACCAACCGGGCAGCAGGTTCGTGGCACAGGCCGCCGAACATCACATGGGCCATCTTGCCCAGCTGGGTTTCAACGGCTTTGTTCAATGCAGGGTGGTTGTAGCCGTGCATGGCAGACCACCAGGAGGCCATGCCATCGATCAGCTCCCGTCCATCCGCCAGTTTCAACCGTACACCGCTGGCGCTGGCCACCGGCAGGTTGACGCTGCCCACGGTGGAGTAGGGGTGCCAGGTGTGCTGGCGGTCGATGCGTTCAATTTGTGATGAAGTTAACGATGCCATGGTGTGAAGCTGCCGGAAAAGTGGAAATGGCAATTGTAAGGTAGCCATTGACTGTTCACATTAAAAATGTGCCAAAGGCGGTGCCGGATGCGCCCGGATTTTTGGCCTAAAATAACAACAAGTGGGAGTATATTGTGAAACTATCCTCGATCATTGCTATTTTCCTTGCTACAGCGGTGTTGGCTGGCTGCAACAGCAGCTCCAAACCCAGCGGCAATTTCTCGCAGCCATTTTGGGCAACCTCCAATGAGCAAAGTGCGGCAACCATTGATCACAGCCGCTGGAACCGTTTGCTCAACAAATATGTGGTGGCCAATCACCCGTCAAAGATTAATCGCTTTCGTTATGGAGATGTAAGCGGTGCGGATAAAAAGGCATTGGGCAAGTATATTTCTCAGCTAACTGCCATCGATCCGCGCCAATACCGCAAACCAGAGCAAAAGGCGTACTGGATTAACCTGTACAACGCCTTGGTGGTGCAGCAAATTCTGGCGAATTATCCCATTGCTTCTATCGCGGATATGCAATCTGCCAGCCAGTGGGATAAAAAGCGGATTGTTGTGCAAGGCCAGAAACTCAGCCTGAACGATATTGAGCACCAGATATTGCGCCCCCTGTGGCGTGACCATCGCATTCACTTTGCGCTGGTGGATGGCTCTCTTGGAGCACCTAACCTGCAGCCTCGCGCTTATACTGGCCGTACCGTACGTGCCATGTTGAAACAGGCAGGCAGGGAGTTCCTGAACCACCCCCGTGGCCTGAAGCTGGAAAAAGGCAAAATGCAGGCTTCGCGAGTATTCGCGGACCACTCCTCCGATTTTGCCCAGAACCAGGCAGGCCTGTTGAAACTGTTCGCCTACTACGTGGATGATCGCAAGGCACTCTACCTGTTGGGCTTTCAGGGTGAGATTGAATATCAGCAGGATTTGGCCTTAAACGCGCCCTAAGACGGCAGATGAGAGACGAAAGACGAGAGATGTAAGGGCGGCTTGAGCCGCCCTTGTTGTTTCCGTCTCCCATCTCTCGTCTCCCATCTCCCGTTCCGCTACAATAGCGCCCCCTTTATCAGCCGCTAAATCCCATGCTCAGTACCGATAACCAAGCGCTCGGCCATTCACAAGATAGTCGCAAACAGCGCCTGGAATTCAACAAATTGCAAAAACGCCTGCGCCGTCATGTTGGGGAGGCCATCGCCGACTACAACATGATTGAAGACGGCGACAAGGTGATGGTGTGCCTGTCCGGCGGTAAAGATTCCTACGCCATGCTGGATATTCTGCGGGGGTTGCAGCAGAGCGCGCCGGTGCAGTTTGAGATTGTCGCGGTCAATCTGGATCAGAAGCAGCCGGGCTTCCCCGAACATATCCTGCCGGAGTATCTGGACAGCATCGGTGTGCCTTACACCATCCTGGAGAAAGACACCTACAGTGTGGTGAAGTCTGTTATTCCTGAGGGCAAAACCACCTGTGGACTGTGTTCGCGCTTAAGGCGTGGCACCTTGTATGGCTACGCTCAGGAAATCGGCGCCACCAAAATTGCTCTGGGCCACCATCGCGATGACATCATTGAGACCATGTTCCTCAACATGTTCTACAACGGCAAGCTCAAGGCGATGCCGCCCAAGTTGCTGTCTGACGACAAGCAAAATATTGTGATTCGGCCACTGGCTTACTGCAAAGAGTCGGATTTGATCCGTTACGCCGACGCCAAGGAATTCCCGATTATTCCCTGCAACCTCTGTGGCTCCCAGGAAAACCTGCAGCGCCAGGTGATTAAAGAGATGTTGCACGGCTGGGACAAACAGTTTCCGGGGCGTATCGAAACCATCTTTTCCAGCATCAAAAATGTGGCGCCGTCGCAATTGGCTGATGCTGAATTGTTTGACTTTAAAGGCCTGCAACTGGGCCGGGTAGAAGTGGACGATTCCCTGTTTCAACGCATCGACGTCGTCAACGTCTGAACGAATCCCCGAAAACCATGATCCGCCTGGAAAATATCGAACTGCGCCGCGGCGGCCGCGCCTTGCTGCAAGACAGTTCTGCCACCATTCACCCTGGCCAGCGATTCGGCCTGGTAGGTGCTAACGGCTGCGGTAAATCCACACTGTTTGCCCTGTTGCGGGGCGAATTGGAAGTGGATCAGGGCAGTGTTTCCCTGCCGGCGGAATGGCGCATTGCCGATGTGGCTCAGGAAACCCCGGCACTGGAACAGTCCGTTCTCGCCCATACTCTGGATGCAGACACTCACTATCGCCAGTTGCAACAAGCCATGGCCAGCGCCGAGGGCGAGCAACTGGCGGAGCTGATGCACCAGTTTGAAGCCATGGATGGCTATGCCATGGAAGCTCGTGCTGGCAAGCTGCTCCACGGTCTGGGCTTTTCTGACGCAGACCAAAAGCGCACGGTTGCAAGTTTTTCCGGAGGTTGGAGGATGCGCGTCAACCTTGCCAGAGCGCTGTTGGTTCCGTCCGAATTACTGTTGTTGGACGAACCCACCAACCATCTGGACCTGGATGCCATCTATTGGCTGGAAAGTTGGTTGCAAAACTACCCCGGCACATTGCTGTTGATTTCCCACGATCGGGAATTTCTTGACCGGGTGATTAACGGCATTATTCATGTCGAGCATCAGCAGCTGTTCAGCTACAGCGGCAACTATTCCAGTTTTGAACGCCAGCGCGGCAAGCGTCTGGCGCAACAGCAAGCCATCTTTGAAAAAGAGCAGCGTCAGAAGGCGCACCTGCAAAAGTACATCGACAAATTCCGCTACAAGGCCACCAAAGCCCGCCAGGCCCAGAGCCGTATCAAGGCGCTGGAAAAGCTCACCGCCACGGCACCGCTGTTGGCTGCCAGTGGCTTTGACTTTGAGTTTGCCGAACCGAAGGCGCTCAGTTCGCCGCTGTTATCCTTGGATCAAGTAACAGCGGGCTACGGCGAAAAAGTCATTCTCCAGAAAATTCATTTCAACCTGCAGCCGGGGCACCGAATAGGGTTGTTGGGGCGCAATGGTGCGGGTAAATCTACGCTGATTAAATTACTGGCCGGTGCGTTAGCGCCGCAAAGTGGCGAACTGGTGCGTGGCGCCAATTTGTCGGTAGGGTATTTTGCCCAGCATCAGCTGGAAGCCCTGGATGTCAATGGTTCGCCGTTGCTGCACTTGCAGCGCCTGGCCCCGGATGTCAGAGAACAACAGCTGCGAGATTTTCTCGGTGGCTTCGGCTTCCGCGGTGATAAAGTCAGTGATCCAGTAGGGCCATTTTCCGGCGGCGAAAAAGCGCGCCTGGCGCTGGCACTGCTGGTGTGGCAGCAACCCAACTTATTATTGCTGGATGAGCCCACCAACCACCTGGATCTGGATATGCGCGAAGCCTTGGTATTCGCCATCCAGGCATTTACCGGCGCGATAGTGGTGGTATCTCACGACCGCCATTTGCTCAGTACCGTCGTGGACGAGTTTTATCTGGTGGCTGATGGCAGTGTGGTGCCCTTTGATGGCGACCTGGAAAGCTATCACAAGTTGTTACTCAAGGCAGACAAAAGCTCCGATACAAAACAGGGCGCTGCCGGGCCATCCCTGCAACGCAAAGAGCGCAAACGTCTGGAAGCAGAATTTCGCGCCACTCTCAGCCCTATCAAAAAGGAGATCAACCAACTGGAAAAGCAGTTGGAACAGAATCAGCAGGCACTGGACAAACTGGAACAACAATTGTCTGATCCTGCGCTTTACGAATCTGAAAACGCCAACAAAATGACCGAGCTTTTAAAAGAGCAGGGCACCTTAAAGGCTGCTATGGAAGAAAGTGAAGGGCGCTGGATGGAGTTGCAAGAGTTACTGGAAAGCAAACAAATGGAGTTCAATAAATCGTCATTGCGAGGAGCCGAAGGCGACGCGGCAATCTCCTGATTCATGGGCATATGGCATGAGATCGCCGCGTCACTGCGTTCCTCGCGATGACGAGTGGGCCCAGGTCGAAAAAAACGCCTATACTCATGGCAAAAGAGGAGTTTGCCATGCACCGGATTCGGGTTTACCAGGGCGATATTACCCAGCTTGCTGTAGATGCCATCGTTAATGCCGCCAACAGTGCCTTGAACGGTGGTGGCGGCGTGGATGGCGCCATACATCGAGCTGCAGGCCCTCAATTGATGGAAGCCTGCCTGACACTGAATGGCTGCCCGACCGGGCAAGTAAAAATGACCCACGGTTTTGAATTGCCCGCCCGCTATGTGCTCCATGCGGTTGGGCCCATCTGGCAGGGTGGTGATCACGGCGAAGCCGACTTGTTGGCCAGCTGTTACCGCAATGCCATGACCATGGCCGCTGCGGAGCAATTTCAAAGCATCGCCTTTCCCGCTATCAGTTGCGGAGTGTATCGCTTCCCCCCTGACCAGGCCGTTGATATCGCCGTGCGCGAGACAGTAAAGGCACTGGCCAGCAATGAGAACCTGGAAGATGTGGTATTTTGCTGCTTTGACGAAGCCATGGCAGAACGTTACCGCCAAAAACTGCATGTGCCCCAGGGTGGCAGTGAGGGAGAAGGAAGTGCTTAAAAAAATAAAAAACGAAAACCAGCTGGTGAAAGAAGCGATTCGTGTAGGCATTATTTATGCGGAGAAACGCGGCGTCGCCAAGTTTGAAGCCACCGATTCCGCCCACGATAAAATTGAATACATCTACCGCTTGCTGGTGCACGACAAACTGCTGCAGCCTCTGCCAAAGCAACACGAAGACGAGCGCAATATGAAGCACAAGCTGGCGCTGTGGATATCCCGGCAGCTGCCAGAGGATCATGAGTTGCTGCAATAACGTCAGATGGGAGATGAAAGATGAGAGATGGAAAAGTGGCTCGTCTCTCGTCTCCCATCTCACGTATTCACATTTGCTCCATCACCTCAATACCCAGCAAATCCAGCCCTTTCGCCAGTGTTGTGGCGGTTTGCTTGCACAGCAGCAGGCGGCTGTTGCGGGTCGCTTCATCCACATCGCTGCGCAGTACCGGGCAGTGTTCGTAGAAGCTCATATACTGGCTGGCCAGTTCGTAGAGGTAGTTACAGAGTACGTGGGGATAGGCTTCAACAGCCACTTGCTCAACGGCTTCACCAAACTGCAGCAGTTTTAATGCCAGGGCTTTTTCCTGGGGAGCATTAATTCCAATAGCACCGCTTAACGTTTCAGCGTTGATGCCAGCCTTGCGGAAGATGCTGTTAATGCGAGCGTAAGCGTACTGCAAGTAGGGTGCAGTGTTACCCTCAAAACTGAGCATACTGTCCCAGCTGAAGATGTAATCATTGGTGCGGGTTTTACTGAGGTCGGCGTACTTCACCGCGCCAATACCTACCTTGCGAGCTACTTCCTCACGCAGTTCGGCAAGCATGTCTGGATTCTTTTCTACCACCAGTTTGTCGGCACGTTCTACCGCTTCTACCAACAAATCCGCTAACTTAACAGTGCCCCCAGAGCGAGTTTTAAAGGGTTTGCCATCAGCGCCCATCATGGTGCCAAAAGGGTGGTGCTCAAAACTTACCTGCTCGCTGGCAAATCCCGCTTTGCGGCCAGCGGTAATTACTTGCTTCATGTGAAGGGATTGGCGGGCGTCGATAAACAGCAAAATACGGTCGGCATTGAGCTGGTTGCAGCGGTAATCCAGCGCCGCCAGATCCGTAGTGGCGTACAGATAGCCGCCGCCGGATTTTTGCACAATCATCGGGCTGGGATTGCCGTTCTTGTCCGCCAGCTCTTCCAGAAAAACCACCTTGGCGCCGTCGTCATCCACCGCCAGGCCTTTTTCTTCCAGAGTTTCAATCACACCGGCCAAAGCGTCGTTGTAGGCACTTTCCGGTTTAATGTGGTCGTGGCTGAGGGTGACGTTCAGGGCTCGATAAATTTCTTCGCTGTGTTGCACAGAGATATCGATAAACTGCTGCCACAGAGCCAGACAGTGAGCGTCACCGCTTTGCAGCTTGACCACGTAATCACGAGCTTTCTGGGCAAAGGCTTCGTCGTCATCAAAATGTTTTTTTGACTGCTGGTAAAAACTTTCCAGGTCTTTCAGGGCCAGTTCCGCCTGTTCGCCTTCACCCAGTTGTTCTTCCAGTTCGGCAATCAACATACCAAACTGAGTGCCCCAGTCGCCCATGTGATTTTGGCGAATCACTTTGTGGCCCAAAAACTCCAGAGCGCGCACCACGGCGTCGCCAATAATGGTGCTACGCAGGTGGCCCACGTGCATCTCTTTTGCCAGGTTGGGGGCTGAGTAATCCACCACCACAGTCTGTGGCGTTTGCTCAGCGATACCCAGGCGATCGTCTCCGGACAGAGCGTTCAGCTGATTGCCCAGGAATTCATCGCTCAGATGAATATTGATAAAGCCTGGCCCAGCCAGCTCTACTTTTGACGCTATATCGCTAATGTCCAGCCCATCCAGCACTCGCTGGGCCAACTCGCGCGGGTTAGTTTTAAGGCGCTTGGCAGCAGCCAGCACACCGTTGGCTTGAAAATCGCCAAACTCCGGTTTGGTGCTGCGAGTGATGTTGGCACCGCATTCGGCGGGAATGTCACAGGCTGCCATGGCCGCCTGAATGCGCTGGGAAAGTTGCTGTTTGATGCTCATGCTGTGTGGGAAAGTCGGCCAGTTTGGTGGGTGAAAAAGGCCTGCATTGTAGGGCTTTTCGTTGGCTAAATATAGCGTTAGGAGTTGAGGGACGAGTGGGCTCAAGCGTCTATCGGTCAATGTTCAAAATCAGGAGTGGCCCAAGTCAACTAATGGGCTTGTGTGCCTTTTAAAGGGGTTGTTGTTTTCAAGGTTGAAGATATGGAATACCGAATGATAAAGCGCTGCTTTTGTATGGCTTTTTTGGCCAGTCTGCTTGTTGGCTGCGGCGGGGGCGGTTCCGACCCAGCGCCCATTACACCACCTGTTGCTCCCAACCAGGCACCTGTGGTGTCGATGCAAAGCTCCGGGCTCAGTGTCACCGCAGGGGACGAATTCACCTTAACCGCCAGCGCCAGTGACAGCGATGGGAGAGTGACGGAATATCTGTGGTCCCGCAAATCTGGCCCGGCCATTAACATGGTGTCTGTGAATCAGCCAACCATCAAGTTGACCGCACCGCAGGTCAGCAGAGAGCAAAGTTTGGTGATCCAGTTGGTGGTAAAAGATGACGACGGCGCCAGCAGTCAGGCGGCTGAAGCCACGGTAACAGTGAGGCCACGGGCAACACAGCTGCCGCCACAGGTCGGCTTCGTGCAAAACAACATTAATCTGATAACCGGCAACAGTGCGCAACTGCATCTTTCTGCCAGTGACCCGGACGGCCAAATCGCCAGTTACCAGTGGAAGCAATTGTCCGGTGCTGATCTGGGCGTGGATGAGGCAACCACAGAAAATCTTACTATTACGGCACCGAATGTACCTGTTCACCAGCAGGCGACCCTGGAAGTGACTGTGACGGACAATGATCGACTAACCGCCAGTGCCACTGTGACCATCCATTTGATGCCCCGATTTGCCACCTCTAACCTTCGCGGCCGCAGTGATGGCAAGGGTGTCGATCTGGTGCTGCTGGCAGAGGGTTTTACCGCCAGTGAGCTGGGTGATTTTCGCCGCGCCGCTACAGAGTTTATGAACCACTTTTTGCAGGAAGATACGATCAAGGTTCACGGCAAGATATGGAATGTTCATTTGATTGAATCGGTCTCCGAAGAGCCTGGCAGTGACTTTCCCAATGACGGGGTGTCGGTGAGTACGGTGTTTGATAGCCACTTCCAGTGCAATAACATTGCCCGCCTGATTTGCTTGAATACGGCCAGGGTGGTTGATGTTACTGCGCGCCTGGTGCCTCAGTACGACCAGATTGCGGTAATCGTCAATTCGCCCACCTACGGAGGCAGCGGTGGCCCGGCGGCGACGTTTTCTCTGGCTGATTCAGCCGGTGATATTGCCATTCACGAGCTGGGACATTCCTTTGCCGGGCTGGCGGATGAATATTCCTACGGCTCTACCGACACCAATGTGGTTGAGCCATCTCAGGTCAACGTCACCACCAATACGGATGTGAACACCCTCAAATGGCGCCATTGGATTGATGATCTGTCGGCGGTACCCACCCAACCGGGGCAAACCGGTGTCGGCCTGTTTGAAGGCGCCTATTACCGTGAAAAGGATTATTACCGGCCACTGGATACATCGGTCATGCGGGATCTGGGTTCACCGTTTGGGCCAGTGAATGCAGAGGCCTGGGCATTGAGTGTAAACGCCGTTGCCGCTGGTTTTATCAGTGTGACACCCGGTCAGGAAAACGTCGTTCAGGCTACCGGTAGCACAGCGAGATTCTCTATTGAGACCCTGTTCGATGGCAATTTGTCGACTATCAGCTGGTACATCAACGATCAGTTACAGCCAGATGGTGGTCAACAGATGTTGTCTCTTGATGTTGCCAATCCACCCGCTACCAGCTACACCGTCAGAGTGGTGGTGAAAGATGCCACCGGGCTGATTCGCAAAGACAGCCAAAATGTTTCTGAACACAGCCACACCTGGTCGGTAACCGTTCAATAGGAGATGACAATGAAAAATCGTTACTTGCTGGCAGTCGTGCTTGTTTTGTGTGCACCGGTTAGCCTGGCGCAGACATTGATGGTCAAGGTGGTGGTTGATGGCGAGCAGCACCAGGTAGTGGATGCCTGGCTGTTGGAACAAGACTACCCGCCGAATTTTCAGCGGCCTGGCCAGGGACGGAAAATTGATTACCACCTGATGAATTCCAATCAGCGCATTGAAATCACAGGCCAGGTAGATTACCCGGCTCTGGCCGTTAAGGCCTGCCTGCTGGCGAGTGAAGAAGAACGCCAGAACCTGGCCGAGCGAAATCTGGTGGAGACGAAGGGCACGTACTTTATTCGCATCCCAGGCTATACAGACGATCTTGTCTCACTGCAGCTTTCCTACCCGGATAGCAACAGAGCGGACGAATATGTCAACAGTGACCCCATCCCCCTCAGCCGCTTTCTACAGTGAAATCCAAACAAACCGGGCTTTTTAACAGCCCGGTTTTTGTTTGCCAGTCTGTAGTCAGAGGCCACTAGCAATTTTTAGAAGCACCCTTATTGCCGTAGGGTGGATTAGCCGCAAAGCGGCGTAATCCACCAGCCAGACGTCAATTTTGGCAATTAAATCAGAGAGCGTGGTCACCACTTGGTGGATTACGCTTTCAGCTAATCCACCCTACGGCTCTGTCAAGAACTGTGCTATCCGCAAGTCATTGAAATTTTAAAATTTAGATAAGGCGGCTCTGGACTTTAGTGGAGAGGGGATTGCCAGCGCTCCCCTGTTACCGCTATATTCAAATCCTTTTTCCGCCTATAACGACAATCTATTCCACAAAAGGGGCCACTATGACTGATTCCTTATTGCAGCAAGGAACCAACCTTATGCTGATGGGCATGGGCACGGTATTTGTGTTTCTTGCCATTCTGGTGGTGGCCACCACGGTGATGTCGCGAGTGGTAAACCGATTGTCTCCAGAAGAAGTGGCGCCGGAACCAGAGCCTGTCGTGGCACCTGCGGGGCAAGTGGACAAACGCGTCGTCCAGATTATCCAGGCGGCACTGGATAAGCATCGCGGGCGCCACTAGCCCTCACAGAATTTACCTTTTAAAAGCACTTATAAAAGCACCAACTGAATCACTTTCCGGGGAATAACACGTTATGTCCGAAGCGACTTCTGCAAACAATCCAGTTTCCATTACCGATGTGGTATTGCGTGACTCGCATCAATCCCTGTTCGCCACCCGGCTGCGTATTGACGATATGTTGCCCATTGCCGAAAAGCTGGATCAGGTGGGTTTCTGGTCACTGGAAACCTGGGGCGGAGCGACCTTTGACGCCTGCATTCGCTACTTGGGGGAAGACCCATGGGAGCGCATTCGCGAACTGAAAAAAGCCATGCCTAATACCCCGCAGCAAATGCTGTTCCGGGGGCAGAATATTCTCGGCTACCGCCACTACGCCGATGATGTGGTGGAAAAGTTTGTGGAGCGTTGCGCCGTTAACGGCGTGGATGTGTTCCGGGTGTTCGACGCCATGAACGATATGCGCAACCTGGAAACCGCCCTCAAAGCTGTGAAGAAAGTAGGTATGCACGCCCAAGGTACGCTTTCTTATACCTTGAGCCCGGTTCATACCATCGATACCTGGATGGAAATGGCCAAGCGCATTGAGGACATGGGTGCTGATTCTATTTGCATTAAAGATATGGCCGGGCTGCTGAAGCCTTATACGGGCGAGGAGTTGGTCAAGCGCTTGAAAACAGAAACGGATTTGCGAGTGCACCTGCACGCCCATGCCACCACTGGCCTTTCTACCGCCACCGCCCTGAAGTGCATCGAAGCGGGTATTGATAACGTGGATACCGCTATCTCCTCTATGTCCATGACCTACGGCCACAGCCCCACGGAATCCCTGGTGGCTATGCTGCAAGGTACCGAGCGTGATACCGGATTGGAACTGGGGCCGCTGGAAGACATCGCTGCTTACTTCCGTGAGGTACGGAAAAAATACGCCAAGTTTGAAGGCTCACTGAAAGGGGTAGACTCGCGCATCCTGGTGGCGCAAGTGCCCGGCGGCATGCTCACCAATATGGAAAACCAGCTGCGCGACCAGGGCGCGGAAGACAAGTTTGACGAAGTACTGGCGGAAATCCCCAAAGTGCGGGAAGACCTGGGCTTTATTCCCCTGGTAACTCCCACCTCGCAAATTGTCGGCACCCAGTCGGTGCTTAACGTACTGACCGGTGAGCGCTACAAATCTATCTCCAAAGAAACCCAGGGGGTTCTGAAAGGGGAGTACGGCGCTACCCCGGCGCCGGTAAACAGCGAACTGCAAGCCAAGGTGTTGGATGGCGCTGAGCCAGTGACCTGCCGTCCCGCTGACCTGTTGGAACCGGAGCTGGATAAACTCACGGAAGAAGTGGAAAAACTGACCGCCGAAAAAGGCATTGAAATGGTGGGAGGCGATAACCGTATCGACGACGTACTTACCTACGCCTTGTTCCCGCAAATCGGCCTCAAATTTCTGCAAAACCGCGGCGATGCTTCTGCTTTTGAGCCCGTTCCTACCGGTAAAGATGTACCCACCACCGACAGTGGCGAAGAAATCTACACTGTCACTGTGGAAGGTACGGACTACACGGTGACTGTTAACGCCGGTGGTGATGTCAACGGCATTGTGCCGGTTAGCGGTAGCGGTGGTGCCGATGCTGGCAGTGCGCCTGCCGTCCCAAGTGCCCCAGTAGCTACCGGTGGCGACCCGGTGCCATCGCCGTTAGCGGGCAACATCTTCAAAGTGCTGGTGTCTCCAGGGCAGCAGGTGGCAGAAGGTCAGAACATCATTATTTTGGAAGCCATGAAAATGGAGACCGCGGTATCTGCGCCCAGGGCAGGAACCATTGGCGATGTCAAAGTGGCAGAGGGCGACTCCGTCGCCGTTGGTGCCACTCTGGCCACCATAGCGTAGGGGGTAAAATATGGACTCCCTGCTGAATTTGTGGGCCGACTCCGGCCTGTCCCAACTTTCCGGCGGCCAGTTTGTGATGATTCTGGTGGGCCTGGGTCTGCTGTTTCTGGCCATCAAAAAAGGCTTTGAACCGCTGCTGTTGGTGCCCATCGGTTTTGGTACCGTACTGGTCAATATTCCCGGCGCCGGTTTTGAAGCGGCCCCGGTGTACGACGCTCTGGGTCACCTGGAAAGCCCCGGCGGCTTGATGTACTACATCTACCACGTGGGCATTGAATCCGGCATCTTCCCGCTGATTATCTTTATGGGCGTAGGTGCCATGACCGACTTTGGCCCCATGCTTGCCAACCCCAAAACCCTGTTTTTGGGGGCAGCGGCCCAGTTCGGTATTTTCACAACGGTGATTGGCGCGGTGGCGTTAAGCGCGGCGGGTATTTTTGATTTCAGTATTCAAGATGCGGCTTCCATTGGCATTATCGGCGGTGCCGACGGGCCAACAGCGATTTTTGTTACCAGTAAATTATCGCCAGATTTATTGGGAGCCATCGCGGTAGCGGCCTATTCCTATATGGCACTGGTGCCCATTATCCAGCCACCCATTATGAAAGCGCTCACCACCCCGCAAGAGCGTCAGATCAAAATGGAACAACTGCGTCACGTATCCAAAGCGGAAAAAATTGTCTTCCCGCTGACCCTGTTGGTGCTGGTGGCGTTGTTCTTGCCCAGTGCGGCGCCGTTGTTGGGCATGTTCTGCTTTGGCAACCTGATGAAAGAGTGCGGCGTGGTGGCGCGCCTGAGCGATACCACCCAAAATGCGCTAATCAATATTGTCACTATCTTCCTGGGCCTGGGCGTGGGCTCAAAAATGAGCGCCGACAAATTCCTCAACGGGGAAACCCTCGGCATTCTGGCTCTGGGTATGGTGGCCTTCTGCATCGGCACCGCCTGTGGCGTGCTGATGGCCAAAGCCATGAACAAATTTGGCAAAACCCCCATCAATCCACTGATTGGCTCTGCCGGTGTTTCCGCTGTGCCCATGGCAGCGCGGGTGTCCAACAAGGTGGGCCTGGAAGCTAACCCTCACAACTTCCTGTTGATGCATGCCATGGGGCCGAATGTGGCCGGTGTGATTGGTTCCGCGGTAGCGGCGGGGGTGATGTTGTCGATGGTGGGGTGATACGCCAAAACGCACTGTCTGAACGGGCCTTTTCAGGCCCGTTTTTTATTTGTAGCACTCTACTGTGCTATACAAAGAGTACTAAAAATAAAAGGAGCACATGATGAATCTGGGTGCGTTTTCCGTCAGCTTGGCAGTAAAAGACTTGGAAGCCTCAAAACAATTTTACGAAAAGCTGGGCTTTTCGGTGTTTTGCGGCGAGCCAGAGCAAAATTGGTTAATCCTGAAAAATGGCGATCATATTATTGGCCTGTTCCAGGGAGTGTTTGACAATAATATTCTTACCTTTAACCCCGGCTGGGATCAAGATGCGCAACCCACCGATCAATACACAGATGTGCGCCAATTGCAGCAGAGCTTAAAAGAGCAAGGTGTGGAGATTACTAATCCAGTGGATGAATCCGGTACCGGGCCCGGCAGCTTTATGGTGACAGACCCGGACGGCAATGTGGTGCTGGTTGATCAGCATGTGGGGTAACAATAATCATAAAATTATTGCCAGGATTTATTGAATCTTGTGAGGAGCTCAAATTTTTGTCCAGCTCCAACTGTTTTTGGCTGTTTTAATCTGTTGTGACTAAAAGTTTATTTTTAGTCATTTTTGTTGTTCATAAAATTCTGCAAAAACAAAAATCTTGCACTATTTTTAAAAGCGTCATTAACAAAAATGATCGGTAACAGGGGCACTTCTGCATTCAGCGGTAAGTGTCGGTTAGCCAATTGAGCATCTAAACAGGGTAAAACGGATATTCGTGAATCGGTATTATTCTACTTTTTATTCATTGTAATAGACCAATAGAAATCATCAGTCTATCTTGAAGAGATGTTCCATCTGGAGTTTTACTATATCTTGATGAATCATTTTTAAGTTTTTTGACAGACAGATGGGATTCAATTGAACGAACGCCACCTTCTACTACTATTACGGGTAACTTTACTGTCACAGACCCTTATGGAAACTATCTCACAGGCCAGATGAACGATATTGATCGGTTTGAGGGAAGAAGGGGGATTGCGGTTGCTTTTCCAAAAAGCCGCACATACAACGCCGGAGGTGTTCGAGCAACTGCGCAACAGTTAGCTAATAGAGCGAATGTTCCGACATACTACCAACATGGAGATGAAAGTGGCTGTGTTAATCCTGAATAGATTTTTAAAGTCTAGGCTTTTTAATGTTTTTCTAGGTGTAGTTATTTCCTCACTATTTTGGGGTATTGTTATAAATGAACAAAAAGTTATTAACCGTATAAAGTCTATTGTAGATCGCTTGGATTTGACTGTTTATACGCTAAGAGCATATGAAGAGAAAGAAGCGCATGAGTTTGAGCGCTGGCTTATAGAAAATATGGCTGCTGATTCAAATTTGATTTCCCTTAAAAAAGATCAGCTCGATATGATTTTTATAAATCAAGTTGCGAAAAAATATTATTCTGAAGCTGTTAATGAAAGACCGCAAAGAGTAGAAAAAATTCTTGATGAAAAACTTTCGAAAAATAGGGCCCCTCTATGAGGGGCTGCTTTCGTGCATCATAAAAGGCTGTTTATAAACCCCTCAATCCGATCAAATGCCGGTTCCAAAATCTCCACCGGTTGCGCCAGCGATATCCGCACAAAATTCCGCGTCACTTCACCAAAACCAATGCCGGGCAATACTGATACACCTTGCGCATCCAGCAACCGGTGAGCGAAGTCTTGTCCATCCTCGGCCACTTGGCTGATATCTACCATCACAAACATACCGGCGTCTGGCGTGGGGCAGCTGAGTTTTGGGATAGCGGCTACTCGCTGACAGACGTAATCGCGGCGGGACTGGTATTCGCCACGAATTTCTTCCATATAAGCGGAGTCGTTTTGCAGGGCGTAGGCGGCGGCGTCTTGCACGAACTGGCAGCAGCCAAATACGGTGCTGGCAGAAAAGTTCAGCAAGTGTTTGCTGATGCTTTCCGGTGCCACCGTCCAGCCCATACGCCACCCAGTCATGGCGTGGGACTTGGACAGGCCGTCGATAACGATGATGTTGTCCAGGTGTTCAGCGGCTTTGCGCAATGAGGTGTGGCGCTCTTTGAAGGTGATCATGGAATACACTTCGTCGCTCACCAGCCAGATGTTATTTCGGTAGCTGAAGTCGGCCAGTTCCCGCAGCTCCGCTTCGCTGAGCATATTGCCCGCCGGATTCCCCGGAGTGTTAATAAAAATCACCTTTGTTTTTTCGGTGACGGAGGCTTTGAGCTTTTCCATGTCCAGGGAAAAGTTATCGGCGGCGTTCAGTGGTATGCGCACCTGTTTGGCGCCAATACTGTCGAAAATACCGTGGTAGCCGATGTACATGGGCTCCGCCAGAATCACTTCGTCGCCTTCGTTAAGCAGGGTGCGCATTACCGCGTAAATGGCGTTGGTGGCGCCGGGGAATATCAGTACCTCATCTACGGAGCAGGGGCGTCGGGCGGAACGGTCTTCCACATCGGCGATAATGCGACGCAGGCTGTCTTCACCGCTGCTGGGGGAATAGTGGGTGCGGCCTTCACGGAGGCGATCAATTACATGATTGATAGTGTCCGGGTGGGTATCCAGATCCGGGTCGCCTACAGACAGCAGCAGTACGTCTTCGCCGTTGTCTGCCATGGCGCAGGCTTTATCGTGTACTTCCCAAACTTCACTGGCATCGCCATCCAGGCGCTTGGCGACATTGCTGATTCTTTGTGTGAAAGTGCTGCCTTGTACGCTCATGATTACTGCTCCCCAATAAAGTCTTGTTCACAAATTTCAATCAGTGTGGGCACATTTTGTTGTTGTGCGGCCTGCATCTGTTGCTGCAATTCGTCCAGGTTGTGGGCTTGTTGTGCCGGGCAACCGTAGCCTTTGGCGATGGCAACAAAATCCGGTGTGTGAATATCGCAGGCGATGGGCTCCATGCCTGCGGTTTCAAAGTTCTGGGCGATCATTTCGTAGCGCTGGTTGTTCCATACCAGTATCACTACCGGAATCTGCGCCTCTACGGCGGTGGATAAATCGTTGATGGTGAACTGCAAACCACCGTCGCCAATCAGGCACACCACAGGCAAATTCGGCTGCGCCAACTTGGCGCCAAACGCGGCGGGCAGGGCATAGCCCAGGGTGCCATAGCCGGTGGCGGCACTGGCAAAACGTCGCGTTGCTGGGGCGTCGTATTGAGCGGCGGCAAAGTAGGCGGGCTGGGTGGAATCACCCATCACAATGGCGCCGGGCAAGGCTTGCTGGATGCTGTCGAGAAACACCTGGTAACCGTTGTGATTGAGGGGCGCGAGTTGTTCTTTGACGGCAGCTGTACGGGCAGCGCCATTGCGGCTGCCTTGTTGCAAAAGCGGTAGCAGGGCGTCGATGGCGCTACGGGAGTCAGCGCAAAGTGAAACGTCCGGGCGCACGTTGCGGGTCAGCTGGGTGCTGTCGATATCGATACGCACCAGCTTGGCTTCACCCAAGTGGAATTCGCCGTTAAAGAAAAAGTCGTAATCGGTTTCGCTGAATTCGGTGCCGATGCCAAGGATCACATCCGCGCTTTGGTAAAGATCGCGTACCGGCTGGTAAGAGGGACTGGTATTAACCAGCAGCGGATGATCCGCCGGCAGCAAACCCTTGGCGTTGTGGGTCAGGGTGACCGGGGCATCCAGTGTGTCGGCCAGCTGTTGTACCGCTTCTGCGGCATCTGCGGCACCACCACCCAATGCGAGTACAGGGCGCTGGGCATTGTTTAACAGTTCTGCTGCGGCGGCCAGAGCGTCTTGCGCCGGGGCTGGGCGGCTGGGCAAAGCCCAGGTTTCTACCGCTACCTGATCGGCGTTGGCGGTGATCACATTCAGTGGCAAGGTCAGGTGTACCGGGCCGGGGCGCTGGCTATTGAATATGGCGAAAGCGCGGGCCATGACTTTTGGCAGTTCTTCCGGCCGTGCCAAAGTGTGGCTCCACACCGAGCATTCCGCCATGGCCGCTTGCAGATTGCGAGTTTCGTGCAAACGGCCTTCACCGAGGCCTTTTTCCCAACTGTTGTTGTCCGCTGAAATCACCAACATGGGCACAGAGTCCTGCAGTGCCTGACCCATGGCAGTGGCAATGTTATAGGCGCCGGGGCCGGACACAGTAATGCAGGCTGCTGGCTTGCCGGTTACGCGGGCGTAACCATCGGCCATAAATCCGGCTCCCTGCTCGTGGCGCGGGGTAACGTGGCGGATGCTGGTTTGCGGCAGCCCTCGGTACAGCTCGATGGTGTGAGTGCCGGGAATGCCAAAAGCGGTGTCGATGCCATAAGCCTCAAGATATTTTGCCAATACTTCGCCGCAGGTTGCCATGGGTGCCTCTGTTCGCTGTTCTTTGATGGCGAATACTTTAGCGAAGCGGTGATAGCGGGCAAGCGATTGTTTGTGTTAGGGTCATTCCAAAATATCATGACCAAGCCCACCTTAGCCCAGCCGCAGGAGAGCCTTTATGAGGCGACGTATCCCCAGCCTGATTTCCCTGGAGTGTTTCGAATCCGCTGCTCGCCACCTCAGCTTTACCCAGGCTGGTGTCGAGCTGTGCCTGACCCAAAGTGCGGTAAGTCGCCAGATAAAAAATCTGGAGCAATTTCTAGGTATGCAATTGTTTGTGCGCAGCAAACAGGGTGTGACCCTGAGCGCCGAAGGAGCAAGCTACGCTGTGGCTTTGAAGCCGCTGCTGGATCAGCTGGAAGCCACCACCGCAGATGCCGCTAGTGGCTGCGTTCGCCCATTGTTGCTGGCGGCGGAACCGGCGCTGGTCAGCCGCTGGTTGCTGCCGCGCATGGGGCAGGGCAGGGACAAAGGCGGTGTGCCGCCGGTGGAATTCGAGTTGGATACGGATATGGGCCGCATCTACGGTGCAGCGCGAGATTACGATCTGGCCATTTTATTTGGCAGTGGCAATTGGCCCGGCCTGGAATGTCAGTTGTTGATGGCGGAGACTTTGCTGGCGGTATGTAGCCCGGATTTGCTTGTCAAAAACGGTGGCGAGCCATTGGTCAAGCGGGAAGGTATCGCTCAAATGCCACTGCTGCATCAAACCGGTGAACTGTCATCATCTCACCTTTGGCTGCAGCATGCCGGCATAAGTGCCGCTCAGATTGGGCAGTTGCCGGGCCCGCGGCTGGAGTATTTCCAGCTGCTGTTGGAAGCGGCACTGCAGGGTTTGGGTGTGGCTATCATGCCTTGGTATTTTGTTCGCGATGAGCTGGCGGATGGGCGTCTGGTTCGGGCTTGCGAACAGGATTTGCAATGTGACCAGGCATATTATCTGGCGGTACCAGAAGGAAAATCCGGACGACAATCCATACAACAGTTACGCCAATGGCTGACAGCACCGGTATAATGGCGGCCTTTTTACAGCCGTCGACGTTATTTTATTTATGTCCATTCAGCAACAGATCGAAGAAAAATTGCAGCGGGAATTCAGCCCCAGCCACCTGCAGGTGATTAACGAGAGTCATATGCACTCGGTGCCCGCCAATTCGGAAACCCATTTTAAAGTGGTGATGGCCACAGAGAACTTTACCGGCAAACGCCAGGTGCAGCGCCATCAGGCGGTATACCGGACTCTCAGTGAAGAACTGGCCGGGGAGGTGCACGCTCTGGCATTGCATACCTATAGCCCGGAAGAGTGGGGGGAAGTCAGTGAGGCGCCGGCATCTCCCAATTGTATGGGAGGCAGTAAAGGTGGTTGATGAAACGGTGAGTGATAATAAAGGTAAAGCCCAGCCTCAGTTCGAAGATTTTGGCCTTCACGGGCGCCTGCTTGAGACAGTTGGCAAAGAGGGCTTCAGCGAACCCACAGCGGTACAGGCTCAAGTGATTCCTGCAGCCTTACAAGGGCAGGATCTGTTGGTAACCGCAGAAACCGGCAGTGGCAAAAGTGCGGCTTTTTTGCTGCCCATGTTGCAGCGTTTTCTGCAAGCTGATGCCCCCAAAAGCGGCACCCGGGCACTGGTGCTGGCCCCCACTCGCGAGTTGGCGCGACAGGTGTTGGCGCACTGTATCAAGCTAAAAAAAATGACCCACCTGAAAGCGGATGTGATTACCGGCGGTCAGGAGTTTCGCTTTCAAAAAGCCATGCTGCGCAAAAACCCGGAGATTATTGTCGCCACGCCTGGGCGCATTTTGGAACATTTGGAAAAAGGCTCAGCAGACTTTTCCGATCTGGAAGTGCTGGTGTTGGACGAAGCCGACCGCATGCTGGATATGGGTTTTAGTGAAGACGTGCTGACCATTGCCAAGGCTTGCAACCTGCAGCGCCAAACGCTGTTGCTGTCGGCCACCTTGAAACATCGCGGTATTCGCAAGGTGGCAGATGCGGTGCTCAACAACCCGCAAACCATTGCAGTGAACAGTGTTCGCTCCCGTCACAGCAGTATTCAGCAGCAAATTGTGTTGGCGGACGATGTTGAGCACAAACAAAAGCTGTTGCTCAAACTGCTGCAGCAAGAAAGCGCGCAAAAAACCGTAGTGTTTACCAACACCATAGCTGGGGCGGAAAAACTGGTTGGCTGGCTTTACAACAGTGAATTGCGCGCCGGTATTTTGCACGGAGATTTATTGCAGGACGAACGCAATCACGTGATGCAACAGATGCGCCGCGGCCAACTGGATGTACTGGTGGCCACCGATGTAGCGGCTCGCGGCCTGGACGTACAGGGTGTTGGCCTGGTGATTAACTTTGATATGGCCCGCAGCGGTGACGACTATGTGCACCGCATTGGTCGTACCGGTCGTGCCGGCGAGCAGGGCACCGCCATTTCGTTTATTACCTCAACCGAATGGAACCTGATGGCGTCTATCGAACGCTACCTGAAAACTCGCTTTGAACGACTTGTGGTGGCGGGGCTGGAAGGCAAATACAAAGGACCGAAAAAACTCAAGGCTTCCGGCAAGGCCGCTGGCACGAAAAAGAAAAAGCTGGCAAAGAAAACCGCCAAAAACGCCACTCCTAAAAAAGCGGCCAATAAGCGGCGGCCTGGTAAAAAGCCGATTCATGATAGTGGTAAGGAAGAGGGGTTTGCGCCGTTGCGGAGGAAAAAATAAGGTTGCGAGTTACGGGTTTCGCGTTGCGGGCAGATCGAGTCAATTTTTCATCCTGAGCGTAAGTGAAGGATATTGAGGGATACGAAGTAAGAGATTCTTCGCTGCGCTCAGAATGACAAAGTCTGCGAAACCCGAAACCCGAAACCCGAAACCCGAAACCCGAAACTGCTAAATTTCTGTTATCCCCACTTCCAACTCAACATCAACCGTCACAAAATGATTCACTGGCACCCGCTGCCAACGCGGGTCGTCATTTAGCCCTTCCGACGTAATAATCACCGAGCGGTGGTTGTTGTCTTGTGTTTCCATACTGCAATGGCCATCGTCGCAGCAATAACTGCCACCACTTTGCACATAGAGAGAGTTGGCTTCTTCCGGGGTGCCATCGGTATAGCGGCTGGCAACGGCGCGGCTGCCATCGGCCACCACCAAGTTGAGTGTGCTGGTGCCATAACTCTTTTGGTCACACAGTGATGCTACCTGTTCGATTGTGGCGGATAAGCCTTGCTGCATACGCTGTAGCGGTTCTTCGATATTGGCCAGTTTCCAGTAGTTATCCAGAAAAAGTGCAAACAAAAATTCCGAGTCGGTAGTGCCTTTGATAATTCCGTAAGCGCGATCCGAGAGCATGGCTAAACACTGGCGCCGCTTGTGGGTAAAGCAGCTCAGTTCGCCGTTGTGCATAAAACTTAAGTGGCCTTCTTCGAAAGGGTGACAGTTGGTATAGGTGACCGGTAATCCGGCGGTGGCTGCACGCACGTGGGCGAGGATGCAACGACTGCGGGTGACTCGCGCCAGGTGACGCAGATTGGCGTTGCTCCAGGCGGGGGATATGTCTTTAAAGAGTGCGGGTTCCGGGTCTGCATCGGCGTACCAGGCAATGCCAAAGCCATCGCCATTCAGCGGTTCGCTGCGTTCACGGCTTTTATAGCTTTGATGAATCAGGGAATGCTCTGGCTCTGTGACCAGGGCGCTGACAGGGATGGCCTGATTACCCAGATAAAGCGCAAAACGGCACATAAGGTTCTCCTTTTAACAATTCCTGGCTTTTTGACCACAGGCAGCTGCAAATATTTTGTACCTCTTTATGCTTAATTAATCCAGATCAATTACCGCAACCGCTCAGAGCAGTTTAATGGCGCCAGAATTTTTACTACCTTCTGGAGAGCATCTCATGAAAAATCGCAATGCCCTGTCATTGGCTATCAGTGCAGCCCTGTTGCTGGGGGCTACCACAGCTACTGCTCACGAAGCGGGTGACCTTATTGTTCGCGCCGGTGTGGCCTCTGTACAACCTGGTAGCGGCAGCGGCCCGTTAAACTTGAATAACAGTGCCATCGCCAACTCTTCTGCTTTTGCTGAAGACGACGAGTCTCTGGGTATTACAGCCACTTACATGCTCACCGATAACTGGGGCATTGAACTGCTGGCTGCCACGCCGTTCGAGCACGACATTACCGCCAATACCGGCGCCTTGGGCTTCGGCACCATCAATGCCGGTAGCACCAAACACTTGCCGCCCACCTTGAGCGTGCAGTATTTCCCCATGGACAACAGCAGTGTTGTGCAGCCCTATGTTGGTCTCGGCGTAAATTACACCTTGTTCTTCTCCGAGGAGGCCTCCAGCACGTTGCAAGGCGCTGTAGCTCCTGCCACTCTGGATATCGATGACTCCATTGGCCTGGCTGCAGAAGTTGGTGTGGATTACAGCATCGATGACAACTGGCTGGTAAATGCCAGTGTCTGGTACGCCGATATCGATGCAGACGCCACCTTTACCTTCAGCAATGGCGCCACCCTGAGCAAGAAAGTGGAAATCGATCCGGTGGTATTTATGTTGTCTGTGGGCTACAAGTTTTAAGAGTTATTGCTGGCCTTAAAAAAAGCGCCGACGGTTTTTACCGGTCGGCGCTTTTTTGTGGAAGGTTACTTTAAATCAGTTGTTCGACAATTCCCGCAGCCCATCCACATCCAGAATTTCAATTTCTTTTTTATCCACTGCCAGCAGTCCCTGTTTTTGAAAACGACTGAATACCCGGCTAACGGTTTCCACCGTTAATCCCAGGTAATTGCCAATATCCGCCCGTGACATAGGCAGACGAATCTGGGTGCTGGACAGCTTGCGGCGGGCGTTGCGGCTGGAAATGCTGAGGATTAGTGTGGCAATGCGCTCCTCGGCACTGTTTTTGCTGAGCTGGGTGATCAGCTGTTGGTCGCTGGTGATTTCTTTACTCATTAATTGGAAAAAGTGCCGCTGCAAAGAGGGGATTTCCACACTGAGTTCTTCCAGGCGGGAAAAGGGGATTTCACAGATGGCGGAAGTTTCCAAAGCGATGGCAGAATTCACATAGCGATTGTGGCCGATGCCATCGATGCCGAATATTTCCCCTGGCAGGTGAAAGCCGGTGACCTGTTCCTGACCATCGTCGTTGATGTAGTAGGACTTGATGCAACCGCTGCGCACCGCGTACACGGACTTGAACTCGACACCCGCATTGTAGACGTGATCTTCCTTGTGGAAGGGGCGACCTCGTTGCACGATATCGTCCAGGCGATCAATTTCCTCGTTTTGCAACGCCAGTGGCAGGCACAGAGCATTCATTCGGCAATCGCCACAGCTCACTTGGCTGTGAGGACATTTACGGTCTACAGCTGGGTTATTCATTGCGAATCCACAAAACTTGTCAGGCAGGAATTATAGGGCTTTCCCTGAGAGAAGCACAGATCAGTGGTGTACTTGTTGCAAGCCAGAGAGCAATTGCCGTAGTTCGATACGCCCGCTGGTAGTGAGTTGCCAGCACTTTTGGTTGGGCTCCAGCCAAAGGCGATCGCAGGCGTGGTTAATAAGGGCTGATATTTGTTTGCGGTTATGTTCTGGCAGCTGTGCCAGTTGTTGGTTGTTCAACTCTCCGTAGCACAACAGGGATTGCACGATGTTTTCTGTACCCGCTTGTTGTTCCGGCAGCTGGCCGTGCCAGTGGTGAGGGTATACGCCTTCGCCCAGGCGATTGCGATAGCAATCCAGCTTGCTGCAGTTGCGGTAGAACAGATCGCCAGTACTGCCTTCTGCTGCCAGACCCAAGGCCAGCCAGCGTTTGAGCTGGCTGGAGCTGTACCCCCAGGGTGCAAAGTGCAGTTGATGGTGCTGTTGCAGTTGCTGCAGTCGGCTACCAGGGGCTACCAATACCTGATTGCCCAGCACTTGATAGCCTCTCTGCTGAGCCCGCTTGAGCAGGTTGAGGTAAATTTTTCGGATATCAGGCGGGGTGCTCTCTGTGGATGTTTTGCCGATGCCGGCGATTTCAATGTGCTGGGGATTGTATAGCTGCAGACTCAGTAGCAGGCGGTTGAGGGCATCGGGGCATGCAAATTCCGCTACATTTACTTGGCAAATAAGGTCGCTGAAACCGGCGTTGTCCAACAGGGAGATGGTCTGATCTACCTGTTGCATCCAGCCGCCTTCATCCAGTGCCGGACTGTGACCAAAACGAATTTTAAGACGCCGAAAATGCAGCCCGTGAAGTAATGCCAAACCGTCGGCGCTGATGTACTTGTGGTCTATTTCAAAACCGTATATGGCATCTTTGGCGTTGTCGTGTAACTGGCTGCCCACCTGATAACAAAACCAGGTGAGGTCAGCGGGGATAATATTGTGCAGTTGGTCGCCCAACAGCCAAACCTGTTCTACGGCCTGATCTTTCAATTCTTTGTTGTAGAGAGCCAGTTCCTGGGGCAGCAGTTCCAGCTGCGACCGGTAATCACTGCCGCGGATGGCGAATGACAACCCAATTGTTCCCGACTGCGAATCGAAATTTATCGGATATGTGGGAGCACTTTCTGTGGGTGAACTTTCTATGCGTGAACTACAGCGCTCGGGGCTGTGGGGCAAGTTGGAGTTGACGGGTATCGCAGCCAGCGATGGGGCAGTCTCTTGAGGCATGGTGGTCAATCGGTGTGGACATCAGTGTGTTGACCATAGAGCCTATCCCGCAGCCGTCACATGATATGCGTCAACAGCGGCAGTTTCTCTGAGCTAGCTATCGAGCAATTCCTGAAAAAAGGCGGGAACCTGTTCACTGGCCGGGCCATAGTGCTGTTCATCGAACTGAGAGCCGGAAGCGCTGGGCTCCAGATTTAATTCCACCGTATGCGCGCCCGCCTGGCTTGCCACCTGAAAGAAGCCAGCGGCAGGGTAGACATTGCCGGAGGTGCCGATGGAAACAAACAGGTCGCAGCTTTCCAGTGCGCGGTAGATATCGTCCATCTGCAAGGGCATTTCACCAAACCACACCACATGAGGCCGCAGGCTGCCGTCAGTTTTGCAGTTGTCACAGGTGGATTCCGGGCTACTGTCTTGATGCCAGGGGTGGATAACATTGCAACTTTCGCAGCGCAGTTTCAGCAACTCGCCGTGCATATGAATCAGGCTCTGGCTGCCGCTGCGCTCGTGCAGGTCGTCGATATTCTGGGTAACCAGCAGGAAATCCCCTTGCCACTCCTTTTCAAAACTTGCCAGGGCTTTGTGGGCGGGATTGGGCTGTATCTCCGGGCCTAGCAATTGCTGGCGGCGCTGGTTGTAAAAGCGGTGTACCAGGTGGGGATTGCGGGCAAAACCCTCGGGAGAGGCAACATCCTCAATACGATGCTCCTCCCACAGGCCGTCGCTGGCGCGAAAAGTGCGAATGCCTGATTCGGCGGAGATGCCAGCCCCGGTTAAAACCACCACCGAGTGAAATTCATTCCTTTCACGGTTATTCATATGAGTGTTCCTTTGCTGGATAATACGCCCGTTCTTGTTGTCTTAGGCGCAGCCAAACAGAGAATAACAAATGCTCGATACCCGACCATTATTACTGGATACCGATTTCCCTTCACTGAACCGAGGCGCGCTGACTACCTTGCAGGTGAACCTCGGTTACCTGTGCAACCTCAGCTGCACCCATTGCCATGTGAACGCCGGCCCCAAACGCACGGAATTGATGGATCGCGACAACGTGGAGCTGGTGTTGCAGGTGTTGCAGCGGCATCGCTTGCAGGTGTTGGATCTTACCGGCGGTGCGCCGGAGATGAACCCCCACTTTCGTTACCTGGTGGAAGAGGCGGTCAAGCTGGGCGTGGAGGTGATCGATCGCTGCAATCTCACCATTTTGCAGGAGCCCGGATACGAAGACCTGGCGGAGTTTCTGGCCCGTCACAAAGTCACCGTGGTGGCGTCGCTGCCTTGCTATTCCGAACAAAACGTCAATGAACAGCGGGGCAAGGGCGTGTTTGGCGACAGCATCGATGCACTGATTAAACTCAATAGTCTGGGTTACGGCATCGATCCGCAGTTGCCTCTCAACCTGGTGTACAACCCCAATGGTGCCTTTTTGCCACCGCCGCAAATGCAGCTGGAAAATGACTACAAGCAACAGCTGCGGGAGCAGTACGGTATTGAATTCAATAGCTTGTTCACCATCACCAATATGCCCATCAGCCGCTTTGGCGGCATGCTGTTGGCCAAGGGCAAATATCACGACTACATGGAGTTGCTGAAGGGCAGTTACAGCGACAGCAACCTGGAAACCGTGATGTGCCATTCATTGATCAGCGTGGATTGGCAGGGAAATTTGTACGATTGTGACTTTAATCAGATGTTGGAATTGCCGTTGCGAGACACACAGCAGATAATTGGCAGTGACCGCCAGCGCCATCTGCGGCAATTGCTGGAAACGGATTTTCAGGGAAACCCCATTGTGATTGGTGAACATTGCTATGGTTGTACTGCGGGGCAGGGCAGCAGTTGTGGTGGGGCGTTGGAAGACTGACAAATCGTCATCCTGAGCGGCGCAGCCGCGTGAGGATCTCACAACTTTCAGACTCTGAGATCCTCACGTCGCTACGCTCCTCAGGATGACAGAGGCGAAAACAATAACAATGCACAAACTCTCAATTATTGTCCCGGCGCTCAATGAAGCCGAATTACTGGACTCTACTCTGCAACCCCTGCAGCCATTACGCGAGCAGGGGGTGGAAGTCATTCTGGTGGATGGCGGCAGCGCTGATGGCACGCCACAGCAGGCACAATCGCTGGTGGATATGGTGTGGCTCAGCGATCCCGGTAGGGCCCGTCAGATGAACGCCGGCGCCATGATTGCCTCTGGCGACTATCTGCTGTTTCTGCACGCCGATACCCAGCTGCCTAAAGACTTTGAGAAGTGCTGGCAACGTATTCAGCAATACCAGCCCCTGTGGGGTTTCTTCCCTGTGCGCCTTAGCGGCTCCCGCCAGGTGTTGAAACTGGTGTCTTTCTTTATGAATTTACGCTCCCGGCTCACCTCTATTGCCACCGGTGATCAGTGCATTTATGTGCAGCGGCAGCTGTTTGATGAGCTGGGGGGCTATGGGGATATTCCCCTGATGGAGGATGTCGAATTTACCAGCCGCTTGCGTCAGCGCAAACGGGCGCGCCTGGTTGCATCCCCGGTGACTACGTCCAGCCGTCGCTGGGAGCGGGATGGCGTCTGGCGCACCATCTGGCTGATGTGGCGCTTGCGTTGGCGCTATTTCTGCGGCGCCGACCCGCAACAACTGGTGAAACAGTATTATTGAATTGAAAGTCTTTGTCTTACTGTCATTGCGAGGAGCCGAAGGCGACACGGCAATCTCCTGGAATCGAAGTACCTTGCTGGAGATCGCCGCAGTCGCTTCGCTCCTTCGCGATGACGATCTAAAGTTATGACATCCATGTCAAAAGCTCAGTACCGCTACCCAGACTACCGGATTATTCAATACGCCAAAGCGCCACAGCGGGGCCAGGTGAAAACCCGCTTGCGCCCGGCGCTGGGTGATGACGGCTGCCTGCAGCTGCACCGCCGCCTGGTGGAGCACTGCTTTCGCCAACTGAGCGGCGCCCATACTGCCCCTTACAGCTTTTCCATCAGTGGCGATTCAAACGGTTATTTTGAACGCCTGGTTGCGGGCACAGATGTCACCATTCAACAGCAGCAGGGCGCCGACTTGGGGCAGCGCATGCAGCACAGCGCCAAACAGGCTTTGGCGGCTGCCGAAGCCGTAGTAATTGTTGGCAGCGACTGCCCGTTTATGGATGGTGATTACCTGCAGCAGGCGTGTAAGGCGCTGCAACAGGGACACGACTGTGTATTGGGCCCGGCTACTGACGGTGGCTATGTGCTGATTGGTTTGCAGCGGGTGGATCGCCAGCTGTTTGAAGGTATTGCCTGGGGCAGTGACCAGGTATTGGCGCAGACAAGACAGCGCCTCGACGACCTTGGCTGGCGCTATTGCGAACTGCCGGAGTTGGCGGATATCGATCGCCCGCAAGACCTGGTGCAATTGGATTCTATCTGGCCTGGATTCCGCCTCTAAAATTGACTTGATTCTGACATAATTTCGTACTAATTTTCGCTCCAAGAATCCTTGCATTAGCTGGTTTTTTTTACACACACGTGTGGTGAACGTCATAGAGGTGAAAGCCTTATGAGTACTCAAGAACTGGATGATACTGACTTTGAGGATATGGAAATGGACGACAGCGAAACCGAGTTGGAAAACAACCATAATAATTCATCGTCGCAGGATGCCCGTCGCCGCCTGGAAGCACGTTTGGAGGAAGAACGCCTCAAGCGTCAGCTCAGTGATTACGACTTTGATTTTGATGACTGACAGGTAGGGGGTGTTAACAACTAATTGTTAACACCCCCTTGTTCTTTTGCCTTGTTAGTTGACCGGCGTCACGGCTCACAGTGGGCCGTTTATCTGTATAATGCGCGCACCTGATTGCCGGTGTCGAACCCTTGACTTCAACCCCTCTGCTACAGCTTTCTGATATCTCCTTTGAGCGGGACGACCGCCTGCTGTTTTCTGCTGTAAATGCCAGTGTGGCAGCGGGGGATATTTTGCAGGTGAGTGGCGATAACGGTAGTGGTAAAACCACCTTGCTAAAGGTGATTATTGGCACTCTGGCGCCTCAGTCTGGCGACTGCCTGTGGCGCGGCACACCGGTGCATCAGTGCGCACTGGAATACGCCAGCGAGCTGCTCTATATCGGCCACCAGCCGGGCATTAAAAGTACCCTGACCCCGGAAGAAAATTTGTGTTGGTTGCAACGACTGTCTCTGGCTGAAAAAAGCAGTCATACAATTGCTGACGCCTTGGGAAAAGTGGGCCTGGTGGGCTACGAAGATGTGCCTTGTCACAGCTTGTCTGCCGGGCAGCAGAGGCGAGTGGCACTGGCCAGGCTATACCTGAGTACGGTGAAACTGTGGATACTGGACGAGCCTTTTACCGCCATTGACCGTCAGGGAGTGACGCAGCTGGAACAGTGCATGCAACAACACGTCAGTGAAGGTGGGGCGGTGATTTTGACTACCCATCAGCCATTGTCTATTGACGGTGTAAAAACCCTGCACTTGGGAGCCGGGCACTCCAAGGGGGAGCAATGAGCGGCGGCTTTACTACCATTCTGCGCCGGGATTTGTTGCTGGCCATGCGTCGCCGTGGTGAGCTGGCCAACCCACTGGTGTTTTTCCTCATTGTGCTGACCCTGGTGCCCCTGGCTGTGTCGCCATCGCCGGAACAGCTGGCAAAAATTGCCCCCGGTATTATCTGGATTATGGCGCTGTTGGCGACGCTGCTATCCATCGACGGGCTTTTTCAAAGCGACTATCGCGATGGCAGCCTGGAACAAATGATTATCAGCCCGCAACCGCTGTGGCTGATTGTGCTCGCTAAAGTGCTGGCCCACTGGCTGGTCACTGGCCTGCCGTTGACACTACTTTCACCTTTGCTGGGTATTATGTTGTCGCTGCCGGAAGCGGGCTATTGGCCCATGGTTATCAGCCTGCTGGTGGGTACTGCGGCACTGAGTTTGATCGGCGCCATTGGTGCGGCACTCACCGTTGCCTTGCGCCGTGGTGGTTTGCTGCTGTCGCTGGTAGTAACGCCCCTGTATATGCCGGTACTGGTGTTCGGCGCCGGTTCAGTGCAGCGAGCGGTTGATGGCTTTTCTCCGGACGGGCCGCTGTTGGTGGTGGGTGCCTTGATGGCGCTGTCACTGTTGCTGGCGCCTTTTGCCTGTTCCGGGGCACTGAAAATTAGTATGCATGGTTAACATTTACCGTCATCGCGAGCGCAGCGCGGCGATCCAGTGTCTCTGGCTAGGAGTAAGTCACTGGATTGCCGCGTCGCTTCGCTCCTCGCAATGACAAGAGTTAAGGTTGTTTATGGCAAATTGGACCTGGTTTCACCGTTTGGGATCGCCCAAGTGGTTTTATGAAAAAAGCGGCCGCTGGCTCAGGTGGTTGGTGCCGCTGACGGTGTTGGTGTTGATCACCGGCCTGGTATGGGGTTTGGCCATTGCGCCGCCGGATGCCAAGCAGGGCCACAGCGTGCGAATTTTTTACATCCATGTACCCTCTGCCATGTTGTCCCTGGCGGCGTTTTATTTGATGGCCAGTGCCGGGGCTGTTGGTTTGATCTGGCGCATGAAGCTGGCGTTTGTGGCCATGAAGTGCAGCGCGCCCATCGGCGCGGCGCTCACCGCACTGGCGCTGATTACCGGCTCTATCTGGGGCAAGCCTACCTGGGGTACATACTGGGAGTGGGACGCCAAACTGACCTCCATGTTGATTCTGTTTTTTCTGTATCTGGGGGTAATGGCGTTACAAGAGGCTTACAGCGACAAGCAGGCAGGTGCCAAGGCCAGCGCGGTTTTGGCGCTGGTGGGTACGGTAAATATTCCCATTATTTACAAGGCCGCTGACTGGTGGAATACCCTGCATCAACCCGCCACCTTCAAATTTACCGAAGAATCTTCCATCGACCCGTCTCTGGCCTGGCCATTCTGGATCATGATTGTGGGTTTTTACGGTTTTTTTGCCGTGGTTCTGTTTTTGCGCATGCGCAATGAAATACTCTACAGCGAGCGTCGCACCCAGTGGGTTCGGGCTTTGGTAAAAGGGGAATAGGGCGTGTTTTATTTTGAGAGTGTCGCCGATTTTATCGCCATGTGTTACGTCAAAAAAGACGGTACCGAGATGTGTCATGGCGCCTATGTGTGGTCTGCTTATGGCATAGCACTGGTGGTTTTAATCACGGCGGCCTTGGCGCCCCTGCAGCGCAATAGAGGCGTGCGTAAAGCTATTTTGCGGCAGATGCGTCGTGAGGCTGCCGCTCAAAGCCAAACCCAAACTCCAGAAAAGTCACAAGCAGAGGATTTTTGATGCATCCGGTTCGTCGTCAACGCCTGTTTCTGGTGCTGTTTATCGTGATTGCCGCCTCCATCGTTGTGGGGCTGGGGGTAACGGCGCTGGGCACCAATATGAATCTGTTTTACACCCCCACACAAATCGCCAATGGCGAAGTGCCGGAAGGCGCCCGCATTCGCGCGGGTGGCATGGTGGTAAAGGGCAGCCTTGAGGAAGCGAGTGATTCGCTGTTTGCCCGCTTTCAGGTAACCGATGGCCCCCATCAACTGGAAGTGCACTACACCGGTATTCGCCCGGATTTGTTTGCCGAGGGAGAAGCTGCGCTGGCTGTGGGTGTAATTGATGCCAACGGGGTGTTGCAGGCGGACGAGGTGCTGGCCAAGCACGATGAGAAATACACGCCGCCGGAAATTGAGCATGCCATGGAGGAGGGCCATCGCTGGCAACAGGAACAGCAGCAAAAATCCCAAAGTTTAAATTCAGACGCATACAACGATACTTCCGGACAGGAGCAGTAGTCTGTGGCAACTCTGTCGATGATTCCCGAGCTGGGGCAGTTTTCCATGATACTGGCACTGTGCCTGGCACTGGTGCTGGCGGTAATTCCCATGTGGGGGGCAGCCAATGGCAATCAGCGCTGGATGGGCATGGCGCGCTCACTGGCAGCGGGGCAGTTTGTGTTGGTGGCGCTGGCGTTTTACTGCCTGGTGAAGTCGTTTCTCGACAGTGATTTTTCCGTGGCCTATGTGGCTGCCAACTCCAATACCCAGTTGCCTGACCACTACAAGGTGACCGCTGTATGGGGCGCTCACGAGGGCTCGTTCCTGTTGTGGGAACTGGTGCAGGCGGGTTGGACGCTGGCCGTGGCATTGCTCAGCCGTAATTTACCGCAAGCGCTTTCTGCCCGTGTATTGGCAGTAATGGGCGCCATCAGCGCTTGTTTTTTGCTGTACCTGATCATTGCTTCCAACCCCTTTGAGCGCATACTGCCGGCCTTTCCTGCGGAAGGCCGCGATCTGAACCCTCTGCTGCAAGACTTCGGCATGATCGTCCACCCCCCGGTGCTTTATATGGGTTATGTGGGTTTCTCTGTGGCCTTTGCCTTTGCCATGGCGGCGTTGATTGGTGGCCGCTTGGATACCGCCTGGACTCGCTGGGTGCGCCCCTGGACCAGTACCGCCTGGGCGTTTCTCACCATGGGTATTGCCCTGGGCAGCTGGTGGGCTTACTACGAACTGGGCTGGGGCGGCTGGTGGTTCTGGGACCCAGTTGAAAACGCTTCCTTTATGCCCTGGCTGGCGGGGGCGGGTTTGGTGCATAGCCTGGCGGTGGCGGAAAAGCGCGGCATGTTCCGTACCTGGACGTTGCTGTTGGCAATTCTGACATTCTCCCTCAGCCTGTTGGGTACCTTCCTGGTGCGCTCCGGCATCATTAATTCTGTACACGCCTTTGCGGTGGACAGTGCCCGCGGCGTGTTTATTCTCTCTATTCTCGGCGTGGTGATCGGAGGCTCGTTGCTGCTATTTGCATTGCGCAGTGGTGTGGTGCGCAAAGTGTCGCAGTTTGAGCCGCTGTCACGAGAAACCTTCCTGTTGCTCAACAATATTTTGTTGATGTTGGGGCTGGGCGTGGTGTTTGTGGGTACGCTTTATCCGCTCTACTACGAGTGGGTGGAAGGGGGGCGTCTGTCTATTGGCCCGCCCTGGTTTAACCTGCTGTTTAACCCGGTATTTGCGTTGTTAGTGGTATTGATCCCAGTGGGCGCGCTGCTCAATTGGAAGCGCCACCGAGTGGCCAACCTGCTGGCCGCCATTCGCTGGCCGATCCTGTTGGCGTTGCTGGCCGGTGCTTTGCTGCCACTGCTGTTGCCTCACTATTCATTGATTGCGGCCGGGGCTATTGCCATCGGCGCCTGGGTGTTTGCAGTGACCTGGCAAGACCTGTGGCGCAAGAGTCAGCACAAAACCTCACTCTGGCAGGGTATGCGGCGCCTGAAAGGCAGCTACTACGGCATGGTATTGGCTCATGTGGGAATTGTGGTGGCCTTGCTGGGCGTGGCATTGACGTCAGTTTATGAAGAGCGCAAAGACGTGAAAATGGCCCCCGGTGAAACCGTAACGCTGGCGGGTTACGAATTTCGTTTTGATCGAATTGAACAGTATCGGGGGCCAAACTACGAAGCCTACCGAGCGCATTTTTTCGCCAGCCAAGGTGGTGGCAAGGCGGTGTCGGTAGCGCCGGAAAAACGCTATTACCCGGTGCGTGAGCAACCCATGACGGAAGCAGGCATCGACGCTGGTTTCTGGCGCGACCTGATGGTTACTCTGTCCCGGCCAATGGAAGGGCAAGCCTGGGCGGTGAGTGTGCAGGTGAAGCCCTTTGTGCGCTGGATTTGGTTGGGGGCCATTCTGGTTGCCCTGGGTTCTTTGCTGGCAGCGCTGGACAAACGTTACCGACGCTACGTGGAAAAGCGTCAGACAGCCGATGGGGCCGCATTAAATGCAAGTTAAGCGCTTTATTCCGTTATTAGCATTTGCGGTGTTTGCCTTGCTGCTGTGGTGGGGTTTGAATTCCAACCGGGATATTCATGCCATTAATTCCCCATTGATCGATAAACCCGTTCCTCAATTTCAGTTACCACTGTTGTTCAATCCGCAACAATCGGCAGATAAAAGTGAGTTGACGGGTGAGGTGACGCTGCTCAACTTCTGGGGCAGCTGGTGCTATGTGTGCATTCAAGAGCACCCGTTTTTGACGGAGTTGGCCAGCCAGGGAGTCAATCTGGTGGGCGTCAATTACCGGGATCAACGGGCCGACGCTCTGGAGTGGCTTGGGGAGCACGGCAACCCCTTCAGCCAAGTGTGGGCAGACAGCGATGGCCGTTTTGCCATTGATATGGGCGTCTACGCTGCCCCGGAAACCTATCTGGTGGATAAGCAGGGAGTCATTCGCTACAAGCGCATAGGGCTGATTAACCAGCTGGTGTGGCAGCAGGAAATGGAACCCCTGTATCGCCAACTCATGGCTGAGTGAAACTATTTAAGGAGTTTTCTGGGGTTTTGTGTAAACGTTTTTTGCTAAAACGAGTCCAAAGCGTATAAGAATGTAAAACTGGCTGAATGGAATCAGGGGTTTTGCTAGCTTTGCAAACCGGTGTTGGGGGCACCGCTCGTTTCACTCGATTTAGGGTAATTAGCATGAAACCAACGCACCTGGCACTTTCTGCCACTCTTTTGTTGTCTACTTTTTCATTTGCCGCGACCGCCGATCAACAACTCAATCCCCGACAATTGCAACAGTCCATCGACAAGGTGGTGGCCAAGGTGTCACCTGCCACGGTGGAAGTGCGCACATTGGGTCGAGGTGGCAACGGCACTTTCAGTGCTGTGATTGTCAGCCCCGAGGGCTATGTGATGAGCGCTGGCCACGCGGTGCGCCCAAACGCTCGCTATGAGATTTTGCTGGCAGACGGTCGCAGTTTTACCGCTACCGGTCTGGGTACCGAGCCTCACGTGGACATGGGGGTTATCAAGATTGATAAACCTGGTGACCTGCCGGTGGCGGAGCTGGGTTGGTCGTCTGCCCTGGAACGCAATCAACCCTGCATCAGCCTGGGCTTTCCCGGTGAGCACAGCGAACAACGCGGTGTAGTGGTGCGCTTTGGTTATATCGCCGACCCGGTCACTGACGACGGTTATATCCAATCCACCTGCCTGATGGAGCCCGGCGATTCCGGTGGCCCACTGTACGATATGGAAGGGCGCCTGATCGGCATTCACAGCAATATCAGCCAATCCCTGGATCGCAACCACGAAGTACCTGTGGATCAGTTTCGCCGCTACTGGGACTATCTGATTCGCGCCGAGGAATTTCACGATCACAATGTGTCAGTGGGGCCAGACTTTGGCTTTGAACTGGCCGAGGGCAATGAACACCGGCGCAGAAGCTCCCGTACTGACTACGCCAAAGTTGCCGCAGTGACTCCTGACAGTCTGGCCCAGAAATCCGGTTTGCAAGCCGGTGACCGTTTGCTGGCTGTAGATGGAGAAGAAGCAAGACAGCGCCGGGAGGCGCACCTGCTGCTGCAACGGGCATACACTCTGAAGAAAGATCAGGTGTCCCTGCGTGTCAAAAGGGATGGCAGTGAAGTGGAATTGACCTTCAAGCTGCCGGAAAACAAACGCTCTTACCACGCCTGGAGCGGCACTCTTGCGGTTAATGAGCAGGCGCCCACCGTCAAGCCAGTTGCTCCACAGACGCAACTGGTGGATCTGGAGCAACAATTTTCCGGGCAGGAACAGCGTTTGCAATCGGCCTCTCTTCAGGTGGTCAGCGAAAAAAATGGCGAACAAGTGGAGGCACTGGCAACCCTGTTTCGGCCAGGCAACTTGTTGGTAAGCAAAAGCTCCAGAGTGGGTGACTCCATCAGTGTCACACAAGGTGGTGAAAGCTACGATGCGACCGTGGTGGCTCGCGACAGTGAGCGTGACCTGGTGTTGCTGAAACTGGCCACTCGTCTCAAGGGTGGTTTGAAACTGTCCGCCAGAGGCAGCGACAAAATTGATCGCGGCCAATTGCTGTTGTCACCCCACCCCAAAGGCGATGGCTTGGTGAGCGTTAAAAGCACCGAACAGTTCGCTATCGATAAACGCCACAGCGCCGGTTATCTGGGGGTGTCTCCCAGTACAGTGAATGGCAAAGTGCGTTTTGACCGGGTGTTTGACGACACACCGGCAGCAAAGCAATTTCGAGATGGTGATTTCTTGCTGGAAGTGGACGGTAAGCAGATTGCCAGTGCGCAACAACTGATTGAAACCCTGCGCGGTTATGAGCCTGGTGACAGTGTCAGCCTTGTAGCTCTGCGCAATGATGAACCGTTGTCGGTAGAGTTGGTTCTGGGTAATCGCCCGCAGCAGCAAGGGCGCCATGTGGCGGAGTATTTTGACGGTGGCAAGAGCATCCGTCGGGATGGTTTTGAAAATGTTTTCTCCCACGACGCGCCACTGCACCCGGACGACTGCGGCGGCCCGCTGTTCTCTGTAGACGGCATTTTTGCCGGGGTTAATATTGCCCGCTACAGCCGCACCCGCAGCTACGCCATACCGGCGGCAGATATTGTCGAGTTTGTAAAAGACAATCGGTAGAATCATTGCCTGAAAAATAAACCTTTGATGGTAATGCTTTGAGTCACAACGTTATCCGTTCTGAACCTTTTACCCGCCTTCGGGCGGGTTACACGCTGTGCGAATTGGATGAACTCAACAACCCCGGTAGCAAAGAATTTCTGTTTGAGGGTAAGGAAGGGGAGGTGGTATCCATTTTTGCGGTGCGCCAGGGAGAGCTGGTGCGTGCCTATGTGAACCGCTGCCCCCACGCCGGTGCCCGCCTCAATGGTGCGCCGGACGATTTTCTTAGCAATGACGGCTCATTAATTTTATGCAGTCATCACGGCGCAGTGTTTAACTTGGACAGTGGCGTTTGTACGGCGGGCCCCTGTGTGAACTACGGGCTGCAGCAGGTGCCTGTGATCGTGGAAAATGGCGCGATTGTGACTGCGGACAGCTCGGTGCTCAACGATGTATAAACTGGCGTTCTTTGTGCCTGAATCCCATTTGGAAACGGTAAAACAGGCGGTTTTTGCCGCCGGCGCCGGGCGCATTGGTGATTACGACAGCTGCTGCTGGCAGGTGTTGGGGCAGGGACAGTTCCGCCCACTCGACGGCAGCGCGCCGTTTATTGGTCAACAGGGTAAGGTGGAGGTTGTCGAGGAATATCGAGTCGAAATGGTCTGTGATGACGAGCGGATTGGGGATGCGGTAAAGGCGTTGGTAGCGGCGCATCCTTATGAAGAACCGGCTTATGATGTTTGGGAATTGGCGACGGGCTTCTAGCCGCGGGCTGCGAGCAGATTGAGCGTAATTGTCATTCTGAGCGCAGCGAAGAGTCTCTTTGTTTATTTGTAGTATGAGATCCTTCGCTGCGCTCAGGATGACGGAGTTTTTACACTGGCTGCCGCAACCCAAAAACAAAAAAAGGCGCCAACCGTTTCCGGTGACGCCTTTTTTGTTTGCGGTTTGGGTTAATCCACCAACCCAAATTCATCCCGCAGAATAGCAACAATATCTGCTTTCGGGTTTTCCGACAGTTCAATAGCCTGTCCGGTAATTTTCTCGGCAATATCTGTGTAGGTTTTGGAAACCTGCATTAATACGGCTTCCGGAAGTACATTGTCCCGTGCCAGAGCAGTGCGCTCTTCCATGCGATCTTTATTGATCAGAATATCCGGGTCGGGAAAGTGGTTGAGCAGCAGCTGGCGGAATTCTTCCTTGGATTTTTCCACTACTTTGCCGTTGCGGTATTCGCCGCCATCCCAGATGCGGGAGGAATCTGGCGTACCCACTTCATCCATGTAGATCAGCTTTTCGTTGCCGCCTTTGTCGGTGACGTAGCCGAACTCAAATTTGGTATCCACGAAAATCTGATCCAGCTTGGTCAGCTCGTTGCTGATGACATCAAAGCCCTCTTTCAGGAGCTTTTCATACAGGTCGATGTCCGCCGGGCTTTGGAATTTAAACGCCTCGTGGTTGTTGTCGATATCGCTACGGGTGATATTGACGTCGTCCTGGGCCGGTACGCCAGGAATGCCTTCCAAAATGCCTTTGGTGGACGGGGTAATCAGCAGCTCCGGCAGTTTGCTGTCCTTCTCCAGATTATCGGCGATTTCAATACCACAGAATTCTCTTTCACCTTTCGCGTAAGAACGCCACATGGAGCCAGTGATGTATTGGCGGGCGATGGCTTCGATCATCACCGGGCGCGCCTTTTGCACAATCCATACCAGCGGATGGGGAATTTCCAGAATATGGCTGTCTGCCAGGCCCTGCTCGCGAAACAGTTTGAACCAGTGGTTGGAGATGGCGTTTAGTGCGGCACCTTTACCGGGGACACCGTCCATACCACCTTCGCCACGCCAGATGCATTCAAAGGCGGAGATGCGGTCACTGATGACCATAATGGCCAGCGGTGCATCGGCGGCCACATCGTAGCCACGCTCTGCAATCAGGCGACGGCTGTCGGCTTCGGTGAGCCAGTAAACAGAGCGAACCTTGCCGCTGTGAACCGGCTGGTCGGTGCGAATGGGCAGGTCGTTGTTCACGGCCAGAACTTTATTGGCGAGACTCATAAAAAACACCTCTCTGCCCGAAAATCTGGGTTCCGGGCAATAACGCGATATCAAGTGGAAAGTGACGATCTAGAAAGGCTATACCCGCAAGAATTGTAGGGATATAGGGCGTTGGCCGACCTTCTAGAGGCGCGATAATACCAGATTTGCTTACCACTGCCAGTTGCGGCTGAAGAATTTTCATGCCGAGGGTAGGGAGATAGCCAGCCTGAGTCGTGGTCTATATAGGGATACTTTATCTACACGCAGAGCCTATACCTTGATGGTGACAAATAACAACAAAGTGGTGCCTCTCAAAAAGAGGACCAGTGAAACCAGGGATGAAGTGCTTGAGCGCCTGTTTATAGACCACGGGGATGCCTTGCGTGGCTTTCTGATGGTACGCCTGGATACTCAGGATGATATTGATGACGTGATGCAGGAGGTTTTTATCCGGCTTGCGCGTATGCAGGATCTGGAAAACAGAATGGCACCTGAACGTCTGAATAATCGCTCTTTCATGGTAGCCATTGCCAACAATCTAGTTCTGGATTTGGAAAAAAGCAGGCAGGTACGCCACCGCTACGCTGAGAAAGAGCAGATGTGGGCTCAGGATGACCGTTCCAGCCATACCCAGACCCCTGAAATCATCAGTCAGAGTCGCGAAGAGTTGGAACGAATACGTGAAGCCATTATGAATCTGCGCCCAAAGTGGCGAACGGCATTCATTTTAAACCGTTTTAAATTCAAGAGTTACCAGCAGATAGCCTTGGAGATGGGTGTGTCTGTCAAGCAAGTAGAGAAATACATGAAGGGTGCCTTGGTACAAATCAGAAAAGTGGCAGCTGAATTTAAGGGAAATGGGGAACATCAAAAATGAATTGGTTAAATGTAACCACAGAAGAAAGTCGCGCAGCGGAAGATACGGTTCGGCTTTTTTCTGGCGAGCGCTCAACAAAGGACCTGGACGACCTCTCTGGTTGGAGTGAAAGGCAGTGTCAGCACAGTCAGTGCCTGTACGACACCTGGCGACTGTTGGCAGAGATGGACGGCCTGAAAGATGACCAGGAGCTGTTGTCACTGGCGACTAAGCCGCGCAGCTGGTTGGGAAGTAACGGCATTCGCAATGGATTGACCGCTGTGGCGGCTACAGTGTTGCTGGCGGTGGCGGTTATTTTTGGCACAGAGTGGCTCAACCCCGTGGAAACCCAAAGTAACAAGGTGCTGCGCTATGTTACCCAGGTTGGCGAGCAGAAAACCGTTGATTTGCCAGATGGCAGCGCGGTTACCTTGAATACCTCCAGTGTGGTGTTGGTGGATTATTCGGATACCGCAAGACGCCTGGTTCTGGATCGGGGCGAGGCGTTTTTTACCGTCGCCAAGGATGCAGCCCGCCCCTTTACGGTAGAGCTGGGTAGCCGTTCTGTCACCGCGTTGGGTACCGCATTTAACATCTATCTGCTGCCGGAAAAATTCACTTTGGCGGTAACCGAGGGTGTTGTTTCTCTGCATCGAAAGGAAGAAACAGTCTCACAGACTTCACCACAGCTGGATGCAAACAAAGACAAGCCACTGACAGTTAAACAGCCCAACCAGCTTCGTATCTCCGCCGGGACGATTGCCGAATATGAATTGGAGAGCCAACAATTAACCGCTCGTTACAGTGACGATATTGACAATTTCCAGAGTTGGCGCAGTCGAATCATTCGTTTTGATGCTGAGCCGCTGTTTAAAGTGGTAAAAGAATTGAATCGATATTCTGCCAAGAAAATTCTGATCGAAGACGACTCAGTGATGAATTTACCCCTTTATTCAACGGTTCATCTTGATCATATGAATGAAGCACTGGGGGTTTTTGAACGCGCGCTTCCCATCAAGGTAATGCATCGCTTTGATCGCATCGTTATCGTTGGGAACCACAAAAAAAAATAATGACAAACAGTAGGGTGTTTGAGTCCCACAGTCGTGATCTTTGTAGGTTTTGTAAAAAACCAGATAACAGAGAGATTTTTTGACAAAAGAGGTGGGTTAATAATGGCAAATAAAAAGCCGTTCACAAAAAAAATTATTGTTAAAGCCGTACAAACAGTGCTGGCCGTGTCTATTTACCAGGGTGCTTACGCTGGTGAAAAAGACATGCTGGATGTGGATATCCCCAACCAGAAAGTAGGTTCCGCTCTAATGGCGCTGGGGCAAAATGCCGGCGTTCAAATTGTTCTTGGCAAAGGCGCCAGGAACTATAACCACGTATCTTCCATAAAGGGCCAATACACACTTGATCAGGCGCTGGGCTTGCTGCTGGAAGACTCCGGGTTAAAGTATGAATTCGTTTCCGAAAACACAGTTTTTGTGGAAGCGGAGGACAACTCTGATTCGGAAGAACAAGACAGCGAAGCAAGCCTTGAGGCGGATGAGGAGGTAGTGATTACCGGCAGCCGCTTGCGGCATGTGGAACCTTATTCACCAGTTCAGGTTATTACCCGAGAAGATATCCAACGGCGGGGTTTTACCACCACCGAAGACCTGTTTCGCAGCCTGTCTGCAAACCAGTCTGACCTCAACTCCGCCAGCTCCCTCGATGGCACTCGTTTGCCGACTAACTTTCAAGGCAATGTAACCATTAATCTGCGCGGTCTGGGCCAGGAAAGTACGCTGGTTCTGGTCAATGGTCGCCGTGTGGCATCAGGTGCCGGCTTGGGGTCGAACAATGGTTTTAATGTGGGTGGAATTCCCATCAGCACCATTGAGAGGATTGAAATATCCACTGATGGTGGTTCTTCGATCTATGGTTCCGACGCCGTTGGTGGGACAGTGAGTATTTTTACCCGCAAAGACTTTGTTGGCAGTGAAACCACCGTCAGCTATGAAGATTCCTTTTCGGATGCCAATACAGAGTCCTTCAGTCAGTATCTGGGTGTCGGCTGGGGCAGTGGTAACGCCTCATTCAACTACTCAAAGGTCAAGCGAGACCCGGCACGAGCAAACAGGGTCGGTTTTACTACGGAAGATATTGGCACCTTGATAGGTCTTCCCCCTAACCCAAATGTAGGAACAGCACCCGTAAGGATTCTTCCTTTTGCTCCTCCCTTTCAGTTTGGGGCATTGCCAGAAGGCACGGATCCTACGAATTTCACACTTGCCGATATCCGGCCTGAAAATATTCAAGCTATTGACCGGGTTCGCCCGTTTTTATCCAGTACTGTTGAGACCGACAGCTATACATTAGATGTTAATCAGGAGTTTGGTGATTCATTTGAGGCAAACCTGAATGTCAGGTACAGCGAAACAGAAAGTGTCGGCCCGCTGGATTCCCAAGGCTATTTCCAGGTTTTGCCTCCATCTTCTCCGATAAACCCCACAGGAGCCACCCTGGTTGTTTTTGGTGACTTGTTTGAGTTGGTTGATAGCCTGCAGCTGAAACCACAGACCATTGTTGGCGAGCCCAGCTCACTGAATATTTCCGGCGGCTTTCTCTGGGATGTTCCCTACAAGGATTGGGATTTCAGATTTGATGCCACTGTCAGTAGCAGTGAATCCACTCTTTTCAGGGGCAATGCGCTGTTAGTGCCAGAATTGCTGGAGGCGGCAAATAACGGCACTATTAACCTGTTTGATCCTCTTTCTAATTCAGTGGAAGCGCTGTCTGCATTGATCGCTGATCAAACCTCCCAAACACCAAAAAATACTGCCCGCTCTTTCATTGCAAACCTGGATGGGCAATTGGCAAGCTTGCCTGCCGGAGATTTACGATTTTCTCTTGGAACTGAGTTTCGCCCTGAAATAGCCTCAGGGTTTAGTGAGCAATTCCCTGAGCCACCAACACGAGATGTTTTAGCGGTTTTTACTGAACTTAACTTTCCGCTGGTTTCGGGAAAAAACGCTCTGCCTGGGGTAAACAGTTTGTCGGTACGTCTTGCTGCCCGATGGGAGGAGTACGATCTACAAGGACAGCGTGAAGACGTATTTTTAGATAGACTTTTGGACTTAAGCGAAAAATTTACCAATACATCACCTACATTGTCAGTATCCTGGGGCATAACTGACACCTTGAATGTAAGACTTAACTGGGGCGAATCTTTTGTGGCTCCTACCCCAACAGCACTATTTTCAGATGTTACTCTCACCACAGCACAGCAACCAGTCTTGGATCCAAGGGCTCTAGGTGGTGAGCGTCAGGTGGTTGTTGACTTTTTCTCTGGAGGCAGTGAAACGCTACAACCAGAAACTTCCGATACCACAAGTGTTGTGATTGATTGGACACCGAAGTTTCTTGAAGGCTTTTCTGCCAGTGTTGCCTACAACGAAATCGACTTTTCGAATCGTATAGCTTTTTTGCAAGTTAATTCACCACAGGCAGTGCGTGAATTGTTGAACAGTCCAGAGCTGGAAGCAGATTTTGCACCCAGAGATGAGGCTGGCAACTTGTTAGCGATTATTTCTCGTCCCTTTAACCAGTCTTTTGCGTTTAGTAAAAACGTTGATGTCAATCTTTCTTACGCTTTTGACAACGACTGGGGATCCTTTCAGGCTACTTTGAATGCAAGTTACATTAAAGATAATGTGGCAATTGATCAGGTTGGGGAAGACATAACGGATTTTGTTGCAAGCAGTGACTTTTTTAGCGACAGGGTTCGGGGTAACGCTGTGCTGTATTGGGACAGAGACAATTACGGGGCTACGGTTACTTACAATCACACCAGCTCACATCGCGCAGATTTTGAGGGGCCGTTCTCCATTCTGGATCGAATCGAAGGTGAGTCTTCCTGGGATATCAGCGCTCACTACATATTGCCTGAAAGTGGCTGGAGATTTCAGCTGGGTATAGATAATGCCCTGAATGAGAGAGCCCCATTTTCGCCAATTGTCGGGCCTTTCGACCCCAGACGTTTCGATACCAGAGGCAGGGTGATTTCAGGCAGTGTGGTGAAGAGCCTTTCCTGGTAAACAAACTTTAATTTTGATTAAGCAACGCTTGGCCCACAGGTAGGTTTTTGTGGGCCTTTTCTTTTTTTGGAGGGAATGAGCATGAAAAATAATCTTTTGAGTTTGATGTTTTTGCTATCGGTTTGTGGCTTTCCGGGTTCAGTGGAATCCGCGAAGGCGGAAGCAAAGAAAGATATCGGAGAGCAGTGGTGGTTCAATCCGGACGGGCAAGAACAGCCTCAGTCTATGGTGGTAACCGGAACATTCAGGTTTGTTGAACAACTGAGGGAGTTGGGCGCAGACCCTTCTGATTTGCAAGCGACGCTTTGGTGCTTTGCTGACCCGGACAATAAATCTGGCGAGTTTGTTACCAACCTGCAAAGCGTGCCGGTTATAGATGGCAAATTCAAACTGGAGGTACCTGTCAAAGAGGTTCACTCCGTAGGGCTGGCGATTAATGGCAAAAATGGTCGCCTGACGCTGGCCAAAGTAGATGGCCTGATTTTAGAGCCTGGGCATGTACAGGTGGACGTGAACGCCAAGTCTGTTTCAGGTGGCTACTTCTACAGCAAGATATACACCTCCTGGAAGAATGCCCCGGAGTTGGTTGAGGCGAAGCAAGAACAGCAGGAGCTGGTATCCCGGCATCAAGCGGGCGTATCTGCCAGCCAACAGCAAGAGCTATATGCCAGATATGCTGTGCTTTCCAAAGTGATTGAAGATAAAACCCGCAACACAATTATGTCCGTTGCCAATACCGATCCGAATCCGGTAGCGCGCTATCTGGCCATTGGCGCATTTGAAAATGGTTTGTCCGCACTGGAAAGGTTATCGCGCCTGAGCCATTTGAAAAACGAGATACCGACTTATCGGCCACTCCTTAGCGACATCAAACGCATTCAGGCCAGGCTGGCTTCTGAAAAACGGGCAAACAGTATCAAAGTAGGCACCCTGATAAAGGACTTTAGCGCACACACACTGGCTGGCGAGCCGTTTCAACTGAAGGATGCACTTGTTGATGGCAATTTGGTGCTGGTGGAATTCTGGGCTTCCTGGTGTGGCCCGTGTCGGGACGAAATACCCCATATGAAAACCGCTTATCAACGTTTTAACCACAAAGGCTTTGAAATTGTTTCTTTCAGTCTGGATGACGACAAAGAAAACTGGCAAGAGGCTTCTGAAGAAGAAGCCATGCCATGGCTGGATGTAAGCGATTTGAAGGCCTTTTCCAGCCCGGTTGCCGAGATGTATGGCATTCAGGGGATACCGGCAAACTACCTGGTAGAGGGCAAAACCGGGCGAATTGTGGCAAAGGATTTGCGCCAGAAAGCACTGGATTACAAATTGTCGGAACTGTTGGGCGACTAACTAGGTAATCCACATGGCACGATATTTCAGTGTTTTGGGGTGACCTCTCAGTAAGTTAACTGTTTCGATTTCCCCCAAAAAATCCGATAGGAATAAATCGTGTAGCCAATAATGGCCGGTACAGTGATCACTACGCCCACCAACATAAATTTCAATGAGGCGGTGGCGCTGGCGGCCTCCCAAATGGTGAGTTGCTCTGGAACAATGTAAGGGAAGAAACTGTAAGCCAGACCGTGGAAGCTGAGTATAAAAATAACCACGGCGCTGGCGAATGGCACCCAGCAAAAACGGTCGCTACTGTATGGGAAGCCTTTCAAAAATTGGTTGGTCACCAACACCAGCGCAAATGTCATTACAGGAATAGGTGCCAGCAACAGCAGGTTAGGCAGGGCGAACCATTTATTGTAAATGCGCTCGCTGATCAACGGATTGACGATACAAACAGCGACAATTCCGGCTGCCATAATCCACAGGCTGCGCCGGGCCCACTTCGTTGCTCTGGCTTGCAAGTCGCCATCGGTTTTCATAATCAGCCAGCAAGCACCGATAAAGTGGTAGCCAGCGGTGACGCAAATGGCACTGAGAACGGCAAATCCATAAGCGCTGAGGCTGGTATCAAAACCGTGCACGTAGCGACCAAACATATAGCCCTGAGCCAAGGTGGCCATAACAGAGCCAATACGGAAACTATGGTCCCACAGGCGTTTGTGAGAAACCGCCGCCTTGGCTCGAAAATCAAAGGACACCCCGCGCAAAATCAACCCCACCAACAATAGTGCTGCAGGCAAATAGAGCTCGCCAAGAATAATGCCGTGAGCCTGAGGAAAGGCCACCAGCAAAATGCCCACCGCCAGAACCAGCCAGGTTTCGTTGGCGTCCCAGAAAGGGCCGATGGAGGCGATCATGCGATCTCTCTGTTGATCATTGCTGGCGTTTTTACTGAAAGGCAGCAGAATGCCTACTCCCAAATCGTAGCCATCCAGTATGGCGTAAACCAACATGGCCAAGCCCATCAGCCCGGCAAAAATAGCTGGGTATACACTGGCTTCGGTCATGCTCCGCTCTCCTTAACAGTAAGTTCCATGGCGGGGGTTGTGGGTGCCTGCTGTGATTCTGGTGCGCCCGCCTTACGGGCAATCAGGAACAGGGTGTGCACATAGGCCACCAGCAATACGGCATACAGTGACAGGTAAAGCGCCAGGGTAAAACCGATATTGCTCGGTGGAATGGCGGCTGCGGCATCGGCAGTGCGCAAAATACCGTGCACCAGCCAGGGCTGGCGGCCTATTTCCGTGACATACCAGCCGGCGAGGGTGGCCACCCAGCCGGAAAAGGTCATTGCCACCAGCGCCCTGGTTAGCCAAACCGGCAGCTCGCGGCGCTTGCGCCCCAGCCAGGTGGCTAACCAGGAACAGGCAAGCATCAGCAGGCCCACACCCACCATGATGCGGAAACCCCAGAACAGAGGTGCCACTGGCGGGTGATCGGCAAAATCCTTGAGGCCGGTGATTTCGCCATCGGCGTCGTGAGTCAGAATAAAACTGGCCAGCTTTGGTACGCCCAGAGCGTAGTCGTTTTGTTCGGTAGTTTCGTTGGGCAGGGCGAACAGCAGTAACGGCGCGCCACGCTGAGTTTCCCAAACCCCTTCAATGGCAGCGACCTTGGCCGGTTGGTATTTGAAGCTGTTAAGGCCGTGCAAGTCCCCGACAAATATCTGTATGGGAATCAGTATGGCCGCCAGCACAACACCGGTGCGCAGGGATTTTTCAACGGCGGGCTTTTGGTCACCGCGCAATTTCCGGTAGGCGGAAATGCCTGCCACCAGAAACGAGCCGGTGAGACCGCAGGCGAGCAACATATGGGTTAACCGATAGGGCAGTGAGGGGTTAAAAATAATCTGCCACCAGTCCACAGGGTGAGCGACACCATCGATCATTTCGTGGCCCGTAGGGGTTTGCATCCAGGAGTTCAGAGACAGTATCCAGAACGCCGACAGGGATGTGCCAACAGCCACCAGCAGAGTGGCCAGTGTGTGAGTGCGCTCCGATACGCGCCCCCGGCCAAACAGCATAATGCCCAGAAAAGTGGCTTCCAGAAAGAACGCCGTTAGCACTTCATAGGCCAGAAGTGGGCCCGCGATGTTGCCGACGGTTTCCATAAAGCCTGGCCAGTTGGTGCCGAACTGGAATGACATGGTGATGCCGCTTACTACTCCCAGCGCAAAGGTGAGGGCGAATATTTTTACCCAGAATGTGTAGGCATCCATCCAGCTGGCGTCACCGGTTGCCCGATAGCGCAGTTTAAAAAACAGCAGTATCCAGCACAGGGCGATGGTGATGGTGGGGAACAGAATGTGAAAACTGATGTTGGCGGCAAACTGGATGCGCGCCAGCATCAAAACACCTTCGGTGGCTTCGGGCATGGTGGCTATTCCTCGGGGTTAGGCGTATGGCTAGCTGCGTTTGCCAGCGATTTTGTCCTTGATATCGAGTACTTTGCTGACGCCGGCCCCCAACTTCATCAATTGTGCCAGGCTGTCGGAGTTCAGGCGCTGCATGTCGTTGCTCCAGGCGGTGACCATCTCGATCATGTTGTGAATGTCCTCGAAGCGCTGGTGAGCGTATTGCTCCGAGGCATTGGCAGGCTCTTTCATCAACAGGTTGCGCAGCATCGACAGGGTAGGGTCGATCTCCCGCTTGCGGCGTTCTTCAATCAGGGTACGGGTGATTTCCCAGATATCGTCCGGGGTGCCGTAGTAATCCTTACGATCGCCCGCAATGTTGTGTTGCCTCAACAGGTTCCAGGATTGCAGCTCTTTCAAACCCATGCTGACGTTAGAGCGGGAAATTCCCAGAGTTTCAACAATCTGATCCGCATTGAGCGGCTGCTCCGAGGTCATTAGCAACGCATAAATTTGGCTGACGGTGCGATTCATGCCCCAGCGGCTACCCATTTCGCCAAAGTGCATAACGAAACTCTGAATGGAAGGTGTTAAATCCATAATGCTCACTGTTTGAATTTTCAGAAATTATTGAAATTTTAATAATTCATATGATGCGGGTCAATGCGTATTTGCAAAATCCTCTTGAATGGTTGTGTGACTGGTCGCAATGACACTCTTGCAGGGCATTTATTGAATAGGTCTTATTGGCAGATTTTGGTATGCTGTTCAGTCGCATAGGTGAAAAAGATAAGAAAATACCTGCAGTTTGGTCATTTAGTGCGCAAATACCATTTTTTGTCATTTGATTGAGATAAATTTGCGCTCTAAATGAGGCCCCCTCGCGAAGGGGGATTGTCAGATGGCGGAGAGCGAGTTGCTAACAGGAATCGACCCCAATTCAACGGTCATGCGAGCGGTATCCAATGTTGTTGCCGCCGTTAAGCGTGTGCCGATGCTGTGGTGGCAGGGAGTGGTGGTTGTGTTGCTGTTGCTGGTGTTGGCCAGCAGTGCGGCCAAACTGTTTTGGGCGCTGTGGCCCGAGCAGAAACAAGAGCAGGTTGTAAAAGCCACTCTGTCTTTGCCGCAAAGTGACGGTAACAGCGGTGCGGCCGGTGTGGATGTTGGCAAGCTACTGCAGCTTAATGTTTATGGGGTCGCCGGTGAGTTGGCGGCGGAGCAGCCGGTGGATTTTGTGCTGCCGGATGAAAATATTGAAGCAGAAGATACCAAGCTGGCACTGAAACTGACCGGCGTGCTGAACAGCAGTGATCCAAAACTGGCCAGTGCCATGATTGCTCACAACAACAAGCACAAGAGTTATAAGGTTGGCGATAAGTTACCGGCGGGCCGCAATGTCACTTTGGATAGGGTATTGGATCGGCGTGTGATTCTTAACAATGCCGGGCGATACGAATCGCTCTGGTTGTTTGAAGGAATGAACGGCGAAGGGTTGTTGGTGGAAACCCCACAGCAGCAGAATACTGTGGTCAATAATAGCAGCACTGCACAGCCACAGACTCAGGCCCGGACCCAGACAGTGAGTCAGCCTACTGCGGAGCGCAGCGTTGTGGTTGAACTGCCAACGCCGGAAACCTTGGCACAGGTGGTGCGGGTAACCCCCCATAAAAAAGGCTTTGAAGTGAAGCCGCTAAAAAACCTGGCGCAGTTTGAACAGCTCGGTTTTAAATCCGGCGATGTAGTGACAGAGGTCAACGGCACTCCGGTCAGCCTGAACCCGGAGCAGATGCGCCAGCTCTACCTGGAAGTACTGCAATCGCCAACCGCGCAGATGCAGGTGCTGCGGGGCAACCGTCAGGTAAATTTGAATATCGACTTGGCCAACTTGGCCAAGGCAATTAACGAGTAAGCACGAGTGGATCGAGGAGCAGTAGTGAAGTCACTTTTGCACACAACAATTTTTCACGCAACGATAAGAAACGGGTTGCGGACGCTACTGCTAGCGGTCGTTTGCACGGGTGCGTTTGCTCAACAGGCCACTACAGAGAAAACCTGGACGCCCAATTTTCGCGATGCGGATATTCGCGAAGTAATCCACTTTGTCAGCGCCACTCTGGGGGCAGAGTCAGTGATTATCGACCCGCTGGTAAAAGGCAAGGTCGACGTTATTTCACGAGTGCCACTGAACCAGGAAAAACTCTACGACCTGTTTGTTAATGTGCTGGATGTGCACGGTTTTGCCGCCATTAACAGCAATGGCGTATTGCGGGTAATCCCCGCCAAAAAAGCCCGCACAGCACCTGCCAGTGCAAATACCCAGCCCGCCAGTGAAAACGGCTTTGTCACCCGCATTATCGAACTCAACCACGTGTCAGCCGCCAAAGTGCTGCCTATATTGCGCCCTATGGTGCCTCAGCATGCTCACCTGGCGGCGTCCACCAATGGCACTTTGGTTATTTCCGACACCGCTGCCAATGTTAGGCGCATTGAGCGATTGATTCGCCAGCTGGATAAAGCCTCCAAAACGGAAACCGAATTGGTGGAGCTGCACCACGCCCACGCGGAAGAACTGGTTACCCTGCTGGAAAAACTGAACAAGGGTGAAGGCAATGCCAATAATCAGCAGAAACAGCTGATTATGGTGGCCGAAAGCCGCACCAATTCTATTTTGTTGAAAGGCGATCAACTCTCCCGTGAGGAAGCGAAAAACCTGATTCGCCAGCTCGATCGCCCCGGCGAGCAAACCGGCAACATACGCACTTTTTACCTGCAACACGCTAACGCAGAATCACTGGCAGAAGTGCTTTCCGGTGTGATTTCCAATCTGGAGCAGGGCCAGCAAACACAGCAGCAAACTCGTTCTGCGGTGGTGGCGGATGTGGATACCAACTCCTTGATTATCACTGCCCAGGGAGACACTCTGGATTCACTGCTGCATGTTGTAAAGCGCCTGGATATTCGCCGTTCCAATGTGATTATCGAAGCGGTGATTGCCGAGGTGAACGATACTGTCGATCGCAATCTGGGTATTGAATGGGTCTATACGGATGAGGACAGAGGCACCTTTGGCAGCTCCGCCAACAACGGCGGTGGCTTGGGGGCACTGGCAGGCGCAATTGCAAATAACAACAACAGCAGCAGTTCCAACGATGACGATAACCTGTCAATTACCGGCGCTTTGGCGGGTATTCCCGGTCAGACCATTGGAGTGGGTCGTGTGGGCAGCACAGTGGATTTTGCGGTTGTGCTCAATGCCCTGCACAACGATGATGATTCCACTATTCTGGCAAAACCGCACTTGATTACCCTGGATAACAGCGAGGCGATCTTTAATAACGGTCAGCAGGTGCCTTTTCTTACCGGTTCGTTTACCAATAATGGCGGTAATAATAACAGCACCAATCCATTCCAGACCATTCAACGGGAAGACGTGGGTATTCGCCTGGAAGTCACCCCTCATATCAACAACGGCGGCAGCATGGAACTGGAAATCTATCAGGAGGTTTCCAGTATCAGCAATAGTAGTGCGGCCTCTGATCTGATTACTAACAAACGGGATATCACAGCAACCGTCAGAGTAGACGATGGTGAGATGATTGTGCTCAGTGGTCTGATCAGGGACGACCTTACCGATAACGAAAGAAAGGTGCCGTTGTTGGGTGATATTCCACTGCTGGGCCGCTTGTTCCGTTCCACAACTACGCAGTTGCGCCAGACCAACCTGATGGTGTTTATCCGCGCTCGTATTCTCCACGACGAGCAGGACACCTACGACTTTACCGCCGAGAAATACGATTTTATTCGCCAACGCCAGTTGGAAATGCAACGCGGCAGCAGCGGTTGGTTGGACAAGCAGAGAATCCCGGTGCTGCCAGAATGGCAAGAGCCGCGCCCGCAAGCCCCTCAGTCTCAATCTGAAAGTCAGCAGCCGGAACACCCTGACGAATGAACGCCGACTCCAATAGCCTGCCGTTTGCCTTTGCCAAAGCCCACGGGGTGCTGCTGGATGAGGGCAGGGTGGTGCATCGGGAAGGTCTTTCCTTGCCCACATTGCTGGAATTGCGTCGCTTTCTCGGCGCGCCCTTTGACTTGCAACAAGTGGATGACAGCGAATTTGCCCGCTTGCTGAGCACCAGTTACCAGCGCGGTGAAAGCGGCGAAGCCCAACGGGTCGCCGAAGACATGAGCGACGACATTGACCTGTCGCGACTGGCGGATGAAATCCCCGAAGACAGCGATTTGATGGAAGGGGAAAACGACGCCCCGGTGATTCGCCTGATCAACGCCATTCTTTCCCAGGCGGTGCGGGAAAAAGCCTCCGATATTCACATTGAACCCTTTGAAGACCGCCTGGCGGTGCGTTTTCGCATCGACGGTGTACTCAGCGAAGTGCTATCGCCAAAACCGCTATTGGCGCCGCTGTTGGTCTCTCGTTTAAAGGTGATGGCGCGGTTGGATATCGCCGAAAAACGCCTGCCCCAGGATGGCCGCATATCCGTGCGCCTGGCTGGCCATGGAGTGGATATTCGCCTCTCAACCATACCTGCCACCCATGGTGAACGGGTGGTGCTGCGGCTGCTGGACAAGCAGGCGGGGCAGCTGCAGGTGGATCAGCAGGATATGCCAGCGGCCATGCTGGATACCTTCAAAAGCGTTCTTACCCGGCCTCACGGCATTATCCTGGTGACCGGCCCCACCGGTTCCGGTAAAACCACCAGCTTGTACGCCGGGCTCAGTTACCTCAATAACAGCAGCCGCAATATCCTCACCATCGAAGATCCGGTGGAATATATGCTGCCCGGCGTTGGCCAGACCCAGGTCAATACCAAGGTGGATATGACCTTTGCCCGTGGTCTGCGGGCCATTTTGCGGCAAGACCCGGATGTGGTGATGGTGGGGGAAATTCGCGATGGCGAAACCGCTTCCATCGCGGTGCAGGCCAGTTTGACCGGCCACCTGGTGCTCAGCACGTTGCACACCAATACCGCTGTAGGTGCTATCACCCGTTTGCAGGATATGGGTGTGGAGCCATTCCTGTTGGCTTCCAGCTTGTTGGCAGTGATGGCGCAGCGTCTGGTGCGGGTACTCTGTGTGGACTGCAAGCAAGAATACGAACCAGACGAGGCGGAATGTGAGCGCCTTGGCCTGGAAGACCCAGCACCCATTTACAAAGCCGTGGGTTGCGAAAGCTGTAACCACACCGGCTACCGGGGGCGCAGCGCGGTATTTGAAATGATTGAGATCGACGACAAAATCAGCCGTTTGATCCACGATGGCGCTGGTGAACAGGAAATTCTGGATATCGCTCGCAAGCGCAACCCTTCTCTGAGCGAATCCGCCCGCGATCGCATCATGGCCGGGGATACCAGTTTGGCGGAAGTGTTGCGGGTAACGGCTACGTCAAATTGACAGCAACGCTGTCATCCTGAGGAGTCTTTCCATAAAGAAAGGCGACGTGAGGATCTCACAATTACCAGACTCTGAGATTCTCACGTCGCTGCGCTCCTCAGAATGACAAGGTTTAAAGAATGGTAAGTAATTCATGGGCGCCTACAGCTATCGCGCGTTAACAGAATCCGGCTCTGTCACCAAAGGGGTGATGGAAGGGGATTCCGAGCGCCAGATTCGCAGCCAGCTGCGCGCCCAATCCCTGCGCCCGTTAGAAGTAAAAGCCGCCAAGGCGATGCGCACCGACAAGGCACCGTCGCGCTTACAGCGCAGCAGCCATGGCCGCTTGAAAGCACCGGAGCTGTCGCTGTTCACCCGCCAGCTGGCGACACTCGTGGAATCCGGTCTGCCACTCACTGATGCCCTCAAGGCCTGCGCCAAACAGAACAACAAACCCCGCACACAGGAATTGATCCTGCAAATTCGCAGCCGGGTTCAGGAAGGCCACAGCCTGGCCTACGCCCTTGGCGAACACCCACGCAGTTTTGACGAACTCTACCGCGCCACGGTGGAGGCCGGGGAGAGCGCGGGTTATCTGGGGCCGGTACTGACACGTCTCGCCGAATACTGCGAAGCGGGCCAGAACACCGTGCAAAAACTGCGCAGTGCAATGACCTACCCACTGATACTGATGCTGGTGTCCGTCGGCGTGGTTGCCTTTTTGATGACCAAAGTAGTTCCCCAGCTCTTGGGCACCTTCACCCGCCGGGGCCAGGAGCTGCCATTTGTGACAGTTGTGCTGATCGATATCAGTAACTTTTTTGTTAACTACGGCCTGCATCTGTTGGCGCTTATGGCTTTAATGGTTGTGGCCATCAAGCTGTGGCTGCGCAATGAGAAGAATCGCAAACGTTGGCACCGCATGCAGCTGAAAATTCCGGTTATTGGTGAATGGAAGCGCGCACTGGATTGCTCTCGTTTCTCTGCCACCTTGTCTATTTTGGTGGCCAGCGGTGTGCCACTGCTCAATGCACTTCAGATCGCCCGCCAGGTAATGTTTAACCTGGAATTGCGGGAGCGCTGCGAGACGGTGGTGACCATGGTGTCTGAAGGCAGCTCCCTCAACGTGGCCATGGATCGTGCCGAGGTATTCCCGCCACTGCTGGTGCAGATGGTAGCCAGTGGCGAACTCAGCGGTGAGTTGGGGGATATGCTTGCCAGGGCGGCGGACAATCAGGAACGGGAACTGGACTACAAGCTGGCTGCCATGATGTCCATACTGCCCCCGGCCATGGTGGTGTTTATGGGCGTGATTGTGATTTTTATTGTGGCAGCAGTGCTGTTGCCTATATCGGAACAAATCAATTTAATCTAGAGAGCTTTGCTGCAATGAACACTGTAATAAAAGACCGGAAAAAACCCACCAAAAGCGCAGGCTTTACTCTGGTGGAAATCATGGTGGTGCTGGTGATTGTAGCGCTGCTGGCGGGCATGATTGTGCCCAATATTCTCGATAGTGCCGACAAGGCTCGCGTGCAAAAAGTGCAGGCGGATTTTGCCGCCATCAAAACTGCATTGTCTGCGTATCGCCTGGACAATTACACCTACCCCACCACAGAGCAAGGTTTGGAAGCGCTGGTAGATAAACCGGAACTGCCACCGGAGCCGCGCCACTGGAAAAACGGTGGCTACCTGCCGGAGCTGCCTCTGGACCCCTGGGAACGTCCCTACTACTACCAGAGCCCCGGTGAGAATGGCCCCTTTGATATCTATACTCTGGGTGCCGATGGCATTGCCGGTGGCGAGGAAGTGAACGCAGATATTGGCAACTGGCGCGAAGAAGAGCAGTAAACGCTCTACCGTCATTGCGAGCGTAGCGAAGCAATCTCGTGATTTTTCTACCAAAACACAAACCTCAAGGCTTCACCATGGTGGAGCTGTTGGTGGTGGTCACTATCCTTGGTCTGCTTGCCACCATTGCCACGGTAACCATTTTTTCCGATTCCACTCACCAGCGATTGCAGCGCCAAGTGAAAGAACTTCAAGGGCAAGTGGAGTTGATGGCGGAAGAAGCCCAGCTTCACGGCGCTACCTTTGGCCTGTTGTTGAGCCGCGATGAAAACGATATTTGGACCTATCGCTGGCGCCAGGAAATGGAGCTGGCACTGAGAGAAGATAATCAGACCGAAGCGGATTGGTGGTTGCCGCTAAGGGGAGAAGGGCGGGCGTTGTTCCCGCCGGTTAGCTTTCCTGCGGGTGTTGAAGTGGAATTACGCTTTGCCGGTAACGACAGTTTGCCACCGGTGGATATCAATGAGGATGAGCCGGTACCGCAGGTGTTTTTCTACCGCCACGGCGAAATCACCCCGTTTCAACTGCAACTGATCAGCGAAGCTGGTGACAGTCATTTTCAGTTGGAGGCGGATTTGCTGGGGCGTGCGCAAGTGGTGGATAAAATGGATGATTCCTTGTGATGATTTCAGTTTTTAGGGTGCTTCTAAAAATCGTGATATTTTCGCGAGAGCAAGGCGGCGGCGCACGGAGACCCGCAGTGTATAAGGCATACATGAGACTTCCTTTTTCAAAACAGGGAGTACGACGCCAACGCAGCTATCGCGGAAATAGTGCATTTTTAGAGGTGCCCTTAAAGAGCCGTTCAAGCGGCCTGGCTCTGGTAGAGGTGATGGTGGCCCTGGCGGTTGTCGCTATCGCCTTGCCGGCCCTGCTCAGCTCTGTGGAAGCGGGGAGCAACACAGCCGCTCACGTGCGCGATAAAGCCATGGCTCAGTGGATAGCCGGCGATCGCATCACTGAACGGCGCATTCTCCGCCGTCTGGGTCAGACCCAGAAAGACGAAAGCAGTGGCGAAGTAGAAATGGCTGGTCAGCGTTGGCAGTGGCGCACTATTGCCTTGCGAAATACAAATGAAGACTTCCGCACCATGGAGACAACGGTATTCCGTGAGGGCGAAGACCCGCTTGTTACGCTGACGGCGGTAGAAAAACAATGATCATCCAAAGGGGCTTCACTCTGGTGGAAGTACTGGTGGCCATGGCCATCACCGCTTTTATTGGCACAGTTGCCTATGTGTCTTTTGATACCGCCATGGAAGGGGGCGAGCAAAATCAACAAAAGCTGCGCCAGCTCAACACCCTGGATCGGGCCATGAACCTCCTGGAGCGTGATCTGCAACAGGCCATTCGCCGCAGTGTGGTTGTCAATTTGGGCGAACAGCAGTCCGCCTTTGAAGGCATCCCTCAGGCAGACTTGAGTGGCTTTGATGTGTACCTGATGCGCTTTAGCCGGGCTGGCTGGCACAACCCGCAGCAACAACTGCGCAGTGAGCTGCAACGGGTAGGGTACAGACTCGCCGATGAACAGCTGTGGCGTGATCACTGGCCTCACCTGGATATGACGGATGAGGTGCCACCGGTGCAGTTGCCGCTGCTGCAGGGGGTCAAACAGATCAGATTGCGTTATTTGCGCCCGCAAGCGCCACTGTCCTGGGTGCAGGAATGGCCTGTGGGGTTGGCTTCTGGCAATAGCGCAAACGGAGCCAGCGAAGCGCTGCCCCTGGCAGTAGAAATTACCTTGGAGCTGGAGGAATGGGGTGAAATCACACGCCTGTTTATGCTGCCAGCGGCCTGATCGTCAGAAAGGGGTATCGCTGATATTGGCTCTGCTAATCGTGGCGGCAGTGGGCGCTATGGCGGTTTATATGAACAGGGATGTGGAGCGGGGCTTGCGTTTTGCGGAGAATCGCCAGTTTGGTGCTCAGGGCATGCAACTTTTTGATGGTGGCGAAGAGGCCGCCAGCTTTTACCTGAATGAAGACTTGAAAGATAACCAGGTGGATAATCTGGGCGAACCCTGGGCGCAGCCATACAGCTTTCCTCTGGAAATTGCTGTGGTTCAGCTGGCCATGGAAGATATGCAGGGCCGACTGAATATCAACAACCTGCAAGGCAAGGTGGCTGACAGCAATGGCAAGCCACTTCACGAGCGTTTTACTGTGCCCCAGCGCCGTTTTATCCGTTTATTGCAGAGCTTTGAAGAGCTACCAGTGGATCAGAACGAAGCGGTGGAAATTACCGAGGCGGTGATTGACTGGCTCGACCCGGACGACGAAGCCACCGGTTTTGGCGGTGCCGAATCCAGCTATTATCAATCCGCTGCCACACCGGGTTACCGCCCGGCTAACCGGGAAATGCTCAGCGTCAGTGAATTGCGCTTGGTGAAAGGAGTGACTGCGGAATTGTTCCAGTTGGTTGCCCCCCATCTCTGTGCACTGCCTGCGGGTACTCCACTTAACGTCAACACCGCGAATGCCCATGTGCTGAGAACCTTGAATATCAGTGACCAGCTGGCGCCACTTTCACAAGAGGATGGCGATGAAATGGTATCGAAGCGAGGACAAAGCGGCTATGACGATATGGATGCCTTTCTCGATACAGCGTTGTTGTCCGATCTGCTGGATCGGGCCACAAGAGCAGGGCAATTTTTGAGCACTGATGAGTTGAGCGTCTCCACCGGCTACTTTATGCTCAGAACAGAAGCCGTGGTGGCCCAGCGACGCAGCTACGGCCAGAGTTTGTTACACCGCACCGCCGATGGTGTGCGAGTGGTTAATCGCCAGCTGGGTAGCTGGCAGTAATTGAAAACACCGTCATTGCGAGCGTAGCGAAGCAATCCAGCGACTTTTCAATTGCTGATTGCCTTTATGTTAGAAGAACTGGATCGCCGCGCTTCGCTCGCGATGACAGATACCTAAATTTTGCGGATTTTGGAAAATCAGATATGGCAAAACCCCTATATATCCGCCTGACCCGCAACGGTGACTATCAATGGTTTGCCGACGGCGATGTGTTAGGGCGGGGTTCGCTGCAACAGTTGCAGGCTGAACGGGAACTGCTCAGCGGTGCCCGGTTGTGGTTTTTGCTGCCCGGCGACAAAGTGGCGTTGAATCAGTTGCCCTGCAGCACTAAAGAGCGCCGCCACCTGCGTAAGGCGGCCCCTTACGAGCTGGAAGAACAGCTAATCAGCGATGTGGAGCAACTGCATTTTGCGTTTACATCGCCACAGGATGATCAGGTAACTGCCGCTTGTTGCGATCAGGATTGGTTGCAACAACAGCTCGACGCCTTTCAGGAAGCCGGCCTTGAAGTAAACCATATGGTACCGGAACCGCTGATGCTGCCGCAGGTAGAAAATGGCTGGAGCCTGGGGGTCAGTGGTCGCTCCGTTGTGGTTCGTTGCGGTGCCAGCCAGGGGTTTGCCCTGGAATCCCCGTTGATGCCCACGGCGTTGCAGCAACTCAGTGAGCAGCACGAGCCGGAATCCGTATTGCTGCTGGCCGCCAACGATCAACAGTTGGGTCAGCTGCAACGCCTGTTGCCAGAGTCTTTGAGAGAGCGCTGTCAGAGCCGCCTGGAAACCTGGCCGCAGACAGTGTTAGCCGCCGCGGAGCAAAGCCCGGTACTGGATATGCGCCAGGGAAAGTTTTCCAATCACCTGCCGGTGGCGCGTTGGTGGCAGCAGTGGCAGCGGGTGGCGATTTTTGCCGCAGCGGTGTTGCTGGTGTTCGTGGTCGCCCAGGTGGTGCAATACAACCAGGCGAAAACTCAGGGACAGAAAATCGAACAACAAATTGCCCAGACAGTTTCCGAATCTCTGTCGCGACGTATCTCGGGTAGAACTGCAGAACGCCTGCTTAATTCTCTGCGCAGTGAATTGCGCAAGCGCCGCGGCAACAACGGCGGTGGGTACCAATCTCCCACCGCGATTCTGGCAGAAATCATGCCCGTGTTTGCCGCTACTCAGGGCGTCGTGCCGGGCAATATCACTTTTACTGGCCGCAGTGGTGAGGTACGTATTAACTGTTGGGCACCCAACTTTGACGCCTTGCAAAAAATACAGATGGCGCTGGAAAAACAGCGTTATCAGGTACGCTTTACCTCCAGTGCCGATGGCGATGGCCAACAGGGCAACTTCCGTATTCAGCGCGCTGACCGCGCCAACGCAGTGGCGGGGAGGTAAGGATGGCTAACTGGCAACAGTTCGATCGTCGCGAACAGAAAATACTGCTGGCCGGTGGCCTGATAGTGGCGTTGATACTGATTTGGTGGCTACTGGTTAAACCTTTAAACGCTATGGTAGATAACCAGCAAGGCGTCAATGTCAGGTTGGGTAGCCAGCTGCAGGAAGCGCACAATCTGGCGGCGGAATTGAAAACCCTGAAAGCTACTGGCAGTGCGAACATCGACAGTAACAGCCTGATGCGCTTGGTGAGCAACAGTGCCCGCAGCCACAGTTTGGCGATGAGCAATTTCACTCCCAACAGCGACAACAGTGTGTCTTTGCGTTTTGAGCGCGCGGCATTTAACAACTTCGTAGAATGGCTTAATCAGATGGAAGGCGGCCACAATGCGGTGGTGGACAACCTCAGTATTACTCCCACCGGCGACAGCGGGGTCGTCAAGGTGTCGGTGCGCTTGCGGGGCAATGGATGAGTAAACTGAAGTATGCGATCACGCTGGGCGCAGCACTGTTTTTACTCCATGTGATTGCCAACGCACCGGCACATTTGATTCAGTGGTTTATCCCTCAGCAATTGACCTTTCAGGCGGCTCATTACCAAGGCAGCCTGTGGAACGGCAGTGCGCGGCAACTGGTGATGGGTAGCCAGGGAGCTACAGTGGCACTGGATGCTATGAAATGGCGTTTAAAGCCACTTTCTTTACTGACTTTTTCGCCTGCTGCGGAAGTAAATGTCAAACTCGCTGGCAGTGATATTGTCACCGGCGAATTGCAATGGTTGGGTGGGCAGCGCTGGGGCGGCGAAAACCTGGAAGTTAACCTCCCTGCCAACTGGGTTGGGCGCTACGGGGTGGGCTACCCACTGGCCGGCGATCTGTCATTGCAGTTGACGGAAGTGCAAGCGGATGGGCAGCGTATCGCCAGTATTGCAGGCAATGGCAGTTGGCAGCGGGCGCGCCTGGAGTTGGGTGGCCAATGGCTGGGCTTGGGCACTCTTGCTGGTGATCTGGCCATGCAAGGTGAAAAAATCAAACTCAATTTTTTTGACCTTTCCGGCCCCTGGGATTTGGATGGTCAAGTGCTATTGAACCCGGATGGCAAAATGGAAATTAATGGCCTGGTGTCACCGCCGCCGCAAACCGCGGAAAGTATTATTCAAGGCTTAAGCCTGTTTGGAGAGCGCCAGCAGAACGGCAGCTATCGCATTGAGTTCACTTATTAATAGGAAGAGAGTTTAATGCCACGATTTTTACTGATTCTGTTGCTGTTTTCTCCCGCTGCCTGGTGCCAGTGGCACAGTGACACCCAAGCCATTATGGGCACCGAAGTGCGAGTGATGCTGTGGCACGCTGAGGATAAACAGGGCAGGGCGGCAGTGGACGCGGTAATGGCGGAAATGCAGCGCATTGACGCCGCTTATAACCCCTGGGATAAACAGAGCGAACTCTACCGGGTTAACCTGCATGGTGCCAAAGGTCTGGTGTCTGTATCGGCGGAGATGATCAAACTGCTGGATAAAGGGCTTTACTATGGCCGTTTGACTGATGGCGCTTTCGATATCACTTTTGCTTCTGTGGGTCACGGCTACGACTATCGCACGGGCAAAAAAGCCACCCAACAGCAACACAATGAGGCGGTGATTGACTATCGCCTGGTTACCCTGGATCGTCAGAAGAAAGCGGTCAGATTTGGGCACCCCAATATCAAGGTTGATCTGGGCGGCATAGCCAAAGGTTACGCTATCGACCGGGCCGTGGAATTACTTGGGGAGCAGGGCATTGAGCACGCCAGCATCAGTGCTGGTGGTGATACCCGGTTGCTGGGTGATCGCCGTGGCCGCCCCTGGGTAGCGGGCATTAAAAATCCCCGCGGCACAAAAAATGAGATTGCCATCAAACTGCCACTGCAGGATGAGGCACTGTCCACATCCGGTGACTACGAGCGCTTTTTTATCGACGAAAACGGCGAGCGAATTCACCATATTCTCAACCCCAAAACCGGTTATTCCGCCAACGGCATTACCAGTGTTAGCGTGATTGGCCCCAACGGTTTTGACACCGATCCACTGTCTACCTCAGTGTTTGTTATGGGTGTGGAAAAAGGTTTGCAGTTGATCAACTCGCTGGCGGATTTTGAAGCCATTATTATTGATGAATACGGTATGACCTTTTATTCGCAAGGCTTGGGTGAGCCTTAACATAGGCTTTTCAAATTGTGGCCAATTAACTTATTTCAGGAGATGAAAATGCTAAACCGTTTATTGATAATGCTGCTGTTGTCTGTTTCTGCTGTTGCAGCCTTTGCAGAACCCAAGCTGCTTGACATTGATGTTCGCACCCTGGCAGGAGATAAGACAGTCAATCTGGCGGAGACCTACAACGGCAATGTTGTTCTGGTGGTCAATGTAGCCAGCAAATGCGGTTATACCTACCAGTACGAACAGCTTGAAGCGACGTACCAGAAATACCGCGATCAGGGTTTGGTTATTCTCGGTTTTCCCAGTAACGACTTTAAAGGCCAGGAGCCCGGCAGCGAAGAAGAAATTGCCCAGTTTTGTCGTTTGACCTATGGGGTGCAATTTCCCATGTTTGAGAAAATGTCAGTGAAAGAGGGCGGCGATGTGCACCCCTTGTACCAACGCCTTGCGGATCAGAAAGGTTACCCAAAATGGAACTTCTTTAAATACCTGATTGGTCGCGATGGAAAGCTGATAGAAATGTACAACAGCAAGGTTGAACCAAATTCAGAAGAGTTGGTGGTTGCCATTAAAAAAGCGCTTGCTTCGTAGTTTTGTTTGAACAAAGCATAAATACCCGGAGCAATTGATGCGCTTGCTGAATAACTGATGCAAGTTGCTGGAAGTCTCTTTGAATTCATCTTCCGAGTTGAAAGGCGAGGTTTCGGCCAGAGAATAATCATATGAGAAAATATTGCGCCCTGTGTACATTCCTCTTGTTTTTCACCATGGCGCCGTGCCTGTCCGCACATAATTCTGCGCAAGAAAATTCCCCTCTTGACCGCGCCCAGGCTTATTTTGATAGCGGCGATTGGGTAAAAAGCGAGCAAATCATGAGGGATTTGCTAAGCAAAGGTAGCGATGTAAAAGCAGAGCTTGCCTATGGTGCCATGTTGAGGCATAGAGGGCGGTTTACTGAATCTCTTATACAATTTCAGCGCAGCTTTGAACGCTATCCTGACGTGCAGCTGGCTCATGGATACCTGCTTAACGCCTACGTCATACTTGGCCGGTTTTCAGAAGCAAGGGAATTATTTGAAAGGGTAATTGCTGAAAAAGGCTTTGATTTTATGTTCGGCACCGAAGCGTATTTTATCGCTCTGGCTGCCGATGGCCGTATGCAGGAAGCGCGCAATTTTGCAGCCCGACAGGGCTTTGCTCCACTGGTAAGAATGCGTTTCGATTTTTACTTGAATCGCATAGATAAAGACCCTGATGCTGGCAAAAAACTGATTGTGGCCACCCTCGCAGAAATCAAGGAAAGTGGAAAAGTGCGTTATGCTCAAGTAGAGAATTTGCTCATGGCTGGCGATTTGGAAAAGGCGCGTTACTACGCCAGTAACATCCCAAAAACCTTAAACCTGAAAATGATGTTGTACCTCAGTGATGAAGTTGATCAAAGATGTTTGGCTTTTTATCCCGATATGTTGCCGTTACTGAATGACCTTCCCAAAGTGCGTGAGAACTTTCTCAAAAATGGGCGTAATCTGGAGGTTGACGCGATGCAAAAGGAGGTTGGAGGGGAACTTTGACACTGTCGTTATCTTCAACGGAGGAGTTTCTATTTAACATTTGAGCAAATAGTGGGTTGCTACAAGTTACTTAAGTGAGGGATTCCAAATCGCTAACTCAATGGCAGTTTAACGCTAAAGCACGGTCCTGAATTATCCTCCAAATTAAACACTTTAATTGACCCGCCGTGATGTTCAGCAATCACCCTGGCCACATACAGCCCCCAGTCTGCGGGCATTTCGAAGTATGTTCAAAAAATAGATAGCTGCCTGGTAATTCTCTATCGTAATCACAGCTGCCGAATCTTCACCAGAAAATTATTTACCCTCTAGTGAGGGGGTGGATGGTTTCAAACGTGTTATCGGTATGGGTTGTTGAATGTTGTTACTAGTCAAGCTAGAGATAAAAGTGGAGATAGGCATTGCCAAAGCAGGCTGTCACTAACATCGTTGATTTTGCCAACCGGCGCGCTGAATCACAGGAACAGGTGCTCGATAGGCTGTTTCGTGAGCACGGTGGGGCGTTGCGTGGGTTTTTGAGGGCGCGCCTCGGTGTCGGAGAGGATTTGGAGGATGTGGTGCAAGAGGTGTTTATCCGCCTGGCGCGCCTGGATGATCTGGCTTCCCGGCTCCCCATCAATGGCTCCAGCAATCGTTCGTTTATCTATACGGTTGCCAACAACCTGGTGGTGGATATGGAACGTCGCAAAGCCCACCAGCGGCGCTATGCGGAAACCCAGAAGTCCCAGAAGCAGGATGAGGATAGCCATTGCCTGGCTACCCCGGAATCCATCGCTTTGGCCCACGACGAGCTGGAGCAGCTTAAACGGGTTATTTTGGGCCTCAAGCCTACATGGCGCGACGCCTTTATTCTGACCCGAATTCAATCTCTGAGTTACAAGGAAGCGGCGCAACGGATGAATGTTACCGTAAAGCAGGTGGAAAGATTTTTGAAAAGCGCGCTGATTCAAGTGCGCAAGGCGTCCATTGGTGTATCGGATGGAGAGGGAAAATGATTAACAAGTTCAAGAAAATGCTGGCTCTTGAAAAGTCCTCTGAAGATATCGTCAAGCTGTACGCCGACGAGGTTACCCCTGAGGAAAAGCAGCGAATTAGCAACTGGAAAAACGAATCGCCGGAATACGCAGATCATTTTTTAGCCACTAATCACCTGATTTCTGATCTGGAAATTCTGGCTTCCGATGCCGATATACAGGCGGCTGTATCGAGCAGTGATAAATCTGTGCCGGTGAGCCAAGGCAGCCGCAAAGGCTGGCAGTTTATGGCGGTTGCGGCCTCCTTGCTTTTGGCCGTTGTTGTGGTTTTCCAACTTTGGCCTGAGCCAAAAAGCATTGAGGCTCAGGTGGACCGCTATGTCACCAGAGTCGGCGAGCAGAAGTCGATTACCCTTGAAGATGGTACCAGCATTAATCTGAATACAGCGACCGAGCTTCTGGTGATGTATACAGCCAATAGCCGAGAGGTGACATTGCGCCGTGGTGAGGCTTATTTTGATGTGGTCAGTGATCCAGGCAAACCTTTTACTGTGGCTGCCGGAGCGCGCTCTGTTACCGTCTTGGGCACTGAATTTAATCTCTACCGGGCGCCGGACAAACTGAAACTGGCGGTGACGGAGGGGTTGGTGTCTATCCACGACTCCGAAATTCAGGGGTTCACGGGAGAGGCTCTTACGCTACCCAAAGATGGCAGTGAGCAGTTGTTGCCCAGTGCAAGTCAGTACCATGTGGGCGTGGGTGGCGTTGTGGAATTAGATGTGAAGTCAAATGCGATGACAGCCAATTACAGCGAAAATTTGAGCCGGTTAACCAGCTGGAAAAAAGGCGTTGTTCGTTTTGATGCGGCACCATTGTCAGACGTGGTGAAAGAGCTTAACCGCTATTCGGGTAAGAAGATTCTTATCGAAGATGCCGACGCCATGGCTTTGCGACTGTTCGCGACCATTCACCTGGACCGCATTGATGATGCCATAGACGTTATCGAAATGAGCTTGCCTATTCGTGTTGTCAGGCACTTTGACCGAGTGGTTATTTCAAAAGATCCAAATTCTTCCAATTAATTTTCTCCAAAACGAGGGGCGCGCTTCTTTGAAGCGTGTTCTCTGTGTCTGCTTTTGCAACAAAGTATTAAACGCTGGCAGGCAATAAGGTTGAGCTTGATTTGATAGGGCTTAAACCGGAATAACTATTATCAAGGGTGGAGAAATAATGAAGAACAGCAAAGCAACTTTTAAAGCCAAGCGGCTGGCTGTCGGCATCAGTGCCGCGCTTGCATTGACGCTGGCCTGTGGTGCTCAGGCATCAGAAAAGACAATCTCGCTGGAAATTAAAAGCCAAAAAATTGGCAGTGCTTTAATGGAATTTGGTGAGCGTGCCGGGGTGCAGGTTATCCTGCCACAGGAGTTGGGCTTGAGCGTCAATTCCCGGGGAATCAACGGCGATTACTCTATTAATTCCGCCCTGGATGCGCTCTTGCAAGGGTCGGGTTTAACTTATGAATTCGTTTCAAACGATTCGGTTCTTATTAAGGCAGCTGCCTCTAAAGATGAGGGCAGCAGTGATGCTACGGAATTGAACGAAGAGAGCTTCGAGCAGGTGGTGGTTACTGGTTCTCGTATTGCCCAGGATCAATCACTGGAAGCCGCCAGTCCGGTGATGAGTATTGGCAGTGCAGAGATCAAAACGTCAGGTCAAATTGATTTAGGCCTGTTATTGCGTGAAGCTCCTCAGCTGCAGAGCTCTCAGCCGGCTTCGTTCTCAGCTTTTAACGGCACTCCGCTGGGCGCCAGCCTTTTGGACTTGCGCAACCTGGGTGCCGAACGCACCTTGGTGGTTGAGAACGGCCGGCGTCATGTCTCCGCCATCGAGGGTGAGGCTTCCGTGGATGTTAATACCATCTCAACCGCTTTGCTTCGTAATGTTGAAGTGCTTACCGGCGGTGCCTCGGCGGTCTACGGCGCCGATGCGGTCACCGGTGTGGTTAACTTTAATATGCGCAAAGGCAGTTCGTTTGACGGCGTTGAAATCCGTACCCAAACAGGCATTTCTGCCGATGGTGATGCCAATGAATTTTTTCTCTCTCTGGCCAATGGTTTCTCGTCGGACAGAGGTGACATGGTATTTGCCATAGAGTATCAGCAGGCCAGTTCGATTGCCGCTGGCGACCGCGACTTCGCGGGGTCCGGCATATACAGTTTTGTGACCAATACTGCATTTGACGAAAGCGACCCCAACAGCGCTAGAAATATATGGCTTCAAGATGTGCGGTTGCCAATCTCAAGCGGTGCCGGGATTATTTCGCTCAGTGGCAGCGCCTTTGATGATGTTGTTTTTTCTGATGGTGTTCCCGGCTGTGATTTCCCAATTGGTGTCAGCACACTATTTCCCGCCTGCCAGGTGGTGGGCAGCGATGGTCAACTGCGTCTCTACAACCCCGGCGATGTATTTCTCGATGGTTTTAATGGCAGTGGTGGTGACGGCTCAACCATTGCCCCCGACAGCGAACTGTTGTTGCCTGAAAGCGATCGGATATTGTTCCAAACCGCCGGCAGTTATGTGGTCAATGATTATGTGAATTTTTTTGGCGATGCCAAATTGGTGTTTAGCAAAACCAGTGAAAGCGATCAGGTGAATGGCTTTAACGATAATATTCCCATTGCTTTGGATAACCCGTTTATTCCCGACGAGTTGCGCAGCCAACTTGATACCCTGCAAGCGGAAGGGGCGGTGCCAGACGTGGATTTCGCCCTGGTTATGTCACGGGATATGCTGGATGAGACCGTCAGGCCTGAACCGGTCGCCGAGCGCAGCACCTTTCGCTTGGTAGTCGGTGTCGATGGCTCTATCCCAAATACCGATATCAGTTATGAAGTGGCTTACAACTATGGCCGTACAGATTCTGATATCACCGTCAGGTCGCGTCTGGAAGATCGCTTTTTCGCCGCGATTGATGCGGTCAGGGATCCTGCAAGCGGCGAGATCGTTTGTCGCTCAGAACTGGACCCCACTGCCGTACCGCCCACGTCGTCGTTCCCTGCGGTCAATGATAACTTTGGCTTTAATACCTTTGTGCCCGGTCAAGGCAACTGTGTGCCGGTAAACCTGTTTGGCGCCAATTCTGTCAGCCAGGCAGCGGCCGACTGGATTTACCAACCAGAAACAGCGCAAAACCAGATCGAGCAAGAGAATATCCTTGCGGTTATGTCTGGCACCACCACCGATTTGTTCGAGCTGCCCGCCGGGCCGGTCGGTTTTGCCCTTGGATATGAGTGGCGCCGGGAAAGCAGTCAGTTTACCCCGAGCGGTTTTTCCGCACTGGGTGTAACCTCCAGCACACAGGATTCACAGGGCGGTGCAACTTTGCCGTCTAATGGTGAGTATGATGTTTCCGAGTTCTTTGTCGAGGCGCAACTGCCACTGTTAACGGGCAAGCGCTTTGCCGAGCGCCTGGAGCTGCGTACCGCCTACCGGGCATCTGACTACGAGCCCTATGGTGATACCGACGCCTGGACTCTGGGTGGGGTGTGGTCACCGATCGAGGAGCTGACGTTTAGAACAACGCTGTCGGAAGCGGTTCGGGTGCCCAATATTGGCGAAGCATTCTCGCCGAGAACCTTAGACACTATTGAAGCGTTCCAGGATCCATGTAATCAGGCCTTTATTCGGGCTGGTTCTGATTTCCGCGAAGCCAACTGTATCGCCCTGATTGGTGACTCGGTGGCGGACGGCACTTACAATTCAAGTGATTTCTTGTCTGCTTTTGTCGCCGGTAGTGCCAGTGGCAACCCCAATCTGGATCCAGAAGAGGCGGAAACCTTAACAGTCGGTGCGGTGTGGAATCCAACCGATGGTTTGTTTAATGGTTTGGTGGTTACTCTCGATTACTACAACATTGAAATTGATAATTTGATTACCACCCTGTCTGGTTTTGAAGTGGCTCAAAATTGTGTCGATGCGGTAGATATCAATAACCCGTTCTGTGCCGCCGTGCAACGGGATGCTACTGATGGATTTATTACCAACTTCCAGACGGGTTTTATCAATTTCTCGTCCGTAGAGAGTTCAGGTGTCGATTTCCGCCTGGATTATGGCCTTGATGTTGCCAATGGTTACCTGGATCTAACCGTCAATGGCACCCGCTTTATCAAGCACGAGGAAGCTCGTGATCAGTCACAGCCGGATGAAGTAACTGATGTACTTGGCATCTTTGGTCGTCCGGAATTGATCGTCAATATGAATGCGGATTATGCAATTGGTGATTTTGTGATTGGCTGGAGCGGTCGCTTTGAAGATGAGCAGTTGCTGCCGGGTATTGAAAATCAGGACATTGCCAATGACCCCCGATTTGTATCCATCAGCTCGGCAGGGTCATCTCTGGTGCATGATTTCTCTCTGTCATATGACTTTAATAACACAATTCAGGTGTTTGGGGGCGTTAACAATGCGTTTGCAAAAGATCCACACTTTGCCTCGCTTTCCCGTCCAGCGGGCCCTCGCGGTCGTTTCTTCTTCCTAGGGGTTAATATGAGTATTTAGTAGAAAGTCAGGTATTTGACTAATACTTAATGACCCCCAATTAAAAACCGCCTTCCTGGAAGGCGGTTTTTTTGAGTCGGAATTTTGCTTGGGTTTTTTACTGAGTGTTGCCAGAAGTGTTTCAATGAGTTTATCCCAGCGGCAAACGCACACTAAAACAAGGCCCGGAGCCATCTTCCAAATTAAACGCTTTAATTGACCCGCCGTGATGTTCAGCAATTACCCTGGCTACATACAGCCCTAAACCAAAGTGCCCCGGTGTTTTGTCCCGCCTTTTTGAGTGCATCATCTGGAACAGGTTGGGGATTTGTTTTTCGTCAATGGCTGGCCCCTGGTTGATAACCTGAAGTTCGCACAGCTCACGATTAACAAACAGGTTGATGGTGATTGGGGCATCCTTTTCACTAAAATCTCTGGCGTTGTCCAGCAGTTTGTCCAACAGTTGTTCTATGTGCATATCCGAGCCCTGGAAGGGCACAGAGTCGCTGTCCATATTCAACAACAGCTTGTGATCCGGGCTCAGCTTTTGCTGGTTTTCCACATAGGCACTGAGCATGGCGGCCAGGTCGAATTCAAAAATATCTTCGGCATTGAGCGCTTCTTCCAGGTTGGCGGCGTCCGCCAGTTTGCCGATTAACACGCTGATGCGCATCAGGCCACGGCGGGCACTGTCCAGATAGGTACTGTCTTTATCGGTAAGTTGTTCCCGCTCCAAATTGTCCAGTGACGTACTGATGGTGTTCAGCGGGTTGTTGATCTCGTGCCTCAGGGTGCGGGGAATATTGGCGAGAAATCCCTGGTGCTGGTTGAGCTTTTCCAGCGCCAGGTTGATGTTGCGGGCCAGGTCGCCAATTTCGTCGCCAGCGCGCAGGTCTTTGGAAATACTGATGCCTTGCAGGCGCCCGTAGTCATCGATTGAGGTATTGGTTTCCCGCCCCAGGCGGCGAATGCGCCAGGCCAGGCGGGCGGCGAACAACAGCATGGCCACGACAATGGCGATCAGGCTGAGCAGGGTGCGCTCTGTCACTCTTTCCAGAGATTTACTCTGCTGCTGCAGCACCTGGTGGGTGCTTTGTTCCAGCAGCACCACACCGATGACCTGATTGTCTTCGCTTCGGATGGGCGAAGCGGCGCTGATAATGCGGGTTTTCTCATCCAGTGAGTCGCGGTTGTGGGTAGTTGCCCGGTTATCGAGAGCGTCCACCAATATGTTATCGCTGCGGCTGCTGGTCAGGCTGGGGTCGTAGTCTTCAATATCCCCTCTGGGAATGCCGATCAGGCGGTCAGTGGCGCGGGAGATAATGCTGTCCCACAGGTTACCAGCGCTTATGGGCAGGTCGTCCGTGGTCATGTAGGGGTTGTCATCCGCGAGTTCACCGCTATTGGCGCGTACTCGCAACTCGCTGTCGAGAATCCAGATGCGGGATGAGGTTTGTGCGATGCTGTCGAGAATGGTCTGCAGCTGCGCCGAGCGCAGTACCATGGGGCTGTAAGGGTTGCCATCGATGGTGTCGAAGGTGCCACTCAAAGTGTTGATTTCCTTGCGGCCTTCTACCTCCCAGGCATCCGCCACCGCAACCCCTAGGTGACCGTCGCTGATCATGTTCAGGGGGATGCGAAATTCCAGTCGGTAGTCGTTGTCACCGCGGCGTATAAAACCCTGTATGCGATAGTCCGGCAGCCCCCGATCGGTGGCATTGACCCACTGGTTGTCCATAAAGTAGGTGGTGGTTTTGCCGTTGCCTTCCCAGACGATTTGGGCGCGTTGCTCAACTCCTTCCCGGTCGCGGAAATACAGGCGTACATGATCCGCATGGTTGAGGCGGTTGTAGCTGGGATCGCGATTGACAGAGGTACTGTCGTTTGCTTCCAGCAGTCCGTAAAGGTTGCCGTCCCGTTCGCCCAGTACAAGATGAAAATTACTGTAAGGCTCCGATTTCAATGTCAGGCCGTGAGTGCTCCATTCGTCGTCATCCGCATCCAGCCGAATATCTGACTGCAACGGATAAATGGGCAGGGTGGCGTAGCCTTCGAGGGTAGGTGGCGTGTCGTTAAACAGTTCATCGCGGCCGTAGAGTAGGGTGGCGATGCCTTGGGCTGTCATTAACTGCGCTTGCTGCTGACCACCTACCAGAAAGTTTTTCATGGCGCGCAAGGTCTGGGTTCCCAAGTAGGGAATTACCAGTAGTACCAAGCCCAATAAAATCAGCTTGGTACTGAGACGTGGGCCGCGCAGTTTGCTCACAGCAGAAATTCCAATGGTGGTAACGCGGTAACGGCGTTATTTTCTGTGACACGCTGTGAATACATCCATGTAAGCTCGTCGCCAGCATCCATGCTGGCGGCGGTCACAGAAAACAACTCCATTACCGCGTCAGCAGATTCTTCACTTCGCCCAACGATACCCAAACCCATACTCGTTTTTAATACAGTCAAACTGATCGTCCAGCTGGCGGAATTTTTTGCGGATATTGCGCATATGAGTATTGATGGTGTTGCTGGTCACATAGCTCTGAATGGTGGACTTCATCAGGCTATCGTAGGTCACCGCTTCACCGGGTACACGCAGCAAGTGGGCCAGCAGGCGGAATTCGGTGAGCGTCAGATCTACTCGCTCGCCACGCCAGGCGGCCTGCATCGAGCTTTCGTTAATGCTGAGGTCGCCGAGGTTTTTGGCGCTGCCCTGACTTTCCGGGGCTGAGCGCACTTCTTTCAAACGCAGCAGGGAGGCGACCCGTTCGGCGAGAAAAGTAGCGCTGATGGGCTTGGGTTGATAATCCCAGGCGCCCAGACGCAGGCCGGAAATTTTGTCGATTTCATCCACTCGCTCGGTGAGAAAAATAATCGGTAAATCCGGGTTTTGCGCCAGCAAGTCGCGGCACAACATAAAGCCGCCATCCACTTCGCTTTCGAGAATAATATCCAGTACCGCCAAATCAGGCTGGCGCTCCTGAATACCTTTCAGGGCGTCGCTGCGATTGGCGTAGGCGGTGGTTTCAAACCCTTTGTTTTCAATGGCGGCGCAATAGTTGCGGCGCTGGTCGGCATCGTCTTCAACAATGGCAATGGAGTAGCTCATAGGTATCCCTAACACTTTGTATCAGCCTGTTTGCGGCCATCCTATCACAATCGCCAAGCACTCTTTTCAACTCCACGATTTGTCCACAGTCTGTTGTTCACTGGTTCATTTTCCTCAGCTTTAATGGCAATCACACAAGCATGCCCCGAATAAGGAATGAACCATGAAACAATTTGTACCCATCACAGATGAAATGTTCTACAACAACCCACAACTGTTCGAGCAACTGGTGCCGTTCAGTCATAGCATCGACTGCCGACACCTGCTGCAACAGCCTTTGGCTGAGCCTTTTCAGGCGGACAATAGAATCGACACTGATGAAGCCATCGGGGAAGCGTCATGTCACTCCCACTGAAAAAGGCCGCTTGGCTAGCCAGCCTGATAGCGCCATTGGTATTGATGGGTTGTGGCAGTACGCAACTGACACAGACCGCCCCCGAAGCTCAACTGTCTAGTCATTTGGCTAACTTGCAGGCCGATAAGCCCGTACTCTATCCAGCGCACTTTTCACTTCGCCTGCAAACCGGCCTCAGTGGTGCGTTGCTGCCGGAAAATCTGGATGCTTCACTGCAACCTCTGTTGGATCAGGTGGCCAGCTGGCAGCAGGTCAGCCGTATTGTGGTGGTTGGCCATACCGACGGGGAGGGCTCAGAAAAGAGCAATCTGCTGTTGAGCCTGCGCCGTGCCAATGCAGTGGCGGACAAGTTGGCAGACTTTGGCGTACCGATGGGTGTGCTGGAAGTGGATGGCCGCGGTGAGTCAGTACCCATTGCCGACAATAACAGTATCAGCGGCCGCAAACTCAACCGTCGTATCGAAATTGTGGCTAATGGTTGGGTTGATGGCCAACAGAAAAAACTGCTGAGCCAGCGTTGAAGCTGTGATGATGGGCCGGATGATTGAATTACGGGTTTTGGCGGGTACTTGTGTGCTGGAATTGAAGTATTCCGCCGAAAAGCTGTTTCTTGGCGAAGGGGCCGTTGTGCAGCTTGAAGCGGATGAAGAGCTGCGTGTTATCCAGCAACAACAACAGCTACCACAGCAACCAGAAAGGCTTTGCCATCAGGAGATGCGTCGTAGATGGTGTGATAAAGTGAGCGACTTATTATCCTCACAAAAGTATTAAAACTACATGGATACACAAACCCAAACCGAGATTGAGGCGGCGACCTTTCGCCGTTTGTTGAAGCACCTGGACGATCACAAAGAGGTGCAAAACATTGAATTGATGGTGTTGGCGGATTTCTGCCGCAACTGCCTGGCCAAGTGGTACATGGCTGCCGCTGAGGAACGCGGCGAAACGGTGGATTACGACAGTGCCCGGCAAGTGGTCTACGGTATGCCCTACAGCGAGTGGAAGGACAAATACCAGACGCCTGCCACCGCGGAACAGATGGCTGCTTTTGAGGCCCGTCAGGCGGCCAAGGCCAACGCCAAAAAATCCTGATGGAACAATCCCTGCGCGCGCTCAGCCTGCTGGATCTGGCGGTTGCCCTGATTCCGGTTGTTGTTGTCGCCATTATCGCCGCTCGCTGGCTGGCCAACAGCCGCCAGGTAGCCTGGGCCGCTGCCCGCATGCTGCTGCAGTTGCTGTTGGTGGGTTACGCGCTGCAGTACATCTTTGCCCAGGATTCACATTCCCTGTCACTGGGTATTCTTGCCTTGATGATCACCATTTCCGCGGCCATTGCCTTGCGCCCGGTGCCTCACAAGCAGGCACACCACTGGCAGGGTGCGCTGTTGGGGATTGGTGTTGGTGGCAGTCTCAATCTGGCGCTGGTGATTGCGCTTTTCAGTGGCGGCAGCAATTGGCACAATCCTCATACTCTGATACCCATGGCGGGGATGGTGTATGCCAATTGCCTGAATGCGGTGAGCTTGGCGGCGGAGCGTTTTGGCTCGGAGTTGGAGCGAGGGCAGGGGTATGTGTCCTCTCGCAATCAGGGTTTTGGGGCGGCGATGTTGCCGCAGATCAATTCTTTGCTGGCGGTGGGGCTGGTGTCGTTGCCAGGCATGATGACCGGGCAAATTCTCAGCGGGGTTTCGCCGTTAATCGCCGCCCGTTACCAGATTGTGGTGATGTGTATGATATTTGGCAGCGCTGGGATCAGCGCCGCCATTTATTTATGGTGGCTGAGAGAGCCGCAAAGTAAATAGACTGCCTATTTGTTTTTGCCTTTTCCCTTGGCCTTACCTTTTTTCTCCTGGGTGTGTTTGCTGTCTTTCTTTTCGCGGGCTTTGCGCAGTGCTTCAGCGGCCTTTGGTGATACCTCTACCTCTTTGCCTTCAGCGCCGACCACCACAATTTCTTTGGGCTTCTTTTTGCCCTTGGCGGCTTTGCCTTCGTGATCCTTTTGCTCTTTGTTGACGTGTGGTTTGGTGCGTTCAAAATTTTCTTTGGCTGCATAACTGGCAGTAGGCAGCGCAACAGCAAAAGCCAGTAATAGTAGATGAAATTTCATTGTGACTCCCCATGGTCAATGGCAATGTTATGATGCTCGCCCCCAAAGTTTAGCCTGTCAGGACTTGTTTTGATTAAAATTATTGGCGCTGTAATCGGATTTTTACTTTTCAATATCCCTGGAGCGATCCTCGGTTTCCTGTTTGCCGGTAGCTTTGAGCGTTTTCAGAACTACGGCAGTGGCGGTTTTAACCCCTTCACCCAGGGCAATCGTCAGGCGGTGTTTTTGCGCACTGTGTTTCTGCTGAAGGGCAAGCTGGCAAAGGCGGATGGCCATATTTCCCAGGCTGAGGTGGATCACACCGAAAACTTTATTCGTCAGTTGGGCATGTCGGCAGAGCATCGTCAGCAGGCCATTGAGTGGTTCAAACAGGGGTCGGCAGCGGATTTTCATATCGAACAGACGTTACAGGAGTTTATGGCCGCCTGTGGGCAGACCCGTAACCTGCCGCAGGTGCTGCTGGTTTACCTGATTGTGATGGCCATGGCCGACGGGGTGATGGACAGTGCCGAAGAAGCACTGTTGCGTTTTATCGGTTCTCACTTGGGTTACAGCGAAGCGCAGTTCCGGCAGTTGCTGGAAATGACCCTCAATCAATCTCACTTTTCCGGTGGTGGTGGCGCGGCGTCGCCGTCTGCTCTTGATGAGGCCTACAAAGCACTGGGGGTCGAAAGTAGCTGCACGGATCAGGAATTGAAACGTGCCTATCGCAAACTGATGAGCCAGTATCACCCGGATAAATTGATGGGGCAGGGGGTGCCGGAGGATATGCTTAAAGTGGCTACGGAACAGGCCAAGGAAATTCAGGCTGCCTATGACTTAATAAAGAAAAACAGAGGCTTGTAGCCATTAGTTAATACTTTTTGGAGGTTTTGTGAAGGAGACTATTTTATCTCTGCTGGTAGCCCTGTCTGCGTTAATTGAACAGTCTGTGCTGGCCGAAGAGTTGACGTTGACGGTGGCAGACAATCAGGCGTTACAGGCGGCGTTGCAACACCCCAGCCGCCCCGCAGAAGACAAAGCCGCTGATGGCAATCGCAAACCGGCGCAATTGTTGGCGTTTTATGGCATTAAACCGGGTATGCAGGTGGCGGACATGATGTCCGGGCGGGGCTACTACGCGGAGATTTTGTCTCGCTATCTGGGGCCGGATGCCACGGTTTACGCACAAAACAACTCCATTGCCCTGGGACGCTTTGCCAGCAAGGCCATGGACAAGCGCCTTAATGGTCGCGATCTGGATAATGTGGTGCGTCTGGATCGGGAGTTGGAGGAGCCGGGCTTCCCGGTGGGCAAGCTCGATGCCGTGTTGCTGGGTCTGTTTTACCACGACAGCTACTGGATGAAAGCGGATCGCCACAAGATGAACCGGGCGATTTACGCTTCCCTGAAGCCGGGAGGAGTGTTTGCCCTGTGGGATCACCACGCCGAAATGGGCAGTGGCGACCGGGATGTGCAAACTTTGCATCGGGTGGATGAAACCATGGTCATCGAAGAAGTGATGGCTGCTGGCTTCGTGCTGGAAGCTACCACAGACCTGCTTACCAACCCAGAAGATGACCGCACCATCAACGTGTTTGACCCACGTATACGGGGCAAAACCGATCGTTTTGTGCTGCGCTTTCGCAAGCCACTGGATTAGCAGCCTGTCACCGCGAAGGAGCGTAGCGACTGCGGCGATCTCCCTCTAAAAAGCCCATTTCTGCGATATCGTCTCCCAAGTGGTCCATTACTGTTTGACCCAACAGGGTCATGGCGATGGCCCCACTTACCCCCTATAATCGGGCTCTTTTACCATTACCAGACGCTCAGAGTCACACTCTATGACAGATAACAACAACCATAAGGTCACCGTGTTGGGGGGAGGCAGTTTTGGCACCGCAGTGGCCAACATGATTGCCTGCAACAACGTCAATGTTACCCAGTGGATGCGGGATGAGGAAAACGCCAAGGCGAGCCGTGAAAAGCGCGAAAACAGCCGCTACCTGCCCGGATACAGGCTACACGACGGCCTGCAAGTCACCACCGATCTGGCGCACGCCCTCAAAGACAGCGATGTGGTGTTCTTTTCCATTCCCAGCAAGGCATTTCGTCAGGTAGCCGCCATGGCGGCACCTTATATGAATGCTCAAACCATGGCGGTCAGTACCACCAAAGGCATAGAAGCCAACAGCTTTGAGCTGATGAGTCAGACATTGGAGGAGGAGCTGCCCACCGAACGCATCGGCGTGATCAGCGGCCCCAACCTGGCCAAGGAAATCGTTGCCCAGGAAATTACCGCTACCGTCATTGCCAGTGATGACAACGAGCTCTGTGAGGTAGTGCAGCAGCTGTTGGGCTCCCGTTATTTCCGCGTCTACGCCAATGCCGATCGCTTTGGCGTTGAGTTGGGTGGTGCCCTGAAAAATATTTATGCCTTGGCGGCAGGCCTGGCGGCGGCCCTTGAAGTAGGTCAGAACACCACCAGCGTTCTGATTACCCGCAGCCTGGCGGAAATGAGCCGCTTTGCGGTGCAGCTGGGTGCCAACCCCATGACCTTTTTGGGACTCAGTGGGGTGGGGGATCTGTTTGTTACCTGCACCTCGCCGTTGAGCCGCAACTATCAGGTGGGCTACGCGTTGGGCAAAGGCAAATCCCTGGAGCAAGCCATTGAAGACATTGGCCAGGTGGCGGAAGGGGTTAATACCACTCGCCTGGTTAAGGAAAAGTCGGATGAATTGGGTATTTACATGCCCCTCGCCAACGCCATGTACGAGTGCATGTTTAATGGTGGCGATATCAGACAATTGATGGGCAATATGATGCTGGCCGAACAGGCCAACGATGTGGAATTTTCTGCGCTGCCGTAACGTGGCCTATAAAAAGTACGTCATCCCCGCGCAGGCGGGGATCCATATTGGCTATGGCGCTGAAGCATTGAAATATGGCGGTTTATGGATTCCCGCCTGCGCGGGGATGACGGAACAACTATTGGAGTAAACCATGAGTAACGAAAACCAAAACCAGTGGCAGACCAATCTGCTGAACGTCAATGTGTGGCTGCGTCTGGTGTTTATGCTGTTTGCATTTATCTGTCTATGGATTGCCCGTATTATTCTTGGAGTAGTAGTGATACTCCAGTTTTTGCTGGTGCTGATTGCTGGTCATGACAACGACAACCTGCGCAATTTTGGCCAAGGCCTCAGCAAGTGGGTTCATCAGTGCCTGCTGTTTGTCACCTTTAACAGTGAGGAAAAGCCCTTTCCATTCAACGAGTGGCCCACCGTAGAACCCACCGAGCCTTACCAAGCGCCAGAGGTTGAAAGCAAGCCTGAGCCACAGAGTCAGCCTGAGCCTGCACCAGCAGACCCGGAGCCGACTTATGAGGGAGGCGAAGCGGAAGTGGAACTGGACGACGAGCCCGTTGCTGCCGCCGGAGATGTGCCTTCTTTTACAGAAGACAAACCTGCAAAGCCAAGCCCTGAACAACAAAGTCCTGAGCAAGAAGGTTCCGAACAACAGGGCTCTAATCAGGAGGGAAGTACCGAGAAACGGTGATGAAACTCTATCTGCTGCGCCATGGTGATGCTGCCTACGATATAACTACAGAGGGCGAGCGCCCTCTGACGCCGCTGGGCATTAGCCAAACCCGGCAGGTTATCGGACAGGCACGCGATGCCATGGCTGGCGTGGATTCCATCTACTGCAGCCCCAAACTGCGTGCCCGGCAAACCGCAGATATTGCCTGTGAGGCGCTTGGTACCAGCCTAGCCCCCGAAATCATCAAGCCGTTACTGCCCGAAGGGAATATTCATGAGCTGGAGGCGCTTATCGAACAGTCTTCCTGCCAACAGATTCTGCTGGTGACTCATCAGCCATTGGTGGGGGAGTGGATCAACCGCCTTACCGATCGCAACGATTTGGCTTATCAAATGTCCACCAGTTGCCTGGCTTGCCTGGACTTACTAGGCCTTTGCCGAGGTGGCGCCACACTGGATTGGCTGAAGAGACCTTGAATCGAACCGTTGAAGAAAAGCAATTTACCGTAGCAGGCCGCACGCTGGCGGCTCGTTATTGGCCAGCAACCGAAGGCAGTGGCCAGCCGGTGATCGCACTGCATGGCTGGCTGGATAACGCCAACTCCTTTCAGCCCCTGGCGCAGCTGTTACCCAAAGCGAACATACTCTCTCTCGACCTGGCAGGTCACGGCCACAGCCAGGGGCGTTCCGCCGATTCCGGCTACAACCTGTGGCAGGATGTGTGGGAAATCCTTGAGGTAGCACAGCAGATGGGCTGGCAACGTTTTCATCTACTTGGCCATTCCCGAGGCGCCATGATTGCGGTGTTGCTGTCTGCCAGCGCAGCGGAAAAGGTAAGCAAGCTGGCCCTGATCGATGGCTTGGTGCCATTGCCTATTGCCGAAGCAGAGGCTCCGCTGCAGCTGGCGCAAGCCATTGCCGATCGCTATAAATATCGGGATTATCGCCGCCGCCGATACTCAACAGAGCAAGACGCACTGACAGTACGCATGAAAGGCAGCTTCCCGCTAACCCAACAAGCCGCCGAGCTGTTTGCCGAGCGCGGTTTGGGGCAAGATGAAGAAGGTTACTACTGGATCGCCGATCCACGCCTGCAAGCGGCCTCGGATGTAAAGTACAGTGATGGTCAATTGCGCGCTTTTATCCATCAGGTAAAAGCCCCAGTGATGTTGTTTCTGGGTAACGAACAACTGGATATCAAGGAGCGCCTGTTTGCCAGTTATTGGCAACAGATCAAAAGCTGTCAAAAAGTGGTATTGGATGGCGGTCATCATCTGCATATGGAAGGTGCCGAACAATCCATCGCCCGGCAGCTGTCAGATTTTTTCGACCCAACCCCGTCATTGCGAGCGTAGCGACAAATTTTTGATTTGGGCAGCCCTTGGGCTGAGCGGAGCGTACAACCAATCTAGTGACTTTTAAGTATACGACTCGCAAGGCAAAGACACTGGATCGCAGTCTTTGCTCGCGATGGTAAATATTTGGTTCTTTCGGTAATTGAAAGTCGCGGAGCCTTGAGTAACATGGTCTCCCGTGAAGCAGCAATAATAGGGATAAGCAATGACTGAACAACCGACCTGCTGGATCAACGGCGAGCCGTCTTCTCAACTGGAAACCAGCGACCGCGGCCTGGCTTATGGCCACGGCTTGTTTGAAACCATGCGAGTGTGTGACGGCGCGGCGCCGCTGCTGCACTATCATTTGGAGCGCCTGCACATTGGTGCGCAGGTGCTAGGGATTCCTGTGGAGCAGGATGCGCTTGAAAAACAGCTGGCAACTTTTCTTAAAAAACACCCAGAGGCCGGGATAATAAAAATTCTGGTGACTGCCGGCTGCGGTGGCCGTGGTTACCAGATGCCGGAACCACTGACTCCCAATATTGTGTTGCAGTGGCATCCTTTGGCTGTGCAGACAAGCCAGGAACTTCGTTTGCGCCTGTGTCAGCACCGCCTGCCCAACAATCCGCCCTTGGCCGGCATCAAACACCTTAACCGTCTCGACCAGATCATTGCCCGCCAGGAGTGGAGTGGCAGTGGTGAGAGTAGCGATTGGCACGAAGGTATTCTGCTGGATACCCAGGGGCGGCCAGTGGAGGCGGTGGCCAGTAACCTGTTTGTCTGGTTACGGGGCGCGTGGGTAACACCGAAATTGCATCGCTGCGGCGTTGCCGGAGTCATGCGCCGGGTGATTATGGATCAGCTCTGCCCCGCACTGGGAATAGATGTTGTCGAGAGAGATATGCACAAGGATGAACTGGCGAAAGCCAGCGAGATGATTCTTTGCAACTCCGTGCAGGGCATACGCTCGGTGGCCTCAGTGAATCAGCTGGTGGATTACCAAGAAAACACCCAAGGGCAACAATTGCGCCGGACTCTGGGAGAACAGTACGCATGTTTTCGCTGCTAAAGCGTTGTTTTATTGTTCTTGCTCTGTTGGTGGTAATGCTGTCACTGGCGAGCTACTGGTGGTTGCAGCGCTATGTGCAGCAGCCACTGCCATTACAACAGTCGGTAGAACTGCGTGTGGAATCCGGCAGTAACCTGACGCGAGTGTTGCAAAAGCTGGAAGCAGAAAATGCCCTATTTGGTGGCAAGCCACAATTGGCAGGTGTGCGGGTTTACGCGCGACTGTCAGGGCTCACGGATATTCAGGCAGGGGATTACCGCCTGCAACCGGGAGTTACACCCACACAGCTGTTGCAACAACTCAACAGCGGCCAAGTGGTTTATCACCAAGTAACACTGCCGGAAGGGCTGACCGTTAAACAATGGCTGCAACGGCTACGTCAGCAACCTCATTTAAGCAGTGAGTTGAGCGATAGTGAGCTTTTGGCGTTTATTAACGGCAACCCTGAAGGCTGGCTGTTCCCGGACAGCTACCGCTACCAGCGTGGCGACTCCATAGAGCAGATTTTGCAGCAATCTCACCAGGCCATGAAAGAAACGCTGGAAAAATTGTGGCAGCAGCGGGATGTTGGCTTGCCATACCAAACACCCTACGAAGCGCTGATTATGGCGTCCATAATCGAAAAAGAAACCGGCGTCGACTGGGAGCGTCCGCAAATCGCCGGCGTATTTGTGCGCCGCCTGCAAAAAGGCATGCGCCTGCAAACTGATCCAACGGTTATATACGGCCTTGGCGATCGCTACCAGGGCAACCTGACTCGCTCTCACTTGCGTGAAAAAACCGCCTACAACACCTACGTGATTAAAGGCCTGCCACCAACCCCCATCGCCAACCCCGGCGCTGACGCCATCTACGCCGCTCTGCACCCGGCAGAAGGGGAAGCGCTGTACTTTGTCGCCAAGGGTGATGGCAGCCACTACTTTTCCGCCACGCTGGCGGAACATGAAAAAGCAGTGGATAAATACCAGCGGAAACAGCGGCGCAGTGATTATCGTTCGGCGCCGGTTAACTGACCTCCAGCAGGTGGTTAATTACTTAAATTTATCCTTTCCCAGCTTGCCTTCTGAAAATACTCAAGACGATTTACACCGAGCCTGCATTTTTTGTTAATGAACCTCTTGATATTGGAAAGTAGCTGTGATTTTATACCGCGCAAATGTCCCATAGATGGGGCGTAAGGATACAAACACACCAAATAGGGCAACGGTTAAATTGGAACTTTACAGAGCTGGCAGCTGAAATATAACGCCCCAGCTCGTGGCATACATCCATTAAGTTTTCCCCCAAAAATCCTCAGTTACTGCCCTTGGCAGTCAATTTGGTTGTCGTGTATCAATCGTGGCTTGTCGCTTTGTCTGCAAAGCGATGATCAATGTTATATAACTTTTTTTGCCAATAAAATCATGATGATATTGCTAAAGCGACTGCTGTTCACAATCTTTATCGTATTCCCTACAGCTGCCATGGCCGATGCTAATAAATATTCCTGCAAAGGGACAGTGCAGGGGGTGACTATTGATCCCCAAGATGGGCGTGTCTTTCTTGAAAAATTTGGCGATCACTTCGCTTGGCCGGTGCTGTGTAGTGTGCAAACGGAAGACAATGGCATACCACCAGAGAGCTGTAAGGCGATCTATTCAATGTTGCTTACCGCTCAATCTACAAAGAAACAGGTTCGTTTCTGGTTTAATGATGGCAAAGACTGCACACCTGAAAGCCACCCAGCTTGGCGGCAGTTAACAGGTTGGTACTTTGGCCCGAATTTAGCTGTCGATTGATCAAGAACAATAACCCGACTTTAAAGAGAAGCTTCTATGAAAAAAGGAATTCTGGCTGTACTACTGACTCTCGTGTCGTTTGCTGTGCTGGCCGGCGGCTGGACACACTACAGCGCCTCAGACAGCAAAGGGACTATCGAAAACATCGAAGTGATCCGCGCTCAGGGTTTTATGATCTTTGGCGATCTGGGTGACCCTGCAGATTGCGGGCGTGATGGCTACTTATGGGTTGCTTTTGATCATCCACAGTATGAACAGCTTTATTCCATGGCTCTCACAGCATTCACGGCAGGCAAGAAAATACAAGCCTATGCCCATTCTTGCACCGATGTAGGTTGGCACGGCGGCTCGTTCAGCACTCTGACGGGTGCCGGCGGTATGTATATTCGCCATTAAAGGCTCGACTAATAATATTTTTAATTTCAAGGAACCGAAATGATTTCCAAGACCTTGCTTCCCAGACTAATAGCCTTTTTCTTGGCAATGGCTTTGTCGCTCGTTTGCTTGGCTGACAAAGTCGATGTCTCTGACGTTGAAATCACAGAGGTGTACATCAACAGCGGCGGTCTAATGCTGATGAAGATAGAGGGCGTAACGGGTTGGCTGGAAATCGGTCACGTTGGCAATGCCAACGCCGAAGCAATCTACAGCACCGTGCTGGCAGCAAAGATGGCCAAGCAAAACATATGGATTCGATATTGGACTCAAGGTGATGACTACCCGACCGTGGGGATTATCAGTATCAAATGAATACCATTAAATTTATCGCTATTTGCCTCCTTCTGATTCCTGCGCTATCTCAGGCAGCTGATGGCATCGTAAACGCCGGTGTTATCACCAAAGTAAGAGCCTATGAAACTTCGGATGGCTCTACAGTGGTCTATCTACAAATCAATGGCCAAAACCGCGTTGGTCCCAACCCGGATATTCCCTCGGTGAATTGCGAGTTGTGGACTTACACCAAAGAAGTGTTCTCTATTGCGCTTGCCGCAAAGTCGTCAGGCAAAAAGGTCAATATTCGATATATTCCTCGCGGCAATGGTGACGACGCATTTTGCAAAGTCCGCTACTTGGAAATCATTGACTAAGCAATCAACTCAAAAATTAGATGAAGAGATTTTAAGGAATGAAATATTGGAAAGTATCTGCTGTGCTGGCAATCGTAATGCTATCCATAACCGCCATTGCAGCCACGCCCACTTGGCATAATTCAAAAATCAGAACTATCTACCCTCTGGCAGATGGACGTGTCGTGCTGACACTCGAAAATGATTCGGCTGCTTGCCAAAATAACAGTAGCCCTAAGTACTATTACATAGCCGTAGGTGAAAATGGTGTTACTCAAGAAGGACTGAACAACATGCTAAGTGTAGCCCTAACGGCAGCTACTACAGGTCGTGAAATCTCGTTCAACTTCGATGCAGATTCTAGCGGCTGCCAAATCAATAGGCTGTCATTGAATTTTCAATCTCAATAATAGTTTATGACCAGTAGGAACGAGGGAGAGTCAATGAAGACCGTTTCACAATTCTTTCTATGCGTTTGCGCATCTTTTGCTTTTTACTCAAACACTGCCTTAGCAGATAAGCCAACCTGCCATTCGTCCAGTGGCGGCTACTGTTCATATAACGGATATGTGAAAGACCTATATATCAATTCCGGCGGTCTAATACTTCTCTATTTTGATACTCCTTTTGAGTCTGACCAAGATGCAAATACAGCCGGTTTCACATTGGCCGGAAATGGGCTCTATGCCACTGCGATACAAATGTCGGACAACCCAGAATTCGCCAAACTTTTTTATTCGACAGCACTGTCTGCGCAAGCGACTAAGCGCAAGATTCGCATACAGATGCGAAATAACCTTGGGGGTTACCTAAAGACAGACCGCATCTGGATAGCTCAAGAATAGTGTCGCAATCAGAATACTCTTTATTTCTAATAAATTTAATCAAGGTATAGACAATGTTAAAAGTTTTGAAAATGAGCGCTGTGGTCGCCTTTTTTCCTGTCTTGGCATTTGCGAATGAAGTCAAATCTCCTGAGCAACAAGCGATTGATGATTTTAAGGCTTGTGTTGAACAGGTAATTTCTAATGGTGGTTCGGAATCTACTGTGGTTGACCAGTGCTCAGCTGCCAAAGCTGTGCTGGATTCAAAAATACCAGGTATCTCGGATTCAATCATTCATCAGCTATTACACGGCGATGACATCTGATAAAAGCAGACATTACTTAACACTCAGTAATAGAGATAAGGAATTGAAAATGTTAAAGCGATTAGTAGGGATTTTTACAGCAGTTATGTTTCTTTCACCCACCGTGCTACAAGCAGAACCGCAATGGTGCAACGGTAAGATTAAGCATGTGTTCGTGTACAGAACCGGTGAGGTAGTTGTTTTAGGCTCGTGGATGAATCAATGGACTACCATTTGTAACTTGAATGAAGAATGGAAAGAAGTTAGCGCTGAGCAGTGTAAAAATTGGTATTCGTTGATACAAACTGCCGTTGTCACTAAATCGCCAGCAATTGTCTATTACACTGATGCACCAGAATGTTCCGCATTGCCTACATATGGTAATGCTCCGGCGCCATATTACGTAATGCTGAGAGAGAATTAGGTTCTCAAATTAGCTTTCTTTGAAATATAGATTTTTCAGAGAAAGTAATGAATAAAAAGAAACGCAAGTGGAATTAAATAACACAATCGGGAAACGATCATGATGGGGATCAAACGCGCTATTGGCTTGGGGTTGCTGGCAACCACTTTTTTTGCTGGCAGTGCCAGTGCGGTGGAATTTGGCAGCAACGACTACGAGGTGTATAGCGGTAACCTCAATAATG